>JBBQLM010000017.1:0-80734 GCA_038327925.1 Burkholderiales bacterium | reverse complement strand
CCTGGCCAACCCGCTGGGCGTCAAAATTGGCCGTCATGACTCAGGTGAACCCGTGCCACCGCAAACCGCCGCCACGATTGGTGACACGCTGTCGGCCAAGGGCGTGAGCTGGGCCTGGTTTGCCCAGGGTTACACACAGGCGGTGGAAGATGGCATGCAGGCGCCGGACCAGAAGCGCAAAGTGATCTACCACCGGGGTGACGGTTCACCCAACTTCCAGCCGCACCACCAGCCGTTCAACTACTTTGCCGGTTTTGCCCCCGGCACGCCCGAGCGCGCACGGCATCTGCGCGACGGCGATGATTTCCTGAAGGCCGTGGAGCAGGGCACACTGCCTGCCGTGAGCTTCTACAAACCCTCTGGCGTGGACAACCAGCACCCGTCCTACACCGACATCATGACGGGTGACGCCCACATCAGCGGTGTGCTCGACCGGCTCAAGGCCAGCCCCCAATGGAAGAACATGCTGGTGGTGGTGACCTATGACGAGAACGGAGGCTATTGGGACCACGTGCCGCCGCCCAGCGGTCCCGGCTGGGGAGACCGTTTCGGCCCGGGTACACGCGTCCCCACCATCCTGATCGGACCGCATGTCAAGAAGGGCGCCATCGACTCGACACCGATGGACACCACCTCCATCCTCAAGTTCATCACCCGCCGTTTTGACCTGCAACCCCTGCCCGGTGTGCGGCAGAAGGCGGGCGACCTGACCTCGGCCTTGAACTGATCAGGCGAGCGGCATGGCCGCCTGGGATACCGCCTGCACCCGCGCCCGGTGAATCCATTCGCCAATCTTGGGGCCGGTAGCCCCCGCTGCCTGAGCCTGTGCAGCGATCACGTCGGTAGCAACCGACAGCGCCTGCTGCAGCGCCTGTGCCAGGCGGGGACCTTGCGGGTAGGCCGTGTCCTGCAGCCCCTGGCGCCCCCTGGCGTCGCATTCGCAGGCCAGCAGAACGTCTGCGAAGCGGGCCGGCTTGCGGATCGCATCGCAGCGCTCCAGCAGGCGTACGATCGCCGCGGCGTTGAGATCGGCGCTGCGGTGGATGTTGCCGTGCTCACGCGCCACGACCTCGGCCAGTTCCTTGCAGTCCACCGGCACGCGCAGGCGCTGGCACAGCGTGCGCAGCAGGCGCACACTGCGCTCCTCGTGGCCGATGTGGCGCGGCAGCACGTCGGCCGGCGTTGTGCCCTTGCCCAGGTCGTGCACCAGGCAGGCAAAGCGCACCTCCGGGCTGGTCTTCATGTGGGCGGCCAGGTCCAGTACCAGCATGACGTGCACGCCGGTGTCCACCTCGGGGTGGTGCTCTGCGCTTTGCGGCACGCCCCACAGGCGGTCCAGTTCGGGCAGCAGGTGCGCCAGCGCGCCGCAGTCGCGCAGCACGGCGAACATGCGCGAGGGCTGCGCCTCCATCAGGCCGCGGGCTATCTCCTGCCAGACGCGCTCTGCCACCAGGTGATCGACATCGCCAGCGGCCACCATGTCGCGCATCAGATCAAGAGTTTCGGGGGCGACGTGGAAGTCGGTGAAGCGGGCGGCAAAGCGGGCCAGTCGCAGTATGCGCACCGGGTCTTCGCGAAAGGCGGGGGTCACGTGGCGCAGCACCTTGTGGGCAATGTCCTGCCGGCCGCCGTAGGGATCGACCAGCGCGCCACTGGCCTCCCAGGTTGCCGCCAGCGACGGTCCTTCAGAGGAAAATAGGGTGTTAGCCCTCGTAAAATCTGCGTGTACAGCTATTGAATTGATAGTGAGGTCGCGCCGGGCCAGATCGTCTTCCAGCGTCACATCGGGTGCGGCGTGGACCGCAAAGCCGCGGTAGCCGGGGGCGGTGTTGCGCTCGGTGCGGGCCAGGGCGTATTCCTCCTTGGTCTCTGGGTGCAGGAAAACCGGAAAGTCCCGCCCCACCGGCACAAAGCCCTGGTCCACCAGTTCCTGCGGTGTGGCGCCCACCACCACCCAGTCATGGTCCTGGACCGGCAAGCCCATCAGTGCATCGCGCACGGCACCGCCGACCAGGTAGGTTTCCATCGGTGTGTTCCTAGGCTTTCAGGCGGTACGGTTCTTCGAAGTCCAGGAAATCTTTTTCCGCCAGTGCCTGGGTGATCCAGGCCTTGACGCCAGGCAGCGCGCAGACGCGCTCCACGTAGGAGGCTATTGCCGGTGGCACCGGCAGGGCGTAGGTCTTCAGGCGCATGCAGACCGGCGCAAAGTAGGCGTCGGCCACGCTGAAGTCGCCAAACAGCAGGGGGCCGCCGTGCTCCTGCAACAGGGCACTCCACATGTCCACCAGGCGCTGCACATCGGCGCGCACGCCGGGCTTGTCGCGCCAGACCAGGGCGCCGGTTTCGGCCAGCTGCGCCTCGATGTTCATCGGACAGTTGCCGCGCAGCGCGGTGAAGCCGCTGTGCATTTCCGCGCAGATGCTGCGGGCGCGGGCGCGCGCAGCCTTGTCGGTGGGCCACAGGTGCTTCTCGGGAAACTGCTCGGCCAGGTATTCGGCAATGGCCAGCGTGTCCCAGATGGCTAGGTCGCCATCCACCAGCAACGGCACCTTGCCGGTGGGGGTTGCGCCCTGCAAGGTTTTCTTGAAGCTGGAGTTGGCCTCGAAGGAGTCAAAGCGCACCATGACTTCCTGGAACGGAATGCCACTTTGCTGCAGCAGCACCCAGGGGCGCATGGACCAGGAGGAGTAGTTTTTGTTGCCAATGTAGAGTTTCAGCATGCGGCTTCCTTATTAAACAGGTATTGATGCTCAGGGCAGGTCCAGGCCGGTCTCTGGCATGGCGGCATCCTTGGGCCCCACGCTGCCCAGGCGGGCCTTGAGCGACTGGGGCTGGCCGGTGATCAGCGCGGCGTAATTGGTGGTGTTAGACAGCACCTTCTTGACGTAGTCGCGGGTCTCGGTAAAGGGCACGTTCTCGGCCCAGATGGCTGCTTCCATGACCGGACCGCCGCTTTGGCCCCGCCAGCTGCGTGGACGGCTGGGGCCGGCGTTGTAGGCGGCGGCGGCCAGGGGCATGGAGCCATCAAAGCTGTCGAGCACGAGCTTCAGGTAGCCGGTGCCGATGGCGATGTTGGTGTCGCGGTCGGTGATCTGCTGTGGCTGGAAGCTGGTCAGGCCGATCTTCTTGGCGGTCCACTTCGCGGTGGCGGGCATCACCTGCATCAGGCCGGAGGCACCCACGCCGGATTTGGCATCCATGATGAAGCGGCTTTCCTGGCGGATCAGGCCGTAGACGTAGGCCGGGTCCAGCCCGATCTGGCTGGTGCGCGCCACCACGGCGGCCTTGAATGGCATGGGAAATCGCTGTTCGGAGTCGATAACGGCCTTGGTGCGCTCACTGGTGTTGATGCAGCGGTCCCAGACCTCGTGCTGGCAGGCCAGGGCGGCGGCGGCCAGCAGGCCCCGGTCATCCATGCCGCCACGCACATGCAGATTGGTGCTGTAGTTCCACTCACGCACACCCTCGGGGCGCAGGCCGATGCGGATAGCGTACAGCGCCCGGTTCAAGCCAGGGTTCTGCCGGGCGGCTTCCTGTTCGGCAGGCGTCAGCGCCTCGGGTTTGGCGGCCACGGTGATGCGTTGGCCCAGTTCCTCCAGCGCCAGTTGTTCGTAGAAGCCGCGCACACCGGCAATGCTCTGCAGCAGCTGCAGGGCCTGCGCGCGGGCGCTTTCGGACGTGGTTTGCAGCAGCATGCCGCGCGCGCGCCAATAGACCCAGGCAGGGTCACTGCGCTGGGCCTCGCTCATCGCACCGGTGGCGGACAGCACCTGGGACCAGCGTGCAGCGCGCAGCGCGGCACGTACCTGCCAGGCCAGGTGGTCGTCATGCATGTGGTTCGCCTGGCCGCGGGCAAAGTAGTCTGGTGCGTCATTGGAGAGCTTCTGTGCGGCGCGTTTGCCGATCACGCCCCAGATCCAGCTGCGTTCCTCCTGCGTGAGCTGGGTGCGCCAGCGTAGCTTGTCGATTTCCTCTGCAGCTTCGGCCGGGTCCAAATAGGCCTGGCGGATCAGCGCCAGCGACACCAACTCGCGCGTCTTGGGCTGGATGGCCGTCAGTTTGTCATTGAGGTATTTGCTGGGGTGCAGGTAGATGCTGTTGACGGTGCTGACCGATCCGGGACTGACGATGCCAACCGCCTGGGTGGTCACGCGCAGGCGGTCGTTCTCCATGCCCAGGCGTGCGCGCTGCCAGACCATGTGTTTGGAAGTGGTGTGATCCTTGACCAGCTGCTCGGCGGCGGCGGCGCAGCCTTCGTCGGCGTCCTTCATACCCAGCCAGACGTCCCGGACCTGGGCCGTGTTGTCCACGCCACTGCTCAAGTGCTCGGCCAGCAGGGCATAGCAGCGCACCGACTTGTCGTCATTCATGCGGTACAGCGGATACTCGCGGTTGAAGGCCACCCAGTTGCGGTTGCGGCCCAGTTGCAGCAGCCATTCGGTGCGCAGGCGGTCTTCCTGGTAGCTGCCGGCATAGCGGGTAAAGAAATCCTGCACCTCGCTGGCACTGGCCTCGTCCAGGCGTGCGGACAGGTCCCAGTAGGCGGCCCAGGGTTCCAGCGTGTGGCCGCGCAACTGGCCCAGCAGGGAAGTCAGGCGCTTGCGGTCGCGCTGCTTGTAGGCCTGCGCGGCCTCCTGGACGAGGCTGTCGGCGCGGGTTGCATCAGGGATGGACGGCTGGGCCGTGGCGGAAGTGGACACCAGAATTGCGCCGGTAAGCGCTATCGATGTCAGAATGGCTGAAAACTGCATGTGGAGATTATGGACAACTCAGAAGAATCGAAGGCAGCGGCCAAGAAAGCCCTGCGAAAGGCCCTGCTGGAGAAACGCCTGAACCTGCCCGATAGGCTACAGCAGGCCGATTTGTTGCAACAGGTCATGCGCATCTGGCTGGTGGGGCGACCCGAAACGGTGATCGGTGCCTACTGGCCCATCAAGGGCGAGTTTGACCCCCTGCCGGCCCTGCACCGCTGGAAGGAAGACGGCGAATTGCTGGACCAGCCGCAGTTGCGCCGCATTGGACTGCCAGTGGTCAACAAGGAGCACAAGACCATGACCTTCCACGCCTGGTATCCGGGCTGCCCGATGGAAGAAGACGCCTACGGCATCCCCAAGCCCAAGGACACCGAGGTCATTGTGCCCACCCTGTTGTTTGCCCCGTGCGTGGGCTATGGGCCGGGCGGCTACCGTCTGGGCTACGGCGGCGGTTTTTATGACCGCATGATGGCCGCGCTGCAGCCCAAGCCCTTTACCGTGGGGCTGGGTTTTGGCGTGGGCTTTGTGGAGGACTTCGAGCCCGAGCCGCACGATGTGCCGCTGGATGCCATCCTGAATAACCATGGCGTGGTCTGGCCCATCTAAGGATTACTGATCATGACCGACACGCCCGTACCGTTGCCCAAGCCCACCCCCGCTCGAAAAAAAGCCAAGCCCGCCACACCGCGCAAGGCGGTCCAGGGGGACATTGCGCCGACGACCCGCGCGCGTGCCATCGGCAAGTTTGTCGCGGAACAGGCGGTGGAGGCCGCTCAGGGCAAGGCAGTTGCCGCAGCACTGGAGCTGGTGCGACCCAACGCCCAAGGCACGGCCGCCGAGCGCGCCAAGGGCCTGCGCGCCATGCTGGAAGGTGCGTCTGCTGATGACGCCCGTGTTTTGCGTGAGGCCTTGAACGGTCGTCTGAAAAGCAGTTCCAGCAAGAAGGGCGTCCTGCATCCCGATGACGAATTGGCCGACGATTGGCGCGACGGAGGTTACCCCTACCGCAACCTCATGCGCCGCTCCAGCTATGAGTCGCAGAAGTTCCAATTGCAGGTGGAACTACTCAAGCTGCAGGCATGGGTCAAGGAGTCGGGCCAACGCGTGGTGATCCTGTTCGAAGGACGCGACGCCGCTGGCAAGGGTGGTGCTATCAAGCGGTTTATGGAGCACCTCAACCCGCGTGGTGCACGCGTGGTGGCGCTTGAAAAGCCCAGCGAGATGGAACGCGGTCAGTGGTACTTTCAGCGCTATGTACAGCACCTGCCCACGCGCGGGGAGATCGTGCTGCTGGACCGCAGCTGGTACAACCGCGCCGGGGTCGAGCGGGTCATGGGCTTTTGCAGCCAGGAGGAGTACAACGAGTTCATGCGCCAGACGCCCGAGTTCGAGCGTCACCTGGTGCGCAGTGGCGTGCACCTGATCAAGTTCTGGTTCAGTGTGAGCCGCAAGGAGCAGCGCCGCCGCTTCAAGGAGCGCGAGAGTCATCCCTTGAAACAGTGGAAACTGAGCCCGGTGGATTTGGCGTCGCTGGATAAGTGGGAGGACTACACCCGCGCCAAGGAAGGCATGTTTTTTGAGACTGATACGGCGGACTCACCGTGGACCGTGATCAAGAGCGATTGCAAGAAACGCGCACGCCTGAATGCCATGCGCTACGTGCTGCACAAGCTGCCCTACACCAACAAGGACCTGCCGCAGATCGGCAAGCTCGACCCGCTGATTGTGGGTCGCGCGCACGTGGTGTACGAGCGTGGAGAAAACCCCAACGCGATCCTGTAGCCGGTCTTAGTCCCGGTTGCCCTTGCCGTGGCCCTTGTCGCGGCCGCGGTTGCCGTTGTTACCGTGACCACGCCGCTCATCGTAGCGTTCGCGCACCCAGTCTTCCTGCACAAAGTAGACGGGTTGGCCGCAGGCGTTGTAGCGCCCGCAATGCTTGGCCCAGTTTTTCTGGTGGCCCGGAGGCACATACAGGTAAATGGGCTGCTGCTGGACTGCAACCGGTGTCTGCATGATCACCACGGGTTGTGGGTACACGAGGCGGGGTTGCGGGTAGTTGCCAATGTCGATGCGGCCATAGACACCGGGTTGATTGATGCCGATGGAAACGCCGACATTGGTTTGTGCAACTGCTGATGCCAGTGCGCACACGCCCAGAGCAAGGACTACAAGTTTCTTCATGCGATTTCTCCAAGAGTATGAGTGTCTATAACATTTGCCAGCCAGCGACAGAAGACACGCGCGCTATCCTATCTACAGCGCCGGTTGGCAGAATACCAAGTATGTGGGCTGGCGTCTGTGCACTTGCGCACGTTTGGCGCATTGCAGGAGCCAACATGGGTCTTTCCTGTGCCTTGGTTGTGAAAAAGGGCGCCAAGTTTCCCCGGCACCCCCGAACCGACCAACAGCGTGATGCAGCTTGCTTGGTCGCAGCGTCCGCCGGCTTGGCGGCAGTCTTTGCATCAGCCTCGTTAGTGCGTCTGTGCTTGACTTTCTTGGCTGTAACAACAGTCGTACGGGCTCCGACTGTGTTGAGCAGCCCAATGGTTTCACCGGGCATGCAATTACAACGGCAAGTGTTTGACGGAGTTGACCGGGCTTACTTTTGCTTACAGAGCAGGGAAAGTGTCTGCGGTGACCTGGCCGACGCAAGTTGTCTAGTCACGCGTGCTCTTCGCCAATGGTCTGGCGCGTGGTGCGTGCCTGGGCGTGCAGCCAGGCGCAGAAGGCCTTGATTTCCGGCCGCTGGCCGCTGCGCGGGCCAATCATCAGCCAATAGGCCAGCGGTGATTCGAGGCGGGTGCCGGGCAGCACCTCGACCAGATCGCCGCTGGCCAGGCTGTCGGCAATCAGCGGCATGCGGGTCAGCGCCACGCCCTGGCCGGTCAGGGCGGACTGCGCGATCTGGTGCGCGTAGTTGAAGTACAACCAGCGCTTGGGCTCGAAGCCTTTGAGCCCCTGGGCGTCCAGCCAGCGCTGCCAGGTCAGCCATTCCATGTGCTGGCTGCGGTAAGCGTCGCCGGCTTCGATCAGCGAAAACTGGGTCAAGTCCTTGGCCTTCTTCAGCGGCGGGCTGCTCTTGAGCAACCAGGGACTGGCCACCGGCGTGAGTTGTTCACCAAACAGGCGCTCGGCCTGGGCTGGCACGGTGGTGGGCAGCGCATAGCGCAGCACCAGGTCCACGTCGGAGGTTTCCAGGTCCACGGAGACGTCGGTGGCGTCGATGCGGATATCGATGTCCGGGTGCTCGCGCTGGAAGGATTCCAGCCGCGGGATCAGCCACATCGACGCGAATGAGGCCCAGGTGCTGATGGACACGATCTTGCGCCCGGCGTTCTGGCGGATGAAGCGCACCGCATTGTCGATGCGCTCCAGCGATGGCGACACGGCGCGCAGCAACTGGGTGCCGGCGCTGGTCAATTCGACTGCGCGGGTGTGGCGCAGGAACAGGGCAACGCCAATCTCGCTCTCCAGCGCCTGGATCTGGCGCGTGACAGCGGACTGGGTCAGCGCCAGCTCCTCGGCGGCCGCACGAAAGTTCAGATGCTGGGTCACGGCCAGGAAGGCGCGTAAATGGCCGACGGCAATGCTGCGGGTGCGCAGGGCGGTGTGGTGGTGTTGCATGCTGGGTTGATTGATTCGATAAACGCATCAATAGCGTAGCGCGATTTCATTGGACTGTGAAGCACCCCAGTGTGATCATTCACTGCCAAGTTGATGTCTTGTCACTTGGTAACTGAGTAGCAGGAGAAATGCCATGGCCTCGAAAACCGTTCTGAATTCGCAACAATCATCATCCGCCCTGGAGCCCGTGAAGACGCTGTGCTGGCAGATGGCCCCTGGGCGGGCGCTGCAGTTTCAGGCGGATATTGCGCTGGAGCTGCACATCGCGCAGGGGCGGGTCTGGGCCACGCTGGACGGCCCCCACGCCGGCGCAGGCAATGATCTGGGCGACTTGGTGTTGCGGGCCGGGGACCGGTTCACGCTGCAGCGCGGGCAACGGATTGTGCTGGAGTCCTGGAGCGAAGGCGACCCGGGCGGCGCTGCCAGGTTGGTCTGGTCGCCTGCTGCACGGGCCGCGCAGGCTCCCCGTGCCGCGTGGGGGGCCGTGGCATCAGACCTTGTCGCGTGGCTTGCCCAAACGTGTCGGCTTTTGCTGGCGCGGCGTGGCTGGGCGGCGGGGTTTGGGCGCCTTGGCAGTCAGGGCCGCCTGTAGCGCCAGGCGAGCCCAAGCTGCCATGGCGTTGGCTGAATCCATGGCCTCCTCCGGGGCGCTGTAGTAGTTCATGCCACGTGAGACCGGTTCGCCATCCTTGGTGGACTGGTAGGTAAAGCGCTGGCAACCGACCGCCTCCCATTGGTGACGGTTCTCGTCCGTGGCCTTGAGCCAGAGTTTTTCGCCCGACCCCAGGTCGGCAATGATGGCGATGGTCAGCCCGTCGGTGCTGATGCCCCATCCGCCAAACATGCGTTTGGCCACGCACGGGCCAGCGCTGGCGAGCAACTCGCAGCAATACTGGGCAAATTCGGAGTGTTTGGGCGGCATGGTGGCGACTCACATTGGCGAAGCGGGGGATGTTATCGCTGGCGTGCCGCTGGTGTTTTCACCGGAGAGCGCGCGGGCGTCTTCTTCGTAGCTTTGAAGGGTCTGCGCGAGCCTTGTGCGTTGCTCGGTGTTGCTGCTGTTGTGCAGGGCCGCCATGGCCGCACAGCTTTCCGTCGTCAGGTTGTCCATGTACCGTCGGTAGGCGGGATCGGGCGCCTTGAGGGTGCGCTCCAGCAGCGCACGGACCTCGGCTGTGGCCTGCGAGGGCTTCACCTGGGACTTGCGCAGCTCCCGCAGGACCTGCAAGGCATCCTCGTGGCGACGTTGCATCTCACGCAACTGGCGCGGACCGTCGAAGCTGGATTTGCTGATGTGCTCCCGCACAATCGCCAGTTGCGCGGCTTCCAGGGTGCCGTAGAAGGACTCGGCGCGCTCAATGATCTGTTTGGCGCGGCGCTGCCGGCGTTCGGTCAGGGTGCCGTCTATCCACTGCTCGCGCCAGGTGCGGTCGCGCCGCACAAACTCCTGGGCCATGTGTTCCAGTTGAACGTCCTGCAGGCTCGGGGCGATGGCGGCTATGGTTGGGGCAACGCGCTCCAGGGTGACTTGCAGTCGCGTTTGCAGGTCGGCGACCACACCACAAACCTGCTCGGTAGTGACGCCTTTGGGTGCCATGGCCTGGAGATCCCTGAGCTTCTGCGCAAGCAGAGGGAGTTCCTGTTTGCGGTGCCAGTCCTGAACCGCCTGCAAGTCGTCGTGCACCCGCAGGCTTTGCGTGTCATTGAAATCAAAATAGCTGTCCAGCCACCAGTAGGTCAGCGTAGGCCCGTTGTTGTAGCCCAGGCGCACCGCGCTGCAGCCGCCCAGCGCCAATGAGGTCACCAGCACGCCGATAATGGGTGCCGATTGAAAGATAAAACGCAAATTGGATTGCTTTGAAAAGGACATGCAGGTGACTTCCGAACTCCAGGACAAAGACGGCACATTGGACAGACTTCCCATTGACGTAGTCATTATGGCGGCCGGGAAAGGCACGCGCATGAAGAGCCGTCTTCCCAAAGTGCTGCAGCCGCTGGCCGGGCGCCCCCTGTTGCACCACGTGCTGGACACAGCGCGCGCGCTGCAGGCTCGCCAGGCGGTGGTGATCACCGGACACGGTGCTATAGAAGTTGAAGCAGCATGCTCAATGGATACGAGGGCAGAGAGCCCATTGGCCATAAGCTTTGCGCGCCAGGAGCCGCAGTTGGGCACCGGTCACGCGGTGCAGCAGGCCGTGCCGGCGCTGGCCGATGACGGCGTGGTCGTAATCCTGTCGGGGGATGTGCCACTGACCCGTCCGGCCACGTTGTTCCATCTGATTACGGCCTGCGCGGGTGAGAAGCTGGCCCTGCTGACCTTGCAGATGCCGGATCCGACTGGCTATGGGCGCATCGTGCGCGCTGGTGCCGGTGCGGGGATGGATGGCGAGGTGCTGGCCATTGTGGAGCACAAGGACGCCACGCCTGAGCAGCAGGCCATTACCGAGATTTACAGCGGCATCATGGCGGTGCCGGCTGCGCAACTCAAGCGCTGGCTGGCACGGATCGACAACAGCAATGCCCAGGGTGAGTACTACCTGACCGACGTGGTGAAGTTTGCCGTGGCCGATGGTGTTTCGGTGGTGGCGCATCGGATTGATGATGCGGTGCAGGTGACGGGAGTCAACAGCCCGCTGCAATTGGCACAACTGGAGCGGGCTTATCAGTTGCAGCAGGCACACCGTCTGATGGATGAAGGTGTTCGCCTTGCAGACCCGGCACGTTTTGATGTTCGGGGCGACCTGCTGTGCGCGCGTGATGTCAGCATTGATGTGAACTGCGTATTCCTGGGGCAGGTGAATCTGGGGGAGGGGGTCTCCATTGGCGCGAATTGCGTGATTGCCAACGCCGTCATCGGAGCCGGAGCCGTCATTCACCCGTTTACCCATATCGACGGCGAGAATCTGGGTGTGACCGTGGGCCCTGGCGCAATGATAGGACCGTTTGCCCGTCTGCGCCCCGGTGCCCATCTGGGTGCCGAGGTGCACATCGGCAATTTTGTCGAGGTCAAGAATTCCACTCTGGCCAAGGGGGCCAAGGCCAATCACCTGGCCTACCTGGGTGACGCCACGGTGGGTGAGCGCGTCAACTACGGCGCGGGCAGCATCACCGCCAATTACGACGGCGCCAACAAGCACCGCACGGTGATCGAGGACGATGTGCACGTGGGCAGCAACTGTGTGCTGGTGGCGCCCATCACGCTAGGTGCCTGCGGCACGGTGGGCGGTGGCTCCACGCTCACCAAGGACACGCCGGCCGGTGCACTGACGGTGGCACGTGGCAAGCAGGTCAGCATTCCCAACTGGAGTCGGCCGAAGAAGTTGCCCAAGGCCTGAACCGAGGACGGTGAGCGATGACGGATTCCACCCCAGAGACATTGGCGGCCCTGCAGGCCGAGTTGGCCGCGGCGCGTGCGGAGATGCAGGAGTTCAGTGCCACGGTGTCGCATGACCTGCGCGCGCCCTTGCGCCACATCGTGTCCTACGCGCAACTGGTGCAGGAGGACGCCGGCCCGCAACTCGATGCCGAGGTGCAGGGCTTCCTGACCACCATCGTGGACTCGGCCCGGAACATGGGGACCTTGCTGGACGGATTGACCGAGCTGTCGCGCGTGGGCACCCAGCCGCTGGTGCTGGAGCCGGTGTCCTTGCAGGCGCTGGTCCAGGATGTGTGCGACACGCTGTCCGCAGCTTCGACCACCTTGATGGTGGAGTGGCACATTGACGAAGACTTGCCCACCGTGCGGGCGGACCAGCATCTGCTGCGCCAGGCCTTGGTGCATGTGCTGGGCAACGCGGCGAAGTTTTCCGCCGGACGTGAGCAGCCCGTGGTGGCCATCAGCCGCGTTGCCGGGGACGGCGCAGGGTGCGAAACGCTTCAGGTGCGTGACAACGGTGTGGGCTTCAATCCAGCCCTGCAGGGCAAACTATTCAAGGTGTTTGGTCGTCTGCACAGCGCCCAGCAATTTCCCGGAATCGGCATGGGCCTGGCACTGACGCGCAAGCTGTTGCAGCGCATGGATGCCACGGTCACGCTGCAGGGTGCGGTGGATGCCGGCTGCAGCGTGCGGCTGTGCTTCAGAGCCGGCCAGTCAGCGGATGGCCCAATGCCCTGACATGCCGCGTGGCCAGTAGGGCGCACTGCTGCGCGGCTTGCTGGGCCGGTAGACGCAATCCGTTGGCACGTTCGCCTGCGGACTGTGCCATCAGGGTGTCGGCAACACCGCCTTGCAGCATCTGGTCCAGCGCGTCCAGCCAGGCCTCCAGCGGCTGGCTGGCGGGCACCACCATGCCGGCGTCGCCAAGGGCATCTTCGAGCAGCGGCTCGCTGGATGCTAGCAGCGGGAGCTTGGCCGCCAGGCAATGCGCCAGCATGTCCCAGGGCAGATCGGCGCTCAGCGCCGGCAAGACCGCCATCCTGAAGTTCGTGCGCATGGCGCGGCGCGCATCGAGCACACTCACATTCGATGGCGCGGCAGCGAACAGTGATTGCTCGGCTGCAGCATGGCCGGCTTGGGCCAGGGCAACAAACGGGATGTGGGGCCGTGCGCGGGCCATCTGCAGCACGCGCTGAATGCCATCAATCCGCCGGATCGACGGGATCAGGACCGCATCGCCGCCATGGGAGAACTGCATGTGATGGGACAGCGGTGGTAGCAGGGTGCTGACCGGTGCGCCCGCCAGCACGGAGAGCTGGCTTGCCAAGGCGTCGGATGCGCCAGCCAGTCCCAGGCGACGATCAAGGTCGCCACTGGGGAGTGTTGGAAAGCCTGAGGCATCGACAAACCATGCGATGCATGGCAGCCCGCTATCCAGCAGGGGCTGTGCCAAACCGATAGGGTCCGCTCCGAGTGTGATGGCCAGGGTCGGCTGCTCTACCAGGGACAGCAGTGTGGCTTCCGCCCCCACGCTCCGTGAGCAATACACCGGGTAGGGGCGTTCCTGAACTTTGGCTGCGTGGCGTGTGTCGGTCCGGGCGGTAACTGGCCAATTCTGGAGCACCACAGGCTGCATGCCTTCGGACGCCAGTGCGTCGCAGAGATGGTGACAGGCCTCCAGCGCTGAAACCGCAGCGGTTGTATCGCCATCGCACACAAAGAGAATGCGCGGCGCTGTCAGCGGAGTTGTCGGGTGTACAGGAGTCACTGGTGACCTCCATGGGCAGCGATCGCCGAGACGAATCGGCTCAGCAGCAAGGGCGATGCAGCCGTGTGAAACGCCTGCTGACGCGCCAGGGCGGATAACGCGTCATAGGTGTCCGACGGCATATAGGCCTGGCGCAACGCCTGTTCCCATTCGGCAATGGGTGCATGGGCATCCACCAGCAGGCCACCCGCACCAACGGATTCGGGCAGCGCGCCACGGTTGCTGGCGACCACGGGAATGCCATTGATCTGGGCTTCGACGACAGTACGGCCATAGGCCTCTTCCCACAGGCTGGGCATCAGCAGGGTGCGGGCCCGGGAATACACCGCGCGCATGTCGCGGGTTGGCGGCTGCCACTCGATGTTGGGCAGGTTTCGGGCGCGTTGCAGGCAATGGGCTCGCCAACCGGGATTCAGCCCCCAACTCTCGGTTACCAGAAAGGGAATGTCCGGGCAGGCCGCTGCCAGTGCAAACATGATCTCCACACCCTTGATCTGTGTGGGGTTCACAAACAGGACACTGTCGCCGCGCTCGGGTACAAAGTAGCGTTCCGGCAGCACCAGCGGTGGTGCCACCACACAATCCAGGCCGCACAGCGCACGCCAGCGCCGGGCGGTGAATTCGGAATTGGCCAGATACAGGATGGAGGGGTCTGGCACCAGCGTGCCGCCCAGTTGGTGCGTCTCCACGTTGTGCAGGTAGACAGCCGTGGGCTTGCCCGTATCCAGCGCGTTGATCAGCATGGGTACCAGCGTGGTACCGCTTTGCACCACGATGATGCTGGGGTCCCAGCTAGCTGCCAGCAGGGCGAGGTCGTGGATGGGGTTGGCGACCCGAAACACCGGGTAGCCCAGCGTGTCGTCGCGCCGGGGAAGCGCGTGACCGGGTGTGGTGTTGTGCTCATTCAGCCCGCACAGTACGGCTGCCTGCGCTCCCATGCCCACCAGGGCCGTGCACAGATCATCCGTAGTGGTCTGCAGCCCCCCGATGACGTCGGGCAGGTGCGGGTAGACCGACGCGAAGAGAACCCGCATTCGCTATCGCTCAGGACTGGTTTTGAACTAGGCCGGATCCCAATATATTGCGCAACGTATCCTGGGGCGTTTGTGTATTCAGCTGCTTGTTTGACTGTTGCGTGCGGTCAGGGGACAGACTCGTGTTGGGGTTGTTGCCAATATTGCGGTTGCCAGTGCTGATCAACGGACCACCCTGTTGATTGCCTCTATTTGGATTGTTGTTGCCAAATAGTTGCATCTGCCTGTTCAATTCGTTGGTCGGAACCCGCTGGGGCACGCTGGGCCCACCGGTTTGACCCGTATTGACTCCGAATCCCGCGCGGTTGACGGTCTGCGACTGCCCGTCATTGGACGTCATCCGCATCGACTGACCAAACAGGAATGTGGCAGAGGTGTTTGGGCCACTGTTTTCCACCAGCGTAATGCCACCCCGGATACCAATGGTCGCCGTCGTGGTCTGCACCCGCGCGGCACTGAAGCCTTGCGGGGTGTTGAACTTGCTGATGAAACCACCCACCACACGCAACGCGCCCTTGACGAGGTTGACCGCAATGTTGCCGCGCCGCGATTCCGGGTTGAAAGTGAACTCATCGATCACCAGTTCGGAATTGGGGCCTAGGGTCATGGAGGACTGGTCCATGAACAGGATGTGAATCACACCCGTGCTGTCTGTCTTGAACCGTTCGCCAAACGTGACCGCGTTGCCGATGTAGACAACGCGATCATTGGTGGTGGTGGTGACGCCAGGGCGCACGGCCGTGGCAATGCCAACCTGGGTGCCGGGTTGTGTCGCCGCCTGGGCGGTGGCTACGGGTGCCAGGATGCTGGTTGCGGCAGCGGCGGCCAGCCACCATTCGTTGATGTCAATCGGTGCGGGGGGCATTGCGTTCTCCTGCCAGTGGTCAGTATTTCCAGATCACACCCAGCGTGCCGGACGTGTTGGTGCTGCTGTAGTTGGGGATGTTGGAGTCGGTGTTGGTGTATTCCAACTGGAATTGCACGGCCAGATCCCGCGACATCGGGGCTACGTTGATCAACCCCAGCCGCCATTCGGTGTCCTGCCGGGTCGTCAGCAGGCTCACGGCCGGGTCGGGGCTGCGATAGTCGCGGCGCAGTGCGCTGCCCATGAGTGTGGTGGCCCAGGGGAGCGCGGTGGCGGAAAACGGAGAGGGATAGCTGAAGATGTACGACAGCCGCAACTCGGGTCCGCGGTATCCGGTGTAAGACACGTTGCCATCATGGTCCACGTAAGCGAATTCGCTCATCAGGAAACGATTGGCGCCGGTTTCCACGGTTGCATTCAGGCGCAGCATCTGGCGGCTGCCGCCCAGCGAAGGGGCATTGGCAATGTCATCCCGCGTGGGATAGGTCAGGCGGCTGTTTTCATAGGTGCCGCCATAGGTCAGGCGTTCCGACATGCGGTATTCGGTGTTGACACCCCATCCACCGGTGGTGAAGTAGGAGTTGCCGTTGGCCGTAGCACCACCAAACAGCAGGTGCGGGCGCAAAGTCCACTCCTGCTGGGTCTCCGGTGCGGGTTTGAAGCGCAGCCCCGTGTTGCCGGCCAAAACGGTGAGGTCATAGGGCTTGGCGTAGCCGGCCTGGTTGGAATAGCTGCTGACCGAGCTGTAGTGGTTGGCGTAGCCCATCAGGGTGGTGGTGATGGCGGCTTCGTTCTGCTTTTCCAGATCGTAGACATGGTCCAGCAAGGCCCATGCGTGCACATCGGTATCGGACTTCGGCGCAAAGTCGGCGCTGCGCGGCACGGACAAGCCCTGCGAGAGAACCGTGCTGTTGTCGGTCGCGCCCGTGGGGTTGGTCTGGGTCCGCACACCCAGCATGACCATGCCGGAGAAGCGCGAGGATTTGTTGCGCTCGACGACATCACGCAGCAGGGACTGGGCGTCATTCTTCTGGTTGGCGTCCAAGCGTGGGTCCGCCAGCGCGTCGCGCAGGTAGGTTTCGGCCATGGCATAGGAGCCCAGGCGGTAATAGAGGATGGCCAGTTCCAGGCGGATGTTGGTGGGGGCATCGGGTGTGAGAAGCAAGCCTTCGAGTGCGGCGATGCCACCTTCGTAATTGCCGGACCGCACAAGCAGGGACGCATATTTGGTGCGTATGTCGATGGAGGATGGGTTGGCAATGACCTCACGGAAGACCTGGTCCACCTCCGACTGACTGGGCACGGAGGTGCCTTGTGCCCATGCCGGCGCGGTTAGTGCGCAGAGACAGACGGCCAGGGCAGTCATGCGCGTGTTCATAGCGGGTGTCTTTTTGTCCATCATGTGTGATCCCGGAAAGATGTGCCGTTATGCCAAAAATTTGCGCTTGGCCCAAGCGCAACTGGTTCGCCCAGCGCAGAGAGCAATATACCAGTTCTTTGTAGGGAATTGGTCAGCCATTTTCCGTGCCGATACGCAGTTGGATCAATAGCATGCCGAGGTCCCGTTTATCCTCGGACAAGCCCAGTGCTTGGGGAGAAACAGGGTCGAGTACCCGGAATTCCATCTCCAGGTGGCCGTCTGACAGGGAATTTTCGGGCAGACTGAACGGCAGTTTCAGCGTCTGCTCATGGCCAACGGCCCAACCGAACTCGCATCCGCTTGCGGGTGGGTAGCCTATCTCCAAATTCAAACTCTACTACCCGCGTCAGCGGGTTACGCCTCTGGTACAGAGGGCGTTTTGAGACGCCGAACACATGCCATACTTCAATACATGTGGGTGAATTTCCAATCAATAGATGAGACCGAAGTCATGTTTGTTCAGTGGCGAGTGCCGCGTACACAGGTCAGCGGGCGGTCTATGGAGCGCCTGCAAACGGTGCGACATGTCCAACAAGAGTTCAATCTGGCGTTGGCGGGAAGTGCCGTGGTCGCTGTGTCGGCGTCGGAGGCCGCACTTTTAGTGGATACGGCAGCGACGTTATGCAACAAGGTCCAATCCGCTTGGTATTGCTGCAACGAGCAACACGTAGGTAGGTCGCGTCATTGGTCGATTCGCAAGGTTTTACTAAAGCTGCACCGGGTTTGGTGCGCCACCAAATGTCGCAAACCCAGGTAACCCCATGAAACCAGTTACAGCGCAGACCCCTGACGATTGGACTGGCGAACGCTGGGTGCCTGGCCTATGGGGGGCAATTGCGGTTGAACATCTGCATCGATATTCGCTGGCCGTTTCACTTACGGCGGGCGCTGAAGTGCTCGATGTGGCGTGTGGCGAGGGCTATGGGAGCGCATGGTTGGCGCACGCTGCGCGCTCGGTTGTGGGCGTTGATGTCGATGCACATGTCGTTGCCCGGGCACGCCAGCGCTACTGCAACGTCAACTTGCAGTTTGTCTGCGCGCACGCAGGTGCTTTGCCTTTTCCTGACGCTAGTTTTGATTGGGTGACTTGTTTTGAGACCATTGAACATCTGACAGATCAAGCGCGTTTGATCGACGAAATTCGTCGCGTATTGCGCTCCGGCGGGCGCTTGCTGCTGTCCAGCCCAGACCGGCAGGCCTATGCTGCTATGTCTGGGCATGCAAACCCGTTTCATGTGCACGAACTCAGTGCGTCTGAGTTGCGAGCATTGTTGGAGGGAAAGTTTGCGCATCAACAATGGTTCGGGCAATCCACAGGTCTTTTTTCAAGCTTTGCGCGTGTTGATGAGCCTCACCCCGCGGAATGGATGGCCATCGAATTAGATCGGCACGCGCCTGAACGCGTACAAGATTTGCCCCGGCCTGAACCTATTTATTGGCTGGTACTGGCAGGGGCTTTGCCTTATCCGCATGAGGCAGCATCGGTTTTCTTAGCTGCACACGCAATTCATGCACGAACGGAAGAAACTCAGTCGACTTTGACCCGACCCCGGTGGTACCGCTGGGGCGAGCCACTCGATTTCCAGCGGGGTGGTAATGCACCACTGTATCAGTGCCACGGCTGGGACGAGCCCACCGAGGGTGGCACTTGGACGCTGCGCGCGCGCGCGCGCCTGCAATTCGACGTATGCGAGCCGCTGGGCGCAGACTACGATCTTGCGTTGACTTTGACCGTACAAGCACTGGTTGGGCTAGGGCATGCCCTGGCTCGTGTGGACTTGCAACTGAATGGGTATCTCTTTTTTAGTGGTTCCGTTGGACCCCAGACGACATTGACCGCCAACTTGACGGCGCCAGAGTGGAAGACCGTAGATCGTTTGGTGCTGGACGTTACGGTTTTCAACCCGGTTTCTCCACTCCAATTGGGTCAATCCATCGATGCGAGGCCGTTGGGATTGCTGTGGCGCCAAGCAGTCTTGTCTCGCGAATCACGCCTGGCTAGTGACAAGGGACCCGTGTAATCACAATCAGTGTGTATAACGATTGAACGGTCGTACGAACGGAAGTCACGGTTTCAGTCGTCCTGCAAGTTGAATACGGAGCGCAGTGTGGCGAGGAAATGCGCCGGCGCATACTGGGCGCGCGTCCTGTCCGCCATGGCCTGGCACATACGGGTCCATAGCAGTTGATCGGTGTAGAGCATGGCCACTGCCTGGGCAAAGGTCGCTGCATCGTCGCCGGAGGCGATCTCGACGCCATCCTTCCATCCTAGCTGGCGCACCAGCAGCGGTGTTGCCACCACGGGAATGCCATTGCAGGCCGCCTCAATGACCTTGGCCGGAACCCCGGCGGCAAAGCGCGTGGGCGCGATGAAGACCCGGTGCTGGTCGTACCAGGGCGTCAGGTCGTCCACCCGGCCCACCAGGCGCACGTGCTCTCCGGCCAGTCGCGCCACGCGGTCGGAAGTGCAGTCCCCTACCAGGGAGATAGTAGCCAAATTGGCATCCAGCCCTCGCAGAATGGGCATGACATGCTCTAAAAACCATAGCAAGCTATCTTCGTTCGGGGTGTTTGGGTGGATCGCCCCGACAAACAGCAGGCCGCTGCGGCGGTCCCAGCCTGGCGGGTGGGAGCGGGTTTCCATCGCGTGGGACAGCAGGTGGACCTGCCGCGCGCCGGCGGTGCGAAACATCCCGGTTTCTGTGGCAGAGACTGTCAGCACGGTTTCGGCGCGGTGGATCAGGGCTAGTTCATCTTCCACCATTTGGCGTGCCTTCTCCAACGGCATGGACTGGCCCCGCACCGCGGCTTCGCCAATCTCGCGCAGGGCAAAGATGGCCTCCGCGTCGTAGACCAGGCGCATGCCGGTGAATAGTTGCGGGCGTCGGGCCCACAGTGTTTCAACAAAGGCCATGTTCGGTGGGCGGCTGACCATCAGAAAGTCATACACCCCCGCGCGTTGCTCCAGGAACTTTTCCAGGCCGGCCGCGCCCACGCCGAGCATGACCTCAACCGTGTCCGGGATGGATGCATAGACCGCGCGCCAGTCGTCATCGAAGTCCCACAGGGGAAACAGTGTCAGGTGGTGCTCGGCCAGCGCTTGCACGATGAGCCGGGCGCGTGGCAGGCCGCCACCAACGGCCATGTGGGGGACGGCATTGTCGATGAGCAGGATGCGGGGTCTGCGCGGGTGCACCAGCCAGCGGTCCTTGTCGGGCTGGGCGTCTTCTGGGAGAGGCCGCTGGGCCAGGCGGTGGTGGTGCCGCGTGGCAAATAGCGCACGGCGGCCTTCCATCAAGGTCACGGCGTCTGCGCTGGATGTGGAGCTGCCCCATTCAAAGTGGCTGAGCCAGATGGACGGGTCAACCACCACGCGAAAGCCCGCATCCTGGATGCGCAGGCACAGGTCGGTGTCCTCGTAGTAGGCCGGCGCATAGGCCGTGTCAAAGCCGCCCAGTTGCTGCCAGAGGTTGCGGCGCAGCATGAGGAACGCGCCGGAGCAGAAGTCCACGTCACGGACACAGTTGAACTGTGGTGCATGCGGGTCCATGCCCCGGCCATAGCCGGACGTGGACCCATTGCGGTAGGCAATGCAGCCGACCTCCTGCAGACTGCCGTCCGCCAGCACGATGCGGCCCCCCACGGCGCCAATGTCGGCGCTGGCGTCCAGGCGGAGAACGCCCTGGCGCAGTGCATGGTCGTGCAGGATGGCGTCGTTGTTCAGAAAGACGATATGGCGACCGCGTGCCACTGCAGCACCCTGGTTGGCGGCTTGCAGGAAGCCGACGTTGACCGTGTTGCGGATCAGTGTCACACCATCCAGGCGGTCCAGCAGTTCTGGCGTGGTGTCGCCCGAGGCGTTGTCCACCACAATCGTCTCAAACGACACGCCCGTCTGGTCCGCCAGGGCCGCAAACGCCTGGCGCGACAAGCCGGCCTGATTGAACAGAATGATGACCACCGAGACGTCGATGAAACCCTGCGCTGGTTGCGCGGTTGATTCGAGGCAGAGGCGTCGTGGCTGGCTCAACCAGGTGGCGAGCTGGTGCCGCGCCACGGCACGGGCGCGCTCCTTGTGCGAGGCTGCTTGGGCCACATCGCTGGCCTGCTGCTTCAGTCGCAGGCCAGCCGTTTCGATGGCCTGGGCGATGCGCCTCGCTTCCACCAGGGGGGACGCAGCGATCTCGTCGCGCAGGCGCTTGCGCAATGCCGGCAAGGCTTCTGGTTGGCAGGCCAGTGTGCACACCGTGGCGATGTAGCCGTCTTCATCAGCAGCGGCCCATTCCGGGTGGCCTATGGCCGTCAGGATGGACAGGCCCTGGCGTTCACCCATCCACTGGCCAACCAAGCTGACCACTGGAACGCCCATCCACAATGCGTCCAGCAGGCACAGGCCGCCGTTGGCCGGAAAGCTGTCCATAACGATGTCAATGGCCGCGTAGCTGGCGAGATAGTCCGCATAGGGGCGCTGCGCCTGGAATGTCACACGACTGGGGTCCACACCGGCTTGCGCCAATGCCTGGTGGAGTTCGGCGCGCAACGGTGCGTTGCTAATGTGCTCGCCCATCAGGACCAGATCAGCTTGTGGCAACTGTGCCAGCAGGCGTGCCCAGGTTTGCACCGTGCGCGGACTGATGCGAAACGCGCGCACCGGGCAACCCAGGGTGATGCGCTGGCGGGTTTGGGAGGGTGGTGGCGCCACGGGCGGAGCCACCAGGGGCGGCTTCCAGGCCCACTGTCCGCCCGCAAGGCGAATCACGGATTCTTCGTACAGCGGCGAGGCTGCCTCGGGCACGGCGCAGGCATCCGTGAACAGGCAGTCATAGACCCCACCGCCACTGGCCCAACTGCCCAGCCAGGCACATTGAACCGGGGCCACACGGCGCGCGAATTGCTGGAGCACATGGTCCTGCCCCAGAAAACCGCCAACGCCTACTGTGTCAATGGCCACGTCGATGCGGTTGGCATGCATGGATGCCACCAGGTCCTGTCCGTGCAGCGGCTGCAAGTGGACGGTCTGTGCTAGTTCGCCCAGGCTGTCGGCGGTGATGTTGCAGTACAGGAAGACATCCACCACTTGTAGGTCGTGGGCCGCCAGCACGCATGTCAGCAACGAGCGATGGAAGTGCGTCGCAACGTAGGCAATGCGCAGGCGTTGTGCTGCCGGGAGATGGGGGGTGTTTGGTGTGGTGGATGTGGCACCGTTGCACAGGGCAAGGCGACGGTTCCAGGATCGGGTGCGTCGGGCGAGTTCCAGTGCGCTGGTATCGCTACGCAACCCCAGGGCACACAGCGCGGTGGTGGCGATGCGCAGATCGTCCGGAAAGTCCTGGTGGGCCAGGTCCGCCAACTGGCAGAACACCGCATGGGCAGAGCGGGCCTGTGCCTGCTCCAGCGCCATGTGGCAGGCCTCTCGACGCTGCGCCCGGGACAGAAGCTGCAGGCCCTGGCGGGCGTGGCTGCTGCCCTGGGCCGCCAACTCCATGAGCACACGGGCCGCATCGGGCACACATTCGCGTCGCCGTATCAGGGTGCAGCAGTGCTCGGCCGCTGCTGTCCAGTGCGTCTGTCCCTGTGCGGCCAGTAGTCGGGCCTGCAACAGTTCTGCCTGTGGCCACGTCGGCTTGGCAAAGAGCGCGCGCTTGACCGCATCACTGGCGCTTGCGATGTCAGCGCTGAGCAACAGGACCTCCGCGAGTTCCAGCCAGCCCACCGGGTTGTCCGGCTCGCAGTCCACGGCTTGACGGAATACTGCGGTGGCCTCAGACAGGCGCCCTGCCGAGCGAAGTATCCAACCCAGTTTGCGCAGGCATTGCGTGGCTGGCTGCGGATTGAGCGTTAAAGCGGTTTGCAGGCAGCTCTCTGCCTCTTTCAGTTGCCCTTGATGGAGGCGGACATGCCCGAGTGCGCACCAAGCCTCCGGAGAGAGGTGGTCGAGTGCGACTGCTCTTTCGGCATGTATTGCGGCACGCGCAATTTCATTGCATTCGGTCAAGATGAATGCCGCTTGAATATTCGCTTCACCCGAGTGAGGAACTAAGGTTAGCAATTGGGCATTTGCCCATCGGGCGTCGTTCAGTCGCTGATCTTCCAACGCGCGCCAGGCTGTCAAGCTCCATGCATCGGTGTGATGCTGCGCATATCGCAGTGCTCGCCGGAGAGCACTTCTAGCAGGCCGAATGTGCTGCCGCTGTAGCAAAGAACGGGCGAGCAAGTACCACAAGTGCCCATCTTTGGGAGATTGGGATAGCAAGCCAAGAATCTGGCGTTGAGCGATTTTTGGCTTGGACAGATTCAAGGATATTTCTGCATACAACACAGAAATTGTTGGATGGCCTGGGTGATGTTCCATTGCATTGGCCACAATGGACTCAGCTTCGGAGAATTTCTTCTCACGGCAAAGAATGTCCACGAGTTTGATTGCTGCGTCGGCGTTGTCAGCTTCCAGATTCAGCGCATGGGACAAATAGTGCGTGGCCTCTTCAAAGCAATTCATGGCCAGTTTTGCCACCCCCTGCAGATGCCATGCACTTGCAGACTGTGGGTGCGTTCCGATCACTTGCTGTGCACGTTCAAATGCAAGTACATGCTGCTTGAGGTTATGTTGTAGCCAACCTGCCGCCAGAAGCAGACTCTCGGACGCTGGAAAGCGAGTCAACCCCTGTAACAGGATCGGGAGGGCGTCATGAAGGGTGCCACTTTCCCCTAAAGCCCTACCCAGGTGCAGGTAGGTGCTTGGAACATCCGGCGCTGTCAGCAGCGAAGCCTGCAGCAAGGGGAGTGCGTCGGACGCCTGCCCCTGCTGCAGCAACAACCAGCCCAGCTGTGCTTGCCGCTCCGGGGTGCCCCGCTGGTTCAGTGCGCGACGGGCCCAGATCGTTGCGTCGGCGAGTTTGCCGAGATCGTGCAGGGCCCAGGCCAGTGCACAAGCGGCATCGTCCAGGTTCGGGTTGAGTTCCAGCGCCCGGGAGAGGTGGTGCGCCGCCAGCGCGGGTTCCTTCTTGCGCAGATACAGGTTGCCCGCGTGCCATTGCAGGGGCGCATGCTCTGCGGCGAACGGTAGCGGGGGGAGTGCGGCGTCTTCCGCGTTCGCGATGTCGCCATTCTCCAGATACAGCCAGCACAACGCGGCACTGGCGTCCCACCGTTCGTGATCCTGGTAGCTGCCGTCATGCGATTGCCTGGCGGCTTCAATGGCGCGGTCCAAGTCCCCGCTGTCATAGTGGTGCCAAGCCAGGCGCAGCCAGTCTGCCGCGGTTTGCGGAATCAGGGCTTCATCGATCTGAAGCGATGGGGACAAATGGGGAGAAGCGCTCGTCATCGCGGAGTCGATTGCCTGTGTGAGGTGGTGTACCCAGAGCCTAGCGGCACAAAGTCTAACCGTTTGTCTGGTCTACCAGAGGCAATTCGGCTCCGAACTTGCTGCGCTTGATGCTGAAAAATGCCTTGGTGTTGCGCACATTGGTGTCATTGGCAAACAGCCGCTGGGTCAGCGCCAGGTAGGCCGGCATGTTGGCGGCATGCACGACCAGAACAAAGTCCGGTCCCGGGGACACACGGTAGCACTGCTGGACGCAGGCGTCCTGGGCCACGCGGGTCTCGAATTGCTCCAACGCCTGGGCGTCCTGCCGGTCCAGGGTGATTTCCACAATGGCCGTCAGCCCGAAACCCATGGTGGCCGCCAGGCGCTCCGGATTGAGCACTGCCATCCGTCGCTCAATCAGGCCAGCGTCTCCCAGGCGTTTGACGCGTCTCAGACAGGTCGGCGCCGACGTGTTGACCTTGACTGCAAGCGCCTGGTTGCTCAGGCTGGCATCGCGTTGAAGCCAATCCAGCAGTTGTAGATCGATGTCATCAATTGTTATGGAGACCATAGATGGCAACTAAATGAAAGTAAATTTCATTTTATGAAGGATGTGAAATTTATGGTTGAAAAATATACAAAAATATAAATGAAATTTCTGTCTGGCCATCCTACTATCTGCCCATCTTGTGTTTTACGGGGAGTTCACTATGTGTGGCATCGTTGGTGCGGTTTCCACCCGCAACATTATTCCGATTCTGGTGCAGGGGCTGGAGCGGCTTGAATACCGCGGGTATGACTCGTGTGGGGTCGCGGTGTATGTCCAGAATGCCGACGCGTCGCAGTCGGGTTTGCGGCGGGCCCGCAGCACCTCGCGAGTGGCGGAGTTGGCCGCACAGGTGGCGCCGGGGGCGGAATCCGGCGGACTGGAGGGGCAGCTTGGCATCGCCCACACCCGGTGGGCCACGCATGGTGCACCTTCGGTCAGCAATGCGCATCCCCATTTCAGTCACGGCAGCGGCGAGCTGGCCCACCAGAAGCCGGGACACATTGCCCTAGTGCACAACGGCATCATCGAAAACCACGACGAGCTGCGTGCCGCGCTCAAGGCCAAGGGTTATGTGTTTGTCAGCCAGACAGATACGGAGGTTATTGCCCATCTGGTGGACAGCGTCTACAACGGGGATCTGTTTGAAGCGGTGCAGGCTGCGGTCAGCCAGTTGCACGGGGCCTACGCGATTGCGGTCTTTTGCAAGGATGAACCGCATCGTCTGGTGGGTGCGCGAGCAGGGTCACCCTTGATTCTGGGTGTGGGCCAGGACGGGCAGGAACACTTTCTGGCCAGCGATGCCATGGCGCTGGCGGGTGTGACCGACCAGATCGTCTACCTGGAAGAGGGTGATATGGTGGACGTCCAGCTCGGCAAATACTGGCTGCTGGACAAGGCGCACAAGCCGGTGCCACCCGCACAGCGTCCGGTCAAGACGGTGGTGGCCCACAGCGGCGCGGCCGAACTGGGGCCGTATCGCCACTACATGCAGAAGGAAATATTCGAGCAGCCGCGTGCCATTGCCGACACGCTGGAGGGCGTCGAAGGCATCGTGCCCGAGCTGTTTGACCTGCAGATGAACCATGCGCCGGGTGCCAATGCCGCGCGGGTCTTTGCCCAGATCGACTCGGTCCTGATCCTGGCCTGCGGCACCAGCTACTACAGCGGTTGCACCGCGAAATACTGGCTCGAAAGCATTGCCAAAATACCCACCCAGGTCGAGGTGGCCAGCGAGTACCGTTACCGGGAGTCCGTCCCCAATCCCAATACGCTGGTGGTGACGATCACCCAGTCTGGCGAGACCGCCGACACCCTGGCCGCACTGCGCCACGCCCAAAGTCTGGGCATGCGCCACACATTGACCATTTGCAATGTGGCAACCAGTGCCATGGTGCGCGAATGCAGCTTGGCCTATGTGACCCGCGCGGGGGTGGAGATCGGCGTGGCGTCCACCAAGGCATTTACCACCCAGCTGGCGGGACTCTTCCTGTTGACGCTGGCCCTGGCCCAGGCCAAAGGTCGCTTGCCGGAGGGGGAGGAGCAGCGACATCTGAAAGCCATGCGTCACTTGCCGGCAGCCCTGCAGGCGGTGCTGGCGCTGGAACCCCAGATCATCAGCTGGGCAGAAGACTTTGCCCGCAAGGAGAACGCGCTGTTCCTGGGACGCGGCCTGCACTACCCGATTGCCCTGGAGGGCGCGCTCAAGCTCAAGGAGATCACCTACATCCACGCCGAAGCCTACCCGGCTGGTGAACTCAAGCACGGACCGCTGGCGCTGGTGACGAGTGAGATGCCAGTGGTGACAGTTGCGCCCAACGATGCGCTGCTGGAAAAACTCAAGAGCAACCTGCACGAGGTGCGCGCCCGCGGCGGTGTGCTGTATGTGCTGGCGGACGCCGATACCCGGATTGAGAGCGGCGATGGCATGCATGTGATCCGCATGCCGGAACACTATGGGGAACTCTCACCCTTGCTGCATGTCGTACCCCTGCAGTTGCTGGCCTATCACACGGCCTGCGCGCGTGGAACGGATGTTGACAAGCCACGCAACCTGGCCAAAAGCGTGACTGTCGAGTAGGGTTTCCCATGGGTGTTCTGTAACGTCATAGTGAGCTGGCGTACAGACACATATCTGCCGGCGCTCAATACTTCGAACCCAAACGTGCTGTTTGCGGATGCATGTTCAGTGGTCGGGCGCATGTCGCTATCTTGGATTTGTCTGCAGCGGTGATCTTTCAATCGATAGAGATTCGAGGCAGATGAAATGAAAAGATATCTACGCGATTTTCGTGTTGTGCCATGGCTTATGGCACTGGTCTTCCTCGGAACGCTGCTCACCGCTTGCGGTGGGAGCAGCAACGAGGATGTGCCGACTCCTGGTACGCCAACTCTGCTCTCGCTCGCGGTAACGCCTGCGGCCACCAGCATTCCGATCAGTGGTATGCAGCAATTCGTGGCGACAGCAAGTTACAGCGATGGTTCGACCCGTGACGTGACAGCTTCCACCAGTTGGTCGTCGGGTGCCTCGGGAGTGGGTTCCGTTGCGCCGACCAGTGGCTTGGTAACAGGTATTGCCAGTGGCACCGCCGTGATCACTGCGAGTTTCGCTGGAAAGACCAGCAATGCCACCGCGACCGTAACGTCTGCGACGCTGGTGTCGGTTGCGGTATCACCGGCAACTTCAACCGTACCGATCAATGGCATACAGCCCTTTACCGCTACGGCCACCTTTAGCGATGGCTCCATCCGCGACGTGACCCCCTATTCGAACTGGACTTCGGCCAGCGTCGGCGTCGGCACCATCGTGCAGGCATCCGGTGTTGTCACCGGTGTTGGCAGCGGTCTGTCGTTAATCACAGCCAGCTTTGGCGGCAGGTCCAGTACCTCCAACCTGACGGTTACCTCTGCGTTCCTGGTATCCATTGCGGTTGCGCCCGCCATGGCCTCCGTTCAAATGGGCGCCACCCAAGCATTGCTGGCCACGGCCACCTACTCAGATGGCAGCATCGTTGATATCACGAAGACCGCAGTCTGGTCATCCAATACACCGCTGGTGGTGGCTGTCGCCAACACGGGTGTTGCGACTGGCGTATCGGTCGGTTCGGCCAATATCAGTGCTGCTATTGGCGGCATGTCCGGTTCGGCTCGTCTGACCGTACCTGCCGTCTCCCTGGTGTCGATAGCTGTAACACCGCAAAGCGTTGCAGCACAACCGGGTGATTCAAAGGTATTTGTCGCAACCGGCACCTACTCTGATGGCTCCACCGCCAACATCAGCACCGCGGCATGGGCGTCTTCATCACCGCTGGTAGCTACCGTGGTGGCATCCTCAGGCGTGGCATCGGCGCTGTCAGCGGGTACTACGCAGATCACCGCGACATCCGGGTCCAAGTCAGGCTCCACCACCCTGACGGTGTCCGCCGTGGCGGGCCGCGCAGCGGTCAATCTGGGATCAGCAGGCAACTTCGTGGCATTGGCCAAGACCGGCATCTCCACCACCGGAGCCACCGCGATTGTGGGTGACATCGGCGTGAGCCCGGTGGCCGCCAGTTCCATCACCGGTTTCGGACTGATCGCCGATGCCTCGAACACCTTTGCGCGATCCTCCCTGGTGACCGGAAAAGTCTACGCGGCCAACTACGCTCCCCCGTCGCCGACCACCATGACCACGGCCATTGGTGACATGCAAACGGCTTTCACCGATGCAGCTGGCAGAACGCTTCCAGACTTCACCGAGCTGGGCGCGGGAAACATCAGTGGATTGACACTGGCACCCGGACTCTACAAGTGGGGAACCGGAGTTCTGGTGACCGGCGCTGGCGTGACACTCTCCGGTGGTCCCAATGCCGTCTGGATTTTCCAGATCGCACAGGACCTGACGGTGAACAGCAGTGCCATGGTAACCCTGAGTGGCGGCGCGCAGGCCAAGAACGTGTTCTGGCAAGTGTCCGGCAAGGCAACCCTGGGTACCGGCTCAGACTTCAAGGGCAACTTGATGAGCCAAACCCTGGTATCGCTCGGTACTGGAGCGGTCGTGACGGGTCGGGTACTGGCACAAACTGCGATCACACTGGACGCAGCCCGCCTGAGCACACCGTAAGGCTATCGGGCGCGAGACTTCTTGGCAGCGGGCTGTGTCCCGCTGGCCTCTGCGCCCGTGTTCAATGCGGCAAGCAGGCCACTCTCCACAGCGGCAGCCGCCAACTTCATGCCATGGGCGACCGGGGCGAACGCGTCGGGTGTCGGGTGGCGCTCCTGCAGCAGGTCCACGCCGGCATTGAATTGCTCGATGCTGAGCGCCGTGGTTTCCTGCAAATACTTGGCATTCAGCGCAATAGCCCGCTGGATGCTGGCCTTGAACGCTTCGACCGCGGCCATCGGATCCCGCACCGCCTTGAAGTCCTCAGCCGTTTCCATGCTGGCGGCCTGAACGGACTGGGCCTGGGTTTGAACCAGATCCCCCCACGCACGCAGACTGTCCATCATCTGCTTGGCGGTTCCCTGCGCGTTGTCGGGTGACAGCTTTCCGGCGGCATCCATCATGTTCTTGGTGATGGCTTCAAAAGGATTGTTGGTAAACACGGCGTACTCCTTTGGGGTTGTGCAGTAGCTGAGTGTAGGCCTTCGCCGGATCACGCCCTTTCGGGAGGCGTGGGGCCGCGCAGGGAGCCCGGTCCAACCCCGAACCGGATGCGGATGCCCCTCATATGGATTAGGGAAAACACCAACTCGTAATCATGGTTTTTGGCTTGCATTTAGTTATAAAAAATAACTAAAATTCGCCCAAGAGGAAAAACACCATGAGCAAAAAGCACATCCATTTCGAACTTCGCGGCGAGCAGCAGGAAGTGGCCCTGATCCGTCTGACACGTGGCGCCAAGCGCAATGCGCTCAATGACGCATTGATCCTCGCGCTGCGCGATCTGTTTGAAAAAATGCCGTCCAGCGTACGCGCCGCGGTGATTGACGGCGAGGGCGATCACTTCTGCGCCGGTCTGGACCTGAGCGAACTGCAAGAGCGCGATGCCGGCCAGGGCGTGTTCCATTCCCGCATGTGGCATGCCGCGCTGGAGTGTGTGCAATACGGCCCGGTGCCGGTCATTGCCGCGCTGCATGGCGCCGTGGTCGGTGGTGGCCTGGAGCTGGCCAGTGCCTGCCATATCCGTGTGGCCGACGACACCACGTTTTATGCGTTGCCCGAAGGCACGCGCGGCATCTTTGTCGGCGGCGGTGGTGCCGTGCGCATTCCGCGCCTGATTGGTGTGGCGCGTATGACCGACATGATGCTCACCGGTCGCGTCTACAACGCCGTCGATGGCGAGCGCATCGGCCTGGCGCAATACCTGGTGCCCCAGGGAACGGCCCTGGACAAGGCGCTGGAACTGGCGACCCGCATTGCCGGTAACGCCCCAATGACCAACTATGCGTTGACCCATGTGCTGCCGCGCATTGCCGACCAGCCGGCCGACCAGGGCTTCATGACCGAGGCCATGATGGCCGCGATTGCCCAGGCCGCGCCCGAGGCCAAGGAGCGGGTGCGCGCCTTCCTGGAAGGGCGCGCCGCCAAAGTGCAAAAGAGCTGAAAAAGCCGCTGCACTGCCCCAAATCAAAGACCCGAAGAGACCAGCATGAGCAACCCACAATACCGCCCCCTGACCTTTGGCGTGGTTCGCGTCACGGTGCGTGACGGCGCGCCCGGCGTGCACTACCTGCGCGCCGAGCAACCACTGCAGTCACACGCACAACGCATGACGGACCGTCTGCAGCACTGGGCGCAGACCGCGCCCGATCGCAGCTTTCTGGCACGCCGTGAAAAGCGCGCCGATGGCAGCTCGGGTGACTGGCAGCATGTTACGTATGGCCAGGCCTGGGAGCGTGCCCGCCACATTGCGCAGAGCCTGATCGACAAGGGCCTGAGCGCCGAGCGCCCCGTGCTGATCCTGTCCGAGAACGACCTGGAGCACGCGCAACTGGCCATGGGTTGCCTGATGGCTGGCGTGCCGTTCGTGCCGACCTCGCCGGCCTATTCGCTGATCAGTCAGGACTTTGACAAACTGCGCCACGTCATCAAGACCGTGACACCCGGCCTGGTGTTTGCCGCCGACTCCGCCCGATATGGCCGCGCCATTGCCGCCACCATTGCGAGCGACATCCCGGTGGTGCTGACCCACGGCCAGCTGGAAGGCCGCAGCACGCTGACTTTTGACGATCTGCTGGCAACGCCGGTCACCGATCAGGTGGACGCCGCCATGGCCGCCACTGGCCCCGAGACCATCACCAAGTTCTTGTTCACCAGCGGCTCCACCAAGCTGCCCAAGGCCGTCATCAACACCCAGCGCATGTGGTGCGCCAACCAGCAGCAGATGGCGCAGAGCATGCCGGTCATCACCCAGGAGCCCCTGGTGCTGGTGGACTGGCTGCCATGGAACCACACCTTCGGCGGCAACCACAACTTCGGCATGGTGCTGTACAACGGCGGCACGCTTTACATCGACGATGGCAAGCCCACACCGGCCCTGATTGGCGAGACACTGCGCAACCTGCGCGAGGTCGCCCCCACCGTCTACTTCAACGTGCCCACCGGTTTCGAGGCCATTGCCAATGCCATGAAGACGGACGCGCAGCTGCGCAAGACCCTGCTGTCACGCGTGCAGATGTTCTTCTACGCCGGCGCCGCACTGTCGCAGCCGGTTTGGGACAGCCTGTTCGAGAGCGCCGAGGCCGAGGTCGGCGAGCGCATCGTCATGACCACTGGCATGGGCATGACGGAGTCGGGTCCCTTCGGGCTCTTCGTTACCAACCCAGACGTCCGGGCCGGTGACCTGGGTGTTCCCACACCCGGCATGGATGTCAAGCTGGTGAACATGGGCGACAAGGTCGAGCTGCGCTACCGTGGCCCCAACATCACGCCGGGCTATTGGCGCGCCCTGGCCGAGACAGCGGAGCATTTCGACGAGGAAGGCTTCTTCTGCTCGGGTGACGCGGTGAAGTGGATCGACGAGACCGACGTGCACCAGGGCCTCAAGTTCGATGGCCGCATCGCGGAAGATTTCAAGCTCGCCACCGGCACCTTTGTCAGCGTGGGTCCGCTGCGCGGCAAGATCATCGCCGCCGGTGCGCCCTATATCCAGGACGTGGTGCTGACCGGCCTGAACCTGAAGGAAGTCGGTGCCATGGTGTTTCCGACGCCGGCAGTGCGGGCTCTGAGCGGCCTGCCAGCCGACACCGCCATGGCCGATGTGCTGGCCAGCGCGGCCGTCATCGCCCGGTTCCAGACCATCATCGACAACCTGGCCCAGGCCGCCACTGGCAGCGCCAACCGCATCGCCCGCATGTGCCTGCTGGCCGAGCCACCCACGATTGACCGCGGTGAAGTCACCGACAAGGGCTCGATCAACCAGCGCGCCGTGCTGACCCACCGCGCCGAGACCGTGAAGGCCCTGCACGAAGACGCCCTGCACACCATTCTCAAACCCACAACCACCACTGCCTGAACAGGAACACCAACATGGCTGCCAAAGGATTTTTCAACGCTTTCAACGACGTGTGGATGCTCGACGGTGTGCGCACCCCCATGGTGGACTACTGCGGCGCGCTGGGCCACATCTCGCCCACCGATCTGGGCATCAAGGCCGCGCGCGAGGCGCTCAAGCGTGCCGGCGTGTCCGGTGCCGACATCGGCAGCGTCATCACCGGCAACATGGCACCCGGCGACTTTGAGCAGTTCATGCTGCCGCGCCACATTGGCCTGTATGCCGGCGTGCCGCAGGAAGTGCCGGCGCTGATGACGCAACGCATCTGCGGCACCGGCTTCGAGCTGTTCCGCCAGGCCGGTGAACAAATCGAGAGCGGATGCGCCGACGTCGCCCTGGTCGTGGGCACCGAGAGCATGACGCGCAACCCCATCTGCGCCTTTGAGCACCGCACCGGCTTCAAGCTGGGTGCGCCGGTTGGCTTCAAGGACTTCATGTGGGAGGCCCTGAACGATTCGGCCCCCGGCATCAACATGATCCAGACCGCCGAGAACCTGGCCAAAAAATACGGCATCACCCGTGAGGAGGTGGACGCCTTTGCCTCCAGCTCCTTTGCCAAGGCGGTGGCCGCGCAGCAGGCCGGCTTTCACGCCGGGGAGATCGTGCCGGTGGTGAGTGAGACGTTTGAACTGGCCGGCTACGCCACCCGTGGCATCAAGCTGCAGGGCAAGGTGACCGAGGTCGCGCAGGACACACATGCCCGCATCTCGCCGGTGGAGGTGCTGGCCAAGCTGCGTGCCGTGCATGCCGGTGGCGTGCAGACCGGTGGCAACAGCGCGGCCCTGGTCGATGCCGCCGCCGCTGCGGTGGTGTCCTCCGGTGCTTACGCCAAGGCCCATGGCAAGAAGCCGCTGGCCCGCGTGGTGGCTGCCGCCGTGGTCGGCGTGCCGCCCGAGATCATGGGCATTGGCCCGGCACCGGCCATCAAGCTGCTGCTGGAGCGCGCCGGCCTCACATTGGGTCAGGTGGGCCGCTTCGAGATCAACGAGGCCCAGGGCGCGCAGACGCTGGCCGTGGGCCGCGAGCTGGGCCTGGACCTGTCCAAGCTGAACGTGAACGGCGGCGCCATCGCGCTGGGCCATCCACTGGCCTGCACCGGCGTGCGGCTCACGCTGACCCTGGCGCGCGAGATGCAGCGCAGCGGTGTGCGCTACGGCGTTTCCAGCGCCTGCATCGGCGGCGGCCAGGGCATTGCCCTGCTGTTGGAAAACCCGGAAGGCGTCTGATGCTGGAGGCGTCTGTAAGGCTGCACGTTTTGCTCCGTGTCCCCCGCCCGCTGCGCGGGCTCCTCCTTGACCTACGCAAAACGCACAGCCTTACAGCCTTTTAGCACTCTAGCCCTCGTCAATATTGCGCAAGCAGCTACTAATTTCATAGCAAAAAGGACACACACCATGCAGATTCAAGGACAAGCAGCACTCGTCACCGGCGGAGGCTCCGGCCTGGGTGAGGGCACGGCTCGCGAACTGGCCCGCCTGGGCGCCAAGGTTGCGGTGCTGGACGTGAACCTGGCCAACGCCGAGCGCGTGGCCGCCGACATCAATGTGGCGCACGGCGCCGGCACGGCGCTGGCCTGTGCCTGCGACATCACCAATGCCGACAGCCTGCAGGCAGCCATCAACCACGCCGCTGCCGCCCACGGCCCGGCCCGCATGTTGATGCACATCGCCGGCATCGGTGCTGCCAAGCGCGTGGTCGGCAAGGACGGCAACGCCGCCCCGCTGGACGACTTTGCCCGCGTCATCAACGTCAACCTGATCGGCACCTACAACGCCGCGCGCCTGTTTGCCGCCGCCTGCGCCAAGCTCGATCCCATGGAGGACGGCGAGCGCGGCGCGATGGTGTTCACCGCCTCGGTGGCTGCCTTTGACGGCCAGGTGGGCCAGCAGGCCTACAGCGCGTCCAAGGCCGGTGTGGCCGGCATGACGCTGCCCATGGCGCGCGATCTGGCGCAGTACGGCATCCGCGTCTGCACCATCGCACCGGGCCTGTTTGCCACGCCACTGATGAAGACGCTGCCCGAACCGGTGCAGGCTTCGCTGGCTGCCAGCATCCCGTTCCCGCAGCGCCTGGGCAAGCCCGAGGAGTTTGCGCAGCTCGCTGCCCACATCGTCACCAACGGCCACCTGAATGGCGAGGTGATCCGTTTGGACGGCGCCCTGCGCATGGCGCCGCGTTGAAGGACTGAATATGACCAAGACCGTCGTTTTTGAAGTGGAAGTGATGTTCGGCGACTGCGACCCCGCCGGCATCGTCTTCTTCCCGAATTTTTCCAAGTGGATGGACGCATCAAGCCTGAACTTCTTCCGCCAGTGCGGCGTGCCGCCGTGGCGCGAGCTGGTCAAGACCACCGGCATCATCGGCAACCCGCTGCTGGAGATCCACACCACCTTCAAGCGCCCCGCCACCTATGGCGAGCGCATTCAGGTGCACACCAGCGTGGAGGAGTGGCGCGAGAAGACCTATGTGCACCGCCACGTGGTCAAGCGCGGCGACGAGCTGCTGTGCGAAGGCACCGAGATCCGCGCCTTCTGCGTCAAGGTTCCCGGCGAGGAATACCGCATCAAGGCCATTCCCGTGCCCGAAGACATCAAGGCGCTGTGCTCCTGAGCCGCGCCGCCTGCCCATCCCCCATTTGCGTTCCCCGTTCCCGTTCCAACTACTACTAAGGAGACATCGCATGAAGTTCGTGAAATCCCTGATTGCTGCAGCCACCACGCTGGCCGTTGCCGGCGGCGCACTGGCCGACATCACCATCGGCGTAAGCCTGCCGTTGACCGGCCCGGCCTCCGGTCTTGGCATTCCGGTGAACAACCAGATCAAGCTCTGGCCCGCCACCATTGCCGGCGAGAAACTCAAGGTCATCGTGCTGGATGACGCCACCGACCCCACCAACGGCGTCAAGAATGCCAAGCGCTTTGTGACCGATGACAAGGCCGACGTCATCATCGGTTCCGTCGCCACACCCGTGGCCATCCCGATGGCGGCCATTGCCGCCGAAGCCGAGACCGTGCAACTGGCGCTCTCGCCCATCGGCCTGCCACCCGGCAAGGACGGCTGGACCTTCCGCATGGCCCAGTCCAATCCGGTCATGGCCCACGCCATCATTGGCCTGATGAAGAAGCAGGGCATCAAGACCGTGGGCTTCTTGGGCTACACCGATGCCTATGGCGAGAGCTGGCTGAAAGATTTCACCGCCGAGGCCGACAAGAACGGCATCAAGGTCGTTGCCACCGAACGCTTTGCCCGCTCGGACACCAGCGTCACCGCCCAGGCTTTGAAACTGGTCGCCGCCAACCCCGATGCCATGCTGGTGGTGGCTTCGGGCAGCGGTGCCGCCATGCCGCACATGGCCATCGTCGAACGGGGCTACAAGGGCAAGATTTACCAGACCCATGCCGCCGCGTCGCGTGACCTGATGCGCGTGGGTGGCAAGGCCGTCGAAGGCGCCTACGTGGTGTCCGGCCCGGCCGTGATTGCCGAGCAGTTGCCCGAGAGCCATCCATCCAAGGCGGCTGCCATCCAGTTTGTGCAGCAGTACGAAAAGGCCTACGGCGCCGGTTCGCGCAACCAGTTTGCCGGCCATGGCAATGACACCCTGACTGTGCTGGAAAAAGCGGTGCCGCTGGCACTCAAGAGCGGCAAGCCCGGCACCAAGGAATTCCGTGCCGGCCTGCGCAACGCGCTGGAGACCATGGGCCGCACGGTGGTCGCGCACGGCGTGCTGAACTGGACCAAGGATGACCACTGGGGCTACACGCTGGAAACCGGCGTGATGCTCAAGGTTGTCAATGGCGACTGGAAAGTCGAACAATAAACCTTAAGGCCCACCATGGACTTCTCCATTGTCAGCATCTTGATGCTCGACGGCGTCACCAACGGCGCTGTCTATGCGCTGCTTGGCCTGGCCACCGTGCTGGTGTTCAGCGTGACCCGCGTCATCTTCATCCCGCAGGGAGAGTTCGTGGCTTATGGTGCACTCACCCTGGCCATCTTTCGCACCGGCCAGGTGCCCGGCACCGTCTGGCTGCTGCTGATCATGGCGGTGCTGGCCGCCGCCATGGATGTGCGCCTCTGCTGGCTGCACACGCGTCAGGCCAAGCGCGCCCTCAAGGCGGGCTTGACCACACTGGCCATTCCGGTGGTGGTGTCCGGCCTGGCGATCTGGGCCGCTCCGCTCGATCTGCCGCTGCTGGTGCAGGCACTGCTCACGGTGGCCATCGTCACCGCGTTTGGTCCTCTGGTCTACCGCCTGGCCTACCAGTCGCTGGCCGATGCCAGCAACCTGGTGCTGCTGATCGTGTCGGTCGGCGTGCACTTTGCCATGACCGGCTTGGGTCTGCTGTTCTTCGGCGCCGAAGGCTTTCGCAACCCCTCGTTCTGGGATGCCAGCATGGCCCTGGGACCGCTGAACATCAGCGGGCAGGCCCTGATCATCTTCGGCGTCTCGCTGGCGCTGATCGTGCTGCTGTGGCAGTTCTTCAGCCGCACGCTGTATGGCAAGGCCCTGCAGGCCACGGCGGTGAACCGCCTGGGTGCACGGCTGATGGGCATCTCCACCCATGGCGCCGGCCAGACCACGTTTGCGATGGCCGCACTGATTGGTGCGCTGTCGGGCCTGTTGATCGGCCCCACCACCACGGTCTTTTACGACTCCGGTTTTCTGATCGGCCTCAAGGGCTTTGTGGCCGCCGTGATGGGCGGGCTGCACAGCTACCCGCTGGCGGCGGTGGGCGCGCTGTTCGTCGGCCTGGTCGAAGCCTTTGGCTCGTTTTGGGCCAGCGCCTTCAAGGAGGTGATTGTGTTCACCCTGGTACTGCCCATTCTGCTGTGGCGCTCTGTGGCGGGCGGCCACTCTGAGGAACATTGACATGACTTTGCCTCCCACCCTACATCGTTGGGTGCACTCCGCGAAAGCCCAGCGCGTCACCCTGGTGGCCTGCATGCTGCTGTATGCGGTGTCCCCCGTGCCGGATTTCTGGATCACCCAGCTCAACTACATCGCCATGTACAGCCTGGTCATCCTGGGCCTGGTGCTGCTCACCGGCATTGGCGGGCTCACCTCCTTCGGCCAGGCCGCGTTCGTCGGCATTGGCGCCTACACCAGCGCCTACCTGAGCGTGAACATGGGCTGGTCGCCGTGGCTCACCGTGTTTGCCGGTCTGTTCATCACCGCGGTCAGTGCGCTGGTGGTGGGCTGGATCACGCTGCGCATGTCCGGCCACTACCTGCCGCTGGCCACCATAGCCTGGGGCCTGTCCCTGTATTACCTGATGGGCAATGTCGATGGTCTGGGCAAGTACGACGGCATTCTGGGCATCCCTTCCATCATGCTGTTTGGCTGGGACATCAGCCAGGGCCGCAGCTTCTTCGTGCTGGCCTGGGGCATGGTGCTGTTTGGTGCCTTTGCGCTCTTGAACCTGCTGGACTCGCGCACCGGCCGCGCCATCCGCGCCATGCGTTCCAGCACGCTGATGGCCGAGGCCATGGGCGTGGACACGCTGCGCCACAAGGTCGGCATCTTCCTGATTGCGGCCATGTTTGCCAGCATCTCGGGCTGGCTGTTTGCGCACTTCCAGCACACGGTCAATCCGTCTCCGTTCAGCCTGAAGTTTGGTATCGAGTACCTGTTCATGGCGGTGCTCGGTGGCGCGGGATATGTGTGGGGCGCCATCAGCGGTGCGGTGATGACCAAGTTGCTGGAGGATGAACTTCAGGTGTTGCTGCCCAAGCTGCTGGGCACCAGCGGCAGCTACGAGGTGATTGTGTTCGGCATCGTGCTGGTGTTGGTGTTGAAGTATTTGCCGGACGGCGTGTGGTCGCTGGTCGGGCGCTTCCTGCCCAAGCCACAGCGCGTGGATGACTGGCACAACGCCGCTCCCTTGCCCGAGCGTGCCAAGCCCACGGTGGGCGACACCGTGCTGGACGTCAAGGCCATCCGCAAGCAGTTTGGCGGCCTGACGGCGGTGAATGACATCACGTTCTCGATCAAGGCCGGGCAGATCGTCGGCCTGATCGGCCCCAACGGCGCCGGCAAGTCCACCACCTTCAACCTGATCACCGGCGTGCTGGGGCTGACCTCGGGCGAGGTGCTGTTCTGCGGCGAGAAGGTCAGCGGCCTGCCCTCGCGTGAAATTGCACGCCGGGGGGTGAGCCGCACCTTCCAGCACGTGAAGATGATCCCCGAGCTGACCGTGCTGGAGAACGTGGCCCTGGGCGCACAACTGCGCGGCCACAAGGACGCGCTGTCATCCATGCTGCGCCTGGACCGTGCGGAAGAGCAAAGCCTGATGCGCGAGGCTGCCCGCCAGCTGGAGCGCATCGGCATGGGCCACGCCATGCACGAGCAGGCCGGCAACCTGGCCATGGGTCCGCAGCGCCTGCTGGAGATTGCGCGCGCCCTGTGTAGCGATCCGGCCCTGCTGCTGCTGGATGAGCCAGCAGCCGGCCTGCGCCACAAGGAGAAGCAGGCCCTGGCCGCCGTGCTGCGCCAGCTGCGCAGCGAGGGCATGAGCATCCTGCTGGTGGAGCACGACATGGACCTGGTGATGGACGTGACCGACCACATCGTGGTCATGGAGTTCGGCACCAAGCTGATGGATGGCACGCCCGCGGAAGTGCAGGAAAGCCCCAAGGTACGCGCCGCCTACCTGGGCGTGGAACACTGATTCGAAAGACCGACCATGAGCCAACAACCCCTCCTCGTTGTCAAGGGCCTGCGCGCCGGCTATGGCCGTGCCGAGGTGCTGCACGGCATTGACCTGCAGGCACCCCAGGGCAGCGTCATCACCGTCATTGGCCCCAATGGGGCCGGCAAGTCCACGCTGCTCAATGCGCTGATGGGCGTGCTGCCATCGCAGGGCAGCATCGAATTCAATGGCCAGCCCATCAGCGCGCTGTCGCTGGAAGAGCGGGTCATGCTGGGCATTGCGCTGGTGCCAGAAAAGCGCGAGCTGTTTGGCAGCATGCCGGTGCAGGACAACCTGATCCTGGGTGCCTTTCGCCAGGTGCGCCTGGGCAACAAGGCCTGGCGCGACCAGCTCGACGTGGTGTACCAGCTCTTCCCCCGCCTGGCGGAGCGCAGCCACCAGGCGGCCGGCACCTTGTCCGGCGGCGAGCGCCAGATGCTGGCCGTGGGCCGCGCGCTGATGTCGCGCCCCACGCTCCTGATGCTGGACGAACCCAGCCTGGGCCTGGCGCCGCTGGTGGTGCGCGAGATCTTCCGCACCATCGACGCCCTGCGCAGCACCGGCGTGACCACGCTGCTGGTGGAGCAGAACGCCCGCGCCGCGCTGGAGACGGCGGACTACGGCTATGTGCTGGAGATGGGTGACATGTCCGTGCAAGGGCCGGCGCGTGAACTGGCCACCGATCCACGCGTCATCGAGACCTACCTCGGTGCGGCACGCAAGCCGGTGGCCGCATGAACCACTACCAGCCGCGCACGGCCGACATGGCCTTTGTTTTCACCCAGGTGCTGAACGCCCCCGCGCAGTTGGGCGCGCTCGCGCCCTATGCCGAGGTGGATGCCGACCTGATGCAGCAGGTGCTGGACGAATCCGGCAAGTTTGTCGGCGAAGTGGTAGCCCCGCTGAACCGCGTGGGCGACGAGGTGGGCGCGCAGTGGAAAGACGGTGTTGTCACCATGCCGCCTGGCTTTCGCGATGCCTACCAGTCGTTCTGGCAAAGCGGCTGGCCAGCGCTGGCCTGTGCCACGGAAGACGGCGGCCAGGGCCTGCCCGCCGTGCTGGAGGCCACGCTGTATGAAATGCTCAGCGCTGCCAACCACGGTTGGACGATGGCGCCGGGGTTGCTGCACGGCGCCTATGAATGCCTAAAGCACCATGGCAGCGACGCACTCAAGGCGCGCTACCTGGGAAAACTGGCCACCGGCGAATGGCTGGCCACCATGTGCCTGACCGAACCCCACGCCGGCAGCGACCTGGGGCTGGTCGCTACCCGCGCCACACCGCAGGCGGATGGCAGCTACCAGTTGAGCGGCACCAAGATTTTCATTTCCGGCGGCGAGCACGACCTGACCGACAACATCGTCCACCTGGTGCTGGCCCGTCTGCCCGATGCGCCGCCCGGTCCCAAGGGCCTGTCGCTGTTTCTGGTGCCGAAGTTTTATGAAGACGGCAGCCGCAGCCATGTGCACTGCGAGCGCATCGAGGAAAAGATGGGCCTGCATGGCAGCCCCACCTGTGTGATGCGCTTTGACGATGCCACGGGCTGGCTGGTCGGCGCACCGGGCAAGGGCCTGGGCGCGATGTTTGTGATGATGAATGCAGCCCGTCTGCATGTGGCGCTGCAGGGCATTGGCCTGCTGGACGCCGCCTGGCAAAAGGCCGATGCCTACGCGCAGGAGCGCCGGCAGATGCGCGCGCCGGGGGCGAAAGACACCAGCGTGATTGCCGATCACCCGGCCATGCGCCGCATCCTGGACACCCAGCGCGCCTGGATCGACGGCGGCCGTGTGCTGGCCTACACCACGGCGGTGGAGCTGGATGTGCTCAAGCACCACACCGATCCGCAGCGGCGCGAGGCCGCGCAGCGCTGGTGCGCGCTGGTGACACCGGTCATCAAGGCGGCGTTTACGCACCAGGCCTTTTATGGCGGCAGCGAATGCCTGCAGGTGTTTGGCGGCCACGGCTATGTGCGGGAGTGGGGCATTGAGCAGCACGTGCGCGATGCCCGGGTAGCCATGATTTACGAAGGCACCAACGAGATCCAGGCCATCGACCTGCTGGTGCGCAAGGTGCTGGCCGATGGCGGCGCCAGTCTGGCGACGCTGCTCACCGCGCTGGCGGCCGAGGTGCCGGCCGACGCCGCTGTGGCGCAACGCTTTGCGCAATTGAATGCCCTCACCGCACAACTGGCAGAGGCGGCCAGCCGCGATGCCGCGCTGCCCTACTGGGTGGCCGACGACTACCTGCGTGCCGTGGCCGTGGCGCTGATGGGCTGGGCCGGTGCGCGCATCGCCGCCGCGCTGACGCCCGACACGCCCGACTTGCAGGTGCGCTGGCAGCAGCCCCTGCAGGCCCTGGCGCACTGGATACTGCCGGAATTCGACATGCGTTTGGCCATCATCAAGGTGCGGCTCTAGGGAATTGCGTATGCTTCGCCCTTTTTGAGCTGAATCCATGGCCGCCAAAGACGAGACGCCCTATGTTGAAACCGTAGACACCAGCTACCTGGAAACACTGGTGGGCTACAACGCCCGCCGGGCGGCCCTGTTCGTCATCGGCAACTTCATGGAGCGCATGGCAGTGTTTGACCTGCGCACGGTGGACTTCTCGGTGCTGTCCCTGATCCACCACAACGCCGGCATCACCTCGCGCCAGTTGTGCAGCCACCTGAACATTCTGGCCCCGAACATGGTGGTGATGCTGAACGGCCTGGAGCGCAAGAAACTGGTGGAGCGCCGGCCCCATCCGCTGGATGGCCGGGCCACGGGTTTGCACCTCACGGCCAAGGGCCAGTCCCTGATGGTGGACGCCGAAGCCGCGGCCTACCAGCTGGAGATGGACTCCACCAGCCGCCTGACCACGACCGAGCGCAACACCCTGGTGCGCCTGCTGAAGAAGATCTACAAGTAGCCCAGCCCACGGCCAGCTTGGGCGGCGATGGGCTGCCGCCGACGTTCTCCGGCGAAGCAGGCATCAAACAACGTGGATAGGGGCACGCTCCAGCCTGACCATCTGGATGCCACGCCTTCGGTGACCGTCCCCTGTTTGTGGGATGACTACGGCATCTTTGTCGGTCAGAATGGCAGCGGAAGCGGTCGTTTGGATTGAGTGTCTAGTTGAAAGGATTCCCTCCAAATGGAACAAAGCTGACCGGCGACTTTGTCGTTTTCAATATACCTTCACATTTGAATAGCCCACAAGCCTAAGTACTTGATTTAGATGACCAATCTAAGATTTTCGCTGCCACGTTATCCGACTGGCGCAGGTGTTATCCCGCAAAACTGCGGGATATACCAATAGTTAGATTTCAATAGATGCGAGTTCGCTGGCTACTGCAAATCCCACTGATCGCATGCGTCTCGAACGCATGGGCGGTAGATGGAGTCGGTCTTGGGGAGATGTTTCCAGGCCTGGCTCTCCTGGTTTGGGGTGCTATCGTGACGTGCTGCACACTGCTCGTCTACTTCGTCGTCCGATCCAACGAGCCGGTTCGTCGCCAGCAACAACTGAGAATCTGCTGGATCCTAGGTGGCGCTCTCTTTGTCGCGCCCTACGCTTTCTCTTCTGGGAAAGGCGCTTACGTTGCCTATCTGTGCAAGACGCGCGCGGTTACTCACGTACGCCTGACTGCGGAAGAATGGAGGCGGCAAACTGCGCCTCAATCCGGAGGGGTCGATCGCCCAGTATTGGTGGAGTTCACTCAGGTGAATGAGCAAGGATTGGGAGTGACGTATCTACAGAAGATCCTGAAGGATCCTTCATCGGGCATGGAACTGATGTACTCCAGTTCGTTTTCTTGGGGCTTTGCATATCCCCACGGGTGCGCAGGTAACGAAGCCTACTGGAGGGAACGCGAAAGGTTCTCGCATGTCTCTCAAATCAATGAGACGCGATGAAATCTAACCGGTCGGCCCACACGGACAAGCAACGTCAGGTTGCCGCTTCGCGGCGTTTGTTGTTTGCCGGTAGCCTCGGACGTTAAGTAGCAGGGCAGAAGCGTCGCGCGCACTAACTCAAGGGAAATCAATGCCAACCTTCTTATCGGCACCGTACGCCTTCAACCCAAACGAGCTGATCACCCTTGCCATCGCCGGCTACGCGGCCGTCATATCTACATTCGTACTTGGCTGGGATGCGTACAAGTGGTTGATGTCGGGAGCGAAGATAGATGTCTCTGCGTCCTCGGGAATGCAGATTGTTGGCGGTCTAACCAAGGACCCAAACACCTATGTGTCCTTCACCGCCGTGAACGCCGGCGATCGGCCCACCACAATCACTAATCTAGGAGGCATGTACTTTAACTCGTGGTGGAGTGCTTACGTGACTCGGCGCAAACCGGCCAAGGCTTTCATCATTGCAGAACCCTCGCAGGCTCAACGCATCCCATTTCGGTTCGAGGTGGGGTCCCAATGGATGGGGATGGTGATTCAGGATCACGACATCGAAAGTATGTCAAAGGACGGCTACTTGTTTCTCATCCTCTACACTGCGACAAGTGGACGCGGCCATCGATTCCGCATTCGTATCCGCGACAAATAGGCAAGTGACCAAATTGCGGCTCCTAACTGACTTGGCAATCGAGACGGACGCCCTTGGCGCCCACTCGCCGCGCTCGCAGGCGCGTGATCGCCACTCATTTTTACGTTAGGGTTTTCATCGAGGATAGTTGATGGCCAATCGAACTCCAGAACAAGACCTCATCAATGAGTTTGTTACTCATCTTAAGCAGCATGTCGACGACGCGTTAAGAATTGGCTCCGTCATCAACACCAACTGCAAGTCGAAAAAATTCGCCGACATTGAATTCAAGTCCAAAACAGACCTCCACTGGGTTATTGAGGCGAAGAGCGACGACTCCAAGGATAAACACAACACGGTGCATAAAATATTTGGCGAGTTGCTTAAGGAAACTGGCAGAACCAATCGAGCCAATTGTCGCCACGCGATTCTGATACCCGAGTCAGCGGTGAAATTTTATAGCCGCGCGTTTCAGTCGATAGATCGTGAGAAATTTCTTGGTTTCGGCAAACTCATCCCAATCAACACCGTGTTTACGAGCAACGCAACTGGCGTGGGGCAGCTCACATGGGAGGCGCTATATGACGCACATTAACCCTAACCCGGCCCTCAACCTCGCTCCCCTCGGTCGCTGGACGCTGCGCGATAAGGCCGCGTAGCGCCGGATAGCTCTACGTTGAACGGCATCCAAACCGCATGGGTCACTTTCGTGTTCTATTGCATGGCGATGGAATTCGAGTCGAAGGCGAAGCCTCGTCTCGACCGATCGTCGGCTTCTACGCAAAGCGCATGGTTCGCGCAATACCGGTCACACTTTTTATCCAGCGGATGAGCACTTAACTTTGTGAGTGCCCACCGCCGTTGGGCGCAGCGCCTGCTCAGCCGATTTTCTCCAGCGCCAGCAGACCTGTCGCGGTATTGGAAATCGGGATGTGGTAATTGCTGTGCACCTTGCGCACACCGGGGCTGTTGCCGGCCGTGAGTGCAGCGCGCATGGCCAGCCACATCAGCAGTTCCACGCCTTGTGTGCCGGTCCTCTCCACCAGCTCGTGGATGCTGAATTGGGTGGCCCACTCGGGGTTGCTCAGCAGGCTTTCCATGAACTGCAAATCAAACGCCTTGTTGATGTGGCCGGCGCGCTCGCCATCGAGCTGGTGGCTCAGGCCCCCGGAGCCAAGCACCGCGACGGTCTTGCTGCTGTCCCATGATGCAATCGCCTCACCCACGGCCTTGCCCATGGCGTAGACGCGGCTGGCCTTGGGCAGCGGGAACTGCACGGTGTTGATGCAGATGGGCACCACGGTGACGGGGTAGTTGCCCTCGGGGTAGAGCAGCTTCAGGGGGAGGGAGCAGGCGTGGTCGACCAGCATTTCCTGGCAGGAGACGATGTCGAACTCTTTGTCGATCAGCGTGTTGATGATGTGCCAGGACAGGTCCACTTCACCTTTCAGCGGCTCCAGCGACGGAATGCCCCAGCCTTCGTCCGAGTTCAGATACTCGGGCGCGGCGCCGACGGCAAAGGTGGGCATCTTGTCCAGGAAGAAGTTCAGCCCGTGGTCGTTGTAGAAGATGACGATGACGTCGGGTTTCTTCTCACCCAGCCACTGGCGAATCGGTGGGAAGCCGTCAAAGAACGGTTTCCAGTACGGGTCCTGCTGCAGGCCCTTGTGGATGGCGCCGCCAATGGCGGGGATGTGGGAAGTGCCGATGCAGCCTATGAGTTGTGCCATGGTGTTGTGTCTCTCTCTCTGAGTTGAATCGGTTTACTTGCCGGCGGCCACGAGCTTGGCCTTGAACTGTTCCTTGGTCATGCCGGTCTGCTGGGCGCCGATGTCCTGCATGTCCAGGCCGAAGATGCCGGCGAACTTGGCCAGGTAGTAGGCGTTGCCGCCGGCGGCAATCAGTTGCAGCACGTTCCTGGCGCGGATGGCTGCGGCCTGCGCCTCGTTCAGGCCGTATTGGCGCATGTAGGCCTCTTCGTCCTTCAGGAACGCGGCGCGGTTGTCGGCCGAGTTGAACGAAAAGCACATCTTGTTCAGTGCGTAGCCCTTCTTGGCCTGCTCGGCATCGAAGGGGGTGGTGCCCGGGATGGGCGGCAGGGGGTTGCTGGAAGCCACGGTTTGTCTCCTGGTTTTGGGGTGAATGGCCGCCAGTATTCAATGCCCATTGCCAAAGATAAATACATGAATCATGATGCAACCCATGAGTAAATTCGATTATTCGGACCTGGACGGCCATCTGCTGCAGCTGCTGGTGGCCGTGGTCGAGGTGGGTTCCATCACCGGCGCCGCGCAGCGGCTGGGCGTTACCCAGTCGGCGGTCAGCCACCTGCTGGACAAGCTGCGCGCCATCACCGGCGACCCCTTGTTCGTCAAATCCGGGCGCGGCATCGTGGCCACGGCCCATGCGCAGCAACTGGCGGAGCAGGCGCGTGAACTGCTGTCCAGTCTGGAGCGCTTTGCCACCTCGGCCGAGTTCGTGCCGGCGCAATGGCGCACCACCTTCACCATTGCCGCCAACGATTTCCAGCGCGACCTGCTCCTGCCGCCCCTCATGGCGCGCCTGCGCACCCAGGCGCCGGGGGTCAAGCTGCGGGTGATTCCGTCGGACGTGCCCAGCCTGGAGATGCTGCGCCAGGAGCAGTGCCAGCTGGTCATCAGCCCGCGCCCGCCGGATGGCTCCGACATCCTGCAAAAGCGCCTGTTCGAGGACGAGTACCGCGTGTTTTATGACGCCAGTCAGCGTGACGCGCCCCGCACGGCGGAGGAATACCTGGCCGCCGACCACGTCACCGTGGTCTATGAGCCGCGCCGGGCGCTGGACCTGGACCAGTACCTGCTGGCCCAAGGCATCCAGCGGCGCTTCACGGTCATGGTGCCGGGTTTCGCCGGCCTGCCGCCGTTCCTGCGCGGCAGCCAGTTGCTGGCCACCGCGCCGCAGCGGCTGCGCTCCCAGCTGATGCAGGGCCTGGCCAATGCCCCGGTGCCGGTGCCGTGCCCGACCATGCCGATGTACATGATCTGGCACATGCGCCATCAGCTCAATGCCTCGCACCGCTGGCTGCGCGCGGAGCTGGAGGCGGTGAGCTATTCCATCCTGCTATAGCAAGGAGTGGCCAATGCCGCTTGCGACCCGGCGCCGTTGCCGGCACAGTGGGGGCATCGGCCCTTGGTGATGGAAAGGTGCTATTAATTCAATAGCTCGTAGCCTAATATCCACGAGGGCTAGGGCCCTAAATGATTCACAATGATCTGGAGAAACGCAGCATGCAGTTCAAACAACTCGGATTGGTGGGATATGGCGAAGTCGGCAAGATTTTCAGCGCCGGACTCAAGCCCCAGGTGGAGACCGTCAGCGCCTGGGACCTGAAGCTGGCTCAGGGCCACCCGCTGCAGGCGGCCGAGCTGGCGCATGCGGCCCAGGCCGGTGTGCAGGCCTGTTCCTCGCTGCAGGATCTGTGCGCGCAGGCCGACTGCATCATCTCGGCGGTGACCGCGTCCAACACGCTGGCCGTGGCGCTGGAGACGGCGCGGCACATTCGCCCCGGCACCATCTTTCTGGACCTGAACTCGGCCTCACCCGGCACCAAGCAGCAGGCGGCCGCGGCCATCAACAGCGCGGGCGGCCACTATGTGGAGGCCGGCGTCATGACCTCGGTGCCACCCTATGGCATTCGCGTGCCCATGCTGCTGGGCGGTGCGCAGGCCCAGGCGCTGGCCGCGAGGCTGTGTGCTTTCGGCATGGACGCCAAAGCGGTGGCGGTGGAGATTGGCGTGGCCTCGGCCATCAAGATGTGTCGCAGCGTGATGATCAAGGGGCTGGAGGCGCTGGTCATCGAGAGCTACAGCACCGCCCGCCACTACGGGGTGGAAGGCCACATGATTCCCACGCTGGCCGAGACCTTTCCGTCCATCGACTGGGAGCAGACCGGCGCCTATTTCTTCAGCCGCGTGGCCCTGCACGGCAAGCGCCGCGCCGAGGAAATGCGCGAGGCCGCCAACACCGTGCGCGAGGCCGGCTTTGAGCCCTTCATGGCGGCAGCCATCGCCGAAAAACACGATTGGGTTTCGCAGCAGAGCGGCGCAGGCGTGTTTGACGGTGTGGCCAAGAATGCCAGGTGGCAGGACTACGCGGACCGCCTGCTGGCCCATTCTGTTTCGCTATCCGATTGATAGCTGCCTACGCAGCATTCACGAGGGCCAGCACAGCCTGGTTGCGCCCCTGGGCCTTGGCGCGGTACAGGGCCTCGTCGGCCCGCTTCAGCAAGCCCTCGGGCGTGCTGCCCTGCGTGGGCAACTCGGCGGCCACGCCAGCGCTAAGCGTCACGCAGCCCAACTCCGACCCGGGATGCGGCAGGTCCAGCGCCTGCAGCGCAGTGCAAATGCGCTGGGCCAGGTTGAGTGCGTCGGCGCCCGATGTGGCCGGTGCCAGAAAGACAAACTCCTCGCCGCCAAAGCGGGCCACCAGATCGCCGGAGCGGCACACCTGGCTGGACAGTACCTGGGCCACGCGGCGCAGGCATGCGTCCCCGGCCGGGTGACCGAGCTGGTCGTTGTATTTCTTGAACCAGTCCACATCCAGCAGCGCCAGTGCCAGGGGGCGCCCATCGCGGATGGCGCGTTGCCACTCGCGCTCCAGCGTATCGTCAAAACAGCGCCGGTTGGCCAGGCCGGTCAGCGCATCGGTGCTGCTCAGCACTTCCAGTTGCTGGTTGAGAGCTTGCAGCGCCTCGGTGCGCTCGGCCACGCGCGCCTCCAGCAGGCGCTCGGACGACTTCAGGTTGTCAATCAGCGTTTCTTGCGCCTGCAGCAAGGCGCCTTGGATGCGCGCCTTTTCCCGGCGAATGGCGTTGAAGCGGTCGGCCAGCGCAAAGGCCAGCAGCACCATCTCCAGGGCGGAACCCACCTGCATGGCGTTGGTGGTGAACAGGTTGGTGGGCAGCAGGCCAACCGAGCGCAGCACGTTGGTGACGGCCCCCAAACACAGCATTCCATAGGCCCCCAGGTAGAAATAGGCGCTGCGCTGGCGCCGATAGACGCCCCACAGGCCAATGCCCAGGGCCAGCACAATGGCCGTCATGTACAGGTAGGCCGCCGCCTTGATGAAGGTTTGCCCTGAGTAGAAAAACACCACCGGGCTCAGCAGGAAAAAGCCCGCCAGCACCTGCAGCCCGCGATCCGTCCGGGGAACGAGCCGCGGGGTGTCCAGCATGTCGCGCAGAAACAGCAGCGCACTGGCCAGCGTCAGCGAGTAGCCCACCGTGGTGGACAGGTCGGACCACAGCGGCGTGTCCGGCCCCAGATAGGCCTTGACCAGGCCGTTTTGCGCGGCCAGCGCAAAGGCCATCGAGGCGCAGGAAAACACATACAGCAAATAGATGCGCTCGCGCAGCCCGACGAACAGCAGCAGGTTGAACAACACCATGGCCGTGACCATGCCAAAGTACCAGGCCTGGCCCAGATGGTCATTGCGCTCATGGGCCGCAAAGGCCGATGGTGTCCACAAGCGGGCGGGCACGATGAAGGCCGTGGTGGAGGCAATCCGCAGGTAGAACACCTGCTCGGCCTGGGCCGGCAGGGTCAGCGGAAAGACAAACAGGCGGTTGGGATAGGCCCGCGAGGCAAAAGGCTGGGTGATGCCGGTGTTCACCACCTGGTAGGCCCCCTGTGCATCCGGCTGGTGGAAGGCGACGTGCGACAGGCGCGGATAGCCCACCTCCAGCATGACCGGCGCGGGCTGCGCGCCGCTGTTGCGCACCGCCAGGCGCAGCCAGTAGGCCGACGCGGTGATGCCAAAGTTCAGCGCCTCGGCTGGGCGTGGGTTGGTTGCAAAGCGGGCCGCCACATCGGGGCGCTGCACATCGGCCAGCGTCAGCTGCTGGCCGGGGTCTTCCAGCACGGCCAGATAGGCGGTGAGCGACAGGGGCTGCTGATTGACCTGAGCGGCGTCCACCACGGGCGCGGCGGGCAGGGCCTGCGCGCCAGCGGGCAGGCACAGCCCCCAGGCGCCCAGCCACACCAGGCCCGCTAGAGCAAGCGCCATTCCGCGCGATGCAACACCGCATTTCTGTACCAACAGATTCATTGTTCTTATGGAGGAGACAGCCGGCCAAACGCCGACCGGGAGAATTGTCCTCTACCTATCGCGAAATCCGCACGCCTACAGCAGCGGGCGCAGCTCCCGCGCCGCTTCAAACAGTAGCGGCAACAGATCGCGCTGCATGGACTGTGTGGACAGCCGGCTGGGCGAGGCCACCACATTCAGCGCCGCCACGGTCACGCCCTGGTTGTTGCGCAGCGGCACAGCCAGCGCGTGCACGCCCAGCTCATGCTCCTCGCTGTTCAGGCAGAAGTCCTGCTTGCGCACCGCGTCAATCACGGCGCGAAATGCCTTGGGATCGGTAGTGGTCATGGGTGTCAGGCGGGGCAGCTGGCGGCCCTTCATCCACGCCGCAAATTCCGTGCGGTTCTTGGCGGCCAGCAGCACGCGCCCGGTGGACGTGGCATGGGCCGGCAGGCGCGCACCCAGGTGCAGGCCATAGGCCGTGACCCGCCCGGTGGGGGATACCGACGGATTGCGGTCAATGCCGGCGCGTGCCACGGCCACCACTTCATCCATGTCCAGCACGGCGGCCGAGAACGACTCCTGCGCCTGCACGGCCAGCCGGTTCAGCGTGGGCTGGATGGTGCGCGGCAGCCGGCTCGATGCCAGGTAGCTGCCCGAGAAGCGCAGCACCTTGGCCGATAGCCAGAAGTAGCTGCCGTCCGTCTCCAGATACCCCAGGTGGGCCAGTGTCAGCAGGTGCCGCCGGGCTGCAGCACGGGTGATGCCGGCGCGCTGCGCCGCCAGCGTGGCGTTGAGCCGCTGACGCTCGGTGTCAAAGCTCTCCAGCACGGCCAGGCCCTTGGCCATGCCCTCAATGAAATCCGCCCTCGCGATAGTCATGCGCGCTCTCCAATTGCTGCGCGATCATCGCGCAACCGGTGCAATGATCGCACAAATGTGACGCAGCCCGCTGGGCAAGAACGGGTGTGCCACCTAAGCTTGCGGACATAACAAACAGGAGCACATTCCCATGCGTACACAGGTTGCCATCATCGGTGCCGGCCCATCCGGCCTTCTTCTCGGTCAACTGCTGCACAAGGCCGGCATTGACGCCATCATTCTGGAACGCCAGACCGGCGACTATGTGCTGACGCGCATCCGCGCCGGCATTCTGGAGCAGGTCTGCATCGACATGCTCGACGAGGCCGGCGTGGGCCAGCGCATGCACGAGAAGGGTCTGGTGCACGGCGGCTTCGAGATGCTGTACAACGGCCAGCGGCACCGCATCGACATGAACAAGCTCACCGGCGGCAAGAACGTCATGGTCTACGGCCAGACCGATCTGACCAAGGACCTGATGGACGCGCGTGCCGCGGCCGGCCTGCCCACCGTGTACGAAGCGCAGAACGTGGCCATTCACGACTTTGACACCAAGAACCCCCGCGTCACCTACGAGAAGGACGGCAAGCAGTTCCAGATCGAGTGCGACTTCATTGCCGGCTGCGACGGCTTCCACGGCGTCTGCCGCGCCAGCGCGCCGCGCAGCGCGATCAAGGAGTTTGAGAAGGTCTACCCCTTCGGCTGGCTGGGCCTGCTGTCCGACACGCCCCCGGTGCACGACGAACTCATCTACATCAACAGCCCGCGTGGCTTTGCACTGTGCTCGCAGCGCAGCAAGACGCGCAGCCGCTACTACCTGCAGGTGCCGCTGACCAACACCGTGGACGAGTGGAGTGACGAGGCCTTCTGGCAGGAACTGAAGCTGCGTTTGGACGACGAAGGCCGCGAGAAACTGATCACCGGCCCCAGCATCGAGAAGAGCATTGCGCCGCTGCGCAGCTTCATCACCGAGCCCATGCGCTTTGGCCGCATGTTCCTGGCGGGGGATGCCGGCCACATCGTGCCACCCACCGGCGCCAAGGGGCTGAACCTGGCGGCCACCGACGTGAAGTACCTGGCCAACGGCCTGATTGAGTTCTACAAGGACCAGAGCGAGGCCGGCATCGACACCTATTCCGAGAAGTGCCTCAAGCGCATCTGGAAGGGTGAGCGTTTCTCGTGGTGGTTCACGCAGCTGATGCACCGCTTCCCCGATGATGGTGCCATCGTTGCCAAGTTCCAGGAAGCCGAGCTGGACTATCTGATCCACAGCGAGGCCGGGTCGCGCACCATCGCAGAAAACTACGTCGGTCTGCCACTGGACTTCGGTCACTAAACACACCAGGAGACGCTCCATGGAGCCCACCAGCATTCACATCATCCGCGACGAGCACGCCACACTGGCTGCCATGTTGCGCTCGCTCGGCATGATGGTGGAGCGGGGTCCCGCGGACGACCCCAAGGGCTTCTTTGAGGTGCTGGGCGCCATGCTGTTCTACATCGACGAGTTTCCCGAGCGCCTGCACCACCCCAAGGAGACCGAGCTGCTGTTTCCCCCGGTGGCGCGCCTGGTGCCCGAGACGCGCGAGCTGATTGCCCGGCTGGACGAGGACCACCACAAGGGCGAGGCCAACATCCGCGCGCTGCAGCACCAACTGATGGCGTGGGAGCTGCTGGGTGAGTCCCGCCGCGCCGCGTTTGAAGAATCGGTCAAGCGCTATCTGGACTTTTACCTGGAGCACATGCGTCTGGAAGAAACGGTGATCCTGCCCGCCGCGCTGAAGGTGCTGAGCGAGGCCGACTGGAGAGAGCTGGACGCCGCCTTTGCGACCAACTGCGATCCGCTCACCGGCAAATACCCGCGCGATCCGGTCTACGACCAGCTGTTTACCCGCATCGTGACCAAGGCGCCGGCGCCGATTGGTTTGGGATAGGGCAATGACGATTCAGTCCCAAGCCGGCCCGTGATCTGCATGCGAACGGGTGACTTGTTGAGGACGCACAAATGAAACAACAAACCCTTGCCATGGCAGCCGACCAGGCGTTCGAGAACTCCCGCAAGCCGACAAGGCGCGTGACCCAGATATGCACCAGACTCGCAAGGGAAACCAGTGGTACTTCGGAATGAAGTTGCACATCGGTGTGGACAGCCAAACCGGGCTGGCCCACAGTGCAGTGGTGACAGCCGCCAACGTGCATGACAAACATCCATTGCCCGATCTGCTGCACGGCAACGAGCAGCGCGTCTATGGGGACTCTGCCTATGCCAGCCAAAAGGACCTTACTGCCCCCAAGGCACCCAAGGCCAAAGACTTCACCAACCAGCGTACCCGCTATGCCGGAATCGTTGATGAGACAGTGCGTGCCAAGAACCGCAAAACAAGTTAACAATCCGTTCACGCGTGTCCACTTCCTGCCTGCGACCAGGGCATGGCCCATCACGTGACTCGGTGGCTCACGCTTCGGAAATTGGGGGAACATTTTGTCACTCCGCTACTATTCGAGATTCAGCAACTCAAACTCGCCGGTTTGACGCTCGCCCCAGTGGGAGGGCGCCGTCGGTCCAACGGATACAGCCATGCAAACGAGTAAACGATCCGAGCCCGAGGTTGCTCACCTCCAGGCATCTTTTGACGATTTGAATATCCGGATTGCTCGACTTGCCATCGCGCTGAGCGTGCCTCTGGCGAGCGACGCCGACGTTCAGAGCGCACTCAAGGCGTTGACGGACCCGGCGGTTGACGTCGAACGGCGCTTGGTTGCCGATAGACGTTCGGCCAATCGCACTGAGCGCGGTCCGGAGCGCAGATTGAGCTACCTGCGTATCGAATTGCGGGGCCTGTTGATCATGCGTTACGACATGGAGGTCAAGCTTTCCGAGCAGGTCGGCTCCACCGGGGCACGGGAGATCATTGAATCCAGTGCGCTCACCCTGAGCCGACAAGGGTTTGACCCCGAAAAATCGGGCCTGTAGAGATCAGAAGTTTTCGGTATCCACTTCGCTGTTGTTCTGCGGGTTGTAGCGCGCACCCACCACATTGGCCTGGTTGATCAGGTCGTCCAGCGTGGCCATCACCTGCGGGCTCAAGTACACGTCCAGCGCACCCAGGTCCTCCATGAGGTGCTCCACGCTGGTGGTGCCAGGGATGGGAATGATGTTCTCACCACGCTGCAGCAGCCAGGCAATGGCTAACTGTGCGGGCGTGCAACCCACATCCTTCGCCAATTGCGCATACGCCGGCAGCAGCTTGCGGTTGGCGGCATAGTTGTCCGGTGCAAAGCGCGGCATGGCGCGGCGGATGTCTTTTGCATCCTGCGTATCCACCTCGGTCAGCGTGTTGCACAGGAAACCCCGCGCCACCGGGCTGAAGGCCACAAAGGCAATACCCAGTTCCTTGCAGGCATCCAGCACCGCAATCTCGGGGTTGCGCGTCCAGAGCGAATACTCGGTCTGCAGCGCGGCAATCGGATGCTCGGCATGCGCGCGGCGCAGCGTGGCGGCGGACACCTCGGAGAGGCCAATGCTGCGGATATGGCCCTTGCGCACCAGCTCAGCCAGGGCGCCCACGCTTTCCTCAATGGGCACGGTCTTGTCCCAGCGGTGCAGGTAATACAGGTCAATCACATCCGTCTGCAAGCGGCGCAGGCTGTCTTCACAGGTCTTCTGCAACGTGGCCGGGCGGCCGTCGATGACGCGCACCAATTTGCCGTCACCATTCACATCCAAGCCCTGCATGCCGCACTTGCTGGCCAGCGTGATCTTGTTCCGGTGCGGCTTGAGCACCCGGCCCACCAACGTCTCATTGGCACCAAAGCCGTAGAGCGCTGCCGTGTCGAACAACGTCACCCCCGCGTCCAGCGCGGACAGCAGCACGCGCTCCCCCTGCTCGGGCGCGATCGGCGCGCCATAGGCATGGCTGAGGTTCATGCAGCCCAGACCGATGGCGGAGACTTGGAAGGGGCCGAGTGTGCGGTGGTGCATGGTGGTGGGGCTGGGAGTGAAGGGGAGGGTAGTTTAGGGGATGGGGCGTTTGGCTGATTGGTTTAGAGTGAAATGTGGCGCTAGCCCTCGTGGAATATGCGTAAGAAGCTATATATTTGATAGCTTAACTGGTCCAGGTTTTACATGACCAGGGGTGGACGGCTTCAGTTTGACGTTGAAACGGATTCGTTGGTATTGACCCATTGTTGACGTAGCGATCAACCAACTGGTCGCCTGTCAGCGGTCATTCAAGGTTTTTCGAATTCTGGCCATGGAAGCCTGCTTCTGGGCAGTTCAATGTAGCAGTGGACTTCGCGTGATGGCCAACTGCCAACGTTCCAATCAGCTGCCCCATAGAAGTCAATGGGCCATTTGAAACGGATTGACAGTCGCTCCCAGTTTCACGACTGCTGCGGTCATCGAGTTGCATGCCGGAGTGGCAGGTGGATAGTGTTGTTTGTTCGAAGATATTCACTGCGTTGGAAGGCATAGAATGAAGATTTGGTAGCACAAGGCAAGAGGATGCGATCAACTACGTTTCGCTACGAATGCGCCGTGGGGTTGGTCGCTCTGTTTTTTGGCGCGTCCACACAGGCCGCTGGGCCGCTGGCGGGCGCCACTGAATTGGCGCAAATGTCGCTGGACGACCTGCTCCGGGTCGAGGTACAAGGCGCGTCGCGTTATGCCCAGCCCTTGGCCGATTCACCGGCCTCGGTGACGGTGATCGAGCAGCAAGAATTGCAACGGCACGGCTACCGCAATCTGGCCGAGGCGCTGTCCAGTGTGCCGGGCGCCTACGTCAGCAATGACCACAACTACAGTTACCTCGGGGTGCGTGGCTTTAACCGACCGGGCGACTACAACTCCCGGATTCTGCTGTTGACCGACGGTGCACGGCGCAACGATGCGCTGTACGACCAGGCGCACATCGGCAATGAATCCCCTATTGAGATGGATTGGGTCAAACGGCTGGAGTTTGTGTCGGGACCAGCATCCGCAGTCTATGGCGCCAACGCCTTGTTTGGCATTGTCAATGCCGTGATGCTGGATGGGGGCGACATCAATGGCGCGCGGGTGACGGCCGATGTGGGCAGCGCGGGGAGCCGCCGCCTGGGCCTGCTGGCGGGCCAACGCATCGACAGTGAACACGAATGGTTTTTTGCGCTGGCGGCCTCTGGTGCGCGTGGCGATGATCTTTACTTTCCCGAGTTCGACAACGCGACGCACGATGGCTGGGCCCGTGGTCTCGATGGAGAGGCCTACCAAAAAGCCTATGGCAAGGTCCGCTTTGGCAACTGGCGCCTGATCGCCAATCTCAGTTCGCGCGACAAGAATCTGCCCAATGCGCCGTACCTGACCGCCTTTGGCGAACCCGGCACGCGCACGGTGGACCAGCACGCCCTCATGGAGCTGGCCTATGACGGCGAGTTGTCCAAGGGGTGGCAACAGCAGTTCCGTCTGTTCAGTGGCAGCTATCGATACGACGGTTCCTACCGTTACGCCGATGCGTTGGACAATCTCGATCAGGGGCGCGCCAACTGGGTGGGGGGTGACTACCGCCTCATCATGACCACGCTGCCCGCGCACAAGCTGATGCTCGGAATCGAGACGCAGTGGAACACGCTGCTGGAGCAGCGCAATTTTGATGTTCTCCCGGCCGCTAGCTATCTAGATACCAACCTTACCTCCAACACGCTGGGGGTCTTTGTGCAGGACGAATGGCGTTTGTCCCCGCAGTGGCTGCTGAACCTGGGTTTGCGCCACGACAAGCACAGTGACTATTCGGCCATCACCTCACCGCGCGCCGCCCTGATCTATCAACCGAGTGAAAGCGCCACGCTGAAGGCGATGGTGGGCAGCGCCTACCGTGCGCCCAACGCCTATGAGCGTTTTTACGACGATGGCGGTGTGCTGCAAAAGGCCAATCCGGCACTGCTGCCAGAGCGTATCCATAGCGTGGAACTGGCGGCCGATTTTCAGGTGGGGCAGGCGGGTCGTTTTGGGGTCAACATCTACCAGAACGATGTACAGGATTTGATCGACCAAGTGCTTGATCCGGCCGATGGGCTGCTGATGTTTTCCAATCAGTCCCATGTTCAGACCCACGGCATTGAGTTCCATGCGGAACGCCGTTGGGCTGACGGCTCTCACACGCGTGGCAGCCTTTCGCGGCAGTGGTCCCGTGGGGCTGACGGCCGCGAACTCGGAAATTCTCCACAATGGCTGGGCAAACTGGTGCTTGGTCTGCCAATGGTTGCTGGTTGGACGCTTGGTGCCGAGTGGCAAGGCATGTCGGAACGGCGGTCATTGGCGGGGCAGGTGCCGGGGTTTGGCATGGTAAATGTGACGCTGACTTCGCTGCGCTTACTGGGGGGAGGCGAGATTGCCCTGGGGGTTTACAACGTGGGTGATCGCAGATACCTTGACCCGGCGTCGTCGGCTTTTACCCAGGATGCGCTGGTTCAGGACGGACGGCAGTTCAGACTGCGTTGGAGCATGCCCCTGTGAGGTCTGGCCCATGCTGATGGCTATCGGAGGGTTTTGGCGAACACTTCTTGCGCTGCTCCTGATGGCGTTGACACCCTTGGCGCATGCGCAACGCCAGGCGCCCGAGCCAGAGCTGAAAGCGGCCATCCTGGTCAATATGCTGCTCTTTGTGGACTGGCCGACCCCGGCGGGGCGCTCGCCAGACCGGCTGACCGTGTGCTATCTGGCAGCGAGCCCGGTCGCCACTGCGCTTGCGCAGTTGGGGGGGAAATTGCTCAAGGGCCTGCCGCTGCAGGTCTTGCGCGCGGATGCTGCGGCGCTGGGGGACTGCCAGGTCTTGTACCTCTCGCCGACCGATGCCACCGGTCTGCCACGCCTGGCTTCCAGCCAGCCAGCCAGCGGTATCCTGTTGGTAGGGGATTCGCCAGGCTATCTGCAGCGCGGCGTGATGCTCAACCTGGAAATTGACGGCGGACGCGTGGTCTTCGATATCGATTTGCGCTCGGTACGCCAGGCCGGACTGTCCGTCAGTTCAAAAGTATTGCGTCTGGCGCGGCACGTGACCGAATGAAGCCATGAATACGCAGATAGACCGCGTCCGGCGTTCCAATCACTTGAGCTTGCTGTCAACCGCACTGGCTCTGCTGATAGCGTTCATCCTTCTGATGGTGCACCAGTATGTGGTAGGTCGATCGCTCATGCTGGAAGAACTTCACACCGAGGCGGCCATGATTGGCGCCAACAGCACGGCGGCCCTGGTCTTCAATGATGCCAAGGCCGCCCAGGAAACCATCAATGCAGTGCGACTGACGCCGCGTATCACCGGTGCTGCCTTGTACCGCGCGGATGGGGGGCAGCTCGCCTCGCTTTCTGACACTGGGTGGAGTTTTCCCGTGCAACTGAGCGTCGCCCCAGAGGATGGCCCGCGCAAGCTGTATGAAGTGCCGGCCGCGACCCGCTACGGGATGTTTGACGGCGTTCTGCGGGAGGATATCCAGGTCGAGGGGACCCAGGTCGGAAGCTTGTTGCTGCACGTAAGTTTTTCCTGGCTCTATGGGCGCATGTTCGAATACGCGGTGGGCGTGCTGGGTATTGCGGCGGTTGCGCTGGCACTGGCCTATCGCCTGACTCGCGGATTGCGCAGCCGCATGGTGCGGGCGGAAGAGCAACTGGAGCAACTGGCTTTCTACGATCCGGTGACCGGCCTGGCCAACCGCAGACTGTTTGAGCGTGAGTTGCGCCAGGCGGCGGTGCGCACCACGCGCGAGCGCATGGGAGCCGCCCTATTGTTCATCGACGTGGATGATTTCAAGAGGGTGAACGACTCCCTGGGGCACGCCGTGGGGGACCAGGCGCTCAAGATGATTGGCGAACGCATGACGGCGGTTCTGCGTTCAGGCGATGTGGTGGCGCGCCTGGGAGGGGATGAGTTCGCTGTCATTCTCTACGGCATCGGGGACCCGGAGAGTGCAGCCAGGGTGGCGAGTTTGATGATCGAAGCGATCGCCGCGCCGCTTCCCACCCAACCGACACCCAGCCATGTCGGGTTGAGCATAGGGGTGCTCTTGCTGCCCGCCGATGACAATGAACCCACGGTCTTGCTGCAGCGCGCCGACATGGCGATGTATGTGGCCAAGACCCACGGCAAGAATTGTTTTCGTTTTTTCTCCGAGGCCATCGACTCACGCGTGCGCAATGAACTGCAGCTGGAGGCCGGGCTGCGGCAAGCCCTTTTTGAGGGTGGGGGCGGCTTGTGGGTGGCGTACCAGCCGCAGCTCTGTGCCCGGACCCATCAGCTCGTGGGGGTCGAGGCATTGGCGCGCTGGCAGCGCGATGATGGGAATCAGGTCTCGCCGGGCGAGTTCATCCCCGTGGCAGAGCAAACCGGCCTGATTTCCGAATTGGGGGACTGGGTGCTGAGCCAGGTGTGCCGTGATCTGGCAATCCTGCGCGCCAATGGATTTGAGTTGCCAAAGGTCTCAGTCAATGTCTCGTCACGGCAGTTGTTGCGGGGCAGCGGTCTGGTCGATCATTTTTGCGAAACGATTGCACGCTTTGGTGAACCCTTGGGTCATTTTGAGTTTGAGTTGACGGAAAGTGCGCTCATGGATGAGGGCGGTGCGGCGGTGCTGGAAGCCTTTCACAAGGCCGGTTTTTCGCTATCCATTGACGATTTTGGTACGGGCTATTCGTCGCTCGGTTATCTCAAGCGTTTTCAGGTGAGCGAGCTCAAGATTGACCAGAGTTTTGTGCGCGACCTCCCGCAGGATGGTGAGAGCGCCGCGATCATCACTGCGGTGATTCAGATGTCGCATGCCCTGAATCTGAAGGTCGTAGCCGAGGGGGTCGAAACGCAGGCGCAGGCCGATTTTCTGCGTGCCAACGGTTGCGACGTCTTGCAAGGCTATTTGCTGGGTCGCCCGATGTCGCCGGTCGAACTGACGCTCTATTTGCAGGAGGGTTCGATGTGCTGCGCAGCACCTCTCCCCTCCTAGTCGGTGGTTGATCCGCGAGTAGAAATCGCTTCGCTACTTGTTCAGCGCAGCCCTAAAGGCGGCGATCAAGGCACCTGAGTCATAGTATGGGAAGCAATTGCACCTTCCTGGTAGGTGATTGGCTTCCAGATACCAGCCATTCGCCTATGACTCCAACTGGCCCGACCCCGGCATAGATGGTCGTTCTGGTATCGAACATACGCTTGTGCCTGGGGATGAATGGCAACATCGGCGCGATGACACGTAACCCTAACTGGCTTTAGCCGCCACACTGGCCCGCGCCCTATGCATTTTTTTGTAGCTGTCGATCAAGCGCTCGTGCCGATCGAGCCCCTCCAGTTTCATACTCGTTGGCGTCAGTCCAAAGAAGCGCACGCTGCCGTCCACTGAGCCCAGCACCGCGTCCATCCGCGGGTTGCCAAACATCCGGCGGAAATTGACCACGTAATCGTCCAGTTCCAGGTCGTCATCGAGCTGCACCTCCAGCACCACGTTCAAGGCTTGATAAAACAATCCGCGCTCAAGCGTGTTGTCGTTGTACTGCAGGAAGGCGCCCACCAGCTCTTGCGCCGCCTCAAATTGCTGCAAGGCGAGATGAATCAGCAGCTTCAACTCCAGAACGGTCAGCTGGCCCCAGGCCGTGTTCTCGTCAAATTCGATGCCGATCAAGGTGGCGATGTCGCCGTAGTCATCCAGCTCGTTGTTATCCAAACGTTCCAGCAGGGCTTCCAGGCTGGCGTCGTCTAGGGCGTGCAGGTTCAAGATATCTGCACGGAACAACAAGGCCTTGTTGGTGTTGTCCCAGATCAAATCGTCTACCGGATAAATTTCCGAATAACCGGGCACCAGAATCCGGCAAGCCATGGCGCCTAGCTGGTCATAGACCGCCGTGTACACCTCTTTGCCCATGCCCTCCAGAATGCCGAGCAGGGTCGCGGCTTCTTGTGCATTGGAATTCTCGCCCTGGCCAGAAAAATCCCACTCGACAAAATCGAAATCCGCTTTGGCACTGAAAAAGCGCCACGACACAATGCCGCTGGAATCAATGAAGTGTTCAACAAAGTTGTTGGGCTCCGTCACGGCCTCACTGGCAAAGGTGGGCCGAGGCAAATCGTTCAGGCCTTCAAAACTGCGACCCTGCAGCAATTCCGTCAGACTGCGTTCCAGCGCCACCTCGAAGCTTGGGTGCGCACCAAACGAGGCAAACACACCGCCGGTGCGCGGGTTCATCAGCGTGACGCACATCACCGGGTAGGTCCCGCCCAGCGATGCATCCTTCACCAGCACCGGAAAGCCTTGCTCTTCTAGGCCCTGAATGCCAGCCAGAATTCCAGGGTATTTCGCCAGCACTTCGTGCGGCACATCCGGCAAGGCGATTTCATCTTCCAGAATTTCGCGCTTGACCGCCCGCTCGAAAATCTCCGACAGGCATTGCACCTGGGCTTCGGCCAGGGTGTTGCCGGCACTCATGCCATTGCTGACATAGAGGTTTTCGACCAGATTGGATGGGAAATACACCACTTCGCCGTCGGATTGGCGCACAAAGGGGAGCGAACAGATACCGCGCTGCACATTGCCGGAGTTGGTGTCGATCAGATGCGAGCCACGCAACTCGCCATCGGGGTTGTAAATTTGCAGGCAGTACGCATCCAGAATTCCCGACGGCAATGCATCCTTCTTGCCGGGCTTGAACCAGCGCTCGTTCGGGTAATGGACAAACGCCGCGTTGGCGATGTCTTCGCCCCAAAACGCACCAGCGTAGAAATGGTTGTTATTGAGGCGCTCGATGTATTCGCCCAACGCCGACGCCAACGCGCTTTCCTTGGTCGCGCCTTTGCCGTTGGTGAAGCACATGGGTGAGTGCGCATCGCGGATATGCAGCGACCACACATGGGGAATGATGTTGCGCCACGAAGCGATTTCAATCTTGATGCCCAAGGCCGCCAGCACGCCCGACATATTGGCGATGGTTTGCTCCAGTGGCAGATCCTTGCCCGCAATGTAGGTGCTGGCGTCAGAGGCCGGCTTCAGGGTCAGCAGGGCCTGCGCATCGGCATCCAGGTTCTCGACCGCTTCAATCACAAACTCGGGTCCGGCTTGCACGACTTTTTTGACGGTGCAACGCTCGATAGAGCGCAAAATGCCCTGGCGGTCTTTGTCGGAGAGTTCCGCCGGCAATTCGACCTGGATCTTGAAAATCTGCTGGTAGCGGTTTTCCGGATCCACAATATTGTTCTGCGACAGGCGGATGTTGTCGGTCGGAATATTGCGCGTATCGCAGTACAACTTCACAAAGTAAGCCGCGCACAAGGCCGATGAGGCCAGAAAGTAATCGAACGGACCTGGCGCCGAACCATCGCCCTTGTAGCGGACAGGCTGGTCGGCCACCACCGTGAAGTCGTCAAACTTGGCTTCCAGACGAAGCTTATCGAGAAAATTGACTTTGATTTCCATGGGAGAATTTTAAAAATGGTGCTCAAAGTAAAGGGGCCGCTATTATCCGTCGCCACGCCGGCGCCTTGTGTGAATCAATCCGTTGCCCATGCCGAACTCATTGCCGCTTTCAAGCGGGCGGAGGGAGATGCTGCTCACAAGTTCGGATTGATCAAAGCTGCTGCAAATAAGGGGCCCAGAGCTATCCAGGCGGCCGTCGAAACAGCTGCAAAGGCAGCAAAACGCAGGGACTCGTATGCAAAGAAGCTGGATGTCCTGGGGGTGGGCCTCAAGGATTGACCAGTCATTTGCGATTGACCGCGCCTGACCCTAAGCTGTGCCCGTCAACAAAAAGTCCCTCCCCCCAGCGCCATCACGCGACGCTCAATGCGGCTGAAATGTCGGTTGTTTGGGTGGGGCGCACCAAGCGTGCGACTTCCCGTCCGTCACGCAGCAGTACCAGCGTGGGCCAGAGCTTGACGCGAAAGCTTCGCCCAAGCGCGTAGCCGGGCCCATCTTCCACTTTGATGTGACGCCATTGCGCATGGTGTGACAGCGCTTCGACAAGCGCGGGTTGGGCAGCACGACAATGGCCGCACCAGCTCGTGCCGAATTCGAGCAGGATCAAACTTGGCAGGGCGTCAATTTCGGCACGCGCCGGGGCTTCGATTTCGCTAAGGTAGGGATTGAATGAACTCATGTCCGGATTGTGTCTCACCAGATAGCGGCCACCCGCTGGTGGCCGCTCCTGGCCCAAACTACTGCTCGCCAAGCCACGTTGCGACACATGCAAAATGTGGCCCATGAAAAAGTCCGTTCAAACGCGTGTCAACGCCCAACGGGCCTGGGTGCGGCTACCCTCGGGGCGGCGAATCGATCTGCGTGATCCGACTTTCGCTGACGTGGATGACACGGACCTCTCGCTGGGTCTGGCGCGCACGTTCCGGTGGGGCGGCCATTCCGTGTGGCCGCTTCCGATGTCGGTTGCGCAGCACTCCTTGCTGGTTCTGCAGATACGGCGATCGCAGTGCCAGCTTGATCCCGATGCTGAGCTGCGCGAATTACTGCACGATGCCGAAGAGGGCTTGCTGGGTTTTGATCCGATTTCTCCGCTCAAGCCCATTCTGGGTGATGGATTCCTGGCCCTGCTGGAGCAAATGCAGAGAATGCTCTTTGCCAGGTACGGCGTGTCCTGGTGGACCAAGGAAGAAAAGGCGACGCACAAGAAGGCCGATATCCTGGCCGCTGCCAGTGAGGCCATTCACGTGGCAGGTTGGAGTCGTGAAGAAGTGCTAACGGTGTTGAATATTCAGGTGGCACCGCTTGTGGATGACCCTTTGGTTTCTGTGTACGGCGGGGTGCCCTGGGAGCCATGGAGTACAGACGTTGCTAACACCCGTTTCCTGCGGGAATTGCACAGCATACTGATGTCCCGGCAGGGTTAACCCACCGGCCAAGGCGTCAGCACCTCATACCCTGAAGGCGTTACCGCCACCATGTGTTCATACTGGGCGGACAGGGATCGGTCCTTGGTGACCACGGTCCAGCCGTCGGACAACTGTTTGGTCTCACGTTTGCCGGCGTTGAGCATCGGCTCGATGGTGAAAACCATTCCCGCCTCCAGCGTGAGCCCCTGCCCGCGCTGACCGTAGTGCAGCACCTGCGGCTCATCGTGGTAGATCTTGCCGATGCCGTGGCCGCAGTATTCGCGCACCACGCTGAAATGCTCCCGGTGCGCCACCGACTGGATGGCATGGCCAATATCGCCCAGAGTCGCACCGGGCCTGACCTGTTCAATGCCAGCCAGCAAGGCTTCGTAGGTCGTATCCACCAGGCGCCGGGCCAACACGCTGGGGGCGCCGACACAAAACATGCGGCTGGTGTCGCCAAACCAGCCATCCTTGATGACGGCGACATCGATGTTGACGATGTCGCCCTTCTTCAGGATTTTGTCGGGGGAGGGAATGCCGTGGCACACCACCTGGTTGACGGAAGTGAGGATGGTCTTGGGATAGCCGTGGTAACCCAGGTTGGCCGGAATGGCGCCCTGCACATTCACGATGTGGTCGTGGCAGATGCGGTCCAGCGTCTCGGTGCTCACGCCCGGCACCACGTGAGCCTCGATCATGCCGAGCACCTCTGCAGCCAGGCTGGCAGCCCGCCGTGCCATCGCAAGGCCTTCCGCAGAATGGATGGGAACGTCGTGCGCCATCAGTGCTTTTCGGCCGGGGCCGTGCCGGGTTTGCCAAGCTGGCCCGAGGCAGCCATGCCGATATCCAGCCCGCCTGCGAGTTCCGCCCGTATCAGCAGCTGGCAGATCTCCCGGTAGTCCAGCTCCGGGTGCATCTCGGTCAGCATGCCGACCCGCATCCAGTGCTCTGCCTGTGCATTGATGGACCGGCTAAGCGCTGTGCCCGCCACCCGCAGGTTTTCGTGCATCAGGTCTGAAATTTTGACGATACCCATTGATAGCCTTTATGTGAAACGTATACGAAGTATATATGCATCGTATGTTCTGCGTGATCCGGGCTATGCTGCTGGGAGCAGTAGTACATTCACGACGAACAACCCGGGACAGCCCATGAAACGCCACCACCTCATCGCCGCCGCACTCGCCATCCCCTGCGTATCCACCACCTTCGCGCAGCAAATCGGCGAGGTGGACACCGCCTTCAAGCTCATTGGGCCGGACCACAAGATCGTGGTGGAGGCCTTTGATGATCCCAAGGTGGCGGGGATCACGTGTTACGTGTCGCGCTCCAAGGCGGGCGGCGTGACCGGTGCGCTGGGTCTGGCCACCGAGAAGTCGGAGTCTTCCATTGCCTGCCGGCAGGTGGGGCCGATCTCGTCCACGGTGCCGATTCCCAAGAGCGAAGAGGTCTTCAGTGAGAGCCGCTCGATCCTGTTCAAGAAGCTGCGCATCGTGCGCATGGTGGACCCGGCGCGGCAGGTGTTGCTGTACCTGACCTACTCCGACTTTACTACCTAATAAAAAACAGTTGACGACTGGTTTTTTTTAACTATTCTTTTAGAATGACAAATCTTTTGTAAACCGTTCTATTGAGATAAGCAAATGGGAACGAAAAGTAAGCCCCCAGTCGGGATCGAGTCCAATGACAGCGGCACCGTAGTGCCGCCGCAGGACGGGTTGCCGCCATTCAAGCCGTACATCGACATCAAAGGAAATCTACGGGGGCAGAAGAGCGTCACCCGCTTGTTCTTCACCACACCCTCTGATGAAGATGTAGTCGATACGGTGAAACTGAAAGAATCCAAACAATTCGTGTTTGCGGTTATATCGGCGAAGATGCCGTATTTCCGTGCTAAGACAACCTTGCCACTGTTCCAGCACTGCAAGGTCTTGGGATTCTCGGACGACTTCGCCGTCGACCTCGTGAGACTGGTGATCAACTACCTGCAAGGAAAAAATCTTGCATGCAACTCGGTCAGCGATGCCGAAAGGGCTCAGCGGAAATTCGTGGAATTCCTTGCTACCCATGGCAAAAAGCCCATTGCGCTGAATGACATCGACAAAGGCATTTGGATGGAGTTTTTGGCCGTCATGGAAGCCGACCAACGGAAGGGCGCCAAAGCTATATTCAATTACACGCGCGCGCCTTTTATAGCCTATCGACCCACTTCCCATAGCGGTTGGCTCGCCAACTTTCCGTTCCGTGATCGCCGACGCAGCAAACCTTTACCAGAACTCAGCTCCGAATTGGCCGAAGCAAGGGACTATTCCGATGTTGTCATGTACCAACTGCTCTCCTTGTTCATTTACGAATTTAATCGGCGCATTGAATACTTGAAGCGCTATGAACGGATCACCGAAGGGCATATGCCGACTGACTGGCTCTATCCCTGCCGTCGAGGGGTTCGCGGCAAGGTGAGATCGATCGACATCGGGCAATTGTTGCGCAAGTGGTTGCGCGATGAAGAGGCTGGATATGAGGTGCTCATTGACCACTACCTCATACATCACAAGGCAGGATTGATCAAAAAGAATGCATCTGGAAGGCTCACAGGTGGTATCGCAACGATGATGCACGGACTCGGCAATCGTCACGAACACGCACTTGTATCCCAATTCCAGGCAGAAATGGGGCGCCGTCATGGCTACGACTATGGAAAAGGTAGGCTGACTCTACTCAACTTCTATCTGAAAAAGAAGACACCGACCGAACCAAACGCGGCAATGAACCAAATTGGGTGGTGTCTGGCCAACTTGGTCATGATGCAGACCGGTGTCAACAAAGAGGTCGCCCTGACTATCCCTTCCGAGGCCGAGGATGGCAAGTCGATCCTTACCCGAGGTGACACTGTCTTTGTCAAGAAAGACGGTACCGAAACCGAGATCCACTTGCACGGAACTAAAGCGCGGGTCGGCAATTCACCGATGAAGGTCATCCCAGTGATCATCGTAAAGAGTAGTCCGCTCTACGAAATGCTGATCGATTACGAGCGATACGTCAAAGTCGCCAAAGATGGTCCCTTTTTTGAATTCGATAACAGCTTTATCGAACATTGGTCTAGAGCCGGAGTCTCCTCACGTAATCTATCGGAGAGTTATCCCGTGACCGATCAAAACGGCCAGCGACTGTCCAGCATCGACGCCGCCCGCTTTCGAAAAGTATTTGCCTCGGGGCAACTGTTGGATCGGATGAAAAATATCAAGGACATGAACGAATTGGCGGAGACGTTGCAGGATGACTTGCGGCATGGCAGTCTGGATATAACCCTGACCAACTATCTCATGAAGACGAGTGCCGGCCGCAACGTGATAGACATTGCCATTGCGACCATAACGGGCGGAAAGTTGAATGATCTGAAGTGCAAGAGTCAGATTGAAAGTCGCAAGCCGATCCCGTTCAAGAAAAAAGTCTTCCTTTGTCACTGTGTTGACCCACAGAACCCGAGCCACGACGTGGCGATTGCGGACGAATGCAGGCACTACGATCTCTGTCTCGGTTGTGAGCAAAGCATCATCACAAAAGAACATCTGCCCTACGTCTGCCGACGAATCATGCAGTATGAAGCCGAGCGCGAAAAAGACCCTCACATCTGGCCTGCGTTATATGAGGACAAGTGGTGCATCGCCCGTGATGCCCTGTCCCGTTACATCGAAAAGAACAAAAAGAGCGGGCGGCAGCTTGTCGACGACGCGTGGATTGTTGCAAGGCAAGGGCGCGTAACCCTTCCACCCATCATTGCCCCCAACCGGATGTGATCATGCAGACCACTCTCCAAATTGATACAGCTTCCATCCTCGAACTTCAAGACGAGAAGATATCGGTAGAGGACTTGGCTAAGTTTCAGTGGGAACTTATCCATAGCTATGAGAGCCGATACCACGGCAAGATAGTCCATGGCACAAACTGCAAATTCGAAGACGATAGCTGGTTCAGTGAAGAAAGTAAGGCAAAAGGATCGCGCACTGGAATCAATTGGCAACTTCTTGGAACTGGCGAACCAGCCCTGCAAGGGCTCACGAAGACGTTTCTATTTGACGCGACGTGGGAAAGACGGCTTGAGATCTCATCGGCAAATGGAAAACTCGATCGGCTCAGAAACAGCATGATTCCCCTCATCGCCAACAAACAACTGCTGAAAGGAAAAGACGGCTGTGTCCTCCTTGGCCTGAGTCACCTAACGGACGACGATTTGATGGTCATGATAGATACGCAACTCGTCTCACAAACCGCAAAAACACATTTTTTCAACATTTGCTATGACGTCAATGCCTTTCACACGTTTGCCAACCACATCGCTGAGGAGGTACCGGTGTATCGAATCCGCGCACGCCTGCCCTGGCAAAGTTCTGGTGAATCAATCCAAAAATGGGCAGAGAAAAGGGCCGTCGACTTGAGCGTACTCTTCCCGGCAAGTGAAGGGTATGAACCGCTTCCCACTGAAAGCGTGCAGCCTTTGGTTGAGCAATCGCTGTCACTGATCGATGTGTACTTCGACCACTTCACCGCAATTGCCCCCATTGTTGCCCAGCACTTCCAAAATACCAAATACGAAAGAACGTTCGTACTCGGGTTGCTGCATAAGTACGCCCCGATCTTTGGCCCAATCATTGCCGCACCCGACACCAGCGGAATATCCAGCACCATAGGAATAGCCAAAAGCGTAATGCGTTGGTTACGCGATTTGCTATATCTAGCGCGTGGGGCGTGCATCAATGTCATTCTTCTGACGACCGGCCTGCGAAACAGCGACGTGCGTGGCCTGCAGGTTGGTGCCTGCATCCCGAGTGGGCGGATCGATATGCTTTTCTACCTTCGCGCGAATATCCAGAAAACCAAAAACGTTCTCATTCTTCCAGTCCCCGACCAGACCGATAAGGCAATCCGTTTGCTGGAAAAAATCAAGTTCACCGGATCACCGTACTTGCTCGACGCCGGGGTGTACAAATCAGGCTATTGCGCACCTACCTCTGATGACGTAAAGGGGGTTACCGACGACGAAGTCGACGCATGGCTTCACTGCGGAGATTTACTGAATAACATGATTCAAAAATTTGCCGAGCACTTCAACATCCCCTTTATCAGCCCTATCACAGGTATCACCTACACCGCACACTGCTACCGCACGACCGTCGCGGGATGGCTGGGCGCTGCCTCCAACCTGTCGCTACTGCTCGTGCGCCGTCTGTTCGGCCACATCAACAATGTCATGCCCACGGTGTATTTGAATAACAACCCGGCATTCGTGGCCGAACGCGAGGCTCAAAAAGCACGTACGCAGGCCAAGACTGCCCGCTCGATGGGACTCGCCGCATCGCAGGGAAGGTTGGCCGGGATCAAGGGCGAACAACTGGAGCGTGGCTATCAGGCTCACAAATCCCGCATGGAAGCAGAAAAGCAAAAATCACACTCCCTGACGGATGCCGAAACTCTGAGGACCTTCAATCAAATTCTCGAAGAGAGAATCAACGACGGGTCCGTATGCGCCTTCCTGACGCCGTTTGGTGTCCAGTGCATGAGGAACCCATCTGACACCAGCCAGCCGCCATGTGCGAAACGCGCAAATCGTGACAAGACCCATGACATTGACCCGGAACTGCTGAAACATGTCTCCGACATCAATCCGCAGCAGTGCATCGGCACGAGCTGTACCGAAGCCGTGCTCGGCCCCTGGTCGACTTCCGTTCTTGAGACGCTGAACTGGTATCGTGCTCTGCTAAGTCATCAGCTCGGCGATGCATTTACCGAGGAACATTTCATCGAAAGTGCCAAGCAATTCATCCAGCAGTACCAGGCGCCGCTCAGAAAAGTGTTTGGCATCGCCGCGTTGTTGAATGACCCTGAGTCCGCGCCTAATGGGGAGAAGGTGGTGCTGAATCATGTCTGACGAAAAGCGCACGCACAAGCAACACCTCGCCAAACTGAGGGAAGTCTTCGGCAGGCGGCAGGAAATCGCCCGTCAGTCGGGCAAGAAGCACGACATATCGATTGCGAAGATATGTGCCGATGCGGGCGTCGACAAGGTCTATTTGCATGGCTACCGGCTCAAGGAAGAGTCACCGGATAGGGCCGAATACATTGCCTTCAGAGAGGAAGTCCTTGAGTTCCAAAAGAATCTCGGCGCGGGTGTCGAGAAGTCGGACGACAAGAGACAACTTGAAGAACTGACCCAGCGATACGCCGCATTGTTGAGTGACTGCGAACCGTTACACCGGGAATTGGCGTACTACAAGGTCCAGTCCTCGAATGACGGGGGTGAGTTGGATTACAGCCGGGAACGGATGACCCAGCTACTCGCCAAAGTGGCCGAACTGGAAAACACCATTACGAATACCCAAAAGCAGGGCAACGTCGCGGGCGCAATAGCGCCACGCGTTCAAAAGCATGTCGTTTCACCGGACGCTTTCCGCGCCGTGGGAGGACGCTACAAGGTTGGCTCAAAGGCACAAGAGAATGAAGCATGGGGAAATGCCTACAAGAAGTTGGAAGAACTGCTCTCTCGCAAAATCAGAATGCGCCTCTACGTCCTCGTAGGCTTGCCTTGCTCGGGAAAAAGCACCTGGGTTGAAGAGGGAACGGTTGCCACCGACCGCCACCCAGTAATCTTTGACGCCACGAACCTGACGAGTATTGATCGATACCGCTTCGTTCATTCGCTCTCCCGATTCACTGACCTGCCCAAGGTCTGCGTCTATTTCGATACCGACATGAAGGTTATTCGCGAACGCAATCGCACGCTGCGCACAGCGGGCAAGCAGATGACCGACGACGATCTGACCATACTCCATTCCAAGCTCGAAAAGCCCGACCCCTACGAGGAAACATGGATCGATGAACTGATTGTGGAGCGTCGTCGTGGATAAGTGCGCTCTCGGAAAAGCCCGCGTGGCATCGCTTGACGCCCTGTTGCACGAACTGCTCGGTCAGGACGAAACGACGCGGAGGCAGACGCTCGGTGGCGATCAATTCACGAAGGATGGTATACGGTTTGTAGGGGATGACAATGCATGTTGAACTGGTGTGGCCTGAAGGCCGGGTGGTGCCGGTTCCGCTGAAAGAGGACTATCACCTGCATACCCATCTGTACGGGTTTCTGGTGACGCGCTACTACTATCCACGTGACATCCGTCCGAACATGACTCCCGTCACGGGCGGATCGCTACGGCAAATCGCTTACGACCTCAAGGCGTTTCTCGAGGCGCTTGCACACAACGGCATCGAATATACGGAAGCGGACTTCTCTGACCATATCGAGAAAATCATCGAAGCGCAGCTTGGGACGGCGAACCCCACTACCTACAACTCCAGGGTCACGCGCATTCGGGATTTCTACGAATACCTTCAGAAGCAAGGTGTTCGCGTAAGGGCCAGGTTTCCGGCTCGAACCGTCCAGCGTCGTTTCCTGAACCAGGACGATAACTTCCTAAGTCATACGGCGCATGGTCACACCACGACCTATGAAAAAGATGACAGCCACAAGCGGACAACATTGAAGACAGACTACAAAGATCAAGTGATCAGCATAGATCAGTACGGCAAACTGTATCGCGCTCTTAAGGAGATTGACCCCGTTTATGCCGTGCTTGCCCAGGTAATGATGCAGACCTTTTTGCGTGTCGCAGATGTTTGTGAGATGCCACTGCACACAAATCGTTACAACCGCTATTTGCCACTCTGGCCGGAGTTTGAGCGTCAAGACAGAGATTCACTGCGCTACAAACTTCTGACCAAGCGAAGCAAGCTGATAGAAATTGATATTTTCGGTGAGACCTTACGGGCCCTCTACGAGGATTACGTTGGGCCGCACTACCGAGACCGGAAGGAATTGTTTGATTCAAGCTACATGAAGCGGGCGAACGCAACGCTTGACTTCGGCAACATACGCGATAAAACTCGACGAACCTGTCCGGAAGACATTCTTTGGCTGACTCACACCGGAGCGCCTGTGAAGCCTTACATGATCGAGAACGCATTTAGGGACACCGGTTTGAAGGTTCACCCTCACATGCTACGCCATACGGGTGCAACTCATACGCTCTGGAACTACTGTCAGTTACACAAAATCGAGCCCGATGTACGGCTTGCGATAGTGTTTCAAGAAGTTTTGCAAGAACAACTCGGACACGCGGATCTTGATACAACCCGTATGTATATTCGAACCATCATTAAGCTCAAGAGCCGCAAGACAATGCCCTTCACTATTCCCGGCAGCAGGAATGAGATTGATGAGAGTCTGGCAAAGACGATCAGGGCGGACATCACCAGTCAGATGGCAGGGTTCTTTGAGTATCGTGGTGAAAAAGGCAAGTCGGATGCCATTGTCGTGGCGTAAAAAGGCCTTTGGGTATAGGCGAAGTCCTTGTAGCGAAGCTGTACGGCTGTTATTCTGACCAATTAAAGTCGCAAACAGGGGCCCAGCATTCATGTGGGTTTGCAGCGTGGAAATTTGACAACACGACAACGTAAAGTCGTAAACAGCCTTTGGAGCTTCGCGCAGACAGTACTACTGCATGTTGCTTTTATCCCCAATACATCGGCCGCTTCTCGATCCCTCCATCTCGATCCTATTTTGAACTCCTGAATTGGGATCAGGAATACACCTGAAGGACTAGACCCCAGAGACATTGCGTTGATCATCTGGCTCTATTGGCTCTGGACTGCAAATTGCGCCCAATACGAATGCCGCCAGAATGAGAATAGTGAGATAGAAAACTGGCCCTGCAGGAAGCCCCATTCAGAGTAGTCAGGTATCGACGCCACCCTCATCCCAGCGCCGAGTTCAACCAAGAACAAAGACAAAGCGCGCGACCCCGAGATGCACTCTAGCAAGAAGGGCAACCAGTGGTACTTTGGCATGAAGGCCCATATAGGCGTCGATGCTGAATCTGGACTGGTGCACATCGTGCGCGGGACCGCTGGCAATGTCAGCGATATCGCCGAGGGAAACAGTTTGCTGCACGGTCAGGAGACGCTCGGCTTTGGGGATGCGGGTTACCAGGGAATAGAAAAGCGTCCGGATGCCAAGACTGGCATCACCTGGCACATCGCCATGGGTCCTGGCAAACGCAAAGCGCTGAACAAAGACAACGAGGCAGATGCGTTGATTGACCAGGCAGAGAAGCTCAAGGCAGGTATACGGGCCAAAGTGGAGCATCCGTTTCGGGTGACCAAGCGCCAGTTTGGATTTGTGAAGGTACGCTATCGCGGGCTCAAGAAAAACACAGCACAGATCATCACGCTGTTTGCGCTGTCCGATCTGTGGATGGTGCGCGCCAAATTGATGGGGGCTCAGGGATGAGTGCATCCGAAAACGGGGCAAGAGCCCTGAACAGCGTGAAGAATCCACTGAAATGTCTGAAAAACGCCGGGATTTCAGCAAGCTGCGCGTGAAATCTCAGCATTCGAAAAATTACGTGCAGCTACTTCAGTTTGAAGTGCGTTATTCAGACCATCCCCAAGCCAAACCATGAAACCAGTGAACATTCAGTTATTGCTACAACCAGGGGCTTCATTGAACGCAGGAATCTTTGATTCGTACCTGAACTACAACGGCATTGATATCAAGACCGCATAGCTGAAGGCCTAAGAGAACTTCACACAAACGATGACTGGACTCCAACCTGTGCAACTGTGTCAGGTGCGTATTCCGGTGAATCCTGCCACCCGTTCCGGTTCAATGGATGTCAGCAATTCCGATTCAAACTGGCCACTTGTTCCGGTTTAAAGTTCGCCAGTTCTTCCGGACATGGACAGCCATACTGCAGTAGCTATCTATGTTTTGCGAAATTCGAATCGCTCAGGCTTGGTGGACAGGAATCGAAATGGCCCGCTGTAAATGGGGAATATCAAGAGCATTTGACTGGCTGGAGGATCAATCAATAGATCCAACCAGGGCCGTAACCCAATGTCATCGAAGATGGTCTTGTGGCACATGATCGAGTCTGTCGTTCACAAATCCGTCAACTATTGGCTTTCAGACAAGAGATCAAATTGCTGTAACTGATTGCATTGCCTGGAGGCGAACGCTCTAACTCAGTGAGGTGCGATTGAGTACAGGCGCATCAAGTGCTGCCAATTCAGTCAACACCATCTCTATCAATGCAGATATAGACCCAGACTTTGAATGGTTCACATAGGACAGAGTCATCAGTGCAAGTGGGTGAATATTCAAAACTTCAGCCAACTCATCAATCTTGTTTAACGTTGGTGAATAGATTCCCCGTTCCAAACTGCTTACATACGTACGACTTGAAATCAGGCTGAAATCCTCTTGACTTAACTTCTTGGCAAGTCGGACTTTCTTAAGGGCTGTTGCAAAATCATTCTGTGGAAAGTTGGCGCGTTTCATACGCCTGATTAGCTGACGATGCGCGTGATACAGCTACAATGTATACTGTTCATTCTCACTGTCATGTTCATAACACACGAAGCGCATCGGTCAAAATTTTCCTCTCTACTTGGAGGGCCTCAACAGTCGCACTGGATGGCAATTGAACTGGGTTTGAGTCGACCCTGGTTCATTGTTTCTTTCAAAGAAAGAGAAACTGGCTCAAGCGCTGAATCAGAAGAATATTTGTTCTTCAAACGAACCATGCTCGTGGATAGCATTGCATCGGTCGAGCAGTTGATACATTCTGATACCAGCGGACTAGTGAAGTTTGAATCCGTTCAGATATGCACACCTGGGTATATGAACGGTACAAACGGCTGGAAAGTGGAAATTCTCGACTCTGTGCAAGAAGTGCATCACCCCGACTTCGACGGCCACGCAGTTGATATGTTTGTTACGAGTGAAGGCCATAAATATTCCCTTTTCATGTCGGAATTGCCACTCGATCAGGTGTCGCCTGGTGAAATTCGCTTCAAAGCTCCCTGCCCTTTAGTTGATCAACTTTGATCCGTCCAATGTAAAGCGCAAGCTATCCCTAAGCTTGGTATGTGAAATCATGTAAGAGCCCAGGCTCGCTATAACTTCACGCGTGACCGTTGCACCAAAGTTCAGAAAAATATTACTGTGTTGCATATTCAAAGACCCGTTGCCAACCCCCCCTGAAAATGACCATCGTCTACAAAAAAGGGGGAACGGAAGGCGACGATAGTAGACGGTGTTGATTGAATCAACACCGTCAGGATTGCGATTAACCATAGGTCAGGCCTGAGTGACCTCGGAGAATTGGATGGCTTTGTGATGTCTTCCACTTCTCGACTTCGACGATTGAAAAAGCGACAGAGTAAGAAACATCGTGTGAATGAGTCTCAAGAGTGGATTGATGAGAAATTTGCGTCCTCAGGAAAGCATTTCCTACAAATCACTGACTGCTCGCGACTTAGAAAGTGGCACCGTCGATATTTCGATTCACCTTTATCGTGGCGATAGTGCCTACGAGGTTAAATTCCTGACCGATGCAGGGCAGACCATCGCATTGAAAACTGTGGACACAATCGATCTGCAAACGTGACAAGGCGATCAAGTGACGGAATTTAGATTGCTAACGCCAGAACAACGATCATGAAAAACCGCTCTATTGAGGCCATGAAACAGCGTGCCAAGCTGTACCACCGCAACAAACGCGGCGATGCGTTCACGGACGGCATCATCGTGCGCCATCTCTATCACGACATGACACCCGAGACCCTGACGTTTTGGGATGACGCGGTTTTCATGGTCAACGACTACCGCGTCGCACTGTGGTGGGTTCATCCAAGACATCAGTACCACGATCTTGTTGAAGCAGAAGCTCTTCAGCGCATTAGCCACCTTCGCCCGGAAAGCGATTTGTTTGCGGACATGACGCCAAACTACCAGAAGCTTGGCCGCTCGCGCAAGAAAATTGTGAGCTGGACCCATCGGCCAACCACTGACGAATACCGACGCTACTTTGACCTTCTATCAGACATGGAGCGCCAGGTTGGCCACGAAGTCGCGTTTGAGGTTCGCCCCTACATGAAAATTGCCTGGTACAGCTGGTGCAAGGGTCTAAATCTATGTGTTCCTTTCGAGGTTCGCAGCGAGGCCGACTTGATTGCGCTATCGCATGTTGCCCGCCGACTGGTCAAGCGCGAATCAACCCTCGCTGAAGAGTTTGGCAACTGCGTGTACCGTCAAGCTGACTGGTTGGCTGACTGCAAGACCTTCGAGGCGCAAAACCCACGCAGTTTGCGTGCACATGCGTTGGCCTAGGTGGATTAAATGGGCAAAGGAATCTACACATTAACGTCAACGGGCGCGCAAATGAGAAGGACGTTCAGACCATGACCAGAGACAGATCGCCGATTGCGCTAGATGGCGACGGCGTATTGTTTGACTACAGCACAGCGTATGCCCGAGCCTGGCAGCGTGCCTTTGGTGAACGCCCGGTCCTGCAAGACGCTCAAGCCTACTGGCCCATGGACCGCTGGGGCATCCCCCGCCTGACGGGAACTGCGTTGGAGCGCCTTCGTTCCGTCTTCGATGAAGAGTTTTGGAGCACCATCCCAGCTGTGCCTGGCGCCGTTGAAGCCTGTCACATCTTGGAATCACATGGTCACCAGTTGGTGTGCGTAACCGCCTTGAGCGAGCGGTTCGCTGCTGCGCGGGCCAAGAACCTGAGCGACCTCGGTTTTCCCATCGCACAAGTGACAACGACAGGTAATGACGCTTCCGTCCGAAGTCCCAAGGCGGCGGCACTGGCAGCGTTGCAGCCTGTAGCTTTTGTGGATGACTACGCACCCTATATGGTCGGGGTTGACGCCAGCATTCACAAAGCGCTCATCGTTCGCGACCCAGTCGGGAGTCCCAATACTGGTGTGGCACTGGAACACAGTCACTCGCAGCATGCTGACCTGCTTGGATTTGCCAGATGGTGGACTGAGCGCTGACACGAGGCCCGACCAGAGGAATCGCAAACATGAACCAGCGCAGACGAAAACGCACGGTGAAGGAGCTCTTCCACAGCCGGTTCTACAGCACCCGATTCATTTGGTGGAGCGCCGAGGATCGTGCGTGGGAGTGCATGGCTCCCGTTGGCCGAGAATTTGGAAGCACGGACTATGAGCGCTTGATGAAAGAAGATGCGGATCAGTGGCAAGCAAAGTTAGCTGACCTGGTGGCTATCTGCAATGCAGGCAAAGGACCCGTGCCAGAAACATCGGAATTCAAGGAAGACGCTATCAATGTCCAACGGGCGCTCAAGGAACTTGGTTACGTTGTGAACCTGGACACAGCAGCTAGAGTTTGGAAGCGCCACTCAAACTCAATGATGGCTGGCTGGATGTCCGGTGCTCAGTCCGTATCGTCAGCCCAAAGGGCAATCATTGGCTATTGCACTTTGGGTTCAGGATCTGACAATGAAGATCGCCCTATACAGTGACATTCACCTGGAACGCCAGAGCTTCACTCCAGGTCCGAGGGCGCAAGACGCCGACCTGGTTGTGCTGGCAGGCGACATAGGCCAAGGTACCGAGGGCCTGTATTGGGCTCGGGAAGCATTTGCGGGCAAGCCGATAGTCCTGGTGCTGGGTAACCATGAGTTCTTCGGCGGGGAGGATTTCGACCTCTTTGTCGAGGAGGCACGAACCAAGGCACAAGAGCTGGGCATCCACCTTCTGGAATGCGCAGAGGCTTCAATCGGTGGCATACGCTTCCTCGGCGCCACGCTGTGGACCGATTTTGAATTGTTCTCTCCGGACTCAGTTGACTTCGAACTGCTCAAGAAGGCGGCGCAGAACTCCATCAAGGACTACTCCTCTGGAGAGATCCGGACTGCTGCACTGCTGAAGCCCCAGGGGGAGTCGTCCGGTTCGTTGACGCCTGAGTTGACGATTCAGCGTTACTGGGAAACCCGGGCGTGGTTAGAAAAAGCATTGGCTGTTGGTGATCCGGCAAAGACCGTTGTCATTACCCACCACGGTCCGAGCCTACGCAGCATCCCTCCACAGTTTCAGGCAGGCGTTGCGAGCAAGTTCAGCCCTGTCTACGCGTCCGACCTCAGCGATCTGGGAGGACGATGTGCACTTTGGATTCATGGCCATGTGCATGAATCCGCCGACTACGACATGAACGGCACGCGTGTCGTCTGCAACCCCATGGGCTACTGCTCCAGAGAGCTTGGTCCGCAAAACCCGCGATTTACCGACCTGCTGATCGAGTTGTGAGTGCTGTCGAGAGGATTTCCAGCTTTGATTCCTCGTTGGATCATCTACCAGCCCAGCACTTCTCCAATGCGCCCGACTACCCATTGGGCCTCAGGCTCACTCACCACACGGTTCTCCCCCAGGAGTCCCAGACGAACTTGCTCCAGTACCTCTTCCTTCTCCTGACCGGTCTTGAACCACTGAGCAGCTGTGCTATCCGACAGTAGGTTGGCCATGTCTTCACACAATTCAAATCGCTGTGCCAGCTCTTCCCTGCTGATCGTGAGTTTGCCTCTGACGGGATCACTGTGGATTGCCGTGAACGCCTCGGGGATCAGGATCTGGCTGTCTTCTCCAAAGCTCATGGCCACACTCCATTGAGCACTTGTGCGAGGCGACTCCCCGCCATGCTCAGGCGCTGCGTCAGTGTTGACCGGTACTGCTCGGCATAGTCCGACCCCACGGTACGCGGTGGATAGAAGGTGTCCTGGCGCACGATTTCACAGGACTCCTCAGCCGCCTGTCGAACTGCCCAGGGCTTTGCTGATTCAGTGCCGGCTTGCTGGACAACGATTTGACTCCAGTTGGAATCCAGCTCTTTGTAGTACCGGATCATCCCACTATCCCAGAAGGCATGCAGGTTCGATCCACGCATAAAGGCTTGCAACTGGTAGGAGTTGCCACCTCTGTCTTCCCCCCATCCAGCATGTAGAGGTTGATGGACATCGCCGACCAGGTGCACGATGTACTTGAGGGCGTTGAAACGGCGTTGTGGATCGGAATCAATCCTGAGGACATCGGCCTGACGATTGATGGCCTCCACCACGCACTTGCCGTCGGGGCAGTCTCGGACCTGGTCATAGTGGCAATCCCCTTTGGGGAAATTGATGTAGTGCCAGGCAGCCGTTGCCGGATTCCTGGTTTCATCGGCCCAGGTGGAGATGCTCTGCAGTGTGGAGCCAGGTTCCTGGTCGAGCAGCTTCTGGACTTCTTGCTGCGCTTTGTATGTCAGTCCTTGCTGCGCGATGCGGGCGACGAGCTGGTGAGCGTCGCTACCCCAGGACCAGGCATTGGTCGCGGTTGACAGAAGGATGGATAGTGCGAGAACGGTATGGTGCTTTGCCACGGTCGGTATTTGAATGTTGGTTCTGGTGTTGGGGGAAGTCGCCAGCGCTTCTATTGGGCAGATGGCAAAACACTAACGATCTCGGTGACCCGTGGGCGCACGACCACCGTGTTGGCCATCTTGTCATGCCACCCTTGTTTGCGCCGGTCAAAGGCGATCCAGATGAATCCCGCAAACAGCGGTATGCAGGAAACGAAGTAGCCAAAGTAGCGCACCACGCTCTGGCCCAATCGCAGGGGCTGCCCGGTAGTGGCATCGACAATCTTGGCATGGATCACTTGCTTGCCAGGCGTTGCACCATACCGCACCCACAGGGTAATGACTGCCACAAACGGCAACAGATAGTTCAAGAGCACATCGGTCAACGACCCTGGCGTTGGAAGTGCCGCCAAAGACACCTGACTCCCAAAGATCATCAGTAGCACACCTACAACGATCACCAGCACGATAGTGTCGATGATGGATGCCCAAACCCTGGACCAGAAGCCCACATATTCCTGATCACCATCGAGGATCACATTCAGTGACGCCATGGTTCTCCCCCTTGCATTGTGCAGTTCAGCCCATTGTCGGCTCATGCATGAACCGCGCCATTGAGAGGGGGTCATTGTTCGGTGCAATTCAATCTTGTAACTGTATTTATGTCCAGTATACTGTTAATAATAACAGTTACACAGATTGGCAATCATGGTTACCGAGGAAGTCTTCTATTGGCGCATCCAGTGGGCTGGTCGCTGGATGCTGACCACCCGCCGGTTTAGCGAACGCGAGATCCGTCTGGAGCATCCTGAAGCCCTCCGGGTCGATGAATCCCGACTGACCATCCTCACACCAGAGAATCCGCAGGAACGCCTGCAGGCTCGGGCTGCAGCAGCCCATGGCAGTCCCGATGTGCAGTACCGTCTGTGAGGACTCCCCATGCAGCAAGCCCCTGAGATCCTGGGAGGGATTGCGTTTGGTCGCAGCGTCCCCCTTGCCCTGCCCACCAGGAGCCCCGGGGTATGAAAACCCCAGTCCAAACAGATGCGCACGCGCCACAGCTTGATTCAAGCGTCGCTATTCGCGTGCGAGCAGAGTTGAGCGCCAATTGGGGCGTGTAAACGCTCCCAGGTTAGAAACCACGCTTCAAAGTTATACTGAAAATATTTATTCTCAGTATAACGAGCGTGTTTTACACCCATCTGTCCTCGGCTGCACAAACAGTCTATGCGGCGCTCGCCAGCGCGAATCGGATGGAGGATGAGCGCTCTGTAGCGGCATTGCCTGGGAGTTTCTCCAGGAAGAAGGTAAAGGGCAAGGAGTATTGGTACTACCAAACTTCCGACCTGACCGGAAAGCAAATTCAGATCTTCCTGGGTGCGGCGTGCGATGTATTGAATGCGTTGGTTGAACGGCATCGTCAAGGTGATGTGACTGTGCCCCATCTTCGCCAATTGGGTCTGCAGGCCATCGCCGCAGGTTGCCCTTCGGTAGTGCCAGCACATGCCAAAGTTCTTCAACGGCTAGCTGATATTGGGTTCTTTCGGACTGGTGGAATCCTGATTGGGACCCATGCCTACATGGCGTATCAAAACTACCTTGGCGTGCGTTGGCAAACAGCTGCACAAGCTCAGGATCTTGACTTCGCACACGTGGGACGAAATATTTCAGTAGCCATTCCCTCTGGTGTGGCCATGGACGTTGGACGCGAGGTAGAGGCGCTCAAGTCTGGGTTTGTTCCGGTCAAGAGCCTGACGACCTACATGAAGTCGGATGAGAAGGACCTGCATATTGACTTTGTGACGTGTATGGACCGGGAAGGTGACGAACCCGTGTTGATCAGGGCCCTGGATGTCGTGATGCAGCCGCTGAGGTTCGTGGAGTTCTTGATGGCTAACCCGGTTCAACTGACGGTACTCGCACAGCGGGGACCTATTGCAATGAATGCTCCGACTCCAGAGCGATATGCCTTGCACAAGCTCCTGGTCTACGGAGAGCGGCACCAGGAGATGCGCAGTCAGGCGCGAAAGGACCTGGATCAGGCAGCATCACTGATTCGATACCTGGCGGTCAACGATCCGGAGCTGTTGCATGAAAGCTGGGCCGATCTCGTGGACCGAGGTCCAGTTTGGAAGAGCCGAGCCCAAAGTGGGTGCGTATTCCGGAAATCACTGACCACCGTTCCGGTAATTGCTGACCAGCCCGACGGAATTGACCACTAATCCTTATTGATTTTCAACTCCAGATCAGACCTATGTGCCGCTTTGGGGCGGCCAGAATTTTTCCGTACGCCA
>JBBQLM010000016.1:0-81033 GCA_038327925.1 Burkholderiales bacterium | reverse complement strand
CCGGTATGTAGCAGGCAGATCGCAAACCGCTGCACCCGCTATTGGCCTGAAGCGGGTTTACGTTTTTGGCCTCAAATCCTCTGTTTCAGAGGGGAAATCCGCTCGTTTTACCTTTTCGAGGGGATGGGCGCATTTAGCCATGTCCGCGCTGGATGCTGCATGTGTTGCGACTTTTTCCCTTTGCACTTCAGACAACGAAGAGCTTTGCTTGGCCAGAGAGTCTTGCAAGACCGTGATGCTCAGGTTCATAGTTAGAGCGGCCAGCGCCAACACCCGCCTTTCCTCCTGTGGCCATTCCATCCACTCGGCGGCCAATTCCGCGATCACGAGGCAGGTCATGGCATGCTGGGCGCTATAGTGCTCCACGTTGCTCCCGTTTGCTTCAATCAGCACATACAAGGCCAAATCAGGATCACTCGCAGCCAACTGGCGGATGACTATGGTCAGTTCGGTCAATCGCGTGATCCACGCCGCATCGATGGCTTCTTCTCTTAAAAGGCGGCGGGTGCGAACAATCACCTGATCCCAGGCGTCCAAAGCTTGGGGAACAGGCAAAGGCTTGCTGTTGGCCTCCTGCGGCGCAGGCCCCGGAGCCGCTTCCGGCCTTTCCAGCCCTGCCTGGTTCGTACCAGAGTCGTTGGGGGGTGTTTCGTCCATGCCGGCTACCAGCTTCCTTTCTGGGAACGCCCTCGGACCGCCGCTGCAATCAACGCCACGGCGGCCTCCTTCTGGACCTGCCAGGCAAAGTCAATGGCGCTCAAACCCAGTGCGTTCTTCAACGTGGGATCTGCACCGGCATCCAGCAACAATTTGACCGCGTCCGTTGTGCCGTACATGGCCGCCATCATCAAGGGCGTACTGCCATTGGGTGATGCCGCGTCTATGTAGGCATGGTTATCCAGCAGCATGCGAATGACATCCAGGTGCCCGCTGGTGGCGGCGTAATGCAATGGTGTCCATCCGGGCTTGTTCACGTCCGCGTCGCGCGCAATCAATTTTTGGCACATGGCGACATAACCTTTGAGTGACGCCAGCATCAAGGGGCTTTCATCCTTGCGCGTGCGCACCTCGACTTGGGTCGCCGGGCTGTCCAGCAATACATCGACAACCTTGAATGACGACTCCCGAATCGCCAGGATCAGGCCATAGTCTCCGCTGGGGCTGATGGTGTTGGGGTCGAAACCCCGCTGCAACAGGGTCCGGATGACATCCGGCTTGTCTTGCTTGATGGCCGTAAAAAAGTCATCATACGAGCCAGCAATGGATGAAGAAAATCCAATAAAAACAATCAGATAAATTAGAAACTTAATCTTTTTTATCATGATTGAACGCCGCTGAACAGGCGGGAGAAATTGGCGCTGGTGGTCTCTCCGATGGACTCCACGCTACAGGAACGCAAGACCGCCAACTGCTGAGCCACATAAGGAACGTAAGACGGGTTATTGGTCTTGCCGCGAAATGGCACAGGCGCCAAATAGGGACTGTCCGTCTCAATCAATAGCCGGTCCAAAGGCACCCAGCTCGCCACGTCCCGCAGATCCTGGGCGGTCTTGAAGGTCAGAATGCCGGAAAACGAGATGTAGAAACCCAGGTCCAGAGCCTGGCGAGCGACATCCTGGCTCTCAGTGAAGCAATGGAACACGCCCCCAGCCGAACCCGGTGAGCCGTCTTCGCCCTCTTCCCGCAGGACGGCTAGCGTGTCATCAGACGCGCTGCGGGTGTGAATGATCAAAGGTCTGCCCAACTGCCGCGCGGCACGGATATGGGTGCGAAAGCGTTCGCGCTGCCAGTGCATATCAGCCACCGTGCGATCCCCCAATCGGTAGTAGTCCAGACCGGTTTCGCCGATTGCCACCACGCGGGGCAACTGGCCGCGCTGAACCAGATCGTCCAGCGTCGGTTCGGTCACACCTTCGTTGTCCGGGTGCACGCCAACGCTGGCCCAAAAATTATCGTATTGCAGGGCGAGCTGATGAACATCCGCAAACTCCTCCAGGGTTGTGCAAATGCACAGTGCCCGGTCTACATTGGCATTCGCCATGGATTGGCGAATCTGCGGCAACGAAGCAACCAGCTCCGGAAAGGTCAAATGGCAGTGGGAATCGGTAAACATGGTTTGCGCCGGGGCGTGGGCGCAAAGACCGCGCAAAACGCCAGCTGTACTCAGATGGTTTGGGTCGGACGCTCGGATGCCATATGGGCACCCAGGATTTCTTCAATCTTCAGCTTGAGTGCGCGCGATTTTTCGTCCTTGGGGAACACGATGCCAACGCCCTGCGTGCGTCCTCCCGCCGCCTTGGCCGGTGTCACCCAGGCCACTTTCCCGGCTACCGGGTAACGCTGCATGTCTTCTGGCAGGGAGAGTAGGACATAGACGTCATCACCCAAGGCATATTCCCGTGCGGTTGGAATGAACACACCACCCTCGGAAAATATCGGGATGTACGCGGCATACAGTGCGGCCTTTTCCTTGATGGAAAGCTGGATGACACTGGGTCTGGGTGCGGATGCGCTGGGCGTTGTCATGTTGCGTACTCAATGGCCTGAGTTTAGAACCGATTTGGCTTGACCGACAAGTGCTTCTTGCATCAGTCCGGCGTTAAAGGGGTGTTCCATGGTCCGCATGGTACGGGACAGTGCCTTGCTCCAGGTCGTCAGAGCCTCCATGGATGCGGCTGTCTTCAGATCGTTAGGGGTAAAAAAACGGGGCGCCGCTCCGGCTTTGTGCGCCAGCAGATCGTGACACAGCTTGTGCAACGCATCGACGATTTGGGGGATGGTCCAGTCCTTGAAGAACGCTACCTCGCCTCTGACCATGGCCACCGGCAATGCCGCCCAGGCCACTGGGTCCCGCCCCGACGCCAGAAACGCCAGGGCATCATCTGGCCGACCGCCCATGGCCCGGAGCAGCAATTGCGCCTGGGGGGAATCACACCCATTGCATTGCAACCAGTCCAGAGCGGCCTGTGCGTCGGGCCAACGCATGGCGTGACCGAGGCATCGACTGCGTATGGTGGGCAGCAACTGGTGCGCCGATTCGCTGGCCAACACAAACTTCACATCGCCGGGCGGCTCCTCCAGCGTTTTGAGCAGGGTGTTGGCGGTGATGGTGTTCATTTGTTCCGCCGGGAACACCAAAACGACCTTTCCACGCCCCCGCGCACTGGTGCGCTGTGAAAACTCCACAGCCTCGCGCATCGCATCGACGCGGATTTCCTTGCTGGCCTTGCGCTTCTTGTCATCGATATCCGTCTGCGCCTTTTCGCCCAGCGGCCAGCCAAGGTCCAGCAGCACCGTTTCCGGCATGAGTACGCATAAATCCGCATGCGTACGCACATCAATGGCGTGACAGCTACCGCACAGCCCACAAGAGCCAGCCTCGCTAGGGTGCTCGCACAGCCAGGCACGTGCCAACTCCAGGGCCAGGCCGTATTGCCCCAAACCGGATGGCCCCTGCAGCAACCACGCGTGACCGCGCTGCGCCAGCAACTGTCGAAGCTGGGCCGCGATCCAGGGAGGCGCCTCTTTCTTGGGAGCGGCTTCGTTCAACATGGCAGCAGCCCTTTGGCGCGAACCGCCCGGTCCACATCGCGCCATACGGCTTCCAGCATCTGGTCTGCGTTGATGCGGGCGAAACGGGCGAAATCAGCCGCCTCGCGCTTGGCATACCCGGCTGCCACCTGCTCAAAGAACGCGAGGGGTTGGGACTCAAACTTGTCCGGCACCCGCGCTCCGGCCAGCCGCTGGGCTGCAATGCTGGCGGGCAGGTCAAACCAGATGGTCAGGTCTGGCTGGACAATGGCCGGGGCTGCGCCGCCCTCACCTGCCACCCTGGCCTGCACCCACGACTCCAGCACCGACAGAATCTGCCAGTCAAAACCACGCCCCGCGCCCTGGTAGGCAAAGGTGGCATCGGTAAAACGGTCGCACAGCACCACATCGCCGCGAGCCAGTGCGGGCAGGATGATCTGCTGGAGATGGTCGCGCCGCGCCGCAAATACCAGCAGGGCCTCGGTCATGGCATCCATGGAATCATTCAGGACCATTTGCCGCAACCGTTCGGCCAGAGGCGTTCCACCGGGCTCACGGGTCAGGACAACCACCCGGCCTTGTGCCCTAAATGCATTGGCCAAACGCTCGATATGCGTGGATTTTCCCGCACCGTCTATGCCTTCAAAACTGATGAAAATTCCGCTCATTGCTGTGGTCACCGGCTTATTGCCCGCGCTGGTATTTGTTGACTGCCCTATTGTGCTCGTCCAGGGTGGCGCTGAACTGGCTGCCGCCATCGCCGCGCGCAACAAAGTACAAGGCCTTGGAGGTCGCCGGCTGCACCGCCGCCAGCAGGGACGCCTTGCCCGGCATGGCAATCGGCGTGGGGGGCAAACCGGTTCGGGTGTAGGTATTCCAGGGGGTATCGGTCAACAGGTCTTTTTTGCGCAGGTTGCCGTCAAATGCCGCGCCCATTCCGTAAATCACGGTCGGATCGGTCTGCAGGCGCATGCCGATCCGCAGTCGGTTGCTGAACACAGCGGCAATATTGGGCCGATCCTTCGGAGCACCAGTTTCCTTTTCCACAATACTGGCCAGCACCAGCGCCTCATCGGGCGTCCTGAGAGGCGACTGGGGATCGCGCAGCGCCCAGGCCGCCTCCAGGCGCTTGTCCATCGCCCGCAGGGCACGTTTGAGCACTGCGATGTCGCTGGAACCCTTGCTGTAGGTGTATGTGTCGGGAAAGAACCGACCTTCCGGGTGCACGCCGGGTTTACCCAACTGGGCCATGATGTCTTCCGGAGACAAAGGCGTTGAATCGGGCCTGAGCTGTTCGGCTTTGGCCAGGGATTCCCGCACCTGCCGGAAGGTCCATCCCTCCACCAATGTGACGCTGCGCAAGGCCTCTTCCCCTCGCACCAGCTTCTGCAACAGGCTGCGCGGGGTGGTGTCGCGATCCACTTCATAGCTGCCGGCCCGGATCAGCCGGGATTGACCCGACACTCTGAACCACGCATGCAGCAACAGGGCATTCACCGGCACACCGGCTTCTGCTACCGCCGCAGCTACATCCCGACCACTGGTGCCGGGCTCTATGGACAAATCCACCGTGGGCGTTGGCAGGTCAAACGGCTGGTTGACCCACAGGTAGGCGCCTCCCCCGATACCCAGGGCCAAGGTCAATACGACAAGAAATAAAAAACGCACAGCCCTACAAGCCTAGTGAAGTCATGGGAGGAATGATAATTCAGACCATGAATACCACGACATTGTCACAGTCCATTGACAAGCCCCCCCTCTCGCAACTGGACGGCGTTGCAGCGCTGACCCACCTCGGCGTCATCAAAGCAGAAGGCGAGGAAGCCGCCAAATTCATCCACGGGCAGCTGACCCAGGATTTTTCATTGCTTGATCTGCACAGCGCCCGTCTGGCCGCCTTTTGCTCCGCCAAGGGGCGCATGCAGGCCAGCTTCATCGGTTTCAAGCGCCCGTCTGGCGAGATCCTGCTGGTCTGCAGTATGGATATTCTGCCCGCTACCCTGAAACGCCTGTCCATGTTTGTGATGCGCGCAAAGGCCCGCCTGAGCGACGCATCCAGCGAATTTTCAGTCTACGGCCTGGCCGGAAGTGCTACAAAACCGATAGCTGCTGGAGCAGAATCCACCTGGGCCAAGGCCGATTTGGATGCTTGCTCCCTGGTCAACCTGTACCCTGCCAACAGCGTACCTCGCCAGCTCTGGGTTGCGCCGACCGGAGAGCCAAAACCTGCTGGAGTCGAATTGCCACTGGAGCGCTGGCTGTGGGGTGAGGTCCGCAGCGGCGTGGCAACCCTCAGCGCACCCGTTGTCGAGGCCTTTGTCCCGCAAATGCTCAATTACGAGTCGGTGGGTGGGGTCAACTTCAAGAAGGGCTGCTACCCCGGCCAGGAAGTGGTGGCCCGCAGCCAGTTTCGCGGCACGCTCAAGCGCCGCGCCTTTGTGGTGCACGCCGATGTCGCGATGGCCGCCGGCCAGGAAATTTTTGCCGCCACGGACCTGAACCAGCCGGTTGCCACCGTGGTGCAAAGCGCTCCAGCCCCCGACGGTGGGTTTGACGCCATTATTTCAGCCCAGTTGTCGGCTGTTGACGGCGGATCGCTGCATGTCACTGCCGGCGACGGCCCTCCCCTGCAGTTACAGCCCCTGCCCTACGCACTGCTGGAAGACATCTGACATTGAGCTGAAACATCTAGAAACATTTTCGCGCAAGGGGCATCGCCGCATCGGCTGCCCTTCATAATTGCGCACTGTGTGAGCGAGAAAATATGTCCAGAAGGGATTGGTTTTTAAGATGTCTAAGCCGATAAGCAAAGAAGAAGCTTTTGCGCGCCTGGGCGCCATTACGCGAGAAATGCACGAAGCGTTCGCCGTTCTGGGCGGCGGCACCGAATTGCACGACGTGGTCGAGGAGTTTCCCAATGCCCGGGAGCGCCTGACCCACGTCGGCAAAATGACGGAAAACGCCGCCAACACGGTGTTGAATCTGGTTGATGCGGCCAAGCCCGAGTGCGACGACCTGGCCAAGCGCGGCGAGGAGCTGGGCCAGTCCCTGGCGCGCATGGCAGCGTCCGAAGACCTGTCCATCGAGCGTGCCCGCGCACTGATGGGTGTTTGTGGCAAGTTTGCCGAGCGCACCGCCGGATTTGCCAGCAAGCAGGCCAATATCCTCAGCGACATCATGATGGCGCAGGATTTCCAGGATCTGTCGGGTCAGGTGATCAAAAAGGTCATCGACATCATCAACCGCACGGAATTGGAGCTGGTGCAGTTGCTGGTGGACAGCGCGCCCAACCAACTAGTGCGTGAGACCGCGACCGAGGCGGCGGCACCCGAATTCACCGGCGAAACCCACCAGTTGCAGGGCCCTCAGGCCGAAGAAAAGGCTCTGGCCCAGGACGACGTGGACGACCTCCTCGCCTCACTCGGCTTCTGACCCCAGGGGCAGCACCATTTCGATGTGCTGCACCCCGGCTTCCTCAAAGACGGGGCCGCGCACAACAAAGCCCAGGCGGCGGTAAAAGCCTTCCGCGCTGGTTTGGGCATGCAGCATCACCTCGGTGTCGCCCCGGTTGCGTGCGGCTGCGATCAGCGCCAACAACACCTCACGCCCCAGTTGCGAGCCGCGCAACCCGCGGTTGACCGCCATGCGCCCGATGCGCGCCACGCCCGCAGTGTGTTGCAGCAGCCGCCCCGTGGCAATGGGCTGACCCAGGCGGTTGCACACCACGGCATGGACCGCGCCGGCGTCGGCATCGTCCCAGACCATGTGCGCGCCGATGCCTTGCTCCTGCACGAACACATCCTGGCGCAGCGCCGTCGCCTGCTTGCCCAGCGTGTCCCAGTCGCCCACGGACAGCGTGGTGAGGGATTGCCCACCCTCAAAGGCCTCGAAAATCCCGCGCAGCACGGACGGCACGGGCTGCGACAACTGCGTGCTGGGGTTGGCGTACACATAGACCAGCTCGGCCGTGACGACAAGCGCATCACCCCGGAAAATGGCCGCCTCGAACACGATGGACGAATTGCCGATGCGCCCGCAACGCAGACCCACATCCAACTGGTCGTCGTAGCGTGCCGATGCGTGGTACTCCACGCTGGCCTTCTTGACGAAGATGTCGCCACCGAGCTGGTGCATAGCCGCCTCGTAGGGTAGGGCCAGCGCGCGCCAATAGTCCGCCATGGCGGTGTCCAGGTACATCAGGTAGTGCGCATTGAAGACAATTTTCTGCATGTCCACCTCGGCCCAGCGTACCCGCAGACGGTGCCAGAAGCGGAAGTCGGATCGTTGGGTGCTGCTCATCCATTTATCTCCTCAAATGCGTGTTTCAGGGCGCGGGCGGCATCGGCATGGCAGACGGCCGCCTCGGGAATCGCGCGGCCCATCTTGATGAATTCATGCACCACCCCGCGGTAAATGTCCAGGTCCACCCGGACACCAGCCATACGCAGGCGGTCGGCATACTGCACGCCCTCATCGACCAGCGGATCGCACTCGGCCAGACCCAGCCAGGCCGGTGCCACACCGGTCAAATCCACCGGGTGACCGGTGGCATCCACGCCGTCCAGTGGTGCAAAACGCCAGTCTTCCCGGTCCGCCGGGGTGCGGATGTAGTGGTTGAAAAAGTAGGTGATGTGCGGCTCCTCCAGCACAAAACCGTGGGCAAATTTGCGGTGTGAATCGGCGCTCTGGTGCGCCGCCGTGCCGGGGTAGAACAGCAATTGCAGCGCAAGTGGGATGCTGGCATCGCGCGCCAGAATTGCGCACACCGCCGACAGCGTGCCACCAGCACTGTCGCCACCCACGGCCACCTGGTGGATGTTGAGCCGGCGCGTGGCGCCATGCTGCGTCACCCACTGCACGGCATCCCAGGCGTCCTCCAGGGCGGTCGGAAACTTGTGCTCCGGCGCCAGCCGGTAGTCCACCGACAGTACGGCGCAATGCGCCAGGTGGGCCAGTTGGCGGCACAGGCCATCGTGGGTTTCGATAGTGCCAATGGTGAAGCCACCACCGTGAAAATACACCAGCACCGGCAGCGTGTCCTGACTGGGCGCCACCAGACGCACCGGCAGCGCAAAGCCATCGCGGCTGGTGATGTGGAAGTCCTCGACCCGCGCCATGGGACGCAGTGGCAACTCCAGCACGCCGGCGCCCGCGTTGTAGGCCGCACGGGCCTGCACCGGGCTCAAGGCGTGCAGCGGCACCTGGCCGGCACGGGCCATGCGGTCCAGCACACCGTGCATGGTGGGTGTCAGCAGGGCTTTCGGGTTGCGTTGGTGACTCATAAAGGGGACGGATCTTGCTACAGTGCGAACTTTCCATCCTACACCGCAGCACACCATGGCTTTTATCTACTATGTGACACAGGTCCAGTTTGAATTTGGTGCCGTACGCCTGCTCAAGCAGGAGTGCGAGCGCGTGGGCATTAGCCGCCCACTGATCGTGACCGATCCGGGCGTGAAGGCCGCCGGCGTGCTGCAAAAGGCGCTGGATGCCCTGCCCGGTTTGCCGGTTGCGGTGTTTGACCAGACACCTTCCAACCCGACGGAGGCGGCAGTGCGTGCTGCCGTGGAGGTCTACCACGCCAACCAGTGCGATGGCCTGATTGCGGTGGGCGGCGGCTCCGCCATCGATTGCGCCAAGGGGGTTGCGATTGCCGCCACGCACGAAGGGCCGCTGACCCATTACGCGACGATTGAAGGCGGCTCGCCCCGCATCACCGAGCGTGTGGCCCCGCTGATTGCCGTGCCCACCACCAGCGGCACCGGCAGCGAGGTGGCGCGCGGTGCCATCGTCATCGTCGACGACCACCGCAAGCTGGGCTTCCACTCCTGGCACATCGTGCCCAAGACCGCCATCTGCGACCCCGAACTGACGCTGGGCCTGCCGCCCAAGCTGACCGCCGCCACCGGAATGGACGCCATTGCCCACTGCATGGAAACCTTCATGGCCCCGGCCTTCAATCCACCGGCCGATGGCATTGCCCTGGATGGCCTGGAGCGCGGCTGGAGCAGCATTGCACGCGCCACCGACGACGGCAGCGACCGCGAGGCGCGCCTGAACATGATGAGCGCCTCCATGCAGGGTGCCATGGCCTTCCAGAAAGGACTGGGCTGCGTGCATTCGCTCAGCCACAGCCTGGGCGGCGTCGATCCACGCCTACACCACGGCACGCTCAACGCCATGTTCCTGCCCGCCGTGATCGCCTTCAATGCATCGGCCGAATCCATGGTCAAGGACAGGCGCCTGCAGCGCATGGCCCACGCCATGGGGCTTGCCTCGGCTGACGACATCGGCCCGGCCATCAAGGCCATGAATGCCCGCCTGGGACTGCCCACGGGACTGGCCGAGATGGGGGTGCAGGAGTCGCAGTTCGACCAGATCATCACCGGGGCTTTGGCTGACCACTGCCACAAGACCGGCCCGCGCCTGGCTACCGCTGACGACTACCGCGCCATGCTGGCAGCCGCCCTGTAAGCATCCCGCCGCCGGGTGGCGGTGACTTGCCTACGGGGCAAGCGGTGGTCTATAGTCTGAATTCAATTCAGGGAGACTCCATGACCTACACCCCTATCGCCCGCACCGGCCTGCGCGCCATTCCCCTGCTGCTGGTGGCCGGTACCGCTTTCGCGCAAACACCCCAGCAGGTTGTCACCCCACCCAAAGTCCTGCTGTGGATGGACGTTTCCACCGGCGGCATGGCGGGCATGCCGGAGTTCGACATGCCGGGCATGGGCGGACTCATGGGCGGCATGGCCGGCGCCATGGGCAAGGGCGGCCCGGGTGGGCGCAGCACGAACCGCGAGTACTACGGCGCGGCCCGGACCTTCCACCTGACGCCACCCCGCATCCTGGATGTGGCCCTGTGGAACGGCCTGAAACCCGGCGTGGAAGCGGCCCAACGCGTGCCCCCGGGTCTGAAGCTGGGCGACAAGCTGCCGCTGCTGCCGGTGATCGAAGACAAGGTGGTTGAAAGCCGTGAAACGGGGCCGAGTGGCGCCCCGACCGACTACGAAGCGCCCAAGGGCCGCATCCTGTTCTATTGGGGCTGCAGTGCCACGGTGCAACCCGGCCAACCGCGCATCCTGGACCTGAGCAAGCTGAGCGCGGGCTCGGCTGCCTCCTTCGGCAGCGCCTTCAGTGGGCGATTTGCACCGGATCGCGGTGCCAAAGTGCGCACCGGCTACGACGTTTTCCCCAATGAACGCGACCAGCGCGGCCTGCCACGCGACGCCTCGCTGGTGGGTGAACACCAGGTGCTGGGTGACAGCATTCCGGCGTCGTTCCGCTTCAACCTGGGGCCGGCCCATGACGTGATGCCCGCCATCGAACTGCAAAGCCAGGGCGGACTCAAGGACAGCGTGGCCTTGAGCTGGATATCCGTCACCAACGCCAGGGCGTACTTCCTGCATGCCATGGGCGCGCAGGGCGATGACATGATTTTCTGGTCCAGCAGCGAGGTGCCGGACACCGGTTTCGGGCTGTTTGACTACCTGTCCAATGGCACCATCGACAAGTGGATTGCCGAGAAGGTGATACTGGGCGCCGGCGTGACCCAGTGCGCGGTTCCCAAGGGTATCTTTGCCGCCCGTGACGCAGGTGGCGCACGCGGCCGCGAGGATGCGGGTGCCATGTTGCGCATGGTGGCCTATGGCGGCGAGCACGGCTTTGTCCACCCGCCCCGCCCCAGCGATGCCAAGATTCCATGGAACCAGGAATGGTCGGTGCGGCTGCGCGTGAAGTCGCAGACCATGGCCATGCTGGGAGAGGACATGGGTGAACGCAGCAGCGACAGCCGATCCGGCAAGCGCCGGCCAGCGGCACCGGCAGGCGCGGACCAGGGTGACGCTGGCGAAGACAGCCAGCCGACCAACACGATGCAATTGCCCAACCCGGCCAGCCTGCTCAAGGGGCTATTCGGCCGCTAACGCAATAGGACGCGGCGCGGAGCCTGCGCCCTACCAGGGCCTGACCCGGGCCAGGTCCGGCTTTTCCAGCCACTGGGCAAACTCATCCGCCAACTGCACGCTGGCGCTGCAGGCCGCGTTCCAGACCTTGACGCGCGCGGCCAGGTCGTTGCCATAGTGGGTGAAGTCGGTGCGGTCGGGCAGCTTGCCGTTGGGCAGGGTCTTGACCCATTCCGGGTTTGGCGCCAGCAGCACCATGGTGTCCAGATGGTGGGTGGCGTGGTGGCGCCACTTCAGGCTCTTGTCCAGCCAGCCCGGCACCACGGCCTTCTGGAAATGCGGGTACAGCACCAGGCCTTTGTGGTCATTCTTGCCTCCAGCCCTCGTGGAATCTGCATCAATAGCTATCGAATTAGTAGCAAATTTGCTGGCGGCGGGGTAGTTCAGGTGCAGGTGGTAGTCGGTGATACCGCCGTCCCAATAGGCCCCCGGTGGCGCGCCGGGAATGTTGTGCACGGCCTTGAGCACAAAGGGAATGGAGCAACTGGCCTGCAGTGCGGGCTGGAAATTGGCCGGGCTCAACGCCACTTGCCGGGTACGGTAGTCATCCGTGGCAAACGGCAACGGTGCGCAGGAGCAACCCGCCACAGGGCCGCCCCAAGGCGGGTTAGCCCCCGTGGGGGGCAGCGACCCGCGCAGCGGTGGAGCGTGGGGGCCAACATCGCCCGGGCTGGAAAATACCACCCGCTCCAGCCACGCGCCCATGGCCTTGCGGCGCACGGCGTTGGTCAGGAAGGCGCCAAAGTAGCCCAACGGTGTGCGCAGGCCGTGCTCTGTGTGCAGGATGTGGCGTCCACGTGAGGTCACGATGTGCAGGCGGTAGCGCGGGTGCTTCAGTACTTCGGCCACCCGGCCGCCGTAAAAGGCTTGCAGGTTCTGGCCGAACAGCTCGCTGACCATCGCTGCGCTGGGGCGTTTTTGCCCGGGCGGCGACTCGTAATGCTGGTGGATGTAGTCGTGCTCCAGCCGCTCGAACGCCGCCACCGACTGGTCCAGGCAGGCGGTGGCCATGCGCCAGGCGCCAATCGATGCACCGACCAGATCCACCGGCTGGCTGGATCGGGTCAGCCATTCGCCAAAGATGAAGCGGTCCAGCGCGCCCAGCAGCAGCCCCTTGGGGCCGCCGGCCGCAGCCGGAATGGTGCCAATCGCATCGGGCTGCAACCCGTTCTGGGCAATGGCCTGGCGCGCCAGCGGCCCGGCGTAGATGTGCAGCGCTTGCATGTTAGGTATGCGCAGCCCAGTCAAACGGGTCTTGCTGCAGCACCGAGTCGATGTCCAGGTCCAGCACCACGCCCACAGAGTCGGGGAAGGTTACCGCCATGGCGCGCTCGCTTAAGGCCGCTTCCTTGGCGCGGGAGCGCCAGGTTGCCAGGTGGATGACGCCGGCCAGCGGCTCATACACATTGTTCTCGAATGGCGCGTACTGGTGCTCCAGCGCGTCAATCATGGGCTGCGGGAAATGCCACATGCGGGCAAATCCGGCCCCCACGGTGGCGTAGCAGTAGCCCAGTTCGCGCCGCTCCAATTTGGCGCGGCGCAGGTCCAGTGGCGGCATTTCGCGGTCCAGCGTGGCCATGACCTCGGGCATGCCCAGGTGCATGGCCAGCTCGCCAATGGCGTGGATCAGCCCGCAAGTGAAGGCTGCCTGCTGGTTTTGCCGCACCAGGCCGGCCAGCGAGCGCGACACCTTGGCCACGTTGAGGCTGTAGTCCCAGAAGCGCTGCAGGTTGATGCCGGGCACGGCCTTGGGCGAGGCCACGCTGGCCGCCGTCTGGGCCATGGTCTTGACGTGGGCCAGGTCCAGCACGGCCAGCGCCTCGGACACGCTGTTGATCTTCCCGGAGAGCTTGAAAAAACTGGAATTGGCCAGTTGCAGCAGACGGGTAGTCAATGCGGGGTCGGTGCTGATGAGCTGGGTGATGCGCCGCAGGTCCACTTCCGGCCGCTCCAGCTCCGAGAGCAGCAGCGCAACCACCTTGGGGATGCTGGGCAGGTTGAACTGCTGTTCCAGCAATGCACTGAGATTCATGACCGACCGCCTCCACGATACTGCGGCTCACACAGCCGCGTGCGCACATTATGGCGCGAGCGCCTGGGTCACCGTTTCAGTTTGGCAAAGGCGCTGGCCATGGCATTGGTACCGGCAAAGCCGCTGTCCTGGCGGCTGCCCTGTTGGCGCTCACCGCGGGCCGCGCCCTGGTAGCGATTGTCCCCTGCCCGGTCGCCGCCGCGAGAACCGGCTGGAGCCGCGCCAATCTTCATGGTCAGCGCAATACGTTTGCGCGCCACGTCAACTTCCACCACCTGGACCTTGACGATGTCGCCGGTCTTGACCACCTCGCGTGCGTCGTTGACAAACTTGTGCGCCAACTGGCTCACATGCACCAGCCCGTCTTGGTGTACGCCCAGGTCAATGAACGCGCCAAAGGCGGCGACGTTGCTGACCGTGCCTTCCAGAATCATGCCGTCCTTGAGGTCGGCAATGTCTTCCACGCCGTCGTTGAAGCGGGCCACCTTGAAGTCCGGGCGCGGGTCGCGGCCCGGCTTTTCCAGCTCGCCCAGGATGTCCTTGACGGTAATGACGCCGAATTTCTCGTTGGCAAACAGCTCGGGACGCAGGGTCTTGAGCATGTCGGCACGGCCCATGATCTCGGCCACCGGCTTGCCGGTCTTGGCGATGATTTCTTCGACGACCGGATAGGTCTCGGGGTGCACACCGGTCATGTCCAGCGGGTTGGCGCCGCCGCGGATGCGCAAGAATCCTGCCGCCTGCTCAAAGGTCTTGGCGCCCAGGCCGGTGACCTTCAACAGGTCTTGCCGGCTGCCAAAGGCGCCATTGGCCTCGCGCCAGCGCACCACGGCCTTGGCGACCGTGCCGGACAGACCGGACACGCGGGAGAGCAGCGGTACGCTGGCGGTGTTCAGGTCCACACCGACGGAGTTCACGCAGTCTTCGACCACGGTGTCCAGCGTGCGCGCCAGTTCGCTCTGGTTGACGTCGTGCTGGTACTGGCCCACGCCGATGCTCTTGGGGTCGATCTTGACCAGTTCGGCCAGCGGGTCTTGCAGACGGCGTGCGATGGATGCCGCACCGCGCAGGCTGACGTCCACATCCGGCATCTCCTGCGAGGCAAATTCGCTGGCGGAATAAACGGAGGCACCGGCCTCGCTGACCACCACCTTGTCCACCTTGATCTCGGGCGCACCGGCCTGGGCCGCCATCTTGGCCAGCAGCTTGATCAGGTCACCGGCCAGCTTGTCGGTCTCGCGGCTGGCGGTACCGTTGCCAATGGCGATCAGGTTCACGCTGTGCTTGGCACACAGCTTGCCCAGCGTGTGGAGTGATCCTTCCCAGTCGCGCTTGGGCTCGTGCGGGAACACGGTGGCGGTTTCTACCAGCTTGCCGGTGGAGTCCACCACGGCCACCTTGACACCGGTGCGGATGCCGGGGTCCAGACCCATCACCACGCGCGGGCCAGCGGGTGCTGCCAGCAGCAGGTCGCGCAGGTTGTCGGCAAACACCTTGATCGCCACCTTCTCGGCCTCTTCGCGCAGGCGGGTGAACAGGTCGCGCTCGGTGGACATGGACAGCTTGACCTTCCAGGTCCAGGCCACGCACTTGCGGATCAGATCGTCAGCGGCGCGGCCGGCATGGCTCCATCCCAGCTTCAGCGCAATGCGCCCTTCGGCCAGCGAGACCACCGGTGCGGCACGGGTGGGCGTGGAAACTGCTCCTGTTTTGATAGCTGTCTGCGTAGTATTAGCGAGGACTGGAGGTCGATTTAATCCAACATCCGGCTCTGGAAGCACGAGTTTGGCGTCCAGAATGTCCAGCGAGCGGCCGCGGAACACGGCCAGCGCGCGGTGGCTGGGCACGCGGCCAATGGGCTCGTCGTAATCAAAGTAGTCGCGGAACTTGGCCACATCGGCGTTGTTCTCGTCCTTGCCTTCGGCCAGTTTGCTTTGCAAGAGCCCCTCGGCCCACAGCCATTCGCGCAGGTCCTGCACCAAGGCCGGGTTCTCGGCCCAGCGCTCGGACAGCAGATCACGCACGCCGTCCAGCACCGCCTGCACGGTGGAGAAATCGGGCACCTTGTCCTCGCCTGGCAGAGCTTCCTTGAAGGGGATCACATAGGCCACAGCGGCCTCGGCGGGCACCAGCGTGGGGTCGTTGAACAAGGCGTCGGCCAGCGGCTCCAGCCCGGCTTCCTTGGCCAGTTGGCCCTTGGTGCGGCGCTTGAGCTTGAACGGCAGGTAGATGTCTTCCACCTCCTGCTTGGTGGCGGCATTGTGGATGGCGGCGATCAGCGCCGGGGTCAGCTTGCCCTGCTCGTCGATCAGCTTGACCACGGCCTCCTTGCGATCGCGCAGCTCACGCAGGTAGGACAGGCGCGCCTCCAGCTCGCGCAGCTGGATGTCGTCCAGCCCGTCGGTCACTTCCTTGCGGTAGCGGGCGATGAAGGGGACGGTGGCGCCCCCGTCGAGCAACTGGACGGCAGCCTCCACCTGTTGGGGGCGAACACGGATTTCCTGCGCGATTTGCGCGATGATTTTCTGCATGGCGGAATAACGGTCACTGACTCAGACAGAGGCCGCCCGGACGGGCAGCCAGAATTCAAACAAGGGCGCGAGTTTGCCACAGGTGGCGCTCGTACGTTTCGCCCGACCCCAGTGAGTGCTCAGGCGGGAGCATCCACCAGGTCGGCGTAGTGGCGGAAGGCCCCACGAATGGTTTCCAGCAATTGTTGGTCATCCCAGGGCTTGGCAATGAAGCGGTAGATTTCCCCCCGGTTGATAGCCTCGGTCAGACTGTCCAGTCCGGTGTAGCCGGAGAGAACCATGCGCACCGCCTTGGGGTGCAGGGTGCGCGCGCGGGCGAGTAGCTCAATACCGGTCGTGCCGGACATGCGCTGGTCTGCCAGGATCACGCCCACTGGATGCTGCGCCAGGATGGCCAGGGCCTCTTCGCTGGTGGCCGCCGTGAGAATGTGGTAATTTTCGCGGCGCAAGACCCGCGTCAGTGCCGACAGGATGCTCGGCTCGTCATCCACCAGCAACAGGGTGGACAACGCCTGGTCATCCTGCGGCAGGAGCATGGGCGAAAATTCCTGCAAAAAGCGCGTCATCTCGGCCGCCGGCAGTGGCCGACTGATCAAGTAGCCCTGCATCACATCGCACTGCAGGGAGCGCAGCTGGCGTGCCTGACCGCTGGTTTCCACGCCCTCGGCGATGATTTCCAGGCCCAGGCTGTGGCCCAGGGCGATGACCGCCTTGACGATGGAGGCGTTATTGCTGTTGGTGGTCATGTCCCGCACAAAGGCCATGTCCACCTTGAGCTTGTGCACTTCCAGCTGCTGGAGATAGGCCAGCGAGGAGTAGCCGGTGCCGAAATCATCGATCGACAGGCGCACACCAAGCGCCTTGAGGTCCGCCAGCGACTGGAACGACTTTTCGCGGTCCAGCATGACACAGCTCTCGGTGATTTCGAGTTCCAGTTGCTCCGGTGCGATGCCGGTTTCCTGCAGCGCAGCCTTCACGGTGGCCAGCAATTGGCCCCGGCTTAGCTGCACGGCGGACACATTGACCGCCACCTGGCGCAGCTTCAGCCCGGCATCGGACCACTGCCGGATTTGCCGGCAGGCGGTGCGCAGCACCCAGTCACCCAACTGCACCACAAAGCCGCTTTCCTCGGCCAGAGGAATGAATTCCACCGGCGGAATCAGCCCGCGCAGCGGATGCTGCCAGCGCACCAGCGCCTCCAGACCGACCACCTCGCCGCTGACCAGATCCACTTGCGGCTGGTAGTACACGCGCAGCTCGTTTCGTTCGACCGAGCGGCGCAGGTCGGCCTCCAACGTCAGGCGCTCCTTGGCCCGGCCCGACATCTCGGCCGAGAAGAAATGCAACATGCCGCGGCCCCTCTGCTTGGCCTGGTGCAGGGCCGCATCAGCGTGGCTTTGCAGGGTTTCGGCATCCTGCCCGTCGTTAGGGTACAACGCAATACCGGCACTGGCACCGACGTAGACACTGTTGCCATTGAGCGCAAAGGGCCGGGCCAGCGCGTCGATCATGCGCTGGGCAATCAGGTCGATCCAGGGCATGCCTTCGATATGGTTGAACACAATGTAGAACTCGTCGCCGCCGATGCGGGCCAGCCTGCTGGTATCGGGCAGCAGTTCCTTCAGCCGCTTGCTGGCCTCCACTAGCAATTGGTCGCCCAGGCTGTGTCCGAGGCTTTCGTTGATGGTCTTGAAGTTGTCCAGGTCAATGAACAGCAACGCAAACTGGGTCTGCTCCCGTTCAGCGCGCTGCAGGGTTTGGGCCAGGATTTCGTGGAACAGCGCCCGGTTGGGCAGACCGGTCAGTGGATCACGGTTGATGAAGAAGTCCAGGCGCTCCTCGGCATCGCGGCGCTTGGAAATGTCACGGTGCGAGCCACGTTGACCCAGCGAATTGCCGTCGGCGTCCAGCACCGTCTTGCAGACATGCTCGATCCAGTGCTCGCTGCCGTCCCTGGCCCTGATACGGAATATCAGCGGTGCCGCATCGTTCTGCGCGCCGGCTGGTCCGCGCTGTCGCCAGATTTCCAGATCGTCCGGGTGGACAATTTTTTCCATCAATCCAGCATCGGCAAAGAAGTCGTCTGGCGAATACCCTGACTCTTCGGTACACGCCGGCGATACATACAGGTAGCTGCCGTCCGGCCCCGTCCAGTACTCCCAGTTGGGCGAATAGTCGGCCAGGATGCGGTACTTTTCCTCGCTCTTGTTCAACAGCGCCGTGCGCTGCGCCACCAGTTGCTCCAAGAAGCGGCGCAGCCGGGCCAGCTCCAGATGGGTGTGCACACGGGCGCGCACCTCGTCAATGTCAAACGGCTTGGTGATGTAGTCGGATCCTCCAGTATCAAAGCCCTTGACTTTTTCATGTACCGCATCGACAACCGTCACAAATATCACCGGAATGCGGTTGCCCACCGGCGTGGATTTGATGCGCCGGCACACTTCATAGCCATTCATGCCCGGCATCACAATGTCCAGCAACACAAGGTCGGGTGGCGTCGTGCCCTGCACAATTTCAAGCGCCTTGGCGCCATTGTTGGCCACCATGATGCGGTAGTCGCCCTTGAGGGCCTCCAGCAACTCGTGGATGTTCTCCGGCACATCGTCCACCACCAGGATGGAGGCCGGACGCCTAGGATCGGCTTGTTGGGACACGTCAAAATTGACCGGATTGCGCCGGTGGCGCTGCAGCTCCAGTTGGGTGCGCACGCGCAGGCGCAACAGATCAGGGTTAACGGGCTTGGTGATGTAATCGGCAATGCCCAGTGTCAAGCCGCGCGCCTCGTCGTCGGCATCGGCCAGCGCAGTGACGAAGATCACCGGAATGTCGGCCGTCAGCGGGTTGGCTTTCAAGTGGGAGAGCACCGAATAGCCGTCCATGCCCGGCATCTTGATATCCAGCAGAATCAGGTCCGGCAAGGGCTCGCGCTGGGCCAGTTCCAGCGCCTTCTCTCCACTGGTGGCTGCCACAATGGCGTAGCTGTCGCGCAGCACGTTCATCAGCACATGCAGATTCTCATTGACGTCGTCAACGATCAGAATGCGGGGACGGCCATTGGCAATGTCGGTCATAAACGAATCACTCAGGTTGCAGACTGGGGTTGATCATCCCACGCGCGCAGCAGCTCCTGCGCGGCGTCGATATCAAAAACATCCACTTTGGCGGCGATTGCGGCGATTTTTGCTTCCTCGGGCGTGCCACGCAGGGCCGCGCGCAGCTCCAGCAGCAGCGGCTCGGCAACGCCCAGGTCATACACCAGAGCCTCTTGCAACTCTGCCAGGCGTTCACGCAACTGGTTCTGCGTGAGGGTTACTGCAACCTGCTGCGCTATGGGACGCGCTGCCGCTGCCAGGCGGTCAATGTCGCACATCACATCCTGCAACTGCGAGCGCACCGCCTCCAGCAGAGCCGCATCGGGGCGGGTTGCCAGCTTGAGTGCTGCGTCCATCTCCGACACTTTGCCAAACAGGGCCGAGGCGCCGATGTTGCCAACCACCCCCTTGAGGGCGTGGCAATAGTCTTGTGCCGCACGCATGTCCGGGCCGTCCAGGCGCCGTTGCAACTCGCTGGCGGCTTGGGCGTAGTTTTCGCGGAAGCGGCGCAGTTGGCGGGTGTAGGCATCGACCTTGCCCCCAATGCGGCGCACGCCTTCGCGCGCATCCACCGTCGTCATGGCCTGCAACTCGGGCGGAATGTCGGATTCGGCAGGCGCACTAGCCCAGACACCTGCACGCTCCGGGGGCACATGCACCCACTGGGTCAGCACCGCCATCAGGCGGTCGGGCGCCACCGGCTTGGTGACATGGTCGTTCATGCCGGCTTCGCGACTCTTTTGCGCATCCTGTGCCATTGCCAGCGCCGTCATGGCAATGATGGGCAGTGTGGCAAAGCGCTGGTTGCCCGGCTCCTGTGCCAGCGCGCGGATGCGGCGCGCCGACTCCAGTCCATCCATGACCGGCATCTGGATATCCATCAGCACGGCATCAAACTCGCGCTGCTGCACCATGTCCAGCGCCTGCTGGCCATCCACGGCCTCGACCACCTCGATGCCCTCGCTGCGCAGCAGTTCGGTGGCAAATTCGCGGTTGATGTCGTTGTCCTCCACGAGCAGCAGACGTGCCCCGGCCAGGCACCCACTGCTGGCCAGATTGGGCGAGGTGCTGCGCCCCGCATGGAGGATGCGTCCGCGCCCCAGCACCGACAGGATGCTGTCCAGCAGCGTCGAGGGCGACACCGGCTTGACCAGGAAGCCATCCACACCCGCCTGCTCGGCCAGGCGGATCACATCTTCGCGGCCATAGGCGGTCACCATCACGACCTTGGGTTTGTGAATGATCGCGGCATCGCGGTAGATCAGCCGGGTTGCTTCGTCGCCGTTCATGCCCGGCATGCGCCAGTCCATCAACACCAGGTCGTAGGGCTGACCGGACGCCTCCCGAATGGCGCCCAGCGCGGCCATGCCACTGGACGCGGTGCTGACGTCGATGTGGAAATAGCCCAGCATCTCGGCCAGGATCTGGCGCGAAACCTCGTTGTCGTCCACCACCAGCACGCGAATGCCCTTGAGCAGCGGCCCGGCCTGCTCCACCAGCTCGCCACGCCGCAAGGGGTTGGTGTCCTGGATCTCCAGTTGCACGGTGAAGCACATCGTCGTGCCCTTGCCCGGGCTGGTGTCTTCGACCCAGATGCGCCCGCCCATCAGCTCCACCAAGCTCTTGCTGATGGCCAGGCCCAGCCCGGTGCCACCAAAGCGGCGCGTCGTGGACTGGTCTGCCTGGGTGAATTTTTCAAACAAGCGGTCCTGCACGTCGGGCGCAATGCCCATGCCGCTGTCGCGCACATAGGCCTGCAACGTCATGTGGGTCGCGGTGGCGGTCACGCAGCGGAAGCCCAGCTCCACTTCGCCGTGCTCGGTGAACTTCACGGCGTTGCCGCACAGGTTGAGCAGGACTTGCCCCAGACGCATGGGGTCGCCCACCAGGTGCGCCGGGATGCCCACGTCATAGCGGATCAGGAACTCGATGCCCTTGTGCTCGGCCTGGTAGCCAATGGCGTCGGTCAACTGCTCCAGCACGGTGTCCAGGGCAAACGGAATGTGTTCGATCTCGATCTTGCCGGCCTCGATCTTGGAAATATCCAGGATGTCGTTGATGATGCCCAACAGCGAGTGCGCCGCCCCTTGGGCCTTGGCCAAATAGTTGTGTTGGCTCGGCGTGAGTTCGCTTTTGAGCGCCAGGTAGAGCATGCCCAGCACCGCATTCATCGGCGTACGGATCTCGTGGCTCATGTTCGCCAGAAAGTCGGACTTGGCGCGGGTGGCCTCTTCCGCCACTTCCTTGGCCTGCTGCAGTTCGTGGGTACGCGCGGTGACGATGCCTTCCAGGTTCTGGTTCAACTGCTTGAGTTCCTGCAGCGAATCAAACAGGCGTGCACGACTGTCGTTGACGGCCTGGACTAGCGCATTCAACTCATCCTCATACGGGTAGTCGATCAACTCGACCGGGGCGTCATTCGGCTTGAATCGCCAGCCGCCAATCGTCTGGGCGACCCGGGTCACGGTGTCGGACAGGCGATAGCGGATGGTCCACCGAAACAACAGCCACAGCGCCGTGGTCACCAGAATGGAGTTGAGCACCACCACCAGCGCGCCGTATTGGGTGCGGTCCAGCACCACGCCTCGGTTGGAGTACATCCTGAGCTGGCCCACCAGCCGGCTTTCGCCGCGGGGCGACTGGTACACCAGCGGCACCACCGTCTGCCTGAAACGGCTGGTCAGCGCGCCATCGGCCTCTGCCGGGGATGCGGGCCGGTCACCGTCTTGCACCAGCACCTCGCCCGTGGCGGATTCAATCACCACGCCCGTGACGATGGCGTTTTGCCGCACGCCCTGCACGATGGAACGCAACTGCGGGTTGTCCAACTCCCACACCGCGTTGGTGACGGTGGGCGCCACGGTGCGCCCCAGCGAGGCCAGATCGTTGTTGATGTCGCGGCTCACGCTGACAAACTGGATGGCCAGTTGCGCCCCGGTCATGCCCAGGGCAATCAACAGGTACCACGGCAACATGGTGTACAGCAGACGCCGCGCCAGGGTCTGGGTGGAAAACATGGTCAGCGCCACCACCACCGGGTGTCCACCTCCGGCGTGCCGGGTGGCAAAACCGGGTTGTCCAGGCGGATGACCTGGCGCCGGCTCTTGGCCAGCATGTCGATCTCCGCCGCGTGGTAGCCCTCAAACAGTTTGCGGAAGGAGCCGTCCGCCAGGGATGCCTTCAGCCCCTGCTCAATGCGCCGGGCCAGGGCCGCGTTCTTCCTGCGCACCCAAAAATACACCGGGTAGGGGAAGAACAGCGCCTTGCTCTGCTCCACCGCCAGTTGCGGGTAGCTCTGCCTGCGCACCTCCAACTCGCGGTTGGCTTCGTTCAGGCCACGCGGAAAGGCGTCAAAACGGCCGGCCACCAGCATGCCAAACAGGTTTTCATAGCTGGACGAAGTCTCTACCGCCAGCCCGTTGGCGCGCATGACGGGCAGGTCGGCCCACTGGCTGTTCAGGCCAAAGGTCAGTTGCTTGCGCAGGGTCTGCTCGTTCATGCTGGCAATGCGGGCCTGGTCGGCCGCGCGGATCACCAGCAGCCGGTAGCCCACGATGCCGCGCAGGATGTCGATCTTGATGGGCAGCATGCGGGCTTCCCGTTCGGCATTGGTACCCAGGGCAACAACGTCAATGGCACCGGACTGCAACAACCGCATGCCGCGGTTCTGGGTGATGTCTTCGGTAAACGGTGCGAGCCTGACCGTCTCGGCGCCGCCACTGGCATGGGCCAGCGCCAGCTCCAGCAGCTTCCAGCGGTATTCGTAAATAGGGCCGACCGGAAAGTAGCGCAGTGGGGATTCTGCCGCCCGAGCGCGCGTCACGAACAGGCCAGGCACCGAGGCCATTGCGGCGCCACCCAGCAGCCCCTTGATCCAGGACCTCCGGTTGCGCAGCAGCACTGTCGTGTTCATCCATGCATCTTATACGGCGTATCTTGGTACAAATTGACCTTGCGCAACGCAATTTGTCGGGCCACACCGCCAAACGGTCGGCGCATCTGTTACAACCGTTCCTTTTTTGCAGCGCCTGGATACACCGATGCCATCCACCCCCACCAGCGTCGGCACATGGCGTGCACGCCCTGCCCCCACGCACATCCACTGGACCGAAGCCAGTCTTCCCTGCAGCGCGCTGTGGCGCTCTGAGCGCGGAGCGCCCCCACCCAAGAAGGTGGTGCTGGCCGACGACACCACCACGGCCGATGCCGCCTACCGGTTGGCCTGCGAAGGCACTGCCCTGCTGTGGCGTGGCGACTTTCACAACGCCCGGCAGTTGCTGCAGGCATTGGCCCGGCGCATCGACAAGGTGCCCGCGCGCAAGCAGCGCTCCCACAAGCAGGCAGCCGCGGCGCCAGTGACTGCGGCGCCCCTGGCCCAGGCCTTTAACCTGCACCGCCAAGCCCAGGCGCAACGCGCACGGGTGCTGGGCATGGTTCTGCTGCCCTTCAACGCCGACTACAGCGTCAATTTGCGCCGCGCGCCCGATGTGCGCCAAGCCTGTGCTGAGGCCTGGGGTCCGGTGCCAGACGGTGATGGTGCCTGCGTGGCCCCGCTGCGCGACCTGCTGGGCATGGTCAGCGCGCACGAATGGCGCAAAAAAGGCGTGGAAATCCCCGCGCTGGGTGCCGCGCCCAACAACCGCATTTTTCCGCACTACGGGGTGTTTTCGCCGGTGCGCGGTGAGTACATCGACCTGGTGGCAAGCGCTCCCCTGCCCCCAGCCGAACCGGACGGCGCGGCGATGGTGGCGTTTGACGTGGGCACCGGCACTGGTGTTCTGTCCGCCGTGCTGGCGCGTCGCCATGTGGGCGCCGTGGTCGCCACCGACCAGGACCCGCGTGCCATTGCCTGCGCGCTGGCCAATCTGGCGCAACTGGGTGTTGGTGCCCAGGTGCAGGTGCTGCAAACCGACCTGTTCCCCCCCGGGCGCGCGTCCCTGATCCTGTGCAACCCGCCCTGGCTGCCGGCACGCCCCAGTTCCCCGATTGAATTTGCGGTGTATGACGAGGGCAGCCGCATGCTATTGGGCTTTCTGGGCGGGCTGGCGCACCATCTGACGCCGCGTGGCGAAGGCTGGCTGATCCTGTCGGACCTGGCCGAGCACCTGGGCCTGCGCAGCCGCGCGGAGCTGCTGGCGGCCTTCGACCAGGCAGGCTTGGTGGTGTTGGGCCGGCTGGACGCCAAACCGGTTCACGGCAAGGCCAGCGATCCCAATGATGCCCTGCACAGCGCGCGTGCCGCCGAGGTCACGTCGCTGTGGCGTCTGGGAATAGCGTCCGGTGCGTCCGTGCAATAGAGGGTGGCCAGGTTGAACCCAATCGCATCAGCCAAACAGGTGCGATAACTCGCGGTCCATCAATTCAGCATCCCCCGTGTTGAGCTCGATAAGGCGGCGCAGACGCGTCAGACTGGTCAGGTCCATGTTGTCGCAGGCAATGCCGATGTGCTCCTGTTCCAGGTGCACGATGTGGCCGCTCATCACCACGCCCTCCCCGCTGTCGGCCAGTGGCAGCACCAGGCGGCAGGGTTCCTCACGCACCAGCGCTGTGGGCCCATCGGTGCGCACCAGGGCACCCTTGAGCGCGATGTCAACCAGGTGGACCTTGATGGTGCCGGCGTCCACATGCAGCAGCACGTCGGCGTGAAAGGGTATACGGCAATACTGGCGAAGACCCTTGGTCAAAGTGCTGTTCATGTTGGTCTTTCTGAGTGGTGTTGGTCCAGATTACGTCGCTTTGGGACAGAGATCAATCCCGATTTGTTATTTTGTGGCACGCACCGCAGTGGGCTGGTAGACGCGGTAGGTGGCCTTGCCTTCCTGTTTGGCCAGGTACATCGCCTGGTCGGCATGCTGCAACAGGACATCCGGGGCGCTGTTGTCCTGCGGGAAGAGCGTGACGCCAATGCTCGCGCTGATATGCGTCTGTTCATTCCCGATTTGAATCGGCTGGCTGAGTTCTCTTAACACCCGCTCCACCAGCACGGTGAATTCCTGCGGCTGGCGCAAGTGGCCCAGCAGCAGCACGAATTCGTCCCCGCCAAGGCGCGCCACTGTGTCCTCGCTTCGAACCACTTTGAGCAAGCGCCGCGCCACCTCTTGCAACAGAAGGTCACCGGCGGCGTGGCCCAGTCGGTCATTGACCTGCTTGAATCCATCGAGATCCAGAAAACAGACGGCTACGCAATGCTGGCTGAGCAAGGGGTGCGCAATGGCCACGCGCAATCGATCCCCCAGCAACAGGCGGTTGGGCAGCCCGGTCAGCGCGTCGTGGTGCGCCACATGCTCGGTCTTGTGGCGCTTCGCAATGAGCTGGGTGATGTCGGAGAACACGGCCACGAAGTTGCTAACCTCACCGGCGTCATTTTTGACCGCCGAGAGTGTGAGCCACTCACTCGTCAGCACGCCATTTTGGCGGTGGCTGGAAATTTCACCGCTCCAGTGGTCGGTTGAGTGAACGGTATTCCAGATATCGCGGGCCAATGATTCTTCTCTGAACACCGACTTGATGGTCTTCAGGTCTTGCCCGATCACTTCGTGCGGCTTGAACTGCGTGGTTTCGCAAAAAGAAGGGTTGACCTCCAGAATAATCGCATTCTCGTCCGTGATGCAAATGGAATCCAGTGTGTTGTCAACGGCAATGGAAGCCAGTCGCAACCGGGCTTCCGCTTTTTGCCGATTGATGATTTCACGCGATAACTCTAGCGAACTGGCTGCCAACGAGTCGTACATGGTCAGCAGTGAGTCAATCAGCGTGCGCATGGCACCCCGCATGGCACGGTCGGCGGTTGTCTTGGCGTCCTCAACGGAGGCCCCGGCTTGCACCGCCAAAACCACCTTGGCCAAGCGCATGTCTTCTTCCAAGATATGAAAAACCAACCAATGCGTCAGGAACTTCAGAACATCCTCAATCACACGGTCAAACTCTTTGCCATTTTCCTGCGACTTGAGTTGCGTCACAGCTTGCACGAAGTCCCCGTGTACTTGCAGGTGCCTGGTCTCCATGCTGTCGTTGGGCATGTGTTCATGCCAGAGCGCTTCTTCGGTCTGGAAGTGGTACAGCGCGTAGGTTGTCAGCTCATCGAATATGGCGTTAATGGAAGTCAGGCCGGACTGATTGACCAGATGATTTGCCAGCTGATTGAGCAGGCCCACCAGTTGTTCGTGCTGAACGTCAATTGAGACGATGCCGGTCTCAAAATTCTTGTTCCACGGAAAAATTTGCATTTGACTTGTCATGACCAACGACTCCAACGCTACATGGTTGGTAAACGCAAATTTTAGACGACAGGGTCAGCATAAGCCATCAAATGTATCCAAACTCGGTCAAATTCGGTATACGCGCGGTCATCACCAAGTTGGCTTTAGACGGCCCAGGTCGCGCAGGCCTGCCTCAGCAGCGCAAAGCTTTTTTTAACTCCACGCCCAGTTCGGGCTTGTGGGCAAACGGGTCGGTCGGGTTGCGCGCCAGCATCACGTCTTCCATGCGGGTCTGCACGGAGCCGATGGCCTTGGGGTGGCTGTAGATGTAAAACTGACCCGCCGAGATGGCGACGAACACCATCTGCGCCACCTCGGCCGCCGTGACCTTGCCGCTGTTCACCGCCTTGTCGCTCATGGCCTGGCCGATCAACTGGCTGCGGGTCGGCTTGGCATCTGCACTGCTGAGGTCCCCTGGGCGGTTGCGGTGGCTCTGGCTGATGCCGGTGGGCACAAAGAACGGGCACAGCACGCTGGCACTGATCTGGTCGGTGACTAGGGCCAGGTCCTGGTACAGGGTCTCGCTCAGCGACACCACGGCGTGTTTGCTGACGTTGTAAATGCCCATGTTGGGCGCGTTCAACAGGCCGGCCATGCTGGCCGTGTTGACGATGTGGCCCTGGTAGGCGGGGTCGGCCTTGGCCGCGGCCAGCATCATGGGTGTGAACAGGCGCACGCCATGGACCACCCCCATCAGGTTCACACCCAGCACCCACTCCCAGTCTTGCAGGGTGTTTTCCCATACCAGGCCGCCGGCACCGACACCGGCGTTGTTGAAGACGAAATGCGGCGCACCAAAGCGCGCAAAGGCGGCATCTGCCAGTGCCTGCATCTGCTCGGCCTTGGACACATCCACCCGCATGGCCAGCACCGGCGCGCCAGCGGCCTGCATTTCTGCCACGGTGCGGTCCAGCGCGTCCTGCTGCACGTCGGCCAGCACCAGGTTCATGCCCAGCTTGGCGCCGATGCGCGCGCACTCCAGGCCAAAGCCAGAGCCGGCACCGGTCAGTACGGCCGTCTTGTTCTTGAAATCTGCAATCATGTCAAAAGTCCTCAATCAGGGTTTCCAGACCATCTCCAAATGGTCAATTCCGTCTTCGACGTAGGGCTTGCCCACGTCGACAAATCCATGCTGTGCGTAATACGCCTTGAGCCGCGCCTGCGCACCAATGCGGATCGGCTGCGGCCCCCACTGCGCCACCAAAGCTGCCATGGCCTCGCGGATCAGCGCGTGGCCCAGGCCGTTGCCACGGGCCGACTGGCGCGTGACGACACGGCCAATGCTGGCCTCCGCGTACTTGATGCCGGCGGGGAACAGGCGGGCATAGGCCACCAACCGGTCGCCCTCCCCGTCCAGCATTTGCGTGCCCAGCAGGTGCATGGCCTGGGCATCGCTGCCATCCATGTCCTGAAAGATGCAGGCCTGCTCGACGACAAAGACCTCGCTGCGCAATTGCAGCGACGCATACAGCTCGGCAACGGTCAGCGCATCAAAAGGCTTGCACTGCCACTGCACGGGATGCGCCAGCGCTGCACTCATGCCGTTTGCACGGCCCTGAGCACGTAACCGATGCGCGGGAAGTGCACATGCACCGTGCCGGCCCGCTCGTCCACGCGACGCAGCGTGTAGCGCGTGCGGGTGGCGGCAACCAGTTCGCCCTCGGTGGGCTCCTGGCCAAAGGTCTCGGCGGCCACGGTGACGCGGCTGCCAAGTGGAATGCCGTGTTCGTCCTGAAATATATCGTCGAATTGGGCTGTAGCCCTCGTCGATGCTGCGCAGGCTGCTATCGCTTCCGTAGCAGAATATTTCTCCATCTGGCCGTGGCCGATGGCCGCCATGCGGTCCATCCAGCGCAGCACGCCGGGTGTAGCTTCCAGAATGCCGGCCATAACCGGCACGCGCTTGGCGGTGAACCACAGCGGGTGGTAGCAGGCGAAATCTGCCACGCAGGGCGTGTTGCCCATCACAAAGTCCTGGCCGTCCAGCAGGTCGGCAATGCGGCGCAGGTAGGACTTGTAGGCGGCTGTGGCGTCCGGCGCACGCAGGCGCGTCATGCCGGTGGACATGGCGGCGCGGTCCGCGCCAAAGGCCTTGGCGGCTTCGACCGGCGCACCCTCGAACATGGAGGCTGCCCCCTTGGGCTGCAGGTTGTAGCCCATGGCCGCCCAGAACAGCGTGGTGTCGGCCCATTGGGCCAGCACGCGGGCCAAGCCCTTGTGACTCTCAGGGAACAGCGCCGGCGTGGGATGGAAATGCTCCAGCACGTCGCAGATCAGCGCAGTGTCGCAATACACGTCCGAACCAATCTGCAGGATCGGCGTCTTGCGGTAGCCGCCGGTCAACGCCAGCACATCGGGCTTGGGCATGATGGCAGGAATGATGACCGACTTCCACGCCAGTTGCTTGAAACCCAGCACCAGCCGGATCTTCTCGGCAAAGGGCGATGTGGGGTAATGGTGCAGGATGAGATCGCTCATGGCGGCTCCTAGATCAACTTGACCAGCTGCTTGCCAAAGTTCTTGCCCTTGAGCAGGCCCAGGAACGCCTCGGGCGCGGCAGCCAGTCCTTGCGCAATGCTTTCGCGGGCGCGCAGCTTGCCGGTGGCCACCAGCGCGCCGAGTTCGGTCAGCGCCTGGGGCCAGACTTCCATGTGCTCGCTGACGATAAAGCCCTGCACCTTCAGGCGCTGGGTCAGGATCAGCGCCGGATAGCTCAACGGCAGCGGCGCGCCGTCGTAGCCGGCGATCATGCCGCAGACCGCAATGCGGCCAAAGGCGTTCATGCGCGGCAGCACGGCGTCCAGCACCATGCCGCCCACGTTCTCGAAGTAGCCGTCGATGCCATTGGGGCAAGCCTCTGCGATCGCCTTGGACAGCGATGCGGCATCCTTGTACAGCTTGTAGTCGATGCAGGCGTCAAAGCCCAGTTCATTCACGGCGTATTGGCACTTGTCTGGCCCTCCCGCAATGCCGACCGTTCGGCAACCGCGCGCCTTGGACAGTGCGGCAAAGGCGCTGCCCACCGCGCCGGTGGCGGCGCTGACGACCATGGTCTCACCCGCCTTGGGCTCGATGATCTTGACCAGGCCGTACCAGGCGGTCACGCCCGGCATGCCCACCGCGCCCAGGTAGGCGCTCAGGGGCACGTGGGTGGTGTCCACCTTGCGCAGTGCGCCGGGTACATTGCCATCGACCACGCTGTATTCCTGCCAGCCGCCCATGCCCACGACCTTGTCGCCCACGGCGTACTTGGCGTTGCGGGATTCCACCACCTCACCCACCGTGCCGCCCTGCATGGTCTGGCCCAGGGGCTGAGGCACTGCGTAGCTCTTGGCGTCGTTCATGCGACCGCGCATGTAGGGGTCCAGGCTCAGGTAGTGGTGGCGCACCAGCACCTGGCCGTCTTGCAGGGTTGGGGTTTCGGACACGATCAGCTTGAAATTGCTGGCAACGGCTTCGCCCACTGGGCGGCTATCGAGAAGGATTTGGTGGTTGGTTGGCATGGTGTGATCGATTCAATCGGTGGAGATATTGAGTGCGTTCGTGGTCTTGCTGCCCGTAGGCAGGCGCTTGACGAATTTGAAGGTGCCGGTGGCGTGGGCACATTTGCGCCCGTTGGCGTCGAACACCGTGGCCTGGGTGAAAGCCATGGTGGCGGTGCGGTGCATCAGTTCGCCCTTGGCAACCAGGGGGCCGATGGCCGGTTGCATGAAGCTGGTCTTCATCTCGATGGTGACCACACCCATCTCGGGCACCTGGCTGCGCGCGGCGGTGGCCATGGACACATCCAGCAGCGTCATCAGCGCTCCACCGTGGGTGACCGAGAAGGAGTTGAGGTGTTCCGGCTGGGCGGTGTACAGGATTTCGGAGTGGCCGCCGTCAAATTGCGTCAGCTCAAAACCCAGGTGTTTGACGAACGGAATCTCGACCCCGAAGCCGACGGCCTTGTCCCACGACATGGGGTTCAACCGGCGACGACGGCGCTGACGCCGCCATCTACGGCCAGCCACTGGCCGGTAATGTGCTTGCCGGCGTCCGAGGCGAGCAGCAGGGAGAGGCCCTTCAAGTCTTCCTCGTCACCCAGGCGGCGCAGCGGCGCGTGGGCAGCCATCTTGTCCTCGCCCAGGCTCTCGATCAGGCCGATGGCCATCTTGGTTTTGAAGAAGCCGGGGCAGATGGCGTTGACATTGATGCCGTAGGGGCCCCACTCGGCGGCCAATGCACGGGTGAAGTTGATGACCGCGCCCTTGGAGGTGTTGTAGGCAATGGTCTTCATCTCGATCGGGTTGCCGCCCAGGCCGGCAATCGACGCAATGTTGATGATGCGGCCACGGCCCCGGGTGATCATGCTTTTCTTGGCAATGATCTGGCTCAGCAAAAAATATCCACGCACGTTGAGGTTCATGACCTTGTCCCAGGCTGCAACAGGATGGTCTTCGGCCGGCGCGCCCCAGGATGCACCAGCGTTGTTGATCAGGATGTCCACATCGCCCATGCGCTGCAGGGTTTCCTCGGCCAGGCGGGTAATGTCGGCTTCCTTGGCGCAGTCGGCGGCAATCCAGCGGGCATCGATGCCGGCGGCCTGCAGCTCGGCGGCGGCCTGCTCCAGGTCTTCGGCCTTGCGGGAACTCAGCATGATCTTGGCGCCCGCCTCGCCCAGTGCATGGGCCATTTGCAGGCCCAGGCCGCGCGAGCCGCCGGTCACGAGGGCGGTCTTGCCGGTGAGGTCAAACAGTTGTTGAATGGTGCGGGTCATAACTCAGGTCTCCAAAAAATGATTGCTTCGCTGGAATTTAAGGGATTCGAAGGGGCACTGCTGTCTCTGGGGTGATAGTGGTGCGCGCCATGCATCAAAATAGCCGCAGGAAAGAGAGTACCTATGTTCAAGATTTACTGGACCGACGAAAACAACCAGGTGCACGGCCAGGATGCGTCCGAAATCGTGCAAGCCCTGCAGATCACCAAGGAAAAGCGCGATGCCGGCTACACCTTCGTGACCATGGCCAACGAGAACCCACAGCATGTGGGCAAGCAAGGGGTGGACACGATTGTCGATGGAAAGACGCCCGATGGTCAGGACTACGACTGGTCCAAGGCTGGACGCGCCGGCAAGCCGCGCAGAACGGATCGCGTCATCACCAACAAAGACCGCTGAGGGTGCCGTAAACTCCAGCCCGGTTCCGTCTGATCGGGCGGTACTATCAATCATCCATCACGCTAGGGGAACGTCATCTTGCGCAAACGTTTGCTGGTTTCAATCGGCTGCATCTTTTCACTGGGTGTTGCCAGTGCCCAGAGCAACCTGGGCGCGTTGCTGGATTTAGGCGCGAAGAAGATCACCAAGGCGGAGTACGTGGCCTCGTTGCCGTCAACCAGCTATTCAGTTTGGCCCGATGGAAAGGGTGAAGAGGTGTTGACCTACTTTCCCGATGGAAAAATCAACGGCACCGAAAAACAGTACGCCAGTGGCGCATCCAGCGGGAGCACCGGCAAGTGGACCATGACCGCGTCGGGCAAGATATGCACAAGTGTGCGGTTCACCAGTTGGCCCGGGACGCACGAAGAATGTCGATTCCTTTTCCGGCTGGGCAACGATGTCTTTATTTCGATGTCGGATTCCGCCCGCGCCGCGCCGGTTCAGAAGCAGATCAACCGGTAGCTGCAGACAGAAAGAAGCCCCGACATCAATGCCGGGGCTAACCCCTTGCGGGACTGGTCTAGGAAACATGACCAGTGTGACCCGAATCACGCTTTCACTATATACCCGCAGGGCCTGCTAAAGCAAGCCATGTGCGGGTGGTTTTCGGCGCAATTCCGTTTTCAGGTCAAAAAGCGTCTTGTGGGAAGTCGGCACAGGTCAGGTCGCGTGTCTGTACAACACCCAGCCATGCGCCGATCTTCGGCAATTCGTAGTGGAAGAAGAAGCGCGTCGCGCCCAAGCGGCCCTGGGTGGTAGCCATGGTCTGCGCCGCATCCAGCTCCAGGGCTTTGGCCGCGACATCCAGCCAGATCCAGGCCAGTACCGTGTGGCCAAAGGCCTGCATGTAGGGCACGGCGTTGGCCAGCGCCTCGGTGGGGTTGCCAGTGGCCCAGGCCTTTTGGGTGGCAGCGCCAATCTGCTGCAGAGCCTGCCCCAATGCCGTAGCGTGCTCGACCAGTGCTGGCACGGCAGACGCCTTCTGGATGGTGGCAGTCATGCGCTCAACCAGCAGCTTGAGCCCCTTGCCCTCCTCCATCAGCACCTTGCGGCCCAGCAGATCGGTGGCCTGGATACCATGCGTGCCTTCGTGGATCATGTTGAGACGGTTGTCGCGCCAGTATTGTTCCACCGGAAAGTCGCGGGTGTAGCCGTAGCCGCCGTGAATCTGGATGGCCAGGGAGTTGGCCTCCAGGCACCACTCGCTGGGCCAGCTCTTGGCAATCGGGGTCAGCACCTCCAGTAGCAGGCGGGCGTCATTGGCGGCATCGCCACCGGCGGTGTGGTGCTCGTCCACCAGTCGCGCGCAGTACAGCTCCAGAGCCAGCGCGCCCTCGCAATAGGCCTTTTGCGCCAACAACATGCGCTTGACGTCGGCGTGTTCAATGATGGCAACCTGGGGGGCGCTGGAATCCTTGCCACCCGCGCCCATGGGTCTGCCCTGCGGGCGGTTGCGTGCGTAGTCCAGCGACGCGTAATAGCCCGCCATGCCCAGCATGGTGGCAGCCATGCCCACCCCGATGCGAGCCTCGTTCATCATGTGGAACATGCACTGCAGACCCTTGCCGGCCTGGCCCACCAGATAGCCGATGGCACCAGCGCCCTTGCCGTCCAGGCCGCCCTGCCCCACCGGGAACTTGCCCTCGCCAAAATTGAGCAAGGTGTTGGTGGTGCCACGCCAGCCCAGCTTGTGGTTCAGTCCGGCCAGGGCCACGTCATTGCGCACGCCGCTCAAAGTGCCGTCGGTGGCGACCAGCTTCTTGGGCACGATGAAGAGTGAAATGCCACGGGTGCCGGGAACCAGCTTGCCGTCGGCATCGGGAATCTTGGCCAGCACCAGGTGGATGATGTTTTCGGTCAGCTCGTGCTCGCCGCTGGATATCCACATCTTGTTGCCCTTGAGTCGATAACGCGCGCCCAGGGGGTCGGACTCAAAACCCTCGCCATCCGGCACGGCACGGGTCGCCACATCGCTGAGGCTGGAGCCGGCCTGCGGCTCGGACAGGCACATGGTGCCGGAGAAGCGACCGGAAAATTCGTTCTTGGCAAACACCTCTTTTTGCAGATCGGTGCCATGCGTCATCAGCAGATTGGCATTGCCCGTGGTCAGCATCCCCGAGCCAATGCTGACGGACGCACAGGCAAAGAAAGCATTGGCGGCTGCCTCCACGCTGTAGGGCAGCTGCATGCCACCCATGTCATAGTCCTGCGCGGCGCTGAGCATGCCGGAATCGGCATACGCCCGGTTGGCCTCAAAGGTGGCTTGCGGCAGGATCACCTTTTCGCCGTCGAACTGCGGCTCTTGCGTGTCCACCAGGCGGTTGAACGGTGCGTACTTGTCGCGCGCGATGCGCTCGCAGGTGTCCAGAACGGCGTCAAAGGTGTCGCGCGAATGGTCGGCAAAGCGCTCGCGCTGGGCCAGCGCGGTGGTGTTCAGCCAGTCGTTGAGCAGGAAATCAATGGTGGGGCGCAGGTTCATGGCGAATTCCAGAAAAAAGGTGTCGCTAGCGTAATGGGATGCGCACCAAATGCCTGCCACCAACGAGACAACGACCGGCCCGCAAGAAAAAAAGCCCCCTCCAGTGTTGGAGGGAGCTATTGATAATCAGGCAACCACGCCTGAACCCGAATCAGAAATCTGCGCTCAAACTGATGGCGGCAAAACGTGGAGCACCCAGGTAATAGAACACGGTACTTGGAGCGGTCGCGCCGACCTGCTTCGCATTGACGACGGATCCAGACGATGGATTGCGGTACTGCGCGTTGGTGATGTTGCTGATGTTGAATCGCAACTGCGCATTTTTCACCATGCCAAAGTTACCAAAGTTGTAGCCTGCGTCAAAGTCACCCGTGGTATAGCTGGGCACTTCTTCGTCGTTCATCAGGGTCGCGTATTGACGGCCGGTGTGCTTGAGCTTCAAGCGCGCGTAGAACGGACCTGTGGCGTACTGCAGCGATGCGCCAACCATACGGTCGGGCGTCAAGGTGAACTGCTTGCCAGCGGTTGCCAACACCTGGCCGCGTGCAACCGTGATGTTGTCCTGCAGTTCGCTGGACTGCGCAGTCAACGAAGCGTAGGCAGTGAAGCCGCCCAGGAAAGGCGCAGTGCCGGCCTCCAGTTCCAGACCGGTTGTCTTCACGTTGCCGGCGTTGGTGTAGGTGCTCTTGTCGGCAATCGGGTCATAGGCGTTGGCCTGGCGATCCTTGAAACTCGCATTGAACAAAGTTGCCGACAGCGAGAAACTGCGTGTCTGCAAACGGTAGCCCAGGTCCGTCATGATGGAAGTTTCGGGCAGCGCTTCGGTCACCAGTTCAACCTGACCGGCTGCGTTCAGGCGAACGTTGTTGCCGGTGAAGGCGAAGTTGGGTGCGGCGCGGAAGTTCTTGCCGATGTTGGCAAAGATCTGCTGCTCCTTGTCCAGATTGAAACGGACGCCGGCCTGCGGCAGCAACTCGCGATAAGTTTTCTGGATGTTGTAGGTGGACGTAAAGCCTTCATTGGCGGAGTTGGTTACGTCACGGTTGACCGTTGGCGCACGCACGCCCAGCGATAACAGGCCACGGTCGCCCATGAAACTGATGTTGTCGTTGACATACAACTGGTAGGCCGTGCTGATGGTCTTCCAGTCGCGCCCCTGGTAGGTGCTTCCGTCAGGGCGATTGACTTGGCCATTCTGCAACCAGATGTCAACGGGCTCGCCGTCGGCACGCACACCAACAGCAGGCTGGGTCTGGCGGTGCTCGGCACGCTCGTACCACACACCAAAACGCAGTTGGTGGCTGCCGACCGCAGTGTTGATCTCGGCCGTCACACCAGGACGTTGTGTTTTCGTGACGCTGCTGCGGGCCATGATGACCGTGTCAAGGGTATCGCCGTCGCCGTTCAGATCCACACCTGCGCCGGTCCGACTGATCGCGGTGTTCAGGAAGGCGGTTTCGGACAAAGCCGTCTGCTGGACACCACCCGTTCCGAAGCCGTACCAGTAATACGGCTGGACCTTGAGGTAGGTTTCGTTCGCCAGCTTGAAGGAACCGGAAACCGACGCAATCGCGTTTTCAAACGGATTGAGCGCTAGCTTGTAGTACTGTGGACTCGGACCCGCTTCCCGTTGTGCTCCGGCGCCGCCAGGCAGGTGTCCGGGCGTAAAGGTCTTGGAGTAGTCGTAGGTGTACCCAAACGTATTGAGTTGGGCGAGACTTAAATTGCCGATGTTGTTGTTGACCGCGCGGTTGTAGAGCAGCGATCCCAGAATCACGTTGTCGTCGCTCAGATCCCATCGAAATGCCGTATCAAGGTGGTCTTTCTTGGCGCCGCCCTCGCCCTTCCACTTGTCTGCCTCGGTATGGGAAACACTGGCGAACACCTTGACTTTGTCATTGGCAAAGCGACCGGTGTCGACTCGCAGGAAGGTCCGCTTCATGCGCAATTCGCCAAAGCTCTGGGCCACGCGAAAACGCTGCCGGTCTTCCGGATCGCAGGTAACAATGCTGACGTTGCCCCCGGTGGCGCCCGCATGGGGCGCATCTGCATCCGGGTTGCCTTGCGACACGCTCTGCGTACAAACGTTTTCCTGGTCAATGTATTCCTGCGGATAAACCGCAAAGTTGCCAGAGTCATTGACGGGCACACCATTGATGGTGAAGCCCAATTGATCGGAACCGAAACCACGAATAGTCAAGCCTCCGCCAAACAGGCCCGTAGCATCATGGCTGTAGGTGTTGATGCCAGGCAACAGGGCCAATGCCTGGTATGGGTTTCCCGTTGCAAGGTTCTTTTCAGTAGCAGCCTTGGTGACGGAACTGCGTCCCTTGACGGAGTCTTCGTTGAGCATCTGCCCGGCACCCAGCTTGCCACCCTCACCCACAATCATGATGGTACCCAGGCGGACGTTGTCGTCCTTTGCACGGGGTAGCCCCTCATCAGCGCCGCCAGTGACTTGGCCCAGGACAGGTCCGGCCACCACCAACGCGACGGCAGCGCCCAAAATGGATTTGGAAAATTTTGGAAAAGTTACATCTTGATTGCCGCGCATTCTGAATTGCTCCCAATAGAAACTGTCGCCACTGAACAGAGTAAACAAACGTAAAGAGACTCAATGTGAACATACAGTTACGACAAGCTTGTGACAGTCCAGATCCCACCCAATAGGGTGTATGCCAAGGCTATGATGCAGCCGCGCGCTCCCGCAAGCCCCCACTTTTTCGGAGATTCCTCGTGCCATTTTTTCATGCATTTGCACGGTTTCCGTGCGCCACACTGCCTGCTGTCAGTGCACTCCTGCTGGCAATGCTGACGGCATGCTCCACGAGGCCGCCACAGCCTGTTGCATCCCCGCCATCCCGGATTGAACTGAGCATTTTTTCGATCAACGATTTTCACGGTCATATCCAGCCCAACGCGCCAACGCCGTTGTCGCCGCGTTTGCCCGATCCGAAGACGGGCGAGATCAAACCGCAGCCGGCGGGGGGCGTGGCCTACCTGGCCACGGTGCTGGACAAGCTGCGCGGAGAACGGCCAAACACGGTCTTCGTTGCGGCTGGCGATTTGATGGGCGCGTCGCCCCAGTTGTCGTCCCTGCTCAAGGATGAGCCCACTCTCTCCGCCCTCAGCGAACTGGGTCTGGTGGCCTCAGCGCTGGGCAACCATGACATGGATGCCGGTCTGGCCGAGCTGTTGCGCAAGACCCGTGGCGAATGCGCCAGTGCCGGCTGCGCCTGGCCAGAATTCAAGGGGGCGAGCTTTCCGTTTCTCGCTGCGAATATGTTCGAGACGGACTCTGGAAGGCGCGTGCTGCCCAGCCACACCATCCGAGAGATTGCAGGGCTGAAGCTTGCGTTTGTCGGTGCGGTGACGCGCGACACGCCCAAGATGATTATTCCCCGCAGCATCGTGGGGCTGCGCTTTGCCGACGAGGTCGAAACACTGAACGCTCTGGTCCCACAGTTGCGCGCCGCCGGCGCCCAGGTGCTGGTGGCCATCCTGCACGAAGGGGCGATGCATGACGGCGCCGCCAACGACCCCAGCTACGTGTGTCCCGGCCTGCAGCAGGGGCGCGGGGTCGACATTGCCAGGCAGTTGGACCCCGCCTACGCTATCGTTATCAGCGGCCACACGCACCAGGCCTATACCTGCAAGATCGACGGTCGCCTGTTTGTTCAGGCGGGCAGCTTTGGCGGTTGGGTTACTGAAAGCCGACTGACGTTGGACACCAAGGGCAAGCTGCTGGATGCACAAGCCATCAACCACCCGGTGCTGCAGGGCCAATATGCGCCCAACCCGGCCTTTGTGGCCCTGGTTCAGCGTGCGGCAGCCCTGACCGCCACCCAGCGCAACAAGCCGGTGGCAAAGCTGTCACGGGGAGCCCAGCGCACCGTGACCGCGCCCTTTGGCGACTCGACGCTGGGCAACCTGATCACCGATGCCCACCTCGCCTATGCCAGAAAGCGCACAGCCGTGGACGTTGCCATGACCAACTCGGGCGGCATCCGTGCCGACCTGAGCGTGGAGCCCGGGCGCATGGTGACGCTGAGCGAGCTGTTTGCGATCCAGCCTTTTGGTAATGAACTGATTGCCCTGACCATCACCGGTGCGCAGTTGCAGGAACTGCTGCGCCGCCAGTTACCCAAGCGTCCCGGTGCCGCTTCGGTTCAGGTCTCACGAAACCTGAACTACCAGTGGAGTCAGGCGGAAGGTGCCGAGCCGCAACTGGACGCCGTCACCGTGAACGGCAAGCCGATTGACCCCCAGCGCGACTACCGCGTGGTGGTCAACTCCTTTATGGCCGATGGTGGCAACGACCTCAATGTGCTGCGCCGTGGGCGTGATCGCCTGGCCGTGGGCATGGACATTGACGCGCTGACCGAATGGCTGGCAGAAAACCCTGCAGCCATGGGCCAGATCGAGCCGGGTCGCATCCGCCGCAATTGATGCGCCCCGAAGTGCTACCTCAACCCGTTCAGGGCGCGATCTCAAACAACGCCGAGCCGTCTCCGTTGTCCGTGATCATGCGAATGCCGGGGTGGCCGCTCAGGTAGCGCTGCGCCGCGCTTGCCGAAAGAAAGGTCATGCGTACACCCGGCACCGGCTGGATGCGCCAGTTGCCATCGGCCGCCGGGTTGACCTGCTTGTTGCTTGATAGCATGTCCATCATGCGCAGGTAGTCGATCAGCACCTGGCGGTTCTCTTCCGGCGCTTCCAGTACCACCTTGCTGGCGCTGAGGCCAGGGAAGTTGCCGCCGCCAAAGGCGCGGTAGTTGTTGGTGGCGACTATGAATTGGGCATCTGGCGCCACCGGTTGGCCCTGGTAGCGCAGGTTCTGGACGCGGTGCGCATCGGGTGCTACGAGCCTGCCGTTGGCGTCGTAGCGCGCGGGTTGGGTCACATCGAACGCATAGCTCACACCATCGAGCGTGTCGAAGTTGTACGAACGGAAACTGTCGTTCAGGATCGGCTGTTGTGCCGGCCCCTTGGGATCGATCTGGTTGAACTGGCCGGCCGACATCTCAATCCATTCGCGCACCTCGGCACCGGTCAGCAGCATGGCCTTGAGCGTGTTGGGATACACATACAGATCGGCCACGTTCTTGATGGCCAGGGGACCTGCGGGAATGTCGGTGTAGTAATCCCAGCCCTGGCGCCCACCCGTCTTGAACGGGGCTGCTGCCGACAGCACCGGATACTTTTCGTAGTCGGTTCCCTGCATGGCCCGCTTCACATAGGTGATCTGCGCGTTGGACACGATTTGCACCGAAGGGTCATCCCCCACCAGCGCAAAGTAGCTGTAAATCGGCGCACTGCTAAAGGCCACCTTGTTGCGCACGTACTCCAGCGTGCGGGCATGCACCGCGCCGATGGTCTGTTCCACCATCGGGTCGGCAGCGGCCACCGATTTGCGTGCTGCGCGGTCGAAGATGGGCCGTATCGACGCCTTGCTGTCCACGATCTTCCAGGTACCACTGCCGTTGTCCAGCGTCAGGTCGATGATGCCCAGGTGATCGCCCCAGCGACCCGGCATCACGGACGGCACACCATTGATGGTGCCGCGCTCCAGGTTGACCTTGGGGTGCTCGGCGAACGCCTTGCCCGGGAACTCCGCATGGGCGTGGCCAAACAGCACAGCATCCACACCGGGGACCTCCGTCAGCGGCCCTACTCCGTTCTCCGAGAACTGGCTGACTGGCCCCTTCTCAAAGCCCGCATGGGGAATGGCCACGACCAGTTGCGCGCCCTGTGCCCGCATCAACGGCACATATTTCCTCGCCGTGGCCAACATGTCGCGGGCCACGACCCGGCCTTCCAGATGGCCCTTGTCCCACTGCAGAATCTGCGGCGGCGCAAAGCCGATGACGCCAATGCGGATGCTGTGCGTCTGCCCCTGGGCGTCCACCAGCTTGCGGTCCAACAGCACATAGGGCGTGAAGGCGTGCCGGGCCAGCTCAGTATTCTTCTCTGCGTCATCCACATAGATGTTCGCGTTGACGTAAGGGAAGTTGGCCCCTTTCAGCGAGCGGCGCAGAAAATCCAGGCCGTAGTTGAACTCGTGGTTGCCGATGTTGGCTGCGTCATAGCCCAACTGGTTCATGACCTGGTAGGCCGGATGCGTCTCCCCATCCTTCAGTGGACTGACCTTGGCGATGTAGTCGCCCATGGGGTTGCCCTGCAGCAAGTCGCCGTTGTCAAACAGCAGGCTGTTGGGCACCTCGGTGCGCGCTGCCTTGATCAGCGACACCGTGCGGGCCAGGCCGTATTGGTCCGTGTCGTTGTCCTGGTAGTAGTCGTAACTCAGCAGGTTCATGTGCAAATCGGTCGTTTCCAGCAGGCGCAGGCGCACCTCGGCGGCGTCTATTGCGCCAGCCACCAGCAGCGCGACAGCGCCCAGGGCAGCGGCCCGACCCCATACCCAGCCACTAAGCGAACGAATAACCATTGCGACCTCCTGGGCAACCCGTGTGCCAATCAGCAAACCGCGAATGTAACGAATCTCCGTGAAACTTTCCGCTACAGTTCCAACATGACCTCCGTGGAACACGACCCATCCGTGGGCGCAGCGGCATTGCGCCAGCACCCCCAATCCATCTCCGACCTGTTTGTTTCCTTCTCCATCCTGGCGCTCCAGGGTTTTGGCGGCGTGCTGGCCATCGTGCAGCGCGAACTGGTGGAGCGCAAAAAGTGGCTGACACAGGAGGAGTTTCTGGAGGACTGGGCGGTGGCCCAGATCCTGCCCGGCCCCAACGTGGTCAACCTGTCGCTGATGATCGGCGACCGCTACTTCGGCCTGCGCGGCGCGCTGGCCGCGCTGGCGGGCATGCTGGTATTTCCATTGGTCATCGTCCTGATTCTGGCGGCCGCCTTTGGAAGTGTGGCCGACACGCCGGCCGTTCAGGGTGCGCTGCGCGGCATGGGCGCCGTGGCGGCGGGCCTGATTGCGGCCACCGGTATCAAACTGATCGTGGCGCTCAAGCGCAACCCCATGGGCATGGCGGTGTGCTGGGCGTTTGCTGTCGCCAGCTTTGTCGCCATCGCGCTCCTGCGCTGGCCACTGGCCTGGGTGCTGCTGGGCTTTGGCGGGCTGGCCTGCGCGTGGGCCTATCGCCAGCTCGGCCTGCTGGACTCTGCCGGAAGGGCTGCGCCATGAGCATTGTTTTTTCTTCCGCGGATTGGCTGGCCCTGCTGGTGCATTTTCTGTCACTGTCGCTGCTGGCCATTGGCGGTGCCATCACCACCGCGCCCGAGATGCACAGCTATCTGGTCAATGAAAAGGGGTGGATCACCGACAGCCAGTTCACCTCGTCCATTGCGCTGGCGCAAGCCGCGCCGGGCCCTAATGTGTTGTTCATTGCGCTGCTGGGCTGGAATGTGGGCATGAACGCGGGCGGTGGCGTAGGTGCCGGCGCCCAGGCCTGGTGGCTGGCACTGGCCGGTGTGGGTATTGCCATGATCGGCATCCTGGTGCCCAGCACCACACTGACTTTTGCCGCAGCACGCTGGGGCCACCAAAACCGGGAGCTGCGCGCGGTGCGTGCCTTCAAGCAAGGCATGGCGCCTATCGTCGTGGCATTGCTGATTGCCACCGGCTGGATTCTGGCGTCCAGCTCGGGCAATCCGCTGGAAAACTGGCGGCCCTGGCTGATGACCGCCATCACCACCGTGCTGGTGTGGCGCACCCGCCTGCACATGCTATGGCTGCTGGGAGGCGGGGCCGTGCTGGGCGCCTTCGGGTACTTCTGAAAATACCATGCCGCTGTTAACCTGCATGCCGGTGGGACCTACGTCCCAGTTGCGCTGCGGCATGGGCTGTTGGTGCTATCGTGAAACCGTGAACATAGGCCTTGGACAGTTCCGAAGCAGCAAGCTTTCAAGTCACTTGCAGGGGTAGATAACGTGCCGTACAAAATTCTGATCGTGGATGACCACCCGCTGGTGCGTGATGGGCTGGCGATGCTGGTATCCGCCTTGCCCGGCGGTGCCGAGATATTCAAGGCGGCTACGGCCGCACAGGCACTGGAACAGGCCGAATTCCACACCCCGCTGGATGTGGTGTTGCTGGACTGCGGTTTGCCCGACGCGGACGGCGGTGGCCTGATCAAGGCGCTGCAGACGCGTGGCGGCGGTGCGCCGGTGATCGTGGTTTCGGCCAACGAGTTTGACGGCACGCCCGAGCGCGTGATCAGCTTGGGGGCTTTTGCCTTTGTACCCAAAAGCAATGCATCGGCCACCGTTCTCAATGCCGTGAAGGAGGCCTTGGCACACGGCAACAGCCCCGGCCTGCCCACGGCTGCCATGCCCACGGGTGAACTGTCCGCCGCACCCCAACTTACCGCGCGTCAGCTCGACATTCTGTTGATGTTTGACCAGGGCCTGACCAACAAGGACATTGCCTTACAGTTGGGCCTGTCCGAGAAGACGGTCAAGAACCACATCACGGCGCTGTTTCAGGCATTGGGCGTGGTGAGCCGCCTGCAGGCTGTTCGCCAGGCCCGCAATTACAAGCTGCTGGCGTGAGTGGGTGCCGTAACGTCAAGGGTTCAAGTGTTTCGTGATTTGGGGCTTTGATGATAAGAACAGACGCCGTCCGGCTTGAACAGGCGCGTAATCTGCATGATGGCGCGCCCCTGGTGTTGTGGGGCAATTTTGGCGGAGCGCTGTGCGCCTTTTTGATTGTGTTCTTTGGACTGGGGGCTATGCACTTTTTCCTGGTGGCATGGCTGCTGCTGTTCGTTGCCTACATGGCCTGGTTTTTTTGGCTGCGTCGGCGTTACCCGCGTGCCAGTCTGGAAAACCCCGCTCAGATGCGTCAATGGTTTCATTGGAATGTGATCGGCAATGTGGTGTTGGGGCTGATTTGGGGCGTGATATCGGCGGCGGTAATTTCCACTGGTGTACCTGATTTTCAGTTCGCCATGCTGGCCGGCATGGCGGTGCTGACGGTGGGTGGCATGTTCAGCCTAGGGGCGTATTTCCCGTCTTTTCGTGGCTTCTTTCTGGTGCTGATGGTATTCACCATTGCAGCCTTGATCGGAAGGGGAACGATGCTGCACATCGGCATGGGAGGTACCGCCCTTCTTTTTCTGCTCTTCGTGCTATGGAGTGGGAAGCGCTTCAACCACAGTTACATCGAATCCCTGCAACTCCGGTTTGAGAATCTGGATCTGGTGCGCGAACTCACCTTGCAAAAGGAGGCGGCTGAGAATGCCAATCTGGCCAAGTCGCGCTTTCTGGCGGCGGCCAGCCATGATTTGCGCCAGCCCATGCACGCCCTGAACCTCTACCACGGTGCCATGGAGAACATTGCGCTCTCCACGGAGGCGCAGCTATTGCTGTCCTACGCACGGCAGTGCGCCGTGGCCATGGATGACATGTTCACCGTGTTGCTGGACATGTCGCGTCTGGATGCAGGCGCCGTGACACCCACCTTGAAAACTTTCCCGGTCCAGCAACTACTGGAGCGTATTCGCGTGGAATTTGAACCACCGGCCAAGGAAAAGTGCCTGGATTTGCGCGTGGTATCGTCCAAACTGTTCATCCGAACCGACCCCGCGCTGGCCGAGCGCATCATGCGCAACCTGGTGTCCAACGCGGTCCGCTACACCCACCAGGGGAAAATCCTGGTGGGTTGCAGACGCCGGGGCAATCTGTTGCGACTGGCCGTGTTTGACACTGGCTCGGGCATACCGCGGGACAAGCAGCAATCGGTGTTTGAAGAGTATTTCCAGCTCTCCAACCCAGAGCGTGACCGTACCAAGGGCCTGGGACTGGGCTTGGCCATTGTCAGCCGGGTGTCCAGCTTGCTGGGGGCACCGATTTCCCTGCAATCCGAGCTCGGACGGGGCTCCATGTTCGCGGTGGATTTCGAGTGCGATGGGGCATTTGTGCCACAAGATGTAGCGTCGGGCAAACCAGATGCTTCAGTCCCATGTGAAGATGGCTTGGCCGGGCGACTGGTCGCGGTAATCGATGATGAGTCCGCGATCCGCACGGCGCTTGGCATGTTGCTTACACAGTGGGGTTGCAGGGTTGTCACCGCGGCCACGGGGGACGATGCCGTGGAGCAGTTGGCCGCCTACCCCACACCACCGGATGTCATCGTGTGTGACTATCGGTTGCGCGGCAGCGAAAACGGGCTCGATGCCATTGAAAAGGTGCGCATGGAATTCTGCGTGGATGTGCCCGCCCTGCTGGTGACCGGGGACACCGCACCAGATCGCATTCTGGAAATTCGCGAAGGGGGTCTACCGGTCTTGCACAAACCGCTGCAACCCGATGAACTGCGCGCCGCCCTGCTGCAGGCCATCCGGGCGCGCCAAGGCGAGCCGGTTTAAGCGCAGCAATGTCGCTTCCTCCAGTCGAGATGACGACTTCCTGACAGGGTGAAACCGCGTACAAACTCCCTCTCCATCCACAGCCACAAGGCAACCGGTGCCAGCGTTGGCAAGACCACCGTGGAAAACAGTTGGCCCACCGCAATGCCGTCCAATTGCCACGGTGCGACCTTCAGCAGTTCCACCGGAATTTCTCGAACGATTTGGTACAGGATGACAAACACCAGGCTGATCGCCTGGGGGAATAGCAAGAGGGTGTAGCCGGCCAGCGCGCGTCTTAAGAGACGCTTGCTGCGCGAGGCCAGCAGCAGCGCCAGGAACAAGGTTGTTCCATAGGCGTAATGCGCGGGCACAACCACCGCCACGGGCGTGGCAATCTGGGTTTTTGAAAGCACCTTTCTGAATTGGGTTTCCGCTCTCAGTTGCCCGGGCGCGTTGTGGGTGGCTTGCACCCAGTCCTCGGCGTTGCTGTCCAGCAGGATTTGGGCAATCGACGCGGCCGGGTACGAAGTCCAGGCAGCCACCTGCAACCAGAGCAACGTCAACACCAGGAACGCCATCCCGGCGCTGACAAAGAAGCGTGGTACGGTGGGCGGCACGCGGGGTGGACGGCTCATGGCGTCGCCAGAGTGCGCATGCGGCCATCATCGCCACCGCGCGTGCCGCTCCTGATCCACAGCAGCCAGAACACCAGCACGTCGAGCATGATCAGGCCTTGCCACAGGTAGGTATGGAAGATATAGAAGGCCCGCTCGCTCCACTGCACCAGGTAGAACAGGCTAACAACACGCAGCACGTTGAGCCCCTGCACAGCCGCAAAGCCCAGAACCAGACCCCAGGCGCGTTGGCGCCACGTGGCTGGATAGGCCACAACCCCGGCGATCAGGATGATGTAGGCTTCAACGCCGTTGCACCCCGCTTCGATGGAGACACCCAGGCCATTGCCAGGATTCCACAAAACCTTACCCTGGGCGGCGGCATGGACGTCGAACAGGGTGACCAAACTGGCGCACGCATCGGCCAACAGATAGGTCCAGGGCAACACCAGATGCTGCCGGATCACGGATAACTGCGCCAGGGCGAACAGCCCTAGCTGCACCCCGAAAAACAACCAGACGAAGCGACGCATGGAATCCCCCGCCTCAGCAGGGGCCGGCTTTCTGGTACCAGACGATGCAGGACGTGCTTCCGGAAAGACTGCTCCCCACTGCGCAAACGGGCGTTGCCGGGGTGGGCAGCGACACGTCCGTCGGCGCCGGCGGACTGGCCGGGTCCAAGGAGGAATAACCGGTTCGGTAGGCAATCGAAGAAAACGCGATAGTGCCCGCGCCGCTCTTGACCCAGACATAGCCAATGGGGCCACATACCGGGCCGGGGGTCATCCAGGCCACATTGGTTCCCACCACCTCCAGCCCACTGGTGGTCAGCGATTGCAATACCGGCGTGCCATAGGCATAGCCATCCTTGGCCTGCAACAGTGCACCGCCGCCCGCCAATACCGACAGCGCCAGCACAAACAGGCCCCGCCCCGTCTTCTGCCGGATGAACACCAGGCCCAATACCGCCAGCATCGCCGACATTGCCGCCGTCAACCAGGGCGACAGGGGAACCGCGCTGATGACGGGCGCGCCGCCAAAGCCGATGATGACTTGGGCGGAAGCGCTCTGCGCCACCGTAGCACCCAGGAGGGCCGCAGCATAAAGGGAAATACTTCGTGTGTTCATGGTTGTTTACTCGGTTGTATTGGTGCGATAGGGAAAATCAGGCGGAGCAAAAAGTGCGCAATGGTGGCGATGCTACGAAACAAGCGTTCGCCAAGCGTTCGCAACCCGTTTATTTGCTATTTTTTGGATAGCACTTTACGCATATTCCACGGGGGCTATCGGTCATTTCGACTATCAAGTTCGTTGTCAAAATCACGGTTTGATGCTGACACCCACGCCCTGGCTGTAGAGCGTGAAGGGCGCGCTCATGATCCGGTAGCCGTAATGCAGCGGCCCATCCTGCCAGCTGGACAGTGATGCAAACGGCGCAGGGATGGCACCCAGGGTCAGGTCGGGTGTCAACACAAACTGCTGCCCATTGCCCAAGACCATCAGCACCGTGCCGTCCAACTGCACCACCATGGAGCCCCCCATCAGGCCGACCTGGGTTTGCAGTGCACCGGGGTCCAGCACGGCCGGGCGCAGTATCTGGGTGTTGCCATTGGCGTCGGTAAAGCGCAGCAGCCCATCAGCCCCAAAGCCCAGGCTGGGGCCGCCCGACGTGCCGGTGGTCACCACAAAGTCCGGGCGCACCACGTAGTAGCTGCCGTTGAACAAGACCGTGATCACGCCCTGCTGGTTGATCTGCGCCGTGGCTCCCATGCCCGCCAGGAACGCGCCCAGCCCGGTGGGGTTGAAGAGCGCCGGCGTCACATTCAGGGTGCCGCAACTGGTCACCACATCCAGCGGATTGGTACCTTGGTTGTGCAGACCGGTGCTGCGTGCATCGGTGGTGTTGGCCGCCAGCGGGTAGAAGGAGATGATCTGGCCGTTCCAGCCCACCCGCACTTCGCCGCTGGCAGTCTGGCCCAGATACACCGCATCGCCGCCCAGGGTCTGTCGCAGGGTGTCCATCAGACAGTTGCTGATGGCCGGGCCCGAGCCACTGCCCATATTGATCACGGCGGGCAAGCCGCCGATGCCGGGGATGGGTGCCGGCGTGGGCAGTTGGGTGAACGGATCTGTCACCGGATCTGGCACGACTACAGCCGCAGTGGTCAGCGTTGCGGTAGACACGGCAGCCGACAGGTTGCCGGCCGCATCCTGGGCAACCAGGTAGATGTCGTAGTTCGTGCTGGCGCTCAGGCCGGTCAGGCTGAGACTTCCCGGCGTTGCATTGGGCAGTGCACCACTGCCGTGGGCCACCACGGTCACCGCGCCATACGCCACACCCGCCTGGGTCTGGGACACAGTGGGGGCGGCAGACCCGCTGGCCACGGCAATCCAGTAGCCCATGGCCTTTTCGCTGGATGTTGCTGCCAGGCTGCCACCGGTGGTGGTCGGAGCACTGGTAACCACGGCGCTGAGCGTGGGTGGTGTGGCGTCCAGCACATGGGTGGCGCCGGCTTCGGTGACCAGGCCGGCTGCATAGGTGTTGCCGGCCACATCGGTGAGGGTGGCCGGAGGTGTGACCTTCAAGTGGGCATTGGCTGCCACGTTGGTGATGGTGGTGGCTGCGTTGGCCATGTCCACGGCGCTCAGGGTCAGGATGACCTGGTTACCACCGGTCAGGGCGACGCTGGCCACGCTGTACGTGGGAGAACCACCGTTGGCCGTCACCGTCCAGCCGGCCGCACTGCCCAGGCTGCCGCTGGCCAGCGCTTCGCTGAAGGTCAGAATCACCTTGTGCGGGTCCGCTTGGTTGTTGACGACGATGTTGGCCACCGGCAGCGTGGGAGCCGTGGTGTCCACCAGCACGCCGGCGGTGGAGCCCACGCTGTTGAGGGTCAGCGTGGCATCGGTGTTGGCGGCATTGCGGATGGTGCCGCCGTTCAAAGTCAGGGCGCCCACGGTGATGCCATCGGTATCGGTTTGTCCTGCCAGCACGGTGTAGCGGAACAGGGTCGTGGTGGACGTGGGGGAGGACACGTAGTTGGCCTGCACGGTGGTGGCGCCAATGACCAGGGCAATGCGCGGTGTGCCTGTCACGGTGGTGGACTGGTCCCAGGTGATGGTGAAGTCCAGGTTCTGCCCGGTGCGGTAGCTGCCGTTGGCCGGTACGGCCAAGCTGACCACGGCGGGGCCGGGGGCGGGAGTGACGGTGTTGGAGGCGGCAGAGGCTGCGCCGGTGCCGGCCGAGTTGGTGGCGGTCACGGTGAAGGTGTAGGAAATGCCATTGGTCAGGCCGGTCACCGTGATCGGGCTGGCCGCGCCAGTGCCCGTAACACCACTGGCGTTGGAGGTGACGGTGTAGCCGCTTATGGTGGCACCGCCATTGAAGGCTGGTGCCGTGAATGTCACGCTGGCCTGGGTGTCACCCGCCGTCGCCGTGCCGATGGTGGGGGCACCAGGTACCACGGCACTGACGGTGAACGAGCGAGAGACCTGGCTGGCAGCCAGGTAGCTGCCGTTGCCCGCCTGGTCGGCATTGATGGTGCAGGTGCCGGTGGTGAGGAGCGTCAAGACGCCGCCGCTGGTCACGGTACACACGCCGGTGTTGGAGGACGTGAAGCTGACCGGCAAGCTGGAGCTAGCCGTGGCGGTGAGCGTCGGTGTGGTGCCAAAGTTCTGCGCGCCGGGGTTGGTAAAGGTAATGGTCTGGACCGTCTTGGGGGTGATTGCGTTCGATGCCGCAGAGGCTGAACCGGAACCGGCTGAGTTGGCGCCGTTCACAGAACAGGTATAGGTTTTACCGTTGGTCAGGCCACTCACTGTGATCGGCGACGCACCACCGACATTGCTACCGGTGGTGCCGCCATCGCCGGATACACACGTGGCGGTATAGCCGGTGATGACTGCGCCACCATTGGAGGCCGGGGCGCTGAAGCTCACCGTAGCCTGGGCATCGCTGGCGGTGGCGGTGCCGATGGTCGGTGCGCCGGGTACCACGGCATTGACGGTGAACGTCTGCGAAACCTGAGGGGCTGCTGCGTAGGTGCCGTTGCTGGCCTGATCCGCATTGATGGTGCAGATGCCGGCTGTGACAAAGGTCAATGCGCCTCCACTGGTGATGGTACACACGCCGGTGGTTGACGAAGTAAAGGTTGGCATCAGACCGGAAGAGGCGCTCGCACTCAATGTGGGTGTGGTGCCGAAGGTTTGCGCGCCGGGGTTAGCAAAGGTGATGGTCTGCGCGCCCTTGGGCGTGACCACATTCGATGCCGCAGAGGCCCCTCCCGCGCCGACGCCGTTGCTGGCCGTGACGGAACAGGTGTAGGTTTTACCGTTGGTCAAACCACTCACTGTGATCGGCGAGGCACCGCCAACACTGCTACCGGTGGTGCCGCCATCGCCGGATACACACGTGGCGGTATAGCCGGTGATGACTGCGCCACCATTGGAGGCCGGGGCACTGAAGCTCACCGTGGCCTGGGCATCGCTGGCAGTGGCGGTGCCGATGGTGGCTGAACCCGGCGCTACGGCGTTGACGCTGAACGATTGCTGTACCTGCACAGCCGCCGCGTAGCTGCCATTGCCGGCCTGGTCGGCATTGATGGTGCAAGCGCCGGTGGTCAGAAAGCTCAAGGTGCCACCACCGGTGATGGTGCACACGCTGGTAGTTGTGGAGGAGAACGTGACTGCCAAGCCCGATGTGCTGTTGGCGGTGAGCGTCGGTGTGGTACCAAAGTTTTGCGCGCCGGGGGCGGCAAACGTAATGGCCTGATTGGACCTGGGCGTGACCGGGTTCGATGCCGCAGAGGCCCCTCCTGTGCCGACGCCGTTGCTGGCTGTGACGGAACAGGTATAGGTTCTACCGTTGGTCAAGCCACTCACTGTGATCGGCGACGCACCGCCAACATTGCTACCGGTGGTGCCGCCATCGCCGGACACACACGTGGCGGTATAGCCGGTGATGACTGCGCCACCATTGGAGGCCGGGGCGTTGAAGCTCACCGTGGCCTGGGCATCGTTGGCGGTGGCGGTGCCTATCGTGGGGGCTGACGGCACCGCGGTGTTGACAGTGAATGATTGCTGGACCGGAGCCGCTGCGACGTAGGCACTGTTGCCCGCCTGGTCGGCGTTGATGGTACAGGTTCCGGTTGCAACAAAGCTCAGTACACCACCCGATGTAATGGCGCACACGCTGGTGGTGATGGACGTGAAAGTCACCGTCAGGCCGGAGGTGGCCGTTGCACTCAGTGTCGGTGTGGACCCGAAGTTCTGCGTACCCGGATTGTTGAAGGTAATGGACTGGGGGGCCTGGGTCGTGACGATGTTGGAGGCTACCGAAGCGCTGCCGGTACCCACTGCATTGGTAGCGGTCACGGTGAAGGTATAAGCCGTGCCGTTGCCCAGTCCGGTCACAGTGATCGGGCAGGCAGCCGGGCCCGCGCAAGTGCCGCTCAATCCACCCGGGTTCGACGTTGCGGTATAGCCGGTAATGGCCGAGCCCCCATTGCTGCCCGGGGCCGAGAAGGTAATGGTCGCCTGGGCGTTACCAGCCGTGGCCACAGGACTGGTGGGTGCATCGGGAACGCAGGCGCTGGTGGTAAACGTGGCGTCGCTGCCATTGGTGGTGCCCGCACTACTGACGCCCTTCACCCGAAAATGGTAGGTGGTGTTGCAGCTCAGGCCCGAAACACTAACCGCCGTTGGGGTGGAACCAGTCCCGGCGCCCAATGTACCGGCAGAGGCGTTGGCGCCATACCCGGTGGTGGCTCCATAGTCAAAGCTCATCGTGGTGGTCACACCGTTGTCATTGACCGTGCCATTCAGCGTCGCGCCAGAAGCATTGATGCTGGAGGCCGAGCCGGTGGTGGCGGTTGGGGGCAAACGGTAGGTGAACAGCCCCGCTCCCGTGCCGCTACCCGCCGCCGTGGTGACGACCACATCCCGCGCACCAGCCGTTCCCGCCGGCGTTGTTGCCGTGATGGATGTGTCGCTATTCACCGTCACGCCGGTCGCGGCAGCGCCGCCAATGGTCACGGCCGTGGTTCCTGAAAAGTTGGCACCGGTGATGGTGACGCTGGTGCCTCCCGCAACCGGACCACTGGTCGGACTCATGCTCGATACCGTGGGCACGGGGTTGATGTTGTTCAACACGATGTTGTCGAAAACCATCGACCAAGGGCTACCTGAATAGGTCAGTGTGACCGAGGTGATGCCTTGCAGATACGCCGCACCGGGATGCGCTGCAACGTTGCGCGTGTTGATCGAGCCAGACCCATCCACAAAGAACGTGATCGAGCCTTTGTTGCTGGTCAGTGACAAAAGGCCGGAAATTCCGGATCCCTCTTGCTCCATGAACGAAGTTAGATCAAATTTGTGGCCACTCTGCAGCGAGAGGGTGAGCGAACTCATGCCAGTCCATCCGGCGGAGACCAGTGAATCACTTCCTGCAAGCGCAGGCGCCCCCACCCAAGTGTTAAGAGATGCCAGTCCATCCCCCACGGAGACCAACTGCATCGTTTCGTTGGTCCCATTGTTGGTGAACGCCGTTTCCGTCACTGTGTTCTGCGGAGTAGTCGGCAACCCGAAGTCGAATTGAAAAGTCGCCGTGGTTGGCGCCAACGTGTGGCGATACCCGGCGCCGTTCAGTGGTGTGGCATGGAGCTTTCCGGTTACGTACTCCAATGTCCAGTTACCCCCCAACGCACTGGTACCCGTGGTGTCGGTGGATGCAGCAATCACGTGGCCGGTCGCGGACGCAAGTTGGTCCACGAAACGAGCACCCTGTGCGCCCTGCGCCACGTTGCAGCCATACAGCAAAATGTCGCCGCCCGGCTTCAATGCCTGGCCGATCACGTGCAGGTCGCCGGCCTGTTCCGTCATGCTCTGGCCATTCAAATCGACGGCCCCAAGATGTACCGCGCCCCGGGAACCATGGGACACCAGGTGAATGGCATCCACGCCGCGGCGCCCGGCCAGGGTCTGGGCCATTTGCGCCACGCCGTTGCGCTTGGCGTCCAGCACATGCAGTTCCTGCCCCGGCTGCAAGCCCGCACGCAGGACGGTGATATCCCGCACGTCACCCGTGATAAAGACGACCTCTTGGCGTTGTGCGCCGGACTCCTGCTTGCGGCCGGAATCCCTACTGTCGGCCTGGGCCATCCGTGCGAAGCTGGGCAGCGTCAGCAAAACCAGGATGCAGATCAGTATGGCCTTTAACCATGCGACCATTCCCCGCAGGCCATCACCTGGTCTATTGCAGACGCGGTTCACTGTATTGGGGGCTTTCATGGTTGTTTCCACAGTTGTTACGGCGCCCAATGGAATGTCAGGCAACCAAAAATTGGCACAGTGCGGGCGATACTAGGGAGCCAGCGTTCGCTAAACGTTCGCAGCCCGGTGCCGGGTTGCGCTCGATTCGGGACCAACGTCCCGCCGACTGGCCAGCGCCCCCGCGTGGCGGACAATCGGCTGAATCAACGTCTTCTACACGCCCGCCGTTCGCCAATCGTTCGCCCGCCCTCAATGACCGCCATTGCCCCCTCCATCCAAGGTTTTCAGTTCTTGTTGCTGGGGGATCTGCAAGTGAAGCACCGCGGGCAGCCGGTAGTCGGGGTGTCTTACACCAAGATGCGAGCCGTGCTGGCCTATCTGGCGGTCGAGCGCGAGCGTGAGCACAAGCGGGAAGTGTTGGCCGATCTGCTCTGGGGTGGCAGCAACGCACAGACGGCGCGCGGCAATCTGCGCCGGACCCTGGCAGATTTGCGTCGGGCGCTGGAAGTGCCCTCCGGCGAGGTGCTTTTTTCCACCAGCCGGGACAGCATCCGCCTGGTTGCGAACGCCTATGTCGATGTGCTGGATTTCACCGCGCAAGCTCAAGCCCACGATGAGCGCATCCTGCGTCTGTACCGCGGCGAGTTCCTGGCAGGTTTGTCCTTGCCCGATTGCCCCGACTTTGAGCACTGGCTGCAAATACAGCGCGAAAACCTGCATCGCCGGGCACTCGCTTTGTTGGAGCGACTGTCCAACCAATACGAATCCCTGGGCGACTACGCGAAGGCACTGGAGTTTGCCTTGCGGTACTGCGAATGGGAGCCCTGGGATGAGGAAGCTTGCCGCCGGGTCATGCTCCTGCACGCGTTCAATGGGCAGAACAAGGCGGCCATTGGCCAGTTTGATGCGTGCTGCCGTCTGCTGAAAAAGGAACTGGGGGTCTTGCCCAGCGAGGAAACCCGACAACTCGCCGAGCGCATTCGCCAGGGTTCGGTGCAACGCCGGTCTGCCCCCACGCTTGCGGCTCCTCAGGCGCTTGCGTTGCCCGCCGCGCAGCGCCGCCAAGTGACGGTGCTGTACTGCGAGTTGATGCCAGCCACGGAGTTGGACCCGGAGGAAGTGATGGAGCTACTGCACGCCCCCCAGGCGCGCTGCACCGCCCTCATTGAGCAACGCGGCGGGCATATCGTGCGCACGCATGGTGGCGGGTTGCTGGCGTATTTTGGGTATCCACAGGCACATGAAGAAGCGGCCCGGCGTGCCGTACAGGCCGCCCTGGCCGTGTCGCGGGAATCCTTTTCCGACGTGGCCATTCGCGCCGGAGTTCACACCGGTCTGATCATCACCGGTGGCGACGCATCCCTGCCGGACACCTCGGGCCGGACCACGCGCATCGCGATGCAAATGCGCCACCACGCCGCTCACCATCAGGTCGTCATCAGCCGGGACACGCACAGCATTGCGGGCGGGTATTTTGAATGCACGCAACAGGCGGCGCAATCTTTGCCCGGATTTGAGCAAACCATTGAAATATTCACGGTGCAAGGGGAAAGCGGCGCACGCACCCGGCTGGACGCGGCGACACGGCTGACGCCCCTGATGGGTCGTCAAACCGAAATAGCCACACTCTTGGCACATTGGGCGCAGACCACGCGGGGCACTCGCCAAGTGGTGCTGATGCGGGGCGAAGCTGGCATCGGCAAGTCCCGACTACTGCACACACTCAAGGAACGCCTGGTGGATACACCCCACGTCACCGTCGAGTTGCGCTGTTTCCCGGAATTCAGCCAGTCACCACTGCATCCCTTGAAGGCAACCCTGGAATCGCTCGTTGGGTTCGCGCATGGGGATACGGTTGAACAGAAGTTTGACCGGCTGACCGGGTTCCTGGAAAAGCGGTTTCCAACTTGGGCGAGCGAAGCGATTCCCCTGCTGGCACAACTGCTCTCGCTGCGCTTGAGCGCTCGCTATCCAGACCCTGGCATCTCGTCACACAAGCAAAAGGAGCAGACGATCACGGTTGTGCTGGCCATGCTGCGTGAATTGGCGGTGCGCCAACCCGTATTGCTCATCATAGAAGATTTGCACTGGGTAGATCCCTCCACGTTGGAGTTGCTGGCCCGCTTCATCGCCCAAGAACCCAAGGGCCGCATCCTGGCGGTTCTGACCGCTCGGCCGGCGTTTGAGCAGCCATGGAACGACGCGCTCACCACCCTGCTGGATCTGGGACCGCTTGGCGAGAACGAGGTGAACGACTTGATCGTGTCCCTGCGACAGGACATCGCGCGGGCGACTCTGCGCCGCATCGTCGAGCGTGCCGATGGGGTGCCGCTGTTCGCCGAGGAAATGGTGAAGATTGCTTCGGCCAACGACCAGGCCCGTATCCCCGCCACGCTGCACGATCTGCTGGCGGCCCGCATGGACAACCTGGGGGATGCCAAGGCCACCGCGCAACTGGCGGCCACCCTGGGGCGCGAGTTTGATCTGCAAGTGCTGCGCAAGGTCAACCCGAACGGCGCGGCCACGCTGGCGAGTGCCCTCCATGCCTTGCAGGACGCGGGGTTGATCGGAATGCTGGGCGCCTCGGCGTGCCAATTCAAGCACGCCCTGATTCAGGAGGCCGCCTATGAGTCACAAACCTATTCGGCGCGCAAGCTTGCGCATCAGCGGATTGCACACGTCCTGCTGGACGATTTTCCCGACATCGTATTGACCCGCCCCGAAAGCGTGGCGCGCCACCTGGCGGCGGGCGGGGAGGTACAACTGTCCATCGACTACTGGATCAAGGCCGCGCAGCGTGCCGCGCTGGGTTCCGCCCATGCGGAGGCCTTGGCCCATTGCAACACGGGCCTGCAGTTGCTGGCAACGCGGCCCCCGTCCAATGAACGCGATCATTTGGAGTGCGCCCTGCGCATCAGCCTGGGTGCGACGCGGATCGCGACACAAGGTTACGGCTCGATCGATGCCAGCGTCGAATACGCCCGCGCAGCAGACTTGGCTGAGGCCTCTGGCAACAGCGCCGCCTTGTTCACGGCACTGTGGGGCATGTGGCTGGGGTCCAGCTCACTGACTCGGCTGTCCGATTCTCTGACACTGGCGGAGAAACTGTTGCAACTGGCCGAGCAAAGCCAGGACACGCTGCTGTTACAACAAGCGCACTACGCCATGGGTAACATCCTGCTGTGGACGGGCCGACTCCAGCAGGCGCGAAGCCACCAGGAGCGGGGCATGGCGATCTACGAGCCGTCGCACCACGCCGTCATGGTGCGCGAGCTGGGCGAAAACATCTGCGTCTCGACCGGAGCCCAGTTGGCATGGGTGTTGTGGCTGCAGGGCCTGTCTGACCAGGCACTGGCCATGGGAGAGCGGACACTGGTCCTGGCACGCGAAGTGAACCATCCCTATAGCCGTTGCTACGCCACTTCCCACCTGGCGAACCTGCACCGCTGGCTCAGGCAGCCCGATGCCGCCCACCATTGGGCGCTGGAGACACTGACCCAGGCGCAGCAGAATGGATTCCCGTTGTGGGTGTTGTCCGGTGCATCGTTCCTGGGCTGGGCGCAGGCCATGCGCGGCGATGTGGGTGGTATTGCCCCATTGCAGGTGGGCGTTGAAGCGGTGCGTGCGGCGATGAGCAGTTTGGAGGCCTTCTTTCTGGCGCTATTGGGTGACGCCCATTGGAACCTGGGGCAGCCCGCGCAGGCACTGATTGTGGTGAACCAGGCGCTGGAGGTGATGCAGACCAAGGACGACCGCTTTCTGGAAAGCGAAGCGCTGCGACTCAAGGGCGAATGCCTGTTGGCGCAGGCCGTACCCGACACTGCTGCCGCCGAAGCCTGCTTCGACCAGGCGCTGACCATCAGCCGGCAACAGGGCGCGAAATCCCTGGAATTGCGCGCGGCCACATCGCAAGCACGCTTGTGGCACCAGCAAGGAAAAACCGCTGCCGCGCGGCAGTTGCTGGACGGTGTCTACGGGTGGTTTACCCAAGGGTTGAACACGCCAGACCTGAAAGATGCGCGTCGGCTGCTGGATGATCTGGCGACTACGCGGGACGCCGCGCACGCCTAGCGGGGGTTCTCAAAGAACACATAGTTGGAGGCGTAGTCGCTGACTTCGAAATACACCTTCTTCTCACCCGGATCGACCTGCATGTTGAAGTTTTCATCCAGCACCCCATAGCCGAAGCGGTAGGGGCGCGGCTTGTTGTCATCGGTGCCCATGGCAGTGGAGAGCTTGTCGATCTTGATGAAACGGCGCACCAGTTTGTCGCCGGCGTAAATCTCCAACACGCCGTTGGTGCCGGTCCAGTTCTGGATGTCACGGCTGATCTTGTTCTGCTGCTCCTGGGTGCAGGATACCAAGAGAAAAACGACGCTAGCACTCGCCAATATTGCGCAGGCAGCTCTCAAATTAATAGCACTCATCGAATCACTCCGTCAGACCGTGCGCTGGCGCAGCGCCTCGTACAGGCAGACACCACTGGCCACCGACACATTCAGGCTCTCCACCGCACCGCGCATGGGAATGCTCACCAGCGCGTCGCAGGTCTTGGCCGTCAGTTGACGCATGCCGGCGCCTTCGGCACCCAGCACCAGGGCCACAGGCCCCTTCAAATCGGTCTGGTAGAGCGTGGAGGTGGCGGCATCGCTGGTGCCAATGATCCAGATGTTGCGTTCCTTGAGCTCGTTCAGGGTGCGCGCCAGGTTGGTCACCATGAAATACGGCACCGTCTCCGCCGCGCCGCTGGCCACCTTGGCCACCGTGGCGTTGATGCCGGCCGCATGGTCCTTGGGGGCGATCACCGCGTGGGCTCCCGCGCCATCGGCCACGCGCAGGCAGGCGCCCAGGTTGTGCGGGTCGGTCACGCCGTCCAGCACCAGAATCAAAGGCTGGTTGCGCTGCTCGGGTGGCAACTCGGCGTTGGCTGCCTCCAGGTCTTCCAGCAGTTCGTCCAGCGAATGCACCTGCGCAATCGGCTGCACCCGCGCAGCCACGCCCTGGTGCCCATGGCCACCACACATCTTGGACAGGCGCTGCCCGTCCGACTCCACCAGCTTGACACCGGCCTCCCCGGCCCGCTCCAGGAACTGGCGCATGCGCGCATCGCGCCGGGTGGGCTCGAAATAGATTTCAATGATGGATTGCGGCGCCGTCTTGAGACGCACGCCCAGGGCATGGAAGCCGAACAGGACTTTGGATGAAGACATGCAGCGATTATCGTGGTTTACATGCATCCCCAAGCACGGCAATCACGCCGTCACGACGGTAGCGGCCACGTGTCGGGGCATTTGTTGGGCGCGACTTCACTCGAGAGCAACGCCGTGACTCCACGATCCGGAGAGAAGTTCTGTGGGAGTCGGACACCGCGTCGCGGGCCGAGGTAAGCGCGAAAGAGGTCGAGTTCATTCTGACCCTACATGCGAACGATCCGTCCGTCGGTTACGACCAGTGGCCGAAATTCAAGCCCACGACTAGCAAAACATAAACGCCAACCAAGCGACATCGTCGGCCAGATTCAACATGACATACCCGGCGACTCGAAATGCGTAGTAGTCCGCGAGATCTGTCAGGTATTCAAAGTCCGCCCGGGTCGGTTTCAACACGAAAAAAATCGCTTACAAAGTGCGTACAAATTGACCCGAGAACGAGAAACAAAAAAGCCCGCTATCTTTTCAGTAGCAGGCTTTCTATATGCCACGGGGGCTATTTGGTGGGAACTGAGAGATTCGAACTCTCGACCTACGGATTAAGAGTCCGCTGCTCTACCAACTGAGCTAAGTTCCCATAAACCCAAGAAAATTGGTGGGACCTGCGGGGGTCGAACCCACGACAAACGGATTAAAAGTCCGCTGCTCTACCAACTGAGCTAAGGTCCCAACGAATTTCAGCAAGCTGGTGCCGCTGCAATCCGTGAAGCTCTCAATTATATAGCTATTTTTTGCCCGTCAGATTGGTGTTGGTCAGAAATTTTGTCGAGTATCCAACCGGCGGCACACATACCGAACGTAGCGGTCACCGAGACGGCCGAACCATAGCCATGGCAGTTGAGTGTGTTGTCGCCCTGCACTTCGCATGAGGCATCTGCCTGCCGGACCGCCTCGCGGCTGAAAACGCAGGTTACGCCGATGCGCTTGCCTTCGCGCGGTGCGTTGTGCGACTTGCGCAGGCGGTAGCGCAGTTGCGCCAGCAAGGGGTCATGCGTGGTTTCGCTTAGGTCGGCAATATCGATCTTGTGTGCGTGGCGCTTTCCGCCGGCCGCACCCACGGAAACAAACAGCGCCCGGGTGCGGCGCGCCCAGTCTGCCATTGCCGTCTTGGCCTTGACCTGGTCACAGGCATCCACCATGGCGTCGACGCCGTCGGGAAGAATGGCCGGCCAGTTGTCAGGTTCCACGAACGCATCCACGCAGTGCACAACGCATTCTGGGTTAATCAGGGCGATGCGCTCCTGCATGGCAATGACCTTGGCTTTTCCCATGGTGGTGCTGAGCGCATGAACCTGCCGGTTGATGTTGGATTCGGCGACATGGTCCATGTCGATCAGGGTCAGCTGGCCAACGCCACTGCGCGCCAGGGCTTCGGCCACCCATGACCCCACCCCACCAATACCGACAACGGCTACGTGTGCATTGCGGATCGCCCGTGCCTGCGCGACGCCGTAGAGACGCTCCAGGCCCGAGAAGCGGCGATCCAGATCAGCCGCATCCAGAGTGGGTTGCGTTGATTCGTTGGGGTTTGTAGCGAGGCTCAACAGCGCTCTACCGCAAACGCGCCAGACGTTCCTTGGCGGCTTGGGCGGCCTCCGTGCCCGGGTAGTTGGCCTGCAGATCTTCGAGTGTCCGGCGGGCGCCCTTGGTGTCCTTCAACTCCAATTGGCAATTGGCAATGGCCAAAGCCGCTTCGGACACACGCTGATGGTCCGGGGCGGCGGCAACCAGTGCACGGAAGCTGGCCAGCGCATCCTTGTAATCCTTGGTTGCGTACTGGGCATTGCCAAGCCAGAACAGGGCCGATGGGCGGTAGCCTGTCTTGGGGTAGCGATTGAGGAACTCCACAAACACCAGTTGCGCGGGGCCAAACTCGCCCTTGCGGAAGATGGCCATGGCCGCTTCATAGTCGCGCTTTTCCGCCGGGTCGGCCATGAACTCACGGCCATCCACGGTGACGCGTGACGGCTCAAACTTGCGGACCCGTTCATCCAGCGTCTGGACCGTGTCCTTCTGCACGCGCTGCACCTCGGCCAGATCACGCGCCATCTGCTCGTCCTGCCCGCGCAGTTTGGCGAGATCGGCACGGGCAGCTTCCAACTGGTTCTGCAAATCGATCAGGCTGCGACGGAGCTGCTCCATGTCCTCAGCCGAACGCCGGGATTCTTCCGCTATCTTCTTCTCTGACTCCGCTACCTTCTGGCGCAGGTCCAGAATGGCCTTGCGCGCCTCCTCATCATCGAACAATCCGGCCGATGCGTGGCCCAGGCATCCGATCATCAACACCGCAACCGTCGCATTGCGGGTTGCACGCGCAATCGAGGAGAGACACATGGTGTTCATCGGTAGAAGATTTCAGCGCGGCGGTTCTTTTCAAAGGCGGCTTCGGTCGTGCCCTGCACAGCGGGCTTTTCCTTGCCAAAGCTCACGGCCTCAATCTGATTTTCGGAAACGCCTTGCAGCGACATGGCACGGCGCACCGCTTCGGCGCGCTTTTGTCCCAATGCCAGGTTGTATTCACGTCCACCACGCTCGTCGGTATGGCCTTCAATGGCCACTTTGCGCGACTTGTCACCCTTCACAAACTTGGAGTGCGATTCAATCACCGGCTGAAATTCGGAGCGGATCGTAAAACTGTCGTAATCAAAATACACAACCCGGTTGGATGCCATCATGGCGGCCGTTGCACTGGCATTGTCGAGCGACACGCCGGTCACGGCACGCTGCCCGACGGCCGAGCCTGCATTGGGGTCTGTCCCTTGGGAAACGCTGGTGCCGGATTTGTCTTCAACCGGAACATCGTCCAGCTTGACAGCCGAGCCGCAAGCACTCAAAAACACAGCAACGGCGGCTGCCCAAATCAATCGATTCATCCACTACTCCTAGTTAAATTGCAATTACTTCTGTACCGGACCCCAGTCGGGCTCACGGATATCACCGTTCTGGCCAGCCAGACGGGCCTTGATCTTTCCATCCAGCGTTGTTGTCATCAATGCTTCTCGTCCGGCCTGTTGGGTTGCGTAGATGATGAGGCGGCTGTTGGGGGAAAAGCTGGGGTTCTCGTCTGCCGTGGTGTCGGTGATCGCGCTGGCAGAGCCTGTCGCAAGATCCATCACATGCAATTTAAAAACACCGCTGACCCGGGAAATATAGGCCAGCCACTTCCCGTCCGAGCTGACCGATGGGGAAATATTGTAAGTGCCGGTAAATGTCACCCGTTCGGCATTGCCGCCGGAGGCCGGCATGCGGTAAATCTGCGGTGCACCGCCCCGGTCGCTCACAAAGTAGATGAGTCTGCCATCGGCGGTGAACGTGGGCTCGGTATCAATCGAGCTGGACTGCGCCAAGCGGCGGGGCTCACCACCCGTGGCCTCCAGCAAATAGAGCTGCGAGCCACCATCACGACTCAATGTTGCGGCCAAGGTCTTGCCGTCCGGAGACCAGGCCGGGGCACTGTTGGACCCCTTGAAGTTGGCGACCAGCCGGCGCTTGCCGGATGCAATGTCATGTACGAAGATGACCGGCTTGCGCGATTCAAACGAAACGTAGGCGATCTGCGTGCCATTGGGCGCCCAGGACGGAGAGATGATGGGTTCGGCACTCTTCAGTGCGCTTTGTGCACTCTCGCCGTCGGCATCCGCCACCCACAGGTTGTAGGTTTGCCCCACCTTGGTGACATAGGCAACGCGGGTCGAGAAAACGCCCTTGTCGCCCGTGAGCTTCTCGTACACAAAGTCCGCAATGCGGTGCGCCACCAGACGCAAATCGCCCGCCACCACTGCATAGCTCTGGCCACCCAGGTCCTGCCCGCGCACCACGTCCCACAGCCGCATGCGAACGTCAAAGCGTCCATCCGCCAACCGGGTGATGCTGCCGGTCACGAGGGCATCAGAACCTTTTTGACGCCAGGTGGATACCTCGGGACGCGAGCCCTCATCCATGACCACGCCGACAGTATCCACCGCGCGGAATTGCCCACTGCGCTCCAGATCGGCCTGGACGATGGCGCCCATTTTCTGGGGAGCAGACTCATCGCCACGGAATGCGGTGATGGCAATGGGTACCTGTGTCAGTCCGACACCGGACACTTCCACACGAAATTGCGCAAGGGCTGGCAGGCACACCAAGCCAGCCAAACAAACAAACAAGTAGCGTTTCAACATCTTTGCATTATCCCAGTCTTGTGATGACCACATCATCGTTTACCCGATCCTGTGAAAAACCCAGCGTGGGCTGGGTCACCGTTGTAGCAGCCCGTTCCCGCACGACCCTGGCATTTTGCGACTCCTGGTTGCGAGCCGCTTCCCTGTGCCAGAGGTGGAACACCTCGGTCGCGCAAAACCCGTTCTTGCGCGCAACACCACTGTTGTGCAAACGCAGTACCACGTCGGCATCCTCGTGCCCCCATCCAACGAACGACTCGTCAAATCCGTTTACTGCCTCAAAATCCGATCGCCAGATACCCATGTTGCAACTGCGTATGCCTTTCCATGAGAACACGCGCTTATTGCGAAAGTTCCCGTCGGGCAGGCGCAAAAGCCCGGTGAGCTTGCTGGCGTGTCCCTGCAGACGCTGGCGGATCCAATACCAGGCAGAGCGCCCACAGATGTGCTCGGTCTTCGCCAGCACCCGCTGCGAAAAATCCTCGGACAGGAGAACCCGGCTTCCGTTGACAAAAAAACCCGGCTGCGCCAGCCGCTTGTGGCGTGCGATGAAATCCACCTCGGGAACGCAATCGCCATCCATGAAAACAATGTAATCACCGCGCGATGCCGCCACGCCCCGGTTACGAACGCGGGATGCGGTAAAGCCCACATCGGGATGCCACACATGCACGACCTTCAGCGCACGCGCAACGCTTGACTCCAGAATGGCACGCTGGTGCTCGGTGCGTGAACCGTCGTCGGCCACGATGACTTCAAAATGCGGATCTGTTTGCTGGCGCAATCCATCCAGAACCGCCAGCAAGGCATCGCTGCGGTTATAGGTTGTGATGACCACTGACACAAGTTGGGATGCAATCATTTTGGACTAGACTACGCGGCTGGCAACCCGTCTGCTGCGTGCACAAGAGGCCGAATACTACCACCCCCCGATGAGCAAAATTTCTGTCTACATCATCGCCTTCAACGAAGCCGAAAAAGTTGCCGCCACCATTGAAAGCGCCCAATGGGCTGACGAAATCATTGTGGTGGACTCGTGGAGTACCGATGGCACGCCAGAAATCGCAACCCGCATGGGGGCCAGGGTGGTGCAGGTGGATTTCAAGGGTTTTGGGGATCTGCGCAACCAGGCCATTGCAGCCTGCACGCACGAATGGATTTTCAGCCTGGACGCCGACGAGCGTTGCACACCCGAAGCCCAAAAGGAAATCTGCGAAACCATCAACAGCCCGGATGCGCTCGATGTGTACTGGATGCCCCGGCGCAATTACTTCATGGGCCGCTGGATCCAGCACTCCGGCTGGTATCCCAACTACCGCCAACCCCAGCTGTTTCGCAACGGCAGCATGGCCTACGACCTGAAGCCCGTGCATGAGGGCTATGTGCTGAAGTCCGACAAGCCCATTGGCCACCTGCGCAACCCCATCTGGCAATTCCCGTTCAAGAACATGGGCGAGGTCATGCACAAGGCCAACCGGTATTCAACCCTGGGGGCCGAAAAGATCAAGCACAAGAAGATCACCATGTTCACGGCGCTGTCGCACGGCATCTGGTCGTTTGTGAAGCACTATGTGTTCAAGCGCGGCTTTCTCGATGGCTGGGCCGGGTTTGTGATTGCCCTGGGCAACTTCGAGGGCACCTTCTACCGCTATGTGAAGGCGCTGGAGATCCAGAAGGGTGCGGCATGGCAGCCCCCCAAAGCGCCTCCACGCGATGCATGAGGAGCGCGCAACGGTGGCAGGCGTGTGGAACGTCCGACTCGGCTTGGTCTGCCTTTCGGCTGTCTCGGTCAGCCTCCCCATGGCATGGATCAGCCTGGCAAAGGTGTTGGTGTTGGTGGCGGGTCTGGGCTACCTGTGTTTTGACTTTGTGCGTGGACAGCGCGACGCGACTTTGGGCGTGCTGTGGACTCCGCGCATCCTTGCCGTGATCGGCATCGCGTTTGCGGCCAGCCTGCTATGGACTGGAGCGGACCTGCCATCAGCCCTGAACTCATTGCTCAAGCACATCAAGGTGATGGAGATCGCGCTGCTGTGTGTTCTGGTGCGCAGCAGGGCCGAGGCGCGCATCGGGATTGCCGCGTACGCGCTCGGCCAGGGCTTTCTGCTGCTGAGTTCCTGGCTGCTGTTTGTCGGCGTCCCGGTGCCCTGGCAGGCAGATTCGGCGCTGGACTATGAAGTGTTTTCAACCTACCTGGACCAGTCCCTGATGTTTGCCACGTCCGCCGGCGTTTTCTGGTATCTGCGCGGTGAAGGCCTGTGGCCGCGCTGGGCGGGTTTGCTGCTGGCACTGCTGGCATTGGTCAACACCCTGCTCTTATTGAAGGGCCGCAGCGGTTATCTGGTGGCGCTGACGACCATTGCGCTGGCCATCATGTGGGCAATGCCGCGCCACTTACGCCTGGCCACCCTGATCACCACGCCTGTGGTGCTGTTGCTGGGCCTGACGCTGGCGTCCAACACGGTGTACGAACGCGTGACCAAAATATTTCACGAAAGCCAGAATTTCGCCCAGACGCGGCACGTGGCAGAAGGCGACTCGTCCGGCTTTCGCCTTAACGCCTGGCTGCGCTCGGTGCAGGCCTTGCAGGAGAAGCCCTTACAGGGGCATGGCGTGGGCAACTGGGCACCGGTAGTCAAGCGCATCCAGGGTGCCGAGGCCGATGCGATTTTTGGTCAAGGCAATCACAGCAACCCGCACCAGGAATACCTGCTGTGGGCGGTAGAGCTGGGCGTGGGTGGCGCCCTGTTGCTGTTGGCTCTATTTATCAGCATCGCGCGCGACGCGCTGCGCTTTCCCCTTTCCATCCAGCAAGCCTTGCTGGGTGTCGTGGCGGCCACGGCGGTGGCCTGTCTGTTCAACTCTGCCCTGTACGACGACCTGATGGGTGACTTCTTCTGCGTCAGCCTGGGCCTGTTGATGGCGCTGGGCGTGCGCAGCATGGCCTTTCCCCCAACACACAAGGTGGCCGCATGACAACCGTGCCCGACCCGGTACGGGCCCCGACCGCGCCTCAAGGCAGCCTTCTGGAACGCATGCTACGGCTGCGTCCCTACTTCGGCGCCTACTCCGGCACCTGGCTGATCATCGTGCTGGCGACCATCGTGGGAGCGGCGACGGAACCGATGATTCCCGCCCTGTTCGACAAGCTACTGGACCTTGGCTTTGTCAAACGCAAACTGGAACTGTGGACCGTACCGGTGGTGCTGCTGACGCTGTTTGGCGTTCGTGGTTTGGCCGGGTATATAGCGCAGCTGGGGCTGTCACGCATCACCAACCACGGGTTGATGGTGATGCGCCGCGAGATGTTTGCCAAGCTGCTGGTTGCACCCATGCGCCTGTTCAAGGAACAGACTTCGAGCTCGCTGTCCAACTCCATTGTGTACGAGACCCAGAACGGCGCCTCCATGCTGGTCAACTCCATTCTGAGCCTGACTCGCAATGCCCTGACACTGCTTGCGCTGACCACCTACCTGCTGTACCTGAACTGGAAGCTAACCCTGATCGTCATCGCCATTTTTCCGGCGGTGGCCTGGGTCATGCGCGTGCTCACTGGCCGGCTGCACCGCCTGACCAAGGCCAATCAGGACGCTACCGATAACCTGGCCTATGTGGTGGAAGAAAACGTGCTGGCCCACCGCGATATCCGACTCTATGCGGCTGAGGCCTCGCAGGCCCAGCGCTTTGAGCATCTGGGCCAGTCCTTGCGGCATCTGGCCATGAAATCCACCGTGGCTGGCGCCGCCATGACGCCGATGACACAAATGCTGGCGGCCACGGCGCTGTCTGCTGTCATTTCGGTTGCGCTGCTGCAAAGCGCGTCCAGCGACACCTCAGTGGGCGGCTTTGTCGGCTTTGTGACCGCCATGCTGATGATCATCGCGCCCATCCGCCAGCTCTCCGAGGTGTCGGGCCCTATCACCCGGGGCCTGGCTGCACTGGAGCGCGGTTTGGATTTGATCCACAACGTGCCGGCCGAGGAACAGGGCAGCTATACCAAACCCCGCGCGGGCGGCGAAATCGTGTTTCAGGATGTGGTGGTGCAATACACAGGCGCGGCAAGCCCGGTTATTCACGGCCTGAACCTTTCCATTCAAGGCGGCGAAACCATTGCCATTGTGGGCGCCTCCGGTGCCGGCAAGTCCACCCTGGTCAACCTGTTGCCGCGCTTTGTGGATCTGCACAGCGGCCAGATCCTGCTGGACGGCGTGGAGTTGCGCGACTGGGACCTCAAGGCCTTGCGTGCCCAGTTTGCATTTGTCAGCCAGCACGTGGTCATGCTCAATGACAGCATTGCCGCCAACGTGGCCTTGGGACTGGCGCTGGAGCGCGACAAGGTGCTGGCTTGCCTGCAGGCCGCCAACCTGGGCTCCCTGGTGACCGAGTTGCCGCAAGGCATTGACACCTTGGTCGGCCACAACGCCATGCAGCTCTCCGGCGGCCAGCGCCAGCGTCTGGCCATTGCCCGGGCGCTGTACAAGGATGCGCCCATCCTGATCCTGGACGAGGCCACCTCGGCCCTGGACACCGAATCGGAACGCGCCGTGCAGGATGCGCTGCAGGGCCTGATGCGCAACCGCACCACGCTGGTCATCGCCCACCGCCTCTCCACCGTGATGCACGCCAGCCGAATCGTGGCCATGGATGCCGGCCGGATTGTGGAAACCGGCACGCACCAGGAATTGATCCAGCACAACGGCCACTACGCCCGGCTCTACCAATTGGGACTTGGATCCTTCAGCGCACAGGACGCGGACTAGCGACGCGGGCCAGGCCCTTGTGCGCCGGCTTCGCCAAGCGGTTTAGAGTCAAATCAGGGTCTAGCCCTCGTGGAATATGCGTAAATTGCTATCACTACGATAGCAATCAGCGCCGCTTTACCACCCGGTGGTAGATGGCTTCCTGCTGCAGCGCAATCGCCTCCCACTGGTGCTGGTACGCAAACTGCACACCCTGCCCGCGCAGGCGTGCGCCCAGCTCGCCATCCTCCAGCACCCGCCGTATTGCCTGGGACACAGCGTGGTGGTCCTGGGGGTCGGGCAGCAACAGCGCATCCTCGCCGTCCTGCAGCAGTGCCGCAATGCCGCAATATCGGGCACTGCTGACCACCACCGGCAAGCCGTGGGCCAGGGCTTCGAGCACCACCATCGCAAAGGTGTCCTCCAGCGTGGGATGCGCCAGGCAGTCCGCAGCCTGGTAGGCCACATCCACGCTGGACAGGGCTCCCAGAAAATAGACCCGGTCACCCTGCCCGCTGGCCCGCAACTCGTCCTGCACCAAGGCTTTTTGTGCCGCATTGCCGACCACCGCCAGATAGCAGTCCGCCGGTAACAGCGCCAGGGCTTGCAGCAGCGCGGGCAGCCCTTTCTTGCGGAAATCATTGCCCACAAACAGGATGCAGAGCCCGGCGAGCGGTAGACCCAACTGGTTGCGGGCAGCATCGCGCTCCACTGCGCCGGCCGCACCCGGCACGGCGGCCACGCCAGGCGTCACCACCTCGCAGGCCGATACTGACCCGGAAAAACTCTCCGCCATCATCGGCAGCAGACTACTGGACGCCAGTGTGATGCAGCGACCATCGTCCGTGGCATACCGCCAGCGCTCCAGCGCCAGATAGACCAACAGACGCGGACTGGTCACAATCTTCAGCCAGCGCAGGGCCCGGCGCCAACCGTTCAGACCATGCAGCAGGTTGTAGCGCACCGGCACCACATGCACGGTCTGCACCTGGCCATGCCAGGTGTTCTCATGCGAATGCACCACATCAAAGCCCTTGCGGGTCTTCCACCAGGTGGCAGCGGCGAACCACAACTGGTTGACCCACCGTGGTCGGGTCAATGGCTGCGCAATGCGGTGGTAGTGCACACCGGGCCACTGGTGGTTGATAGTCTGGGCAAAGACATGGATTTCATGGCGCTGCGCCAACTGCTCGACCAGCGCAATCGAATAGCGTTCCGCGCCCCCGCCGGTGGCGGTGAAGATACGGTTGAGCACCGCGATGCGCAGCCGCGTATCCGACGTGGTTGCGCTCATGCGCGGCGCCGATCTTCGTAGCGTGACACCAGCTTCCACCAAAGCAACAGCCGGTGGGTGCGGCGCAACACCGGCACGCGGGGCAGTTCCAGCAAACCGTCACCCGCGTGGCAGCGGCCGCGTCGCGTGGTGGTGGCGCTCAGGTAGCCAGCCTGGGCGACCTGCTCCACATGCGTTTGGTCGTATTCACCGTAGGGGTAGCAAAAGTGCGCCACGGGTGCGCCGGTGGTCTGCTCCAGTTCCGTCTTGCAACCCTGGATTTCGTCCAGGCATGCAGTGGCATCCAGTTGTGGCAGGCGCACATGGTGGCGCGTGTGGGCACCGATCTCCTGGCCCGCCGCAATCCACTGGCGCAGGTGCGGCGCAGACATCAGCTCCGACGGCGGCACGCCGTTGTCATGGTCCCAGCTATTGGTTTGCCCCAGCATGGCGCTGACCACATAGCAGGTGGAGGAAAAGCCCAGGCGCTGTAGCACCGGCGCGGCGTGGGACAGGTTGTTCAGGTAACCGTCGTCAAAGGTGATGCCAAACACCTTGCCACTTTGTTCGCCGCGCAGATAGGGCAATAGGTCGGTCATCGACAGGCCACGGTAGCCCAGGCCGCGCAGGAAGACCATGTGGGCTTCAAAGTCCTGCGGTGCCACACTCAGGCTGCGAAAACCGGTGCCCTTGGGCGGCTCCTGGGCAATCTGGTGGAAGGTCAGGATCGGAATAGGCCGACAGCCCGCGACGGTGGTCACTGCGACGGATGCGATCACACTCATACTCTCGCCGACACTGCGCTACAGAAGCACAATGTCGTACTGCTGTTGTCCCATGGCCGCTTCGCTCTGCAGCGAAACGGGTTTGCCAATGAATTCGCTCAGGCCCGCCAGGTGCTGGCTCTCCTCATCGAGGAACAGCTCGATGACCTTGGGCGATGCCACCACACGAAACTCACGCGGATTGAACTGCCGTGCCTCGCGCAAAATTTCCCGGAAGATGTCATAGGCCACGCTGCGCGGCGTCTTGACGATGCCCTTGCCCTCGCACATCGGGCAGGGTTCGCACAGCATGTGGGCCAGCGACTCACGGGTGCGCTTGCGTGTCATCTCGACCAGGCCAAGCTGCGAAAAGCCGCCCGCCATGGTTTTGACACGATCCCTGGCGAGTTGCTTGCGGAATTCAGCCAGCACCGCCTCGCGGTGGTCCTCGCGCACCATGTCGATGAAGTCCACGATGATGATGCCGCCCAGGTTGCGCAGGCGCAGTTGCCGGGCAATCGCCTGCGCCGCCTCCAGATTGGTCTTGAAGATGGTGTCGTCAAAATTGCGTGCGCCGACAAAGCCACCGGTGTTCACATCCACCGTCGTCAGTGCTTCTGTCTGGTCCACGATCAGGTAACCACCGGACTTAAGTTCCACCCGGCGCCCCAGCGCCTTGGCGATTTCCTCGTCAATCGAGAACAAATCGAAAATGGGCCGCTCACCCTTGTAATGCTGCAGTTTGCCAGCCGCCATCGGCATGAACTCGGCGCCAAAGGCCTTGAGCGCCTCGAACTGCTCGCGCGAATCTACGCGAATGGTCTGTGTCGATTCACTGACCATGTCACGCAGCACGCGCTGCAGCAGGCTCAAATCCTGGTGCAGCAGCGACTGCGGTGGCAGGCGCACCGAGGCGTCCTTGATCCGCGCCCAGGCCTTGCGCAGGTAGGCAATGTCGTCGGCCAGTTCGGCGTCCGACGCGTCTTCGCCGTTGGTGCGCAGGATGAAACCGCCACCTTCCTTGCCGGAAAGCTGTTGCAGGCGGGCCCGCAATTCGTCACGCTGGTTGCCCGGAATCTTTTGCGAAATGCCGATGTGGTCATCCTGCGGCAAAAACACCAGCAGGCGCCCGGCAATACTGATCTGGGTGGACAGGCGTGCGCCCTTGGTGCCAATTGGCTCCTTGATGACCTGCACCATCAGGGCCTGGCCCTCGAACACCTGCTTCTCAATGGGGATCAGCGGCTGCGCGGCACGCGAGGCACTCAGCGACTCGCCTTCGGCCGGTGGATGCCAGACATCGGCCACGTGCAAAAATGCCGCGCGCTCCAGCCCGATGTCGATGAAGGCCGACTGCATGCCCGGCAACACCCGCGCCACCTTGCCCAGGTAGACATTGCCAACCAGTCCACGCTCAAGAGCCCGCTCCACATGCAACTCCTGGATGGCGCCGTTTTCCATGACAGCCACCCGGGCTTCCTGCGGAGACCAGTTGATCAGAATGTCTTGTTGCATGGCGCGAAATCCCGGTTGATCCGTTTACAGGCTCCAGCCCAAGCGACGCATGGCCTGGGCTGTTTCAAAGAGGGGCAGACCCATGATGCCAGTATAGGAGCCACTGATGTGCGCAATATGCGCCGCTGCCCTGCCTTGCACCGCATACGCGCCGGCTTTGCCCATGGGCTCGCCGGAGTCCACATAGGCGTCAATCTCCTGATCGCTCATCTCAGCAAACGTGACCCAGGACTCGCTGCAGGCCTGCACTATTTCGTCTTGCCAACCCAGCGCGATTGCCGTGATGACACGGTGGGGCCGATTGGAGAGCGCCCGCAGCATGCGCTTGGCGTCCTCTGCATCCTCGGGTTTGGCAAAGATGGTCCGTCCCAGGGCCACCGTGGTGTCGGCGCACAGGACCGGTGCCGGTGGCAGTTGGCGTTGTTGCAGACGCTGCATCGCAGCTTGCAACTTCAGACCGGTCACACGCTGGACATAGGTCTTGGGCGCTTCACTGCGCAACTGCACCTCCAGCGCTTCGGCATCTTCGTCTTCGGACGGGAGCAGCAGTTCATGGCGAATGCCCAGTTGGTCCAGCAGTTGACTGCGGCGTGGGCTTTGGGATGCCAGGTAGATGAAGCTCATTCTCGATGGTACGGGTGGTTTGCGTTGATGGACCAGGCTCGGTAGAGCTGCTCAATCAGCAGCACCCGCACCATGGCGTGCGGCAGGGTCAGGTCCGACAGGCGGATGCGTTCGTGCGCGGCCTGGCGAAAGGCAGGGTCCAGCCCATCCGGCCCGCCAATGACCAAGGCCACATCGGTGCCGCCGAGCTGCCAGTCGGTGAGTTTGGCGGCCAGAGCCACCGTGGTGAGGTTGGTGCCGCGCTCGTCCAGCACCACGATGCGCGTGCCTTTGGGGATGGCGGCCTCGATGCGGGCGCGCTCGGCCGCGTAGAGCGTGTCCAGCGTTTTGGAACCGCGCGGCTCGGTCTTGACCGCCTTGAGTTCGACCTTCAACTCATGCGGAAAGCGCTTGGCGTAGTCGTCCCAGGCGGTTTGCGCCCAATCCGGTACCCGTTGGCCCACGGCAACGATGAGCAGTCTCACGGGGGTGATCAGGCTTTGCGGGGGGCGGTCTTCTTGGCAGCGACTTTCCTCGCGGCCGGTTTGGCGGCAGACTTCGCAGCGGGCTTGGTCGCGGGTTTGACCGTGACCGTGGTGATCTTCTTGGCCACGGGTTTCTTCACGGCAGCCGTCTTTTTGGCGGCTGCGCCGGTACCTGAAGCCGCAGGCTTGGCTGCAGCCGTCTTGCGGGCCGGCGCCTTGGGCGCGGCCTTGTCGGCCGCCTTCTTCAGGGCGGCCTTGGACGGGAAGGCTTCGGCAACGCCCTTCTTGGCGGCGTTGGAGCGCTTCAATGTGGCGGGTTCGGCTTTGGCAGGTGCCTTGGCGGGCTTGGCGGCTTCCGCGGCAGCAGGTTTGGCGGCACCCAGCTTGAGGCGCACGGGCTTCTCGCCCCACAGTTCTTCCAAGTTGTAATACTGGCGGAAGTTGGGCTGCATGATGTGCACCACGGCCTGGCCGCAATCCACGATGATCCATTCACCATTGACCTCGCCTTCGATGCGGGGCTTGGCAAAACCGGCCTCGCGCACGGCATCGCGCACGCTGGCCGCCAGGGCCTTGGTCTGCCGGTTCGAGGTGCCCGAAGCGATGATCACGCGTTCAAACAATGCCGACAATTGTTCCGTGTCAAACACCAGGATGTCCTGGGCCTTGACGTCCTCCAGTCCATCAACGATGGCGCGCTGGAGCTTGGTAATGTCTTTTTTTGCAACAGTGGAAGTAGTCATCAGGCAGCTTGATAAAGGTGATGTTGGGCAATATAACGCGCAACGGGTTCAAAAACCAGTGGGCCCACGTTTTGGCGATGGGCCAAACGCTGGCGAATGTCAGTGGCACTGACGTCCATGGGGGGCATTTCCAACAGCCGAACGGCAGTTGGGCTCAAGTGCAGGGCTTCAAAAGTGGCATCGGCCCTCGTAAAACCTGCGCGAGCAGCTACACATATTGTAGCAAGCTCAGGAATCTCGCTCCACCGGCGCCAGGAATCCAGGGTTTCTGCCTGGTCTTCCCCAATGATGAGAAAGAGTTCGGCACCCGCAAACTCGGTCTTCAACTCGCCCAGAGTGTCCACCGTGTAGCTGGGGCCGCTGCGCACCGTCTCACGCGGGTCAACCACCACGCGCTCCAGATCGGCAAACGCCAGACGCGCCATTTCCAGCCTATGCACGGCAGGTGTCAGCTCTCGGCTCTTGTGCCAGGCCTGGCCGGTGGGAATGATGCGTAGCTCGTCCAGTCGCAGTTGCGCAAGAGCAACCTGCGCCAGCGCGTGGTGGGCGGCATGCGGCGGATCAAACGCCCCACCAAACACCCCGATGCGCCGCTGCGGCAAAGGCGCAACACTCACACCCAGTCTCGCCTCGGCAGGAACTGGGTATACAGAGCAGCCTCTGGCGAGCCGGCCTCGGGCACCGACTGGTAGGCCCAACTGACCAATGGCGGCATGGACAACAGGATGGATTCGGTGCGGCCACCGGACTGCAGACCAAAATGCGTGCCCCGATCCCACACCAGGTTGAACTCGACGTATCGACCACGTCGGACCAACTGAAAGGCGCGCTCGCGCTCGCCATAGGCCGTGTCCTTGCGCCGCTCGACGATGGGCATGTAGGCACCCAAAAAGGCATCGCCCACGGCCTGCATCAGCGCAAAACCGTTGTCAAAGCCGCCTTCAGCAAAGTCGTCAAAGAAGATGCCGCCCACGCCGCGCTGTTCGTTGCGGTGCTTCAGGAAGAAGTATTCATCGCACCACTGCTTGAAGCGCGGGTATTTGTCGGCACCAAAGGGCTGAACAGCATCCCGGCAAGTCGCGTGAAAATGGCGGGCATCGTCCTCAAAGCCGTAATACGGCGTCAGATCCATGCCGCCACCAAACCAGCACACGCTTTCCTGCCCCGGGTGGCCGGCGGCAATCATGCGCACATTCATGTGCACCGTGGGTACATAGGGATTGCGGGGATGGAACACCAGCGAGACGCCCATGGCCTCGAACGGAGCGCCGGCCAGCTCCGGGCGGTGCTGTGTGGCCGAGGGCGGCAGCCGGGGTCCGCGCACGTGCGAGAAGCCGCAGCCGGCGCGCTCGAACACGGTGCCATTCTCCAGAATGCGGGTGATGCCGTTGCCCTGCAGCGGCTCTTCAGGCGCCTTTTGCCAGGCATCGGACACAAAGCTGCCATCGTCCAGCGCGGCCACGGCGCCGGTGATGCTTTCCTGCAGGCCCAGCAGATAGGCCCGCACCATGCCGACACGCGCTTCACTCATCGCGCTGCCTTGGCGCCGTCACCCACGGGACGGATGGCGCGATGGCCGATGTCCTTGCGGTACTGCATGCCATCAAAGCGGATGCCATTGATGGCCTCATAGGCCACCTGGCGGGCCGCACGGGCGCTGTCGGCCAGTGCCGTCACGCACAGCACACGGCCGCCGCTGGTGCGGGTGACGCCATCACGCCCCTCGGTACCGGCGTGGAACACCATGGAGGCTTCGCTATCGGCCGGCAACCCGGTGATCACATCGCCCTTGCGCGGCGCATGGGGATAACCCGCTGCAGCCAGAACCACGCCCAGGGCGGTGCGGCGGTCCCATTCCAGTTCCATGTTTTCCAGACCGCCAGCCTCGGTGGCGGCCAACAGTACATCCAGGAAGTCAGACTTCAGGCGCATCAGAATCGGTTGCGTCTCGGGGTCGCCCATGCGGCAGTTGAATTCCAGCGTCTTGACCTGGCCTTGCGGGTCGATCATCAAACCGGCGTACAGGAAGCCGGTGTAGGGAATGCCGTCCTGCTCCATGCCCTTGAGCGTGGGCAAGATGATTTCGCGCATCGCGCGGGCGTGCACCTGGGGCGTGACCACCAGTGCGGGCGAGTAAGCACCCATGCCGCCGGTGTTGGGGCCTTCGTCACCGTCCAGCAGGCGCTTGTGGTCCTGGCTGGTGGCCAATGGCACCACATCCTTGCCGTCGCAAAGGACCATGAAGCTGGCCTCTTCGCCGTCCAGGAATTCCTCGATGACCACGCGGGGCACGGCCTGGCCGCCCTCGCCCGTGTTGTGGACCACGCCCAGCTTGTTGTCCACCAACATGAAATCAATGGCAGCGTGTGCTTCGTCCAGCGACATGGCAACGACCACGCCCTTGCCCGCGGCCAGGCCGTCGGCCTTGACGACGATGGGCGCACCCATGCGGTCCACATAGGCATGCGCCGCCGCCGGGTCGGTAAACGCCTCGTAGGCTGCAGTGGGAATGCCATGGCGTTTCATGAACGCCTTGGAGAACGCCTTGGAGCTTTCCAGTTGCGCGGCGGCTTGGGTGGGGCCGAAGATGCGCAGGCCGTGGCGGCGGAATTCGTCCACCACACCGGCTGCCAGCGGACCTTCGGGCCCAACCACGGTCAGGCCGATCTTGTTCTCCTGCGCCCACTCCCGCAGCGCCACCACTTCGGTGATGGGCACGTTTATGAGACGACTGTCCAGTGCCGTGCCGCCGTTGCCCGGCGCCACATAAACCATCTGGACCTTGTCGGACTCCGCCAATTTCCAGGCCATGGCGTGTTCACGCCCACCGCCACCAATCACAAGAACATTCATACCAGACTCTCTCATAGGGCCGCGTTGTGGTAAATCTCCTGGGTGTCATCCAGGTCCTCCAGAACGTCCAGCAGTTTTTGCATGCGCGCAGCGTCTTCGCCACTCAGTTCGATGGTGTTTTCCGCCCGCATGGTGACACCCGCCACCTCGGCGGTAAAGCCGGCCGCTTCCAGCGCCTGCTTGACGGCCTCATAGTCGGCGAAGGCGGTCAACACCTCGATGGCACCATCGTCATCGGTGACGACGTCTTCGGCGCCGGCTTCCAGCGCCACTTCCATCAACTTGTCTTCATTGGTGCCGGGCGCAAAAATGAGCTGGCCGCAGTGCTTGAACTGGAACACCACCGAACCCTCAGTGCCCATATTGCCGCCGTGCTTGCTGAACGCGTGGCGCACTTCGGCCACGGTGCGCACCTTGTTGTCGGTCATGGTGTCCACAATGATGGCCGCACCACCAATGCCATAGCCCTCGTAGCGGATTTCCTCGTAAACAATGCCTTCCAGCGTGCCGGTGGCCTTGGCGATGCCGTATTTCACGTTCTCGGCGGGCATGTTGGCTGCCTTGCCCTTTTCAATGGCCAGACGCAGCCGCGGATTGGTGCTCAGATCGCCTCCGCCCATGCGTGCCGCAACCATGATTTCACGCATCACCCGGGTCCAGATGCGCTGACGCTTTTCATCCTGGCGACCCTTGCGATGCTGAATATTGGCCCATTTGCTATGTCCTGCCACGTGAAATCCTTTAATTTTTCGTTACGCTATTGGCTCGATTGTACTTTTTGGGAATTTCATGGCCGCCTCTAACGACACCAGCATCCTGATTGCCCAGCACGGCACAGACAACAGTACTGTCCAGTGCCGCCTGCTGCCCGACAAGGCCAATCGCCACGGCCTGATCACCGGTGCGACCGGCACCGGCAAGACCATCACGCTGCAAACCATGGCCGAGGGCTTCTCGCGCCTGGGCGTGCCGGTGTTCCTGGCCGATATCAAGGGCGACCTGACGGGGGTCTCGCAGACCGGAAGCCCTAGCCCCAAGCTGTCCAAAATCATCCAGGAACGCGGCCTTCCCGAGCCCGAGTACCAGGCCTTTCCCACCACGCTGTGGGATGTGTTTGGCGAACAGGGCCACCCGGTGCGGGCTACTGTCAGTGACTTGGGCCCGCTGCTGCTGGCCCGCATGCTGAACCTGAACGAGACTCAGACCGGCGTGCTGCAACTGGTGTTCAAGATCGCCGACGACGACGGCTTGCTGCTGCTGGACCTGAAAGACCTGCGCGCCATGTGCCAGGATGTGGGCGACAACGCCAGCCAGTACACCACCGAATACGGCAACATCAGCGCCGCCAGCATTGGCGCCATTCAGCGTGGGCTGATGCAGATTGAGCAACAGGGCGGCGACAAATTCTTTGGCGAGCCCATGCTCAACATCGCCGACTTCATGCAGACCGACACCCAGGGCCACGGCATGGTCAACATCCTGGCTGCCGACAAGTTGATGAACGCGCCGCGCCTGTACGCCACGTTTTTATTGTGGCTGCTGAGCGAACTGTTCGAGACCCTTCCCGAGGTCGGCGATCTGGACAAACCGAAGATGGTGTTCTTCTTCGACGAGGCGCACCTGTTGTTCAACGACGCTCCCAAGGTGCTGCTGGAGCGCATCGAATTGGTGGTGCGCCTGGTGCGCAGCAAAGGCGTGGGCGTGTATTTCGTCACGCAGAACCCGCTGGACATTCCCGACTCGGTGCTGGCCCAGTTGGGCAACCGGGTGCAGCATGCGCTGCGCGCCTTCACGCCACGCGACCAAAAGGCGGTGAAGTCCGCCGCAGACACCATGCGCGCCAACCCCGGCCTGGACATTGGCACCGCCATCACCGAACTGGCGGTGGGGGAAGCACTGGTCAGTTTCCTCGATGACAAGGGCCGCCCCAGTGTGACCGAGCGGGTCTACGTGTTGCCGCCGTGCAGCCAGATTGGCCCCATCACGGCCGAGCAGCGCAAGACTCTGTTGGCCGAATCGCTGGTGGCCGGCGTGTATGAGAAAGCGGTAGACCGGGATTCTGCGTTTGAGGCAATCAAGGGACGCACCCAGGCGCGCCAACCCGCTGGCACCGTTGCGCCAGGACCCAACGGCGTGCCCTCCTCCGCTCCAGCGTCGGCGGGTACGCCTGCGCCAGCAGCACCCGAAAAAGGCATCTTCGACTCCATTGGTGACATGCTGGGCGGCGGCACCCGCCGCACCCGCACCAGCGTGGGCGAGCAACTGGCCCGAAGCGCCGCCAGCTCGATTGGCCGCGAGGTTGGCCGCCAGATCATCCGCGGGGTGCTGGGCGGTATCTTTGGCGGCTCACGCAGATAGCGGGGCTATTTCTTCGGCGATTTGGCGGCCGGCTCCGATGCCTTCGCCGACGGCGGGGCCGACAGGCCCAGGTGCTTGGCAATTGACTGCTCCAGCGCCTTCACCTTGGGCTCCACGGTCGCCTGCGTCTGGGCCACCAGCTTCTGACCCAGCGCGTTTTGCAGCTCACCGCCCATTTGCTGGTACTTGCGGTTGACTGGCGACTCGACAATCGCAATCAGCTGCTTGAGTTCATCCTCGGTGAATTTGGATTCCAGCAGCGCTCCAATCGTCGATGGCGCCAGCTTCACGGCCTGCTGCCGCACCACGGGGCCGACTTCGTCCATATACTTTTTCAGATCGTCCTGCACCTGCTTGGCAGCGGCCTCGCGCTTCTCGGGCGGAACGCGGGTCTGCAAGGCCAGGCCGGCTTGCTGTTGCAACACCATGGCCGGGCGCTCGACCAGGGCCTGCGCCGTCTGTTCAATGGCGGCTTGCTGTAAAACCAGAATCCGGGCGACCAGCTCCTTCTTGGCCGGGGACGACGTTTGCGCCTGAACAACTCCGGCCGCCAGCAGCAATGCCAGAAGTGTGATTTTTTTCATGGGTGAGACTTTGGGACTTGGGAACAAGGGGGCTAATGTAACCCCGTTGACCACGGAGAACCCCAGCAAATTGCGTTAGAGTTTGTTACGCCTACACTCGCTTTCATCCCCACTTTCACCGTTTGATCATGACACCCCTATCCCCAGAAGCCCGCGCCAACGTCCACCTGATCGACCACCCGCTGGTGCAGCACAAGCTCACGCTGATGCGCAACAAGACCGCCAGCACCAACAGCTTTCGCCGCCTGCTCAATGAACTCAGTAGCCTGATGGCCTATGAGGTGACCCACGACATGGCCACGCAGGACATCGAGATCGAAACCCCGCTGGAAAAAATGACCGCCAAGGTGATCGACGGCAAGAAGCTGGTGTTCGTCAGCATCCTGCGCGCCGGCAACGGCATTCTGGATGGCGTGCTGTCCGTGGTGCCCGGCGCACGCGTGGGCCACATCGGCCTGTACCGCGACCCCAAGACGCTACAGGCCGTGGAGTACTACTTCAAGATGCCCAAAAATATGGATGAACGCGACATCATCGTGGTCGACCCCATGCTGGCCACCGGCAACTCGGCCGCCGCAGCAGTGACCCGGCTGAAGGAATGCAAGCCCAAGTCCATCAAGTTTTTGTGCCTGCTGACCGCGCCCGAGGGCATTGAGACCATGTACAAGGCCCACCCGGATGTGCCGATCTACACCGCCGCCATTGACCGCGAGCTGAACGACCACGGCTACATCCTGCCGGGCCTGGGCGATGCCGGTGATCGCATCTTCGGAACCCAATGAAACTGGTTTATAGCCAAATCGACCTCTAGCCCTCGCGGAATATGCGTGGATCGCTAGCTTTTTTATAGCAAATATAGGGAACACTCCATGCTGGATCTGCTGGTGCACAACGCCACCCTGCCCGACGGTCGCACGAACATGTCCGTAGCGGTGCAGAGTGGCCGCATCGTCGAGGTCACGCAGGGCCTGCAAGCCCCCGCCGCCGAGACGCTGGACGCTGGCGGTCTGTTGCTGAGCCCGCCGTTTGTCGATGTGCACTTCCACATGGACGGCACGCTCACCTACGGCATGCCGCGCGTCAACGCCAGCGGCACGCTGCTCGAAGGCATTGCGCTGTGGGGCGAACTCAAGCCCAGCCTGACGGCGGATGCGATCATCGAACGCGCGCTGACCTATTGCGACTGGGCCGTGGCCCAGGGCCTGCTGGCCATCCGCTCGCATGTGGACACCAGCGACCCACGTCTGCTGGCCGTGGAAGCCCTGCTGGAGGTCAAGAAAACAGTCGCCCCCTATATCGACCTGCAACTGGTCGCCTTCCCGCAGGACGGCGTGCTGCGCACCCCCACCGGTGCCGACAGCCTAAAACGCGCGCTGGACCTGGGTGTGGATGTGGTGGGCGGCATACCCCACTTCGAGCGCACTTCTGAACAGGGCGCGGCCAGCGTCAAGTTGCTGTGCGAAATCGCCGCCGAGCGCGGCTTGCCGGTGGACATGCACTGCGACGAGAGCGACGACCCGCACTCGCGCCACATCGAATCGCTGGCGTTCGAGACCCAGCGCCTGGGATTGAGAGGCCGCGTCACCGGCTCGCACCTGACCTCAATGCACAGCATGGACAACTACTACGTCTCCAAACTGATGGGCCTGATGGCCGAGGCCCAGGTGCATGTGGCCAGCAACCCTTGCGTCAACATCACGCTGCAGGGCCGCTTTGACACCTATCCCAAGCGCCGGGGCCTGACCCGCGTGCCCGAGCTGATGGCCGCGGGCCTGACCGTGGCCTTTGGCCAGGACGACATGATGGACCCCTGGTACGCGCTGGGCAGTGCCGACATGCTGGAAGTGGCCAGCATGGGCCTGCACGTAGCCCACATGACCAGCCAGGCCGCCATGCGCCAGTGCTTCGAGGCCATCACCACCAACCCGGCCAAGATCCTGCAACTGGACGGCTACGGCATCGCCCCCGGCTGCCACGCCGACTTCGTGCTGCTGCAAGCGCGCGACCCGGTGGAAGCCCTGCGCCTGAAGGCCACGCGGCTCAAGGTATTCAAGCGCGGCAAGCTACTGGCCCAGACACCGGCGCGCACGGCAGCGCTGCACCTGCCAGGAAGGCCGACCCAGACTTCCTTCCTGCATGCCAAATAGGCCTCCAGCCCTCGTGAATCGTGCGCAAGCTGCTACCAAAGGTATAGCAATTTCCATCGCCGCCGCGCAAAGCATGTCCGTGCCCTTGGACGTGGCGGCCAATGTGCGGGAACACCTGGCGCTGGTGCAAGCCGCCGCCGAACACGGCGTGCAATGGCTGGTGTTCCCTGAACTGTCCCTCACCGGCTATGAACTGGCCGCCATGCCCAAGCTGGTGCTACACGCCAACCACGCCCTGCTCGCCCCTCTGCGCGACGCGGCGGCGCGCACCGGCATGGCCATCACCGTGGGCGCCCCGGTTGCTCTGGGCTCAGGCCTGCCCGCCATCGGCGCCATCACGCTGCGCCCCGACGGCAGCCACGCCACCTACGCCAAGCACCACCTGCACGGCAGAGAGACCGCGTTCGCCACGCCCGGCCCCGCACCTGTGCACCTGCAGGCCTTGGGGCCGCTGCACATTGCCAGCGCCATCTGCGCCGACACCAACCACCCCACCCACGCTGCCCAAGCCGCGCAGGCTGGCGCCAATGTCTATGCGGCGGGCATCCTCACATCAGAAAAGGGATACGCCGCCGAGGCACCGCTGTGGCAGTCGTATGCACGGGAGCACGCCATGGTGGTGCTCATCGCCAACCACGGCGGGCCATCGGGGGGTTATGTGTCGGCGGGGCGGAGTGGGATTTGGGATTTGAGCGGCGACCTGGTGATTGAGGCGCCAGGGGTGGGGAGGTATTTGGTGGTGGCCAAGGTTGACACAAATGGCCAAAACCTCTGTGACGGGTTGGCGTTACCGGTGTGAATTTGAGCCACGTGAAGATTCGGCTTCCGACCCAAAGCGGAACTTATCCATCTGAAATGCGTTCCCTAAAAGCGGACTTAGAAGCAAGAATAGCAAGGTTTGCGGCAGCACTCGGCACACCAAAATGCATTTGAGGCCGTCTACTTCGTCAGTTCCGTGGCTCGTTTGACTACGAAATCCATAAAGTTTGGATGCTGTGAAAAGCTACGGAAATCATCTCTGTCATGAAACCTTTGCATACAGGCGGCGACTACAGATTCCGTCGAATGTGCACCGTGCCGCTTTACAGCCCCGTTTGCTGCAGAAAGCACGCCGTTGACGGACATTTTGAATCGCTTACGCTCCTCAGTGTCGATGCCAATCTCCTTGAATCGCCCCGGGTTTTGAGGAGGCTCCAACATTTGAGAAGATGGAGCCATGAGAAAGTCAACGAAGTTTTCCCCCGAAGTCCGCGAACGTGCAGTGCGCATGGTGCAAGAGCACCGTGGCGAATATCCCTCCCTGTGG
>JBBQLM010000015.1:0-88883 GCA_038327925.1 Burkholderiales bacterium | reverse complement strand
CCGCCGCCACGGGTGATCGCCTATCACAAACCTGCGGGTGAAGTGGTCACGCATGATGATCCGCAGAACCGGCCCACCGTATTCCGCCGCTTGCCCAAATTGCAACAGGGGAAATGGCAATCGGTCGGTCGGCTGGACCTCAATAAAGAGGGCTTGCTGCTGTTCACCAGTTCTGGCGAGCTGGCCAACAACCTGATTCACCCGCGCTACGGCCTGGAGCGCGAGTACGCTGTGCGGGTGCTGGGCGCCTTGAGCAATGACGAGAAAAAGCGCCTGCTCGAAGGTGTGCGTCTGGACGATGGCATGGCGCAATTCGGCTCCATCGAGGACGGCGGCGGAGAAGGCGCCAACTGCTGGTACCGTGTGACGATCTCCGAGGGGCGCAATCGCGAAGTCAGGCGCATGCTCGAGGCAGTTGGTCATGCGGTCAGCCGGCTGATCCGCATTCGCTACGGCGCGATGTTGCTGCCGCGTGGCCTCAAGCGTGGCGCTTGGATGGAACTCGACGACTCCGATATCCAGTCCTTGCACCGGGCCGTGGCGCGCACCGGTGATGGGGGCGACCGCGCCAGCGCTGCCGATGCGGGTGGCAGGGGCGGCGCGGCGGGTGGCAGTGGCGCCAATCGCAAACGTCGAGGCGGTGGTCGAGGCGGGGCGCCGGGCCGCCCTCCCGAGGGGCGCCGCGATGGTTCCCGTGGACCGGCGCAGCCGGGTGGCGGCAATGCTGCTGCCGGTGGGCGCAATCGCGATCGCAATCGGCCCCAAAACGATGACTCCGGTGACCGCGCGGACCGCAAGGCGGCGGAGTCACAACCCGATCCGATGAAGACCGCATTTGGCTATATTGGAGCGGACAGCTTTACCAGGCAACGCCAGGGTCAGGGCCCGGGTCAACGACGTGGCCCCAGTCGCGGCAACGGCGGCCCGTCCGGCAATTCGGGCGGGGGTGGCGGCAATCGCGGCGGTGGCAACCGGGGCGGAAACCGCTAGCTCTTTGCTTTAGCACTCCATTTCGCAGGGTTGCTCTGGAAGGGGCAAACCCGCAGGTTAAAATCATGGGCTTTATTCAGTCCTTGAATAATTTGAAAATCCAATAACTCCAATATTTTTTAGGAAAATTCATGGCCATCGAACGTACTCTCTCCATCATCAAGCCTGACGCCGTTGCCAAGAACGTTATCGGCCAAATTTATGCGCGTTTTGAAGCCGCTGGCCTGAAGGTCGTTGCAGCACGCATGGCTCACTTGTCGCGCGGCGAAGCCGAAGCGTTTTACGCTGTGCACAAGGCTCGTCCTTTTTTCAAGGACCTGGTGGACTTCATGATCTCCGGCCCCGTCATGATTCAGGCTCTGGAAGGCGAGAACGCGATCCTGAAGCATCGTGACCTGATGGGCGCTACTGATCCGAAGAAGGCGGCTCCTGGCACGATTCGCGCTGACTTTGCCGACAGCATTGACGCCAATGCTGTGCACGGTTCCGACGCAGCAGAAACCGCTGCCGTTGAAATCGCGTTTTTCTTCGCCGGCATGAACGTTTATTCCCGCTAAGTTATGCAATGACGGCCAACCTGCTCGAATTTGATCTCGACGGATTGGCCGCCTTTTGCGAGCGGCTTGGGGAAAAGCGTTTCCGGGCCACTCAGTTGTTTCGGTGGATCCATCAAAAAGGTGCGTCAAACTTTGACGACATGAGTGATCTCGCGAAGTCCCTGCGCGAGAAGCTTAAAACCAGCGCACACGTTGCCGCGCTTCCCGTTCTTGAGCAGCATATCTCTGCAGACGGGACTATCAAATGGCTGTTTGACGTTGCGGGGGGCAACGCCATCGAGACAGTATTCATTCCCGAAGATGATCGGGGAACATTGTGCGTTTCTTCCCAAGCTGGGTGCGCCGTGGCTTGCAGATTCTGTTCGACAGGGCACCAGGGATTCAGTCGCAATTTGACTGTTGGCGAAATTGTTGCCCAACTCTGGTTTGCTGAACACTTCCTGCGCAAACATTTGGGAAAGAGCGAGCGCGTCATATCCAACGTGGTCATGATGGGCATGGGAGAGCCGCTGCAGAACTACGCAGCGCTGGTCCCTGCGTTGCGGGTGATGCTGGATGACCATGCGTATGGTTTGTCGCGCAGGCGTGTCACCGTATCCACGTCAGGCGTTGTCCCCATGATTGACCGTTTAGGCCAGGATTGCCCGGTGGCATTGGCGGTGTCCCTGCATGCATCGGATGATGCTTTGCGTGATGAACTGGTGCCATTGAATCGGAAGTATCCGATTGCGGAGCTGTTGCAGGCTTGCAGGCGCTACCTGGAAGTCGCGCCCCGAGATTTCATTACCTTTGAATACTGCATGTTGAATGGTGTCAATGACTCGCCTCAACATGCGGCTGAATTGATCAGGCTGTTTCGCCCCGACGCGCGCGCGGGCGCTTGGTGCAAATTCAATCTTATTCCGTTTAATCCTTTCCCGGCCTCCGGACTTACGCGGTCTTCACGCGAAACGGTACTGGCTTTTGCCAAAATCTTGAGCGATGCAGGAATTGTGACGACAATCCGCAAGACCCGAGGTGACGATATTGATGCGGCCTGTGGTCAACTGGCGGGTGATGTGAAGGACCGTACCGATGTTCACAAACGAATGAGCAAGCGGCGGACCATTGAGATCAGGCTCGAAAATGCAATGGCTCCACACGGGAGAGAGGACTCTGTCAATGACTGATAAGGTGCGGATTGGCGTTGCGGCGCTGTCGTGGGTGTTGTGGTCGTGTCTGACCTTTACGGTCGTAGCTGGCCTTTCAGGTTGCGCGTCCAATGCAACCAGCACTGGTACCAATTCCGATCTGGTGACGGATTCTGATGAACCTGACAATCGCAAGCGGGCCCGTCTGCGTCTGGAATTGGCGGTTGCCTATTTTGACAAGGGGCAGACTACTGACGCTCTGGATCACCTGAAGCAGTCCATCGGCGCGGACCCGACACTTTTTGAGGCTTACAACCTGCGGGGGCTCATTTATATGCGGCTCAATGACATGCCGCTGGCTGAGGAGAGTTTTCGTCGGGCTTTGGCAATCAACCCCAAGGCGGCTTCAGTGCAACACAACTACGGTTGGATGTTGTGTCAGCAGTCGCGTTATGCGGAGGCTATGCAACTGTTCGGAAGTGCGTTGACCAATCCCACTTATGGGGATCGTGCGAAGACGTGGATGGCCCAGGGTTTGTGCCAGCAAAGGAGTGGTCAGTTGGCGGATGCGGAAAGCAGTCTGTCGCGTTCGTATGAACTCGACGCCGGCAATCCGATCACGGCGTACAACCTGTCAACCATCCTGTTTCAACGGGGTGAGTTCGTGCGAGCCCAGTTTTACGTACGTCGTTTGAATAACAGTGAGCTGGCCAACGCCGAGTCACTGTGGTTGGGAATTAAGGTGGAGCGTCGAATGGACAACCGTGAAGCGATGGCGCAGTTGGGAGCGCAATTGAAGAAACGCTATCCCTTGTCGCGAGAGTATTCGGCGTTTGAGCGAGGTGCGTTTAATGAGTGAATTGGGCGAGGCTACCCCGGTAAGTGATCCGGTGGAGCCGGGCGCAGAAGCGGTGTTGACAGCGGGCCAGATGATGCGCAGCGCCAGGGAGGCGGCTGGGCTACATGTGGCCGCCTTGGCTGTTTCAATGAAAATTCCAGTCAAGAAGCTGGAGGCATTGGAGTCTGATCGGCTGGATCTATTGCATGACGCGGTGTTTGTTCGAGCGTTGGCGTCCAGTGTATGTCGGACGCTGAAAATCGACCCGGCACCGATTCTGAGTAAATTGCCCGGGAACATGGTTCCCCGGCTGAATCCCGATCAGCGGGGCATTAACGCACCATTTCGTACACCTGGGGAGGGCGCAGCGATATCGGTTTCTGCTTTGATATCCAAACCTGCTGTCTTGATTGTCCTGGCGTTATTGGTCGGCATAGTAGTGGTGGCTTTTTTTCCGGATATCAAGGTGTCTGAGACGCCAGTTGAAGTTCCCGCCAAAGTGGAGAGCATTTCCGAGCCTGTACTGGCCTCCAAACCGGTTGTTGATGACGTGGTCGTTCCTGTCGCGCAGACAATCGCTCCCACGGAAGCCAAGGTGCAGCCGGGGGATCAGGCTGCTTCCAGTCCCGCAGCGGCCGTTGCGAAGTCTGCGCCGGCCTCGGCGTCAACGGCGGCAGCATCTGGAGCCGCACGCAGTGCGGAGATCGTTGCGCCTGCTTCCACGGGATTGGTGGTGTTCAAAGCGCGCGGATCTTCGTGGGTGAAGGTCGTTGATGCCAATGGCGTTGTTCAACTCAGCAAGACACTTTCGGATGGCGAAACGGCGGGTGCGTCGGGATCAACACCCTTGTCCGTTGTGATCGGACGTGTGGACGTGACAGACGTCGAGGTCCGGGGTAAGCCCTTCAACTTGGCCGGCATTGCCAAGGAAAATGTTGCGCGATTTGAGGTGAAGTAATGAACTCCAGTTTGCCGATTGCTTTGGCTGTTCCCGGTCGGCGCGAGTCTCTCCAGGCGCGTGTGGTTTGGGGCGGCCGCGTTGTAACCCTGGGCGGTGACGCGCCGGTACGCCTGCAGTCGATGACCAATACGGATACCGCCGATGCGGTTGGCACGGCGATTCAAGTCAAGGAACTTGCCATTGCTGGATCAGAACTGGTGCGGATTACGGTGAATACACCGGAGGCTGCACAAGCCGTCCCCTATGTGCGTGAACAGTTGGATCGCATGGGCATTGATGTGCCGCTCATTGGTGACTTTCATTTCAATGGGCACCGATTGTTGACGGACTATCCGGATTGTGCAAAGGCACTGTCCAAGTATCGGATCAACCCTGGTAACGTGGGTAAGGGCGACAAACGCGACAAGCAGTTCGGGCTCATGATTGAGGCCGCGATGCGCTGGAACAAACCGGTGCGTATTGGCGTGAACTGGGGCAGTCTCGATCAGGAATTGCTGGCGTCCTTGATGGATGAGAACAGTCGACGCAGTGTACCGTGGGACGCCAAGCCCGTGATGTATGAGGCACTGATTACTTCTGCGATTGAATCGGCTCAGCGTGCCGAAGTGATGGGCATGGATGCCAGCCAGATCATTCTGTCCTGCAAGGTAAGCGGTGTTCAGGATCTGATTGCCGTGTACCGGGAGTTGGGCCGACGCTGCCGCTATCCCTTGCACCTGGGGTTAACCGAAGCCGGCATGGGCACCAAAGGCACGGTTGCTTCATCCGTGGCACTTGGTGTATTGCTGCAAGAGGGCGTCGGCGACACGATTCGGGTGTCGTTGACCCCAGCCCCCGGTGAATCGCGCGCGCAGGAAATTGTCATAGCTTCGGAAATCATTCAGGCCCTGGGGCTGCGAAATTTTGTTCCCAGCGTAACTGCATGCCCGGGTTGTGGGCGCACGACCAGTACGACTTTTCAGGAGTTGACGCAGCAGATCGACGATTTCCTGCGGGCCAAGATGCCGGTTTGGCGTGAGAGTTACCCTGGCGTTGAAAATCTCAAAGTCGCAGTCATGGGCTGCATTGTCAATGGTCCCGGAGAAAGCAAGCATGCAGATATTGGAATCAGCTTGCCTGGTACCGGAGAAGCGCCGGCGGCTCCCGTATTTATCGACGGCGAGAAACGCATGACCTTGCGTGGAGAGACGATTGCCGCTGACTTTCAAGCGGTTGTTGAAAACTACATCCAGCAGCGGTTTGGTTCCACCGTTGCAACCCCCACCAATTAAGAGTTTGCATGGCCGAAAAATCTGCTGTCAGTAGAGTGGAGAAGCTGTTTGCCGTAAAAGGCATGAACGACATTCTGCCCCCCGATTCCGCGCAATGGGAATGGTTTGAAGAGCAGGTGCGCTCGCAAATGCTACGACACGCCTATCGCAATATTCGCACCCCTATTGTGGAGCCCACGGCCTTGTTTGTGCGCGGTACTGGTGAGACCACCGATATTGTCGAAAAGGAAATGTACTCCTTTGAAGATAAGCTCAATGGCGAGGCGCTGACCTTGCGCCCGGAGAACACTCCGGGGGTTGTACGCGCTGCCATTGAACACAATTTGACGTACGACGGTGGCAAACGTCTGTACTACATGGGCCCCATGTTTCGGCATGAGCGACCACAACGTGGCCGGTACCGTCAGTTTTATCAGCTGGGTGCTGAGGCATTGGGATTTTCCGGACCGGAGGTCGATGCCGAGTTGATGCTATTGGCGCACCGGTTGCTGTTGGACGTTGGTGTTCAGGGTGTACGGGTCGAACTCAATAGTCTGGGAGTTGCAAGTGAGCGACACGCGCATCGCGCCGCGCTGATTGCTTATTTTGAGAAGCATGTGGACGAACTGGATGCAGATGCCAAGCGCCGTCTGCATGCCAATCCACTGCGCGTTCTGGATACCAAGAACCCCGCCATGCAGGCGATGGTTCAGGAGGCGCCGCAGTTGTTGCAGTTTTTGGGAGAAGCATCCCTGAAACACTTCGATACCGTGAAGTCGCTTCTCAGCGCGTGTGGTGTGGCCTGGAGTGTGAATCCCCGCCTGGTGCGTGGTCTGGATTACTACAGCCACACAGTGTTTGAGTTTGTCACCGATGAACTGGGCGCCCAGGGAACCTTGTGTGGCGGTGGGCGCTATGACGGCCTCTTTGAGTTGTTGGGTGGAAAACCGACTCCGGCCGTGGGCTGGGGTATGGGAATCGAGCGGGTGCTGGAATTGCTGAAGGTCCAGGGGCGTTCCAGCAATACACCGGTTCCGGATGCCTACGCCATCATTGCGGAGAGTGCCGGCTTGCCCGCAGCGATGCAATGTCTGCAGACCTTGCGGGCACAGGGCGTCAGTGTCCAAATGCACGCCGGCTCAGCGGATGGCATGGGAAGTATCAAATCACAATTCAAACGTGCAGATGCCTCAGGCGCGCGTTATGCACTGGTTTTTGGTCCAGACGAGATCGAGCAGGGTATTGTGACGGTCAAGTCGTTGCGTGACGGCAGTGGCGCACAGTCAACCCAAATCCTGAGCCAGTCGGCTCAGTGGGCCAAAAGCCTACAATCCTTCGCTTAACAGAATACGTACACATGGCAAATCATCTAGACCTCGAAGAACAAGAGCAGCTTGATCAACTCAAGCATTTTTGGAAGCAGTACGGCAACCTGATTACGTGGGCGCTGATCGTCGTTCTGGGCGCTGTGGCCGCCTGGAATGGCTACCACGTGTGGCAGCGCAACCAGGCCGTTCAAGCCGCCGCGATGTTTGACGAGGTTGAAAAGGTTGTTCGGGGTGGTGATGCACAGAAAGCGGAGCGGGCCTTTGTTGATATGAAGGACCGGTTTGGCAAAGCGGTTTATACACAGCAGGCTGGCTTGATGGTCGCCAAAATGGCGTACGAGGCTGGTAAGGCGGATGTTGCAAAGTCAACCCTGACATGGCTTGCGGAAAATGCTTCCGATCCCGCGTATGCGTCCATTGCCAAGTTGCGATTGTCTGCGGTATTGATTGAGTCCAAAGCCTACGACGATGCTCTCAAGGTTCTGGGGGCTGGTGTCACTGAAGAGTTCGCGGCATTGGCCGCCGACCGAAAGGGTGACATCTACATACTGCAGGACAAGAAGGGTGAAGCGAAGTCCGAATACCTGAAGGCGTACCAGGCTTTTGAGGCGCAGTCGGAATACCGCCGATTGGTGGGTGTCAAACTGAATGCGCTTGGTGTGAATCCGGATATGGGCGCGAATAAAGTTGCTACAGAGGTCGCCAAGTGATGCATAAGCCGTTGTGGAGTAAGACACTGCGCCGCATGGCGTTGTCCGTGGGTGTTCTGGTGACCCTTGCTGCGTGTTCAGGGCCTGAAAAAGCCAAGCCGCTGGATCTCGGCCCCAATACCCCCTTGATCGGAGTCCGCTCCGCGTGGTCGTCAAGTATTGGCGCGGTTGGTTTTCCCTTGGACGTGCGGGTTGTCGGTAACCTGATCTATGTCGCAGGGACGGATGGCATTGTGGCTGCCATTGACGCCAGAACCGGTGGCGATTTGTGGCGCACCGCGCTGGGTGTCAAGCTGTCTGCTGGTGTTGGCAGCGACGGCCGCTACGCGGCGGTTGTGAGTCGTGACAATGAATTGATTGCGCTGGATGGCAGCAAGGAAGTCTGGCGTAAAAAAATGGGTGCACTCACCCTGGCTGCGCCTTTGGTAGCGGGTGCTCGTGTGTTTGTGTTGTCTGCCGACCGATCGGTGTCTGCTTTTGATGCCGCAACCGGCAGAAAGCTCTGGCAACAGCAACGCACGGGTGAAGCCTTGGTCCTTGGACGATCCGGTCTCGTCATGTCTGTCGGTGATACCCTGGTGGTTGGCCTTGGGGGGCGTTTGGTCGGTTTGCACCCCACAACTGGCAAGGTGCGTTGGGAAGCGCAGGTTGCCAGCAGCCGTGGAACCAACGAAGTTGAACGGTTGGTGGATTTGGTGTCGGGAGTGAGTCGCATCGGGGATCAGGTTTGTGTGCGCTCTTTCCAGTCAGCCGTTGGCTGTGTTGATGGCGTCAGGGGAGGCCTGCTCTGGAGCAAACCTGCATCCGGGGCAACAGGACTGGATGGCGACGCAACCACTGTATTTGGGACCGAAAGTGACGGTCGGCTTGTCGCGTGGCGCCGTACCGATGGAGAACGCCAATGGCTGTCAGAGCGTTTGCGTTTTCGCACTCTGACCGCACCCGTTTTGGTAGGGCGCTCGCTCGTTATTGGAGATGATTCGGGCACATTGCACTTTGTATCCAGTCAAGATGGATCCCCCCTGAATCGTGTTGCGACGGATGGCTCGGGAATCGCTACGTCACCGGTGCTGGTTGGACAAACGCTGGTTGTGGTGACCAAGCGTGGTGGCATATTTGGTTTCAAACCTGATTGATGGCTTGAGCCCCGCAACATGAAACCTGTCCTCGCATTGGTTGGTCGCCCCAACGTAGGTAAATCGACCCTGTTCAACCGTCTCACAAAAACGCGCGATGCCATTGTTGCCGATTTTGCCGGCCTGACCCGTGATCGGCATTACGGCAATGCCAAGCATGGGCAGCACGAATTCATCGTGATTGACACCGGTGGTTTTGAGCCCGACGCCACGTCCGGCATTTACAAGGAAATGGCCAAGCAAACCCGGCAAGCCGTGGCCGAGGCCGATGTGGTGTTGTTTGTTGTCGATGCACGGGCGGGTTTGTCCGCGCAAGACCACGAAATTGGCAAATACCTGCGCAAGCTGGGCAAGCCTTGCATCCTGGTGGCCAACAAGGCGGAGGGCATGACTGCCGGTGCGCAATTGGTGGAGTTTTTTGAACTCGGTCTGGGTGAGGTTTTTCCAATCTCCGCAGCGCATGGACAGGGCATCCGTCCCTTGGTGGACCTGGCTCTTGGCGCATTGAATCGGCCGGAAGAGGACGCCGAAGAGGCCGCCAACGACCCCGGAGTGATCAAGCTGGCGGTAGCAGGGCGCCCCAATGTCGGCAAATCGACGCTGATCAACACCTGGCTGGGCGAGGAGCGACTGGTCGCTTTTGATTTGCCGGGCACCACCCGTGACGCCATATCCGTCCCCTTTGAGCGCAAAGGACAGCGCTTTGAATTGATCGATACGGCAGGGCTGCGGCGCAAGGGTCAGGTTTTTGAAGCGATCGAAAAGTTTTCGGTCGTCAAGACCTTGCAAGCGATTGAATCGGCCAGCGTTGTGTTGCTTTTGATTGACGCGACCCAGGGTGTCACGGATCAGGACGCCCATATTGCCGGTTACGTTCTGGAATCCGGTCGTGCCGTTGTCGTTGCAGTCAACAAGTGGGATGCCATTGACGACTATGCGCGGGAATTGGTTAAGCGATCCATTGAAACCCGTCTGGTTTTTCTCAAGTTCGCTGCTTTGCACTTCATATCAGCGCAGAAACGCCAGGGGTTGGGACCCTTGTGGGACTCCATCGCCCAGGCCTACAGGGCAGCCAATTGCAAGATGCCTACTCCGGTGTTGACGCGTCTGTTGCTGGAAGCCGTGCAGTTTCAAACGCCCAAGAAGACTGGCATGTACCGTCCCAAGCTTCGGTATGCCCACCAGGGTGGCATGAATCCACCGATCATTATCATCCACGGCAATTCACTGGAACACGTCACCGATGCGTACAAGCGCTTCCTGGAGGGACGCTTCCGCAAGGAATTCGACCTTGTTGGAACGCCCCTGCGCATCCAGATGAAGTCATCGCAGAACCCGTATTCGGACAAGGATGACACTTAGTCACCCGGTGGCAGTCGATTCTCACAATCAAACACAGGTTTCTTGATCACGAAGCGGATACGCTGCTTTCGTGTGGTATCGTCCACTCTTCTTAATTATTTGAACACGGAGAATATCGTGAGCAACAAAGGGCAATTATTGCAAGACCCGTTCCTCAACGCTTTGCGTCGGGAACATGTGCCAGTCTCCATTTACTTGGTGAACGGCATCAAGTTGCAAGGGCAAGTTGAGTCTTTTGATCAGTACGTGGTGCTCTTGCGGAACACGGTTACTCAAATGGTATACAAGCATGCCATTTCCACCATCGTTCCGGGTCGTGCTGTCAATTTCTCCGCTACGGGCGGTGACACTCCCGAATCGGCGTAAACGTGCGGGCCGACATGGCCCCATGATTCGAGAAGCCGTTCTTCTACTTTAGTTTGACCGCAGCGCATCAACCTGCAAGGACTCCGACCATTCTGGTGGGAGTGGATCTGGGCGGCCCCAATTTCGACAGCGAATTGGAGGAGTTGGGCTTGCTGGCCGAAACGGCAGGCATGTTGCCGGTCGGTCGTGTGACCTGCAAACGCAAGGCGCCGGATGCAGCATTGTTCATTGGTTCTGGCAAAGCCGACGAAATCAAGCTCCTGGCCACCCAATTGGGGGCCCAGGAAGTGCTTTTTGATCAAAGTCTGAGTCCAGGCCAGCAGCGTAACCTGGAGCGCCATCTGGAGCTACCGGTCAATGATCGCACCTTCCTCATCCTGGAGATATTTGCCCAACGTGCGCGTAGCCATGAGGGCAAACTGCAGGTTGAGTTGGCGCGCCTGCAGTATCTGAGTACGCGACTGGTGCGACGCTGGTCGCACTTGGAGCGCCAGAGCGGCGGTATCGGCATGCGGGGTGGCCCCGGGGAGGCGCAGATCGAGCTGGATCGGCGCATGATTGGAGAGACCATCAAACGGACGAAGGAGCGGCTTGGCAAGGTCAAGCGGCAGCGTCAAACGCAAAGGCGCCAGCGGGAGCGCCGCGACGCATTCAATATTTCGCTGATCGGCTATACCAACGCCGGCAAGTCCACGCTGTTCAATGCACTGGTCAAGGCGCGCGCCTATGCGGCTGACCAGTTGTTTGCAACACTGGACACCACAACCCGTCAGTTGTATCTGGGCGAGGCGGGGAGATCCGTTTCACTGTCCGACACCGTGGGCTTCATCCGTGATCTGCCGCACGGTCTGGTAGATGCGTTCCGGGCAACACTGCAGGAAGCAGTGGACGCGGATCTGTTGTTGCATGTGGTCGATGCTGCCAACCCCCATTTTCCCGAGCAGATCTTGCAGGTGCAGATGGTACTGAAGGAAATTGGCGCCGATGGTATTCCCCAGTTGCTGGTTTTCAACAAGACTGACGCCCTGGATTTGGATCGCCAGCCCCTGAAGCAGGAAGATGAATTCGAAATCGACGGGGTACAAATTCCACGCATTTTTGTTAGCGCCAGGAATGGCGCAGGGCTGCCGCTTTTGCGGCAACGGCTGTCGCTCATCGCGCGTGCTCCTTCTTCAGACGAAGCCGATGCGTCACATTCCCTTGGGACTTCCGGGGACGACGTCTGATTAGGCACAATCGAGGCCAGATATATGAGAAATGATGACATGAAACTTCCCATTCGTGCTTTGACCCTGCGTTCAGTCGCCTTGCCACAATGGCTGAGCAAGATGTTCAATCTAAACGATTCCCGCTGGGGACGTGGCGACGATAAACCGGCTGAAGGCGGCAAGTCCGACGGTACCCCGCCCGAGAGCGAGCCATTGAGGCCACCAGTCGATAACGACTCTTCCAGAGGCCGCAAGGGCGGGGCGAACTCTGGCCCTCCGGACCTGGACGAGTTGTGGAAAGATTTCAATCGCAAGCTGGGCGGCCTGTTTGGCAAACCTAACCAGCCCCCCCTCGGCGGGGGCAGTTCGGGTGGCGGCTTTCAGCCGGACATGAAAAGTGCCGGTATTGGAGCCGGGCTGATTGCCGGCGTGTTGGTGCTGATCTGGCTTGGAACCGGATTCTTCATCGTGCAAGAAGGCCAGCAAGCAGTTATTACCCAGTTCGGCAAGTACAAAGGTACGGTCAACGCCGGCTTCAACTGGCGTCTGCCGTACCCCATTCAACGCCATGAACTCGTTTTTGTAACCCAGATTCGTTCTGTGGATGTGGGACGCGATACCGTGCTGAAGGCCACCGGCCTGCGTGAATCCGCCATGCTGACACAGGACGAAAACATCCTGGATATCAAGTTCGCAGTGCAGTACCGTCTGAGCGACGCGCGCGCCTTCCTGTTCGAAAGCAAGAACCCCGAACAGGCGGTGGTGCAGGCCGCTGAGACTTCGGTGCGCGAAGTGCTGGGCAAGATGAAGATGGATGCAGCCCTGTCGGAAGAACGCGACCAGATTGCGCCGCGGGTACGGGCGATGATGCAGTCCATTCTGGATCGTTACAAGGTGGGCATTGAGATTGTTGGCATCAATTTGCAACAAGGTGGTGTGCGTCCGCCCGAGCAGGTGCAGGCGTCGTTTGATGATGTGCTCAAGGCCGGCCAGGAGCGCGAGCGCGCCAAGAATGAAGCAGAAGCCTACGCCAACGATGTGGTTCCCCGCGCAGTGGGCTCCGCATCCCGCCTGAAAGAAGAGGCCGAAGCCTATAAATCCCGCGTTGTTGCGCAGGCACAGGGTGATGCACAGCGCTTCCGCTCCGTGTTTGCGGAATACCAGAAGGCTCCTCAGGTGACGCGCGACCGCATGTACCTGGATGCCATGCAGCAAATCTACGGCAACGTGACCAAGGTTCTGGTGGACTCGCGCCAGGGCGGGAATTTGTTGTATCTGCCATTGGAGAAGCTTATGCAAATGGGCGCTTCCGGCAATGAAACCGTCGGCTCCGGGGCCGGTGTCGCGACGCCCCCCCCGGTCCAACTACTACCGCCCAGCAGTGTTGTCAATGACGCACGCAGCCGTGAAGCGGCGCGCACCCGTGAACGCGAATCCCGCTAGGAGCTACCCATGAACCGGATTGGATTGATTTTTTCGTCGCTACTGGTGCTGATTGCACTGGCGAGTTCGACCTTGTTTGTGGTGGACCAGCGCCAGTTTGGCGTGGTGTATGCCCTGGGTCAGATCAAGGATGTAATTACGGAGCCTGGCCTGAACTTCAAGCTTCCGCCGCCATTTCAGAATGTGTCCTACATTGACAAGCGCTTGTTGACACTCGATAGCACCGATTCCGAGCCCATGCTGACGGCAGAGAAGCAACGGGTGGTGATTGACTGGTATGTGCGCTGGCGCATTTCGGAACCCACTGAATACATCCGCAACGTGGGCCTGAATGAAGCTGCGGGCACCAACCAATTGAACCGCGTGGTGCGCAATGCTTTCCAGGAAGAGATCAACAAACGCACGGTTAAGGAGCTGTTGTCTCTCAAGCGTGAAGACCTGATGGCGGATGTCAAGGCCGAAGTCCTTGCCAAGGTGCGTGGTGCCAAGCCGTGGGGTGTGGACGTGGTGGACGTGCGCATCACCCGCGTCGACTATGTCGAGGCGATCACGGAGTCGGTGTACCGCCGTATGGAGGCCGAGCGCAAGCGGGTGGCCAATGAGTTGCGCTCCACGGGTGCTGCCGAGGGTGAAAAAATTCGCGCCGATGCAGACCGCCAACGCGAGGTCGCTATTGCCAACGCCTACCGCGATGCGCAGAAGATCAAGGGGGAGGGCGACGCGGAAGCGGCTCGTATCTACGGCGAGGCCTTTGGAAAGGATCCCCAGTTCGCACAGTTCTATCGCAGCCTGGATGCCTACAAGGCCAGTTTCAATGGCAAGAACGACGTCATGGTGCTGGACCCTTCCTCATCCGAGTTCTTCAAGGTATTCCGGGGAGGCGCAGCGCCTGCTGCGAACTCCAAGAAGTAAGCCTTGAGCAGCGATACGATCTGGTTGGCCATTGCCCTGGTGCTGGTCATCGAAGGGCTGTTTCCTTTTGCATCTCCGGCAGGGTGGCGGCGCATGTTTACCCAACTGCTGGCGCTGAACGATGGGCAGATCCGTTTCTTCGCCCTGTTCAGCATCCTGGGTGGTCTGATGATGATTTGGTGGCTCACGTCCTGAAATCGGGCTGACAAGCCCGGTAAAATCACGGTTTTAATAGCCTCCACTTTTCACATGTCAGCCTGGGTCTTACCGGATCACATTGCCGATGTGCTGCCCTCCGAGGCGCGCCACATCGAAGAAATACGTAGAGACTTGCTGGACATGGCGCGTTGCTATGGCTACGAGTTGGTCATGCCGCCTTTGTTGGAGCATCTGGAGTCCCTGCTCTCCGGCACCGGAGAGGCCTTGGATCTACAAACCTTCAAGTTGGTCGATCAATTGTCCGGGCGCATGATGGGTTTGCGTGCCGACAGCACGCCCCAGGTAGCCCGCATTGATGCGCACCTGCTCAATCGTGAAGGCGTTACGCGCCTGTGTTACTGCGGCCCAGTGCTGCATACCCGTCCCGGCGGTCCCCATGCCACGCGTGAGCCCCTGCAGTTTGGCGCCGAGTTGTATGGCCACACCGGGCTGGAAGCCGACCTGGAAGTACTGACACTCGCGCTGGACTCACTCAAGGTGGCCCAGGTGGGCGCCATCAGCGTGGATATGGCCGATGCCCGTATCGCGCACGCCCTGCTCAAGGATTTGGCCCTGGATGCCGTTCAGTTGTCGCAGATTCACGCAGCACTGGCGGCCAAGGATGGCAGCGAGATCAAGGTATTGCTGCGCAACGCACCTGCTGCCACGTCCAAGGCATTGGTCGATCTGCTGCAGCTGTACGGCGATGCATCGGTGCTGAAGGATGCCCAGCGCGTGTTACCCGACCATGCAGATATTCACGCTGCGTTGGCCCAGCTGAAATGGCTGTCCAGCCACATTGAAGGCGCTGACGTCTCGTTTGATCTGGCCGACATGCGTGGCTATGCCTACTACAGCGGCGCCATGTTTTCCGTGTATGCACCCGGTGCCAGCGACGCGCTGGCGCGGGGTGGTCGCTACGACGAGGTGGGCCTGGTGTTTGGCCGCAAACGGCCCGCAGTCGGTTTCAGCCTGGATGTCAAGGCGCTGGTGTCCGTGGCGGCCAAGCGGTCCTTGCGTGCGGCCATCCGCGCGCCCTGGGGCGAGGCGGCCGAACTGCGCGCCGCCATTGCTAGCCTGCGCCGCCAGGGCGAGACCGTGGTCTGCGTCCTGCCCGGCCACGAGAGCCAAGTTGATGAGTTCCATTGTGATCGCGAGCTGGTTCAGGCCGCGGGTCAATGGGTTGTACAAGCTACCTGAGAAATTTCAAATGAATGCAACCAAAGGACGCAATGTCGTCGTCGTCGGAACGCAATGGGGCGATGAAGGCAAGGGCAAACTGGTCGACTGGCTGACTGAAAGCTCGCAGGGCGTGGTGCGCTTTCAGGGCGGCCACAATGCCGGCCACACGCTGGTCATCAACGGCGTCAAGACCGCCTTGCACCTGATCCCCAGTGGCATCATGCGCCCTGGCGTCAAGTGCTACATCGGCAATGGCGTGGTGCTGTCGGCGGCCAAGCTGTTCGAGGAAATCGAAGGCCTGGAAAAGGTTGGTGTGGAGGTGCGTGGTCGCCTGCGCATCAGCGAGGCCTGCCCGCTGATCCTGCCGTTCCACGCCGCACTGGACGTGGCGCGCGAGGCCTTCCGCGAAAAGGGTGGCACCGCCAAGATCGGCACCACCGGCCGCGGCATCGGTCCGGCCTACGAGGACAAGATTGCCCGCCGTGCCCTGCGCGTGCAGGACCTGAAATACCCCGAGCGTTTTGCCGCCAAGCTGCGCGAACTGCTGGACCTGCACAACCACGTACTGACCAGCTACCTGGGCTCGGCCGCCTTTGATTTCGGCCCCACGCTGGCGCCCTACATGGCCGGCGGCAAGGTGCAGTTTGATGCCGTGTATGCGGAAGCCATGCGCCACGCCGAACTGCTCAAGCCCATGATGGCCGACGTGTCCCGTGAGTTGAACGAAGCGCACAACCACGGCGCCAACCTGTTGTTTGAAGGCGCCCAAGGCACGCTGCTGGACGTGGACCACGGCACCTATCCGTATGTGACGTCGAGCAACTGCGTGGCCGGCAACGCCGCAGCAGGCTCTGGTGTGGGCCCCGGCATGCTGCACTACATCCTCGGTATCACCAAGGCCTATTGCACCCGCGTGGGTGGTGGCCCATTCCCCACCGAACTGGAGTGGGAAGTGGAGGGCACTCCCGGCTACCACATGAGCACCGTGGGTGCGGAAAAGGGCGTGACCACCGGCCGCTCGCGCCGCTGCGGCTGGTTTGATGCGGCCCTGCTCAAGCGCTCGGCCCAGGTCAATGGCCTGTCGGGGCTATGCATCACCAAGCTCGACGTGCTCGACGGCCTGAAGGAGCTGAAGCTGTGCACCGGCTACGAAATGGACGGCGAAGTGATCGACATCCTGCCCATGGGCGCCGACGATATCGAGCGCTGCAAGCCGGTCTATGAGGTCATGGACGGCTGGAGCGACAGCACCGTCGGTATCACCCAATACGACAAGCTGCCCGTTGCCGCGCGCCTGTATCTGCAGCGCATTGAACAGGTGACCGGCGTGCCCATTCACATGGTGTCCACCAGCCCGGACCGGGACCACACCATCATGATGCGCCACCCCTACCTTGCCGATTGATTTTTCCGGCAAGCGTTTTGAATGAAATAGGGCTCTAGCCCTCGTGAATATTGCGTAGATAGCTATAAAGTTAGGAGCAAACCATGTTGACTGAAGACGGCAAGCACCTCTATGTGAGCTATGACGAGTACCACAACCTGATCGAGAAACTGGCAATCAAGATCCACCAGTCGGGTTGGGAGTTCGACACCATCCTGTGTCTGGCGCGTGGCGGCATGCGTCCGGGCGACATCCTCTCGCGCGTGTTCGACAAGCCGCTGGCCATCATGTCCACCAGCTCCTACCGTGCCGAGGCTGGCACCCAGCAGGGCAATCTGGACATTGCCCGCTACATCACCACGCCCAAGGGCGAGATTGCTGGCCGTGTCCTGTTGGTTGATGATCTGGCCGACTCGGGGTATACCTTGAATGCGGTCGTCAACCAGCTCAAGCACGACTACTCTCCGATCAGCGAATTGCGCAGTGCGGTAATCTGGACCAAGGCCCTGTCCACATTTACGCCCGACTATTCGGTGGAATTCCTGCCGACCAATCCCTGGATTCACCAGCCGTTCGAGGGTTATGACGCCATGCGGCCGGAACAACTTATCCAAAAGTGGAGCGTGTGAGGAAACATACCGTCCATGACCCAGCCCATCACCACCCTCATCCACCACCCCTACGTTCCTCCTGAAGGTTTTGATGCACCCCAGCCGGGTGTATTCAAGGCTTCCACGGTGTTTTTTCCCACGGTGGCTGCAATGCGCAGCCGCGAGTGGAAGAACAAGTCGGCCTACACCTACGGCCTGCACGGTACGCCGACCACGTATGCGCTGGAGGAGCGTCTGTGCACGCTGGAGGGCGGTTTGCAATGCGTGCTGGCACCCAGCGGCCTGGCGGCGGTGGCACTGGTGGCCTTGTCCCTGCTGAAAGCCGGTGACGAGGTCCTGATCCCCGACAACGCCTACGGCCCCAACAAGGCGTTGGCTGAGGGTGAGCTCAAGGACTGGGGCATCACACACCGCTACTACGACCCCATGGAGCCGCAGGATCTGGCGGCCAAGATGTCGGATCGCACTCGCCTGGTGTGGGTCGAGGCGGCGGGCTCCGTGACGCTGGAGTTCCCCGATCTGGTGGAACTGGTGCGTATCTGCAAGCACAAGGGCGTGCGCGTGGCACTGGACAACACCTGGGGTGCGGGTCTGGCGTTCCAGCCGTTCAACCTGCTGCCGGATCAGGAGACGCCCCTCGGTGTGGACCTGTCCGTTCATGCATTGACCAAATACCCCAGCGGAGGTGGTGACGTGCTCATGGGCAGTGTCATCACGCGCGACGCCGGTGTGCATTTGCGCATCAAGCTCACGCATATGCGCCTGGGTTTGGGCGTGGGCGCCAATGATGCGGAAAGCGTATTGCGCGCTCTGCCCAGCATGGCACTACGCTACCAAGCGCACGACGAGAACGCCCGTATCCTGGCCCAATGGTGCGACACGCAACCCGAGTTTGCGCAGGTCCTGCATCCCGCTCTGGCAGGATCACCAGGGCATGCGCACTGGAAGGCCCTGTGCAAGAACGGACCCGGCGGTGCAGCCGGTTTGTTCAGCGTGGTGGTCGATGCGCGTTACAGCCAGGACCAGGTCGATGCCTTTTGCGACGCACTCAAACTGTTCCGCCTGGGCTATAGCTGGGGCGGCCCCATCAGCCTGGTGGTGCCGTATGCGCTGGAGACCATGCGCACAGGCTGGCCCCAGCATCTGGCGCGCGGCACACTGGTGCGCTTCTCGGTGGGTCTGGAGGCACTGGTGGATTTGCAGGCGGATATTGCCCAGGCACTGCAATCGTTGCGCTGACTCCGTGTTTTCCTCTATAGGCAGGGGGTGTCACAGCCACTAGGCTGTTGACATGAGTCAATTTCCTGTAGTCGACGCGCCCGAGCCCTATATTCCACCGCCTTCCGAGGCGCCAAAAAAACTGATTCGCCCTTTACGGCCGGCCGACGTGCTGCGTTGGCTAGCCGCGGGTTGGCAAGATTTGCGCGCACATCCCGGAATCGGGGCGTTTTACGGGTTCGCGTTTGCTTTCATGGCCATCATTCTGGGGGCGGTATTTCGGTCCAAACCTGAATACACCATGTCGATTGCGTCGGGCTGTCTGCTCCTCGGGCCGTTCCTGGCGATGGGCTTGTACGAGGTCAGCCGTCGGCGCGAATTGGACCTGCCGTCGGAGTTGGGCCTGTCGCTGACCTGCTGGGAGCCCCATGTGCGCAGCATGGCCATGCTGATTCTGGTGCTGATCGTGCTGGAGTTGTTGTGGGGCCGGGCGTCCCTGGTGGTGTTTGCGGTGTTTTTCAACACCGGCATGCCGTCCACGAGCAGCGTGATTCAGGCCGTCTTCAATCCGGAGAATTGGGAATTTGTGGCGGCCTACACCATAGTCGGGGGGGCGTTCGCGGTGCTGGTCTTCACCATCACCGTGGTGTCCATTCCCATGATTCTGGATCGCGACACCGATGCGGTCTCCGCCGCGATTACCAGCATCGAGGTGTTCTTCCGCAACACCGGTGTCATGCTCCTGTGGGGCGCGGTGATCACGGTGCTGGTGGTGGGCTCCCTGATGCTGCCCCTGGCGGCTGGCCTGCTGATTGCCGGACCTTTGCTGGGGCACGCCAGTTGGCATGCCTACCGTGGTTCGGTGGAATGGCTCGCTGATTAGGGCCATGTGCCGGCCCGAGGTGGTACAGTGTCGGCAACTACAGAAAGCATACCTTGGCAACACCCAATTACGGTTACGAGAAACGCCAGAAAGAACTGGCCAAAAAGAAGAAAAAAGAGGAAAAGCTCAAGGAAAAGCATGAACGCAAGGTTCATGGGGTGGGCGAGCAGGATGCCCCCGCTGATGAGCAGACACCTGCCGATCCCAGCGCAACACCGGCTGCCGACGGCAACTGAGCGCACAGCGGCCCCGGCCGCACGCCTTTACGGTAACTCCAGCAATTGCAGCGCCAGGCGGCGCATGGCCTCCATTGATCGGTCGCTGGGTGCAATCGTGCGCGCCTGCGGGTACTGGCGGAAATTGCGCTGCATGGACTGGCGGTAGACCGGATCGTAGTGCTGGACTAGCAGATCGTGCACCACCGGGTGCACATTGCCACTTTCCACTTTGTCTTTCCATTCCTGTACCAGCGCCTTGCCGCGAAACTCGGCCAGCACGTCCAGCCGTTCGCAGAAATGGGCGCGGTCCTTGACGAAGAAGTCATAGTCTTCCATCAAGAGGGCCACACGCTCGTCCATGGGCAGGTTCAGGTCCAGGCAGGGGCATGCGCGCATGCATTCAACCAACGTGGTGGGCACCGAAACATTACCCACTTTCTTGCTTTCGCTTTCCACGAACACCGGACGGCTGGGGTCGAAGCGCCGCATGGTGTCCCAGATCAGCGTGTCGAACCGTTTTTGCGATGGCTGCGACAGGCCGGGAATGGCACCCAGCACCGAGCTGCGGTGGTTGGCCAGCGCCTCCAGGTCGAGCACCTGGGCGCCGGCATCGGCCAGCGCGTGCAGTAGACGGGTCTTGCCAGAGCCGGTTGTGCCGCAGACCACACGCCAGTCCAGTGTCGGTGCAATCCTTTGAATGTCCAGCAGCATGGCCGCCCGAAAGGCCTTGTAGCCACCTTCAACCAGGGTCACGCGAAAGCCGATCTGATCCAGGATCAGCGAGAGTGAACCGCTGCGCTTTCCACCGCGCCAGCAATAGGCCAGCGGTTTCCAGTCCTTGGGCTTGTCAATCACGTCCCGCTCGATGTGGGCGGCAATGTTGCGCGCCGCGATGGCGGCACCGCGCTTCTTGGCCTCGAACTGGTTGACCTGCACGTACATGGTGCCGACCAGCTTGCGCTCCTCGTCGTTGAGCGTGGGCCAATTCACCGCACCGGGCAGGTGGTCCAGTGCAAATTCGCTTTCACTGCGCGCGTCAATGACGGTGTCAAAGGTATCCAGCTGGGCCAGGACTTCGGCCGCATTCAAAATGTTCAGGCTCATGCAATCAGTTTTTTCAGGGTGGGCCACACATTGTTCAAAATGATGGGGTGGGCTGCTTCATTGGGGTGGATGCGGTCGTTCTGGAACAGCCGCGAGGCATCCGGTCCATCGGCCACGCCTTTCAGCAGGAACGGCACCAGCGCGGTCTTGTTGGCCTTGGCAACCGTGGCAAAGGTTGCGGCAAAGCGCGCGGCGTAGTCCTGGCCATAGTTGGGGGGTACCTGCATGCCAATCAGCAGTACCTTGGCGCCCGCACTTTGGGCGGCTTGCGCCATGGCCTGCAGATTGTCCTGGGTCATTTGCAGCGGCAGGCCGCGCAGCGCGTCATTGCCACCTAGTTCAATGACGACCAGGGTTGGCTGGTGCTGTGCAAGCAGGGCCGAGAGCCGTGAGCGGCCTCCGGAGGTGGTGTCGCCGCTGATGCTGGCGTTGATGACCTTGGCCGGCAGTTTTTCCTGTGCCATGCGCTGTTCCATCAATGCCACCCAGCCGCTGCCGCGTTTGAGGCCATACTCGGCGCTGAGCGAGTCGCCCACCACCAGAACCGTGGGCTGGCGTGGCGCTGGCTGTGCCGCCTGGACCAGGAAAGGCCCCGCAAGTCCTGCCAAAACACCCAACGCGATACAGTGTCGTCGAATCAAAGAGAGACCCATGAGTGAAATCATTATTTCTGTCGAGAAGGTAGGTAAATCGGTGACCGACTCCACCGGCACGCTGGAGATCCTGCGAGGCATCGATTTTGCGCTAAATGCCAGAGAGACCGCAGCCATTGTGGGCGCATCGGGTTCCGGTAAGAGCACCTTGCTGTCCATCATCGCAGGTCTGGATACACCCACCACCGGCACGGTGCGCTTGGGCGGCGTGGATTTGTTCGCCATGGACGAGGACGAGCGTGCCGCCCTGCGTGCCAGCAAGGTGGGTTTTGTGTTCCAGAGTTTTCAGTTGCTGGGCAACCTCACGGCGCTGGAAAACGTGATGCTGCCGCTGGAGTTGTCGGGGCGTCGGGACGCCCGCAAGGCGGCCACCGAGATGCTGTCCAGGGTGGGCCTGTCACAACGGCTGACCTCCTACCCCAAGGTTCTCAGCGGTGGCGAGCAGCAGCGCGTGGCGCTGGCCCGGGCCTTTGTCGTCCACCCGGCCGTGTTGCTGGCCGATGAGCCGACCGGCAGCCTGGACTTTGCCACCGGCGAAAAAATCATGGAACTGATGTTTGACCTGAACCGAGAGCAGGGGACCACCTTGGTGTTGGTGACTCACGACCGGGGCATTGCCGAGCGTTGCGACCGGCGTATCACCATCGAAGCCGGGCATATGGCTGAGTAAAGCCGCGCGGACGCCGGTTCGGGCAGGACTGACGCGTGAAGACCGAGACCATGTCGATCAACACCACCGTGAACGCCAACGCACTGGGCCGCGCCCACGCCCGGCGCTTGCGCGACATGTACCGCTCCGCCGGCTGGCCCTGCCTGGACAGTGTGGAAGTGGAATTGCTGGCGGCAGGCCTGCTGGAACGGGTCCGCGAACCCGGTGGCCACGACAAGCTGCGCCTGACGGATGCCGGCATTGCGTTCCTGGCCCAGGCCTTTCACTCCAACCGACAAGCCCGCTCGCGGCACGAGGCACTGGTGGACCGGGTGGCGCAGACCATGCTGCGCGATGGGCGTCTGGTGTGGACGGGCCTGAGCATCCGTTCGCGTCTGCCCTCGGCACCCGAGGAGCCCACTCGCTGGAAAATCTGCATGCCCGATGTGTTTTCCATCCGCAACACCACGGTGGCCGGCTACCTGGAGCCGGTGGTGCACGAGATCAAGGTCAGCCGCGCCGACCTGATGGGCGACCTCAAATCCAAGGATAAGCGCGACAGCTACCTGGACGCCGGCGGCCAATGTTGGTATGTGCTGGGTTGTGACGCCAAGGGGCGCCCCTTTGCCGCAGCCGACGAAATTCCCGCAGAGTGCGGTGTCATGCAACTGGAGGGAGACCGCCTGGTGGTGGCGCGCAATGCGCCCAAGCGCGCCATCGCGGACCTGCCGTTTGCCCTGTGGATGGTGCTGGCCAAGGCCACGCCGCTGCCACCCAGTGCGGACGGGCCCGATGGAGAACCCAGCCAGGCCATGCTGCGGGAGCACGGTGACAACCTATAACGTTGCGGTGCGCAACCTGTGCGAGTTTGCCGCCAAGTCCGGCGATCTGGACCTGCGGTTCACGCCTTCGCCCAGTGCCCAGCAGGGGCGTGAAGGGCACCAGCTGGTGGCCAGTCGCCGCCCGCCGGAGCACGAGGCCGAAGTCCCGTTGAGCGGCAGTTACCACGCCTTGCGCGTGGCAGGCCGTGCTGATGGCTACAACCCCGTCCGCAATGAACTGGAAGAGGTGAAGACTTTTCGCGGCGCGTTGCAGGCCATCGCTCCTCACCACAGTGCACTGCATTGGGCGCAGCTCAAGGTCTATGGCTGGTTGATGTGCCAAAGCCGCGCACTGGAGCGCATCACGCTGACGCTGGTGTACTTTGACGTGGTGGAGCAGAGCGAGCATCCATTCAGCGAGGTGTTCGCAGCGACCGAATTGCAGGCTTTTTTTGAATCCCTGTGCGCGCGCTTTCTCGGCTGGGCGCAGGCTGAAATGCTGCATCGCCAAGTGCGCGACCTGGCGCTGCAGGCGCTGGAGTTTCCGCAACAGCCGTTTCGCCCCGGTCAGCGCGATCTGGCCGCCGGTGTCTATCGGGCCTGTGTGCAGTCCCGCCCCCTGCTGGCGCAGGCTCCCACGGGCATTGGCAAGACCATGGGTACCGTCTATCCGGCCCTGCGTGCCATGCCTGAGCGTGGCGTGGACAAGATTTTCTTTCTGACGGCCAAGACGCCGGGGCGGCAGGTGGCTCTGGAGGCCTTGCGCAGGGTCTGCAGCGGCGGTGCGCCGGGTGGTGATGTGCTGCGCGTGCTGGAGCTGGTGGCGCGCGACAAGGCCTGCGAACACCCGGACAGGGCCTGCCACGGCCAGTCCTGTCCACTGGCACAGGGCTTTTATGACCGCCTGGGCAGTGCCCGTCAGTCTGCGGCCCAGCGCGGCTGGCTGGACCAGGCTGGCCTGCGTGCCGTGGCGCTGGAGCACGGCGTCTGCCCCTATTACCTGGGCCACGAAATGGTGCGCTGGAGCGACGTGGTGGTGGGCGACTACAACTACTACTTTGACCGCAGCGCCATGCTCTACGCCCTGACCGTGGGAGACAACTGGCGCGTCAGCGTGCTGGTGGACGAGGCGCACAACCTGTATGGGCGTGCCTGCGGCATGTACAGCATGGAGCTGACCCACGCGCAGACGGTGGCGGTTCGGCCCGTGCTGCCGGGTGGCTTGCGCGGCCGCTTGGACGAGCTGCTGAACCAGTGGGACCTGCTGCTGATGGCCGATCGGCGCCAGGGCGCGGACGGCAGTTGGCAACTGCTGGACTCTGTTCCGGAGAGCTGGCTGCGCATCCTGCAGCGCTTCAACAACACGGTGGGCGAGTACCTCAACGACCATCCCACCGACGCGCACGGTGCCTGGCTGCCGTTCTATTTCTCCACGCTGGCCTTTGCCGGCCTGGCGGAAGACTTTGGCACGCATTCCCTGTGCGAACTGGCCATTGCGCCGGACGGTGTGGAGGCTGCACCCGGCTCCATCACCCTGCGCAACATCGTGCCCGGGCATTTCATCCAACCGCGCATTGCCGCGGCAGATTCCATGGTCCTGTTTTCGGCCACGCTGCATCCGCTGGACTATTACACCAACCTGCTTGGGCTGCCCGAGTCCACGCAGACCTTGGACATAGCCAGCCCGTTCACGGCGGAGCAATTGGCGGTGGTGATTCAACCCCTGTCCACCCGGCGTGACGACCGTGCCGCCACGCTGGACGCGCTGGTGGACACTATGGGCGGGCAGTTCGCCCGGCAGCAGGGCAATTACCTGGCGTTCTTCAGCAGCTTTGACTATCTGGAGATGGCGTTCGAGCGGTTGGCGCTGCGCCACCCGGCGGTACCCGCGTGGGCGCAGCAGCGCCAGATGGACGAGGCCAGCCGCCATGCCTTTCTGGCCCAGTTTGATGCGGCCGGGCAGGGAATCGGCTTTGCCGTGCTGGGCGGGGTGTTTGGGGAAGGGGTGGATCTTCCGGGCAAGCGGCTGATTGGTGCCTTCATCGCCACACTGGGGCTGCCGCAGTTCGACGCAGTGAACCAGGCTATCTGCCAGCGCATGCAGGAGCGCTTTGGCCGGGGCCACGACTACACCTATGTGCTCCCGGGGCTGCAGAAGGTGGTGCAGGCGGCCGGGCGGGTGATACGCACACCCGAGGACACGGGCACCATCGTGCTGCTGGACGACCGCTACCGGGAGTTGCGCTATCGTAAGCTGCTGCCAGCCTGGTGGCAGCTGGATGGATAGAAGATGCTATTGTTTATGTAGCAATAGAAGTATATTCCACGAGGGCTGTAGGCCAATTTAATCAAAAGTCATCTGGCAAACCAGCCCCTGGCGGGCGATCCGCTTCACAAGGCCTTGAGCCGCTCCAGCGCCGCCAGCAGCGTTGCATCCTGCTTGGCAAAGCAGAAGCGAACTACGCGCTGGTCGAATCCGTTGCCGTAGAAGGCCGACAGCGGAATGGCGGCCACGCCAATCTCGGCGGTCAGCCACTGGCAGAAGTCGGCCTCGCCCAGATCGCTTACCTGGGAGATGTCCACGCACTGGAAGTAGCTGCCCTCGCTGGGCAGCAGCTTCAGGCGGGTGTTGGCCAGACCGGCGCGGAACAGGTCGCGCTTGCGCTGGTAGAAGGCCGGTAGGTCCAGGTAATGTGCGGGCGTGGCCATGTAGGCGGCCAGGCCGTATTGCATCGGCGTGTTGACGGTGAACACGTTGAACTGGTGCACCTTGCGGAACTCCGCCATCATGGAGGCGGGCGCGGCCACATAGCCGACCTTCCAGCCGGTCACATGGTAGGTCTTGCCGAAGCTGGAGACGATGAAGGCGCGCTCGGCCAGGCCGGGGTAGCGGGCCGCGCTCTCGTGCGGGGCGCCATCGAACACCATGTGCTCATACACCTCGTCGCTGACCAGCAGCACGTTGGTCGGCGTCAGAATCTCCTGGAGTCGCAGCATGTCCTGGCGTGTCCACACGGTGGCGCTGGGGTTGTGCGGGCTGTTGACGATGATGGCGCGGGTTTTGGATGTGATGGCGCGGCTGATGGCGTCAAAGTCGGGCCGGAAGGTGCCGGGCGTCAACGGCACCCGCACCGCGATGCCGCCAGCCAGCTCGATGTTGGGCACATAGCTGTCGTAGCAGGGCTCCAGCACGATGACTTCGTCACCGGGATGCACCACGGCCAGGATGGCGGTGATGATGGCCTGGGTGGCCCCAGCGGTGATGGTGATTTCGTCCGCAGCCCTGTAGGAATGGCCATGCAGTGCTTCTATTTTGGTAGCAATGGCTTCCCGGAACTGCGGGATGCCCGGCATCGGCGGGTACTGGTTGTGGCCGGCCTGCATGGCCCGGGTCACATGATCGACCAGCGCCGGATCGCAGGCAAAGTCCGGGAAGCCCTGACCCAGGTTGACGGCCTTGTGCTGCACGGCCAGTGCCGACATCACGCTAAAGATGGTGGTGCCTACGTTGGGCAGGCGGGAGGTGAGGGTGGGAGTCATATCCGCAGGTTCTAGTCAGTTGGGGACAGAGCTTCGCTGTGCTACGGTCTGTCCCGCAAAGTTATCAATAGTCGTAGTTCTCGGTGTGGCCATCCATGGCGCGGGCAATCAGCTTGCGGTCCAGGCGGTCGCTCAACAGTTCGGCAAAGGTGTAGACAAAGTTGCGCAGGTAGGCGCTGCGTTTGAAGGCCACGCGGGCTACGTTCTGCCCAAAAAGGCCTCCACCGGGGCGCGCGACCAGACCGCTCTTGCCACCGTCTTCGATGATGTCGCGCACGGCCATCTCGGCGGCAATGCCCACGCCCAGGCCCAGGCGCACATAGGTTTTGATCACGTCCGAATCGATGGCTTCCAGCGCGATGCGCGGCTCCAGCTTGCGGGCGGCAAAGGCCTGGTCGATCTTGGTGCGGCCGGTGAAGGACGGGTGGTAGGTAATCAGCGGTTCCTGCGCCACGTCTTCTAGTGTGATGCGGTCCTTGCGCGCCAATGGGTGGTCCACCGGCAGCACCAGCATGTGCTGCCACTCGTAGCAGGGCAGGGTGACCAGTTCGCTGTAGTCGGCCAGGGATTCGGTGGCAATGCCAATCTCGGCTACCTCGTCGATCAGCATGCGGGCCACCTGGTCGGGGGAGCCCTGGTGCAGGCTGATGTTGACCTTGGGGTAGGCGGCGCGCAGGGCGGCGACGCGTTCCGGCAGCACATAGCGCGCCTGGGTGTGAGTGGCTGCAATGGACAGGGTGCCACTGTCCTCTGCGCTGTACTGCTCGCCGATGCGTTTGAGGTTGCCCACTTCGCGCAGGATCAGGTCGATGCTCTTGAGCACGTGCTGGCCGGGTTCGGTGACACGCTTGAGGCGCTTGCCATGGCGGGCAAAGATCTCGATGCCCAGTTCCTCTTCCAGCTCGATGATGGCCTTGGACACGCCGGGTTGCGAGGTGTGCAGGGCCTTGGCGGCTTCGGTCAGGTTGAGATTGCGCCGTACGGCTTCCTGAACAAAGCGGAATTGGTGCAGGTTCATATCGAATTTCAACTAAAGATGAAATTCATTATGCCGCATTTGGCCGTTTTTACAGGCTGTCCAGGGCGATTTCTGCAATCAGGTGCACCAGGCGAGCATCTTCGCCAATCGAAGGATTGAGCTTGAACTGCACGCCGGGGTGTTGTGCGTGCAAGTCGGCAATCAGGCGGGGCAAGTCTTCCCGCGCATGTTTGCCAACGCCCAGAAAGAGGGGCAACACGCTGATGGTTTGCACGCCCTGGGTGAGCAGGGTTGCCACAGCGGTGGGTAAATCCGGCTGGCTCAGTTCCAGGTAGGCGCAGGCCACCAGCGTTTGTGGCGACAGTGTTGCCAAGTGTGCGGCGACTGCTTCCATGGGCTTGTGCCACAGCGGGTCGCGTGATCCGTGGGCAAACAGCACAATCGCCTGGGAGGGAGTGGGTGTGGTCATCGTCGTATCACCAGCCAGGCAAAGGCCGTCAGAGAAATGAATGAGTAGATCAACCCGGGCAGTGCGGCGGTCAGCCACGGCCACCAACCCTGCAGCGCGCCCAGGTCGCCCAGCACGTTGTTGAGCAGCACAAAGCTGATGCCCGCCATGACGCCGCCAAACACGTAGGTGGCCACGCTGCCGGAGCGGAAATGCAGGTAGGCAAAGGGCAGCGCCAGCACCACCATCACCAGGCAGCTCAAGGGGTAGAACACCTTCTTCCAGAACTGGATTTCATACTTTTGGGCGGTTTGGCCATTGGCATCAAGGTGGCGAATGTACTGGAACAGGTCGATGGTGCCCATGCGCTCGGGGCGCAACACGGCAGTGGCCACCATCTCGGCGCTGATCTCGGTTGACCAGCGGAAGGTATCCACATAGCTGCGTTCCACCCGCGTGGCATTGGCATCGGCGCTGGTGAATTCGGTGTGGTCCACTTTTTCCAGCAACCAGGAGTCGTCCTTGCCGAATTTGGCGGTTTCGCCCTCCGTCATGGAAACCAGGAAGCCTTGGTTGTCGAACTCAAAAATCCGCACATCGCGCATGCTGGCGTCCGGTGCCAGCGCGCCCACATTGACTGCATAGTGGCTGTAGGCCTGCCGTTCCTTCAGCCAGGCGCCGGTCTTGCCCACTGTCACCTGGCCTTGGTAGCGGGATTTGAGCAATTGGGCGGTCTTGTCGGCCATCGGGGCCAGGTAGTCCCCCACCGCAAAGGTAAAGACGACAAAGCCCAGTCCCAGAGCCAATAGGGTGCGCAAAGCCAGCCACGGCCCCAGACCGCTGGTGCGCAAAATGGTGAACTCCGAACTTTGCGCCAGGCGCGCCATCACAAAAATGGTGCCGATCAGCACGGTGATCGGCAGCAGTTCGTACAAATGGCTGGGCAGCATCAGTGCCACGTACAGCAGGGCTTGCGCCACGGTATAGCCGGTGTCACGGTGCTTGCCAACCGCCTGCAATTCTTCAACAAAATCAAAGAAATAGAACAGCGAGACAAAGCCCAGCGTGACCAGCATCACGGCGATCACCACTTCGCCGTAGAGCAGGCGTCGGATCGTCTTCATGGTGCGACCTTCGGACTGGACGGGCCGCCAGAGGCCATGGGCGGCCGCTTGAATACCCAGTTGTTGTGGCGCTTGGCCAGCCACAGCGATGCCAGGCCCAGTGCGCCACCGTGCAGCGCCAGCAGGTAGACGCCAACATGGACTTGCCCGGTTTCAATCCAGCTCTTTCCCAGGATCAGGAGGTTGAAATACACGATGAACGCCATGAAGGCAAAGCCCAGGTTGGCTGTGCGGCCCACGCGCGGGTTGACGCCTGCGGCCGCCAGCCCGATGACTACAAAGTTGATGGCTGCCAGGGCCAGACCGGCGCGCCAGGAGAGTTCTGCCAGGTGCGGCTTGGTCGGATTGGACAACAACTCCAGCGTGCTCTTGGCGGCCGATGGCACGAAGCTGCGGGCGGACTGGTCATCCGCGTCCACCTGCGCGCCATAGCTCTTGAACACGGCCACCGTCAGGTCGGGTTTGCCGGCGGTCTTTTCCAGGCGTTGGCCGTTCTCCAGTATCAGGAACTTCTCTCCGTTGATCACTTCCACGTGACCACTGCGGGAAGAGGTAATGGTTTCCTTGTCATTTTTGTGGGTGGCAATGAACACATTGCTGCCCGCTTGCTGGCCGGTGGCATCCTTTTCAATGAAGAACACCCGCTCACCGTTAGCTGACTCCTGGAACTGTCCGGGCTCAATACGGGCAATGTCTCCGCGTTTTTCGTAGCGATCCCGCATGTCCTCAATACGCCCATAGGCCCAGGGCAGGATGAGAAGGGCCAAGGCGGTAATGACCAAAAGTATGGGCCAGGCAAAACGGAACAGGGGTTTGATCAGGGACGTAAGACCGTAGCCGCTGCCAAACCAGATCACCATCTCGCTGTCACGGAACATGCGGGTCAGCACACTCAGGACGGCGATGAACAGGCACATGGACAGAATGGTTGGCATGTCGGACAGCACGGTGTAGCCCATGATGATCATCACGTCGGCCGGATTGAAGACACCGCGCCCGGCCTCGCCCAGCGTGCGTATCAGCGTCATGGTCATCACCACCGTCACCAGCACAACGAGGGTGGCGCCAAAACTGCGCGCGAGTTCTTTGCGGATGGAGGAATGGAATAACATGGCGGCCAAAGGAAAACCTGAATTATGAACTTTGAACTCAAGCCTATGGGCCTGGTGGGTGCATCCACCGAAAAGTGCGACGCCCTGGTGGTCCTGGTTCCACAGGATTTCAAGGCCGGCAAGGACGATTTGTCCGAATTGGTGGGACATGCCTTGAAATCGGCGGACCTGGAAGCCAAACCCGGCAAGCTGCTCAGCCTGTACAAACCGATTCAAGCCAATGCGACGCGTGTCGTGCTGGCTGGAATAGGCAGTGGATCGGCCCGCGATGTGCGCGCCGGCGTACTGGCTGCCGTGGGTGCGGTCAAATCCCCCGCGTTCAAAAAACTGCTGGTGTGCTTTGCCACACCGGCGCAGGAGGCCGCGGTGCGCGCGGTCGTGGTGGCTGTGGCCGATGCCAGCTACGCCTACACCCATACCAAATCCAAACCCGAAAGTCGCACCTTGGCCAAGGTATGGGTGGCAGCCAGCAACGCGACCGAAGTGCAGACGACGTTTGACCGCGCAGTTGCCACTGTTTTGGGGGCCGAGCTGGCCAAGGAGTGGGCCAATCGCCCCGCGAACCACGCCACACCCACGCTGCTGGCGCAGGCAGCGCAGGAACTGACCAAGCTGCCCAAGGTCAGTTGTGAAGTTCTCGGCCCCAAGGAGGTCGCCAAACTGGGCATGGGCGCCTTTATGGCCGTGGCACAGGGTTCAGACCAACCTTTGCGTTTTATCGTCTTGAAGTACAGCGGTGCAGCCAAGTCCCAGGCCCCCACGGTGCTGGTGGGCAAGGGCATCACCTTTGATTGCGGTGGAATTTCCATCAAGCCGGCACCGGAGATGGACGAGATGAAGTTCGACATGTCCGGTGCCGCCAGCGTACTGGGCGTGTTCCGCTCGCTGGCCGCGCTCAAGCCCGCAATCAACGTGGTTGGTCTGATTCCCGCCTGTGAAAACCTGATCAATGGCCAAGCAGTCAAACCCGGCGATGTGGTCACCAGCATGAGTGGTCAGACCATTGAAATCCTCAATACCGATGCCGAAGGCCGCCTGGTGCTGTGCGATGCGCTGACCTACGCCGAGCGTTTCAAGCCCACTGCGGTGGTGGACGTGGCGACCTTGACGGGTGCCTGCGTGATCGCCCTCGGTGGCGTGCGCAGCGGCCTGTTTGCCTCCCAGGATGCATTGGGCAACGCGCTGTTTGCCGCCGGAGAGACGGCGCAGGATCTGTGCTGGAGAATGCCCCTGGATGATGAATACGCGGAAGGCCTGAAAACCGGATTTGCCGATGTGGCCAACGTGGGTGGACGCGCCGGTGGTTCCATCACAGCGGCCAAGTTTTTGCAGCGCTTCACCGAGAAGTTCCCGTGGGCGCATCTGGACATTGCCGGCACTGCCTGGAAGAGCGGTGCGGCCAAGGGTGCTACGGGGCGGCCGGTTGGCTTGTTGGTGGAATACCTGGTGGCGCAGGCCCATAGCAAGTGACCGAACTGGCTTTCCACTTTGGCGCACCGGACAAGTTGGCCTATGCCTGCCGGTTGGTGCGCAAGGCCGTGGGCAGCGGCGCCCGTGTGGTGGTGGTTGCGGACGAGGATGCGATTGCACAACTCGATGTGGATCTTTGGGGTGTTTCCGCCACCGATTTTGTGCCGCATTGCGCCAGCTCGGCACCCCCTTCGGTACAGGGCCGCTCGCCGGTATTGCTCACCAGCAATGTGGACCAGGCGACTGGCCCCTTTGGGGTTTTGGTCAACCTGGCTGACACTGTTCCGCTGGGATTTGACAGATTCCAGCGCCTGATTGAAGTGGTCAGCACGGACGCAGCCGACCGTGATCTGGCGCGTGGGCGCTGGCGCTATTACACCGAGCAGGGCCATACGATTCAGCGCCACGATTTGAGTTTGAAGCGCACATACTGATGTCTAACAGCAAACCACCGTATCGATTTGTCCCCACGCTGACGGAAGTGGTCCATCCCGGTCCACCACCGGTCGCGCCACCCATCGACTGCGAACGCCTGACGGAGCAGGTTTTGCAAAGCATCAAGCCGCGTTTGGAGCAGCAACTCCGTGCCGCACTGCAGACACAGGTGGAAGAGCACATGCGTCTGGCCGCCACCCAGTGGCAGCAGGACATTGAAGGCGCGGTCCGCTCCGCAGTTGCAAAGGCCGCATGCAACCCGGCGTCGCCCGATAGCTAATGGCCTTCTTGTGGTGGCGTGTGGGTCGTCCCGTCGGGAACATCCCTATATGGGTACTGCACGATTGGCGTTATGGTCCCGGCTTCCGTTTTTTCATATACATGGTTTTTGTTTCCCCTCATTGGAGTTTCTATGCAATTCAAAGTGAAAAGCACGTTGACCGTATTGGCTGCAGCCGTTTTGCTGGTGGCCTGTGGCAAGAAGGAAGAGGCTGCGGCGCCAGCGGTGGCGCCGGCCGCTGCTCCAGCTTCGGCTGCTGCGGCTCCCGCTGCGACCGTGAAGATCGGTCACGTTGGCCCCACCAGCGGCGCCATTGCGCACCTGGGTAAGGACAACGAAAACGGTGCCCGCATGGCCATTGATGAGCTCAATGCCGCCGGTGTCACCATCGGTGGCAAGATGGTCACCCTGGAACTGATGGCCGAGGACGATGCTGCAGACCCCAAGCAGGGCACGTCGGTTGCACAAAAACTGGTGGATGCCAAAGTAGCAGGTGTCATTGGTCACCTGAACTCTGGCACCACCATTCCAGCATCCAAGCTGTACAGCGATGCCGGCATTCCCCAGATTTCACCATCGGCCACCAATCCCAAATACACGCGCCAGGGCTACAAGACGGCCTTCCGGGTCGTTGCGGATGATGTCCAATTGGGTGGCACCTTGGGCAAGTACGCGGTGGGCACGCTCAAGGGCAAGTCGATAGCGGTGATTGATGACCGCACCGCCTATGGACAGGGTGTGGCCGAAGAGTTTGCGAAGGCCGTGGAAGCCGCAGGTGGCAAGGTAGTCGCCAAGGAATTCACGACCGACAAGGCGACGGACTTTAACTCCATCCTGACCACCATCAAGGGCAAGAAGCCCGATGTGGTGTTCTTTGGCGGCATGGACGCCGTAGCAGGTCCCATGCTCAAGCAAATGAAGTCGCTGGGCATCAAGGCCAAGTTCATGGGCGGAGACGGCATCTGCTCCACGGAGCTGGTCAAACTCGGCGGAGACGCTATTGACGACGACCAGGTCTATTGCGCCGAAGCCGGCGGTGTGGAAGGGGAGGGCAAGGCTGGCATGGACGAGTTCAGGGCCAAGTTCAAGGCCAAATTCAATGCCGATGTGCAGGTCTACGCGCCCTACGTTTATGACTCGGTGAAGATCTTGGTCGGAGCCATGGTCAAGGCCAACTCTGCCGATCCCGCGAAATACCTCCCCGTACTCGCGGCAACGGCCGACTACAAGGGTGTGACGGGCCCCATCTCCTTCGACGAGAAGGGCGACATCAAGAATGGTGCATTGACGCTGAAGACGGTTCGTGCCGGCAAGCTGGAAACTCTGGCCGTGATTCGCTGAATGTGAACTGTTGCGCTCCACACGCGGCGCTGCAAGACCCAAGGGCACTCGACGCAGTGCCCTTTTTTATGCAGTTCGGATCGCATTTTCTGAAAAACGGTCCAAAGGCAGGTTAAAATCATAGGCTCTGGAGCGGTGGATGAGCGGTTTAAGTCACACGCCTGGAAAGCGTGCGTGGGGTAAAACCCACCGCGGGTTCGAATCCCGCCTGCTCCGCCAGAAAATGGAAAACCCCGTAGCTCTTTGAGTTGCGGGGTTTTTTCATGGGTCAACGCCCAATAGCAACGGGAATGCGGCGTCTACCAAAGTTGCCGGCCTTGTGGGCAAAGCGCCCCGCAATTGCGGTACCGCAGGATGGGCACAAACCATCTTCCGTCAGTCGGTACTGACGGATCTGGTACCAGTCGCGAACGATCAGCGGTGACTTGCACGTGGGGCATGCGGTGGTGTCGCCATCCTGGTGGTGCACATTGCCGGTGTAGACGTAGTGCAGGCCTTGATCCATGGCGAGGTCACGGGCATGGGATAGTGTCGCCAATGATGTTGCTGGCACATCCGGCATTTTGTGGTCAGGATGAAACGCCGAGAAGTGCAGCGGCACGTCTGACCCCAGTTCCTGCGTGACCCAATGGCTCAGGGCTGCGATCTCAGTATCTGAATCGTTGTATCCCGGAATCAGCAGCGTCGTGATTTCAAACCAGACTTGTGTCTCGTGGCGCAGATAGACAAGGGTATCGAGCACGGGTTGTAGGTGGGAACCTGTCAGCTTGAAGTAGAAGTCATCGGTGAACGCCTTGAGATCCACATTGGCGGCGTCTATCTTTGCGTAGAAGTCACGCCGGGCTTGTTGATGCATATAGCCCGCCGTGACCGCTACAGTTTGGATGTCTCGCGCATGACATGCGTCTGCAACGTTCATGGCGTACTCGGCAAAAATGACCGGATCGTTGTAGGTAAAGGCCACGCTCTTGCAGCCGTATGCCTGGGCCGTATCGGCGATGGCATCTGGTGACGCCTGGTCCATCAGGCGATCCATATCACGTGACTTGCTGATATCCCAGTTCTGGCAAAACTTGCAGGTGAGGTTGCAGCCTGCCGTACCAAATGACAGCACACTACTACCGGGGTAGAAGTGGTTCAGGGGTTTCTTCTCAATGGGGTCGATGCAAAAGCCGGAGGACCGGCCGTAGGTGGTGAGCACCATCTGGTCGTTGCTGCGCATGCGTACAAAGCAGACACCACGCTGGCCTTCGTGCAACTTGCAGTCGCGCGGACACAGGTCGCACTGGACACGGCCATCTGCAATGGCGTGCCAATAGCGGGCAGGGTATTGCTCAAGAAATTTCATCTGACTCGCTCCATTTTTGCACGGTGTAGCGTTGCAGGCGGATGGCGTCCGACCAGAAGTCTCCTGACAGTCCGGCTTTGCGTTTCAATTGGGCCAAAAACTCCTGCCGGTCCGGCAACTGCGCCCACACCTGTGGCAGAAACGTGCTTCGTGCGTGGCCATGTGTCAACACGATGCCATCCACGCCGGGGCGCAACTGCACCAGTGCATCTGCTTCACTGGAAAAATCGAGTGGCTGCGCTGGTGAGAGTACGGACACTTCGATGTCAGTGTCGTCCAGTTCCCGGGCGGAAAGAGGCGGAAACCGCGGATCGTGGAACGCTGCAGCCACCGCGTTGGCTTTGACGTCCGCCAACAGACTGCGCCGCGCTTCCAGCGAGCCCATGCAACCGCGCAACTGCCCACCGTACATGAGAGTGACAAAGCAGGCTGCTGGCTCCGCCAGCCAGGCGGCTTTTTCGTTCGCGCTTGCTGGGCGTTGCAGTGCCAACGCGATGAACGCACGGGCGATAGGCAGCAGGACCGCGCCCGCGTCGTTGGGAATCACGATTTTTTCTCCGTGAAGGCAAAGGCGGCATAGCCCACCACACGGGCCTTGTCTGTGCCGGTATCTCCGGAGTTGCAGAGCCCCAGCAGACTGGGTTGCAAATGGTGCTTTCTGGCGGCGAGCAGCAAACCGTTGATGGGCGTTCCACCGCAGGCCTGGTCATGGGAGATCGTGGACTTCATGTCCAGAATGGTTCGCACGGTCGCCTGATCCACGGTTTGCGCGCTGCCGTAGGGCAAGAAGTGCGACAGATCGGAACTTACCACGATCAGTGTCTCCGGGCCGCCCCACAGCGAATCGAGCACCAGGGCGACTTCCTCTGGTGTGGCATCGCCTACGGCTAGCGGCACCAGCGTGAAATCATCCAGCACGGACTGCAGGAATGGCAGTTGCACCTCAAGGGAATGTTCCAGAGCATGGGCTTGTGGGCTGGTTACAACCTGGCGCAAACCAGACAGCGATGTGATGGCCTCCTGGTCTACTGGCACCGAACCCAGGGGTGTCGCAAAGGCGCTCGCATTGCTGAGTGCAAGTCCACGTACCGGTACCCGGTGCACCGGACCGAGCAGCACTACGCGCCGTATCGTGGCATGCGCGGGCGCTAGCCGTGCATAGGCCAGCGCAGCGGTGGAACCCGAATACACATAGCCCGCATGCGGCACGATCAAGGCCTTGGGTACGTCTGCTGCTCTCTCTGTGCGGGTAGTTGCTGCCTGCAACATGGCCAGAACGCCAAGCGACAACGCCTGGGCGCTATCCGGGTAAAAACTGCCTGCGACGGCAGGTCTGCGAAGCGGTTGCACGGAGACCTCCTTTTGAGTGTCACCCCCCCACTCAAGGGATACCCTCTATTTCTGCGCTTGAACCATCTTCATGGCCGAGCCGATCAGGGTCGCGACCTCGTTCATATTGCTGGGAACAATCAGGGTGGTCGTCGCGTCGGCCGCCACCTTGGAATAGGCTTGGACGGCCTGTTCTGCCACCTTGAGTTGCACGGCCTGTTCGCCTCCAGGCTGGCGAATCGCAGCGGCCACGCGCTCAATGGCCCCGGCGTTGGCTTCGGCCACGGCCAGGATCGCTGCCGCCTGGCCCTGGGCGTTGTTGATGGCGGCCTGCTTTTCACCTTCAGAGCGGGCGATGAAAGCCTCGCGCTCACCAGTGGCAATGTTGATCTGCTCTTGGCGGCGACCTTCGGATGCAGCAATCAGGGCACGCTTTTCGCGTTCGGCCGTGATTTGCTGTTGCATGGCGTGCAAAATTTCCTTGGGCGGGGTGAGGTCCTTGATTTCGTAGCGCAAAACCTTGACGCCCCAGTTCAATGCCGCCTCATCAATGGCCTGCACCACCTGTGCGTTGATGATGTCGCGTTCCTCAAAGGTTTTGTCCAGCTCCAGCTTGCCAATCACCGAACGCAGGGAGGTTTGGGCCAACTGGGAGATTGCCACTACGTAGTTGCTGGAGCCATAGCTGGCCCGCATGGCATCCGTCACCTGAAAGTACAGGATGCCGTCTACCTGCAATTGCGTGTTGTCCCGTGTAATGCAGACTTGGCTGGGAATGTCCAGCGGAACCTCCTTCAGCAGGTGCTTGTAGGCGACGCGGTCAATGAAGGGCATCAGAAAGTTCAGCCCGGGCGTCAGCGTGCCGTTGTATTTGCCCAAGCGCTCAACCACCCAGGCGTGCTGCTGGGGAACTACCTTGATGGCCTTGGTGATGAATATCACAGCGACCACCAGCAGAATGAGACCAATTTCCATCATGTTTCCTTTAAAAGTGAACCAATGTCCGGCACTGTGCGCCGGGTCTTAGAGTTTGCGAACAACCAGACGGCTACCGACCACTTCAACCACCTGGTGGGCGCCGCTGGCCAGTGGGCCACCAGACAGGCTGGACACCGCCCAACTGGTGCCCCGGTATTTCACGGTCGCGGTGCCATCCGGGTTCCAAGCATCAACCTGTACCGTCTCCCCAATGTCCAGATTCACATCTCGGTTGGCGTTGGCAGGCGGGCTTGAGGGTTGCGTACGTTTGTAGCTTCGCCAGCCGAGAACCGAGCCGGCACCCAGCACGGCAGCAACCACCATCTGGATGGCCGACGGCGAACCCAGGTGGGCTGCGATGGCGCCTGCAGCCAAGCCCACGGACAGCATCAAAAGATAGAAGGTCCCGGTGACCAACTCAATACCGATTGCCGTACCGGCGAGCAGCCACCAGATCGTGGATTCAGCCATAGCGCCCCTGCGTGTGTTGAGATCACCACATTTTGGGGCAAAAGGTCTGCCGCGCAAGGTGCAAGACACAATAAGTCCTTACACTTCGCGCCTGTTTTTCACTTTTTTCGCCTGCGGCTGGAGCTTTCATGAAATTTCGCTTTCCCATCGTCATCATTGACGAGGACTTTCGGTCGGAAAACACGTCCGGATTGGGTATTCGCGCCTTGGCTCAGGCTATAGAAACGGAAGGTTTTGAAGTGCTGGGTGTGACCAGCTACGGAGACCTCAGCCAATTTGCCCAACAGCAAAGCCGGGCCAGTGCGTTTATTCTGTCTATTGACGATGAGGAGTTCACGCCCGGGCCGGATCTGGACCCGGCTGTGCTGAACCTGCGTCACTTCATTGAGGAAGTGCGCCGCAAGAACCTGGATGTGCCGATCTATGTGTATGGCGAGACAAAGACCAGCCGACACATTCCCAACGACATCCTGCGCGAGCTGCACGGTTTCATCCACATGTTCGAGGACACGCCCGAATTCGTGGCGCGCCATATCATCCGCGAAGCCAAGGGCTATCTGGAGGGCGTGCAGCCACCATTCTTCAAAGCCCTGCTGGACTACGCCGAAGACGGCTCCTACAGTTGGCACTGCCCAGGCCACTCCGGTGGCGTGGCGTTTCTGAAGAGTCCCGTGGGCCAGATGTACCACCAGTTTTATGGTGAAAACATGTTGCGCGCTGACGTGTGCAATGCGGTGGAAGAGTTGGGCCAACTGCTGGACCACAATGGCGCCATTGGCGCCAGCGAGCGCAATGCAGCCCGCATCTTCAATGCCGACCATTGCTTCTTCGTGACCAACGGCACGTCCACATCGAACAAGATGGTCTGGCACCACACCGTGGCGCCGGGCGATGTGGTGATCGTGGATCGCAACTGCCACAAATCCAACCTGCACGCCATCATCATGACCGGGGCGATTCCCGTGTTCCTTAAGCCCACGCGCAACCACTTCGGCATCATCGGACCGATTCCGCAGAGCGAGTTTGAGCCCGACACCATTCGCGCCAAGATCAAGGCCAACCCCTTGCTTAGGGGGGTGAACCCCAAGACCGTCAAGCCACGCATCCTGACGCTGACCCAAAGCACCTACGACGGCGTGCTCTACAACACCGAGACCATCAAGTCCATGCTGGACGGCTACGTGGAAAACATCCACTTTGATGAAGCTTGGCTGCCCCACGCCGCGTTCCACCCGTTCTATGGCACGTACCACGCCATGGGCAAGAACCGGGCACGGCCCAAGGAAGCGGTGGTGTACAGCACCCAATCGATCCACAAGCTGCTGGCCGGTATCAGCCAGGCCAGCCATGTGCTGGTGCAGGACTCGCAGACCGTCAAGCTGGACAAGCATTTGTTCAACGAGGCGTATCTGATGCACACATCCACCTCGCCGCAATACAGCATCATTGCCAGTTGCGATGTGGCTGCGGCCATGATGGAGCCTCCCGGTGGCACCGCGCTGGTGGAAGAGAGTATCGCCGAGGCCCTGGATTTTCGCCGTGCTATGCGCAAGGTGGACGAAGAGTATGGCGACGACTGGTGGTTCAAGGTCTGGGGGCCGGACAGGCTCGTGGACGAGGGGATAGGTCGCGCCACTGATTGGATCATCAAGGGCGAAGCCAAGACGGCAAAGGCCAACTGGCATGGCTTTGGCAAGCTGGCGTCGGGCTTCAACATGCTGGACCCGATCAAGTCCACCATCGTGACACCTGGCCTGGACCTCAACGGCAAGTTTGCCAAGACCGGTATTCCGGCCAGCATCGTGACCAAATTCCTGGCCGAACACGGCGTGGTGGTGGAGAAGACCGGGTTGTACAGCTTCTTCATCATGTTCACCATTGGCATCACCAAGGGCCGCTGGAACAGCATGCTGACCGCCTTGCAACAGTTCAAGGACGACTACGCCAAGAACCAGCCCATGTGGCGGGTACTGCCGGAGTTCTGCCAAAAGCATCCCCGCTACGAGAAGATGGGCCTGGCCGACCTGTGCCAGCACATCCACCAGCTCTACGCCAAGTACGACATCGCCCGTTTGACCACCGAGGTGTATCTGAGCGACCTGGTGCCCGCCATGAAACCCAGCGACGCCTATGCCCACATAGCGCTGCGCAAGACCGAACGGGTTGAGATCGACCACCTTGAGGGCCGCGTCTCGGTGGGCATGGTGACGCCGTATCCGCCCGGCATTCCCTTGCTGATTCCCGGGGAGGTGTTCAACAAGAAGGTCGTGGACTACCTCAAGTTCTCACGCGAGTTCAATGCGCAGTGCCCTGGCTTCGAGACCGACATCCACGGCTTGGTCGAAGAAACAGGAACCGATGGCATCAAGCGCTATTACGCCGACTGCGTGAAGGCGTAATAGGCGCATAGGAGGCGCCCCGCGGAATAGGCGAAGAACTCAGGGGTGCAGCAGATTCAGCTGGCGGGCGATGATGTCGTGATTGAGCCATAGCACTGGTCCTGTCGGATCTGACGATTCCCGAAACATCAGCGGACCGGTGGCCTCGATTACCAAGGCACTCAGCAGATCCGTAATGAGCACTTTGCTGTCCTTGTGCAATTTTTGAACCTCATCCGAGGTACCAATGGTCAGGTCTGCCTGTGTCTGGCTGTTGGGCATCGGCCAGGCCGCGAAATCTCGGAATGGCCGCATGACGTCACTGGTTTGGAAATCCAGAACCTTGTGAAGGACGTTCTCCAGCGTGACTCCGTCAGCCAGGAGAGCGCGGCACGCCTGCCATTGCGCTTCGGCCCAGGCGCCGCCATTCTCTTTCTTGAGCGCATTGAGCAAAGGAATGAGAGGCAATTCGACGCCAGCAAAAATATCGGATGAATTCGTCCTGATTTCTGGGCAGTTGTAGACAGTCGCCTTGATGCCCTTGCTCCACGCAGTTTCGGCAATGCGCTCGAGCCGCATCTTGGCCATGCCCTGCGTGTAGTTGGTATAGGTTTGCCACACATAGTCCTTACCGATGAGGATTTCGGTGCCGTGATATCCGTAGGCTGAGTAGCGAACTTGGCCGCCGCTGGCATCCACTCGGGCTCTGATGGTCGCACTGGCGTTGATGAGGTGCTCAAACGTGTTGGCGGACACTTCATCAAAATTCTTCAGAATCAGTTTGCCCAGATCGCTGTCGAGCAAGGTTTGCGACGACATGTAGCGCTCACCACGCCCCTTGTAGACGCGGTTGGCGATGGCGAGGAAAACCTTGGCTTTGGGAACACCCCCCGCCATGGTGTGGGCGAAGTGCACATTGCAGCCTGGCGGAACCATCTTGTCGATGGAGGCCATCACTTGCGCGAGGGAACTGGTGAATCGCGCAAGGCCAATTTGCTGGCACTTTTCAATGTGGGCCCAGTCGAGCTTGTCTTCGGTCCATGACTTGAGCGTCAGGCTGGAGAGCAAGTCGGTGGGGGTCGGCTCACCCGGGAGCGAATCCATGTCAAAACCCGCCATGAGCGGAATGTTGATAATTTTTCCGCCAAGGTTTTGCTCTGCGGCCGCCAGTTCTTCGCCGTTCAAGGGGCGAAGAACGTTGTTTGCGTCACGGCGACCCACGGTGATTCCAACAACGTGCATTCCTGCTTGGCGAGCTTGATTGACCAGGCCATTGGCATAGCCCCGTCCAAAGAGTTCGCCAAACAATACGAACACATCGCCTGCGCGATAAATGAGTTTCTGGGGAAGTTGATGCAAAGAGATCGGTTTATTCATAGTCACATTATTACTTTTCGAGGGAGGGCAAAATCAAATGAGCCTGGGTCCTGCGCAGGGAGCAAGAAAAAGCGCCCTGGAGGGCGCACGACTGGAGCACAAAACGCCAGTCCACTTCAATCTGATGCTACGGCTCCCATGGTCTTGCTGTGTCCGCCATCGACATGGGTGACTTCGGCGGTAATGCCGCTGGCCAGGTCACTCAGCATAAACGCAGCAACATTGCCAACCTCTTCAATGGTCACATTGCGCCGTGTGGGGGCTGCCGCCGCGACATAGTTCAAGAGTTTGCCGAAGTCCTTGACCCCGCTGGCGGCCAGCGTCTTGATGGGGCCAGCGCTGATGCCGTTGACGCGGATACTGCGGCCATCGGGCATATGGCCCACCGCTTCAGCAAGATAACGCACAGAAGCTTCCAGCGAGGCTTTGGCCAGACCCATGGTGTTGTAGCTGGGAATAATGCGTTCTGCACCGAGATACGACAGTGTCAAAAGCGCGGACTTGTCATTCAGGTAGGGCAGGGCAGCCTTGGCCATTGCAGGAAAGCTGTAGGCGCTGATGTCATGCGCAATACGGTAGCTTTCCCGACTCAAACCATCCAGAAAATTCCCAGCTATGGCCTCTCGGGGTGCGAAGCCAATGCTGTGTACAAAGCCGTCAAATTGAGGCCAGTGGGTGGACAGATCGGTAAACAGCTTGTTGATCTGTTCGTCGCTGCTGACGTCGCAGTCGAAAACCAAGTCGGAGTTGAAGTCTGCAGCGAATTCCGTGATGCGCTCTTTGAAACGTTCCCCCACGTAGCTGAATGCCAGTTCGGCCCCCTGTACATGGCAAGCTTTGGCAATGCCATATGCGATGGAGCGATTGGACAAAACACCGGTTATTAATATTTTTTTGCCTGCTAAAAAACCCATAGCGTCTTTGTGTAAATAGCACTCACCTTGCGTGGAATTGTCGCATGCGAACGCCGCTGCGGCGGAAGGCTGCAACCGCAGTGGCCCCTGAAGCGCGATTGAAAGGCCTCGCGCAGGGTTTTTGTTGACATTTGGTCAATAACTCCTTACGAATCAAGGCTCTTGGCACGTTTTTGCGCTACAATCGCGGCTCACGACCAAACGGGCGGGTAATTACCGCCCGTTTTTTTTGGGCGATTGTTTTTGAACGGGCTGATCCGAAGTGGCATTGCAGGACATTGTTGAGCAAACCGTGAGTGGTCTGGGATATGACCTGGTGGAGATTGAACGCTCCGCCGGTGGCTTGCTGCGCATCACCATCGATTTGCCCTGGGTGCAGCCTACAGAGGGTACGGCGACCGTAGAGCAGTTTATCAATGTGGAAGATTGCGAAAAGGTCAACCGCCAGCTGCAGTTTGCACTGGAAGTGGATGGTATCGAATACAAGCGGCTTGAAATTTCTTCACCCGGCATTGACCGTCCCTTGCGGCATGCACTGGATTTTGAGCGCTTTGTCGGTCATGTGATCGATGTGACGCTGAAGGCACCCATGGGGGCTGCGGCGGGCGGGCAGGTGCACGCCAATCGCAAGAAGTTCAGGGGCACGCTGGAAAAAGTAGAGGGTGCCGATGGTGCAGCGGGCTGGCAAATCGTCTGGAGCGATGCACCGGCAGTCAAGCCCGGGCAAAAGGTCAGCAAGAAACGGGTGTCGCCACCGTTGCAGGCGCTGGGGTTCGCCCTGGATGAACTGCGCGAGGCGCGATTGGCGCCGATTGTGAATTTCAAGGGGCGCGGCGCCGCTGGCGACGCAGAGTGATACGTGGGTGGCAGGCCTCTTGAAGGTCTGTTGTCCGGGTTTTGGTTTGGTATTGGTTAATTCGAGTGTTCAGGAGAGTCATGGCATGAATCGCGAACTGTTGATGCTGGTTGAAGCAATTTCACGTGAAAAGAACGTGGAACGTGATGTGGTGTTGGGAGCCGTGGAAGCGGCCCTGGCCCAAGCGACCAAAAAGCTGTATCCCGGCGATGTGGACATTCGTGTCGCCTTGGACCGCGATAGCGGCAACTACGAAACCTTCCGCCGCTGGCATGTGGTTCCCGATGAAGCCGGTCTGCAACTGCCGGATCAGGAAATCCTGCTGTTCGAAGCCAAGGAACAAATTCCCGACATCGAAGTCGATGAGCACATTGAAGAGTCCGTTCCTTCCGTGCCAATCGGTCGTATTGGCGCCATGGCTGCCAAGCAGGTGATTTTGCAGAAGATCCGCGATGCTGAGCGCGAAATGTTGCTCAACGACTTCATGTCCCGCGGCGAAAAGATCTTTGTTGGCACCGTCAAGCGCATGGATAAGGGTGACATGATCGTCGAGAGCGGTCGTGTCGAAGGCCGTCTGCGACGCAGTGAAATGATCCCCAAGGAAAATTTGCGTACCGGTGACCGCGTGCGCGCCATGATCATGGAAGTGGACCTGACGCTACGTGGTGCGCCCATCGTTTTGTCCCGCTCCGCCCCTGAATTCATGATTGAGTTGTTTCGCCAGGAAGTGCCGGAGATTGAGCAGGGTCTGCTGGAGATCAAATCCTGCGCCCGCGACCCCGGTTCGCGCGCCAAGATAGCTGTTTTGTCGCACGACAAGCGCGTCGACCCCATTGGCACCTGTGTCGGCGTGCGTGGTACCCGTGTCAACGGTGTGACCAATGAACTGGCTGGCGAGCGTGTGGACATCGTGCTGTGGAGTGAAGATCCGGCGCAGTTCGTGATCGGAGCCCTGGCCCCTGCCAACGTTTCCAGCATCGTGGTGGACGAAGAGCGCCACGCCATGGACGTGGTGGTGGACGAAGAAAATCTGGCAATTGCCATCGGTCGCGGTGGCCAGAACGTGCGCCTAGCGTCCGAGTTGACGGGCTGGCGCATCAACATTCTGGATGCCGCCGAGTCGGCCCAGAAGCAGGCAAATGAAACCGATTCTGGCCGCAAGCTGTTCATGGAAAAGCTCGATGTGGACGAAGAAATCGCTGACATCCTGATTGCCGAGGGCTTCACCAGCCTCGAAGAAGTGGCCTATGTGCCGCTGCAGGAAATGCTGGAGATCGAAAGCTTCGACGAAGAGACCGTGACCGAACTGCGCACCCGTGCCAAGAACGCCTTGCTGACCATGGAAATTGCACACGAGGAAAGTGTGGAAGAAGTGTCACAGGACCTACGCGACCTGGAAGGTCTGACGCCTGAGCTGATTGGCAAGTTGGCCGACGGCGGCGTGCACACACTCGACGATCTGGCCGACTTGGCGGTTGACGAGCTCACGGATATTACCGGCCAGTCTGCGGACGAGGCCAAGACCCTGATCATGAAGGCGCGCGAACATTGGTTTACCGATGAAGCCGCTTCTCAAGAGTAATGGTTATGTAAATAAAGTTTCAGTAAAGGCCAACAACTACCCTAGGGGTGGTTGGGCCGCCGCCAAAGGTTACACAACAAATGTCTAGTACGACCGTCGCCGAGTTTGCAAATGAACTCAAAAAATCCACTGACACGCTGCTTGAGCAGCTGAAGTCGGCCGGGGTTGCCAAATCGGCCGCCTCCGATGTGCTGACTGATTCCGATAAGCACAGCTTGCTGAATTTTCTGCAGAGCAGCCACGGAACAGTGAGCCCTGACCGCAAAAAAATCACCTTGGTCAAGAAGCAGACCACGGAGATCAAGCAAGCGGATGCCACGGGCAAGGCACGCACCATTCAGGTGGAAGTGCGCAAGAAGCGCACGTTCGTACGACGCGATGACGATGTGGTGGTCGCACCTGAAAGCATTGAGCAAGAAGCGACGGTGGCCGCGCCTGCCGCGCCGCTGATCGACAATGCAGAGCTGGCGCGCCGTGAAGAGGAAGCCCGCCGCCAGGCCGAGCTGATCCGCCGCCAGGAAGAAGAGTTGGTGGAGAAGCGGCGCCAGCGTGAAGCGGACGAGCAACGCCATCGCGAGGCTGAGGAGCGTGCTGCAAGCTATGCCGCTGCCGAACAGGCAAAGAAAACTCAGGCCACGGCGAGCAAGACTGAAGCGAGCGCCGAGGCCGCCGAAGCAGCTGTCGCGCGCGCTGCAGCCCAAACTGAAATGCGTGAAAAAGCCGCTGCTGAATCCAAAGCCCGTTCCGATGAAGAAGCGGCCCGCGCAGTGGACCTCAATGATCGTCGTCGCAAGGCCGAGGCCGAGGCTGCCGCGATTCGCTCGATGATGTCCGCCCCAAAGCGTGTTCTGGTAGCCCACAAGCCCGAGGCCCCCAAGGCCCCGGCAGCGGTTGATGCAAAAGCCGGTATGAAAGGCACTTTGCACAAGCCCGCAGCGGGCGCGGTGGTGGCCAAGCCGGCCAAACCCGCCGCAGCCGGTGGCCCTGCCAACGCTCCCGGCGGAGCAGGCAAGGAAGTCAAGTCTGCCAAACTCTCCAGCAGCTGGGCGGGTGATCCAGCCAAGAAAAAGGCGATCCCCACCCGTGGTGATACCGGTGCGGGCGCAGGGCGCTCCACCAACTGGCGCGCTGGCCCCCGTGGTCGCCGTGGCAGCAATGACCGCGATCGTGATCACCACCAGGTGTCTGCGCCGGTGGAAGCACGCGTGCTGGAAGTGCATGTGCCGGAAACCATTACCGTGGCCGAATTGGCCCACAAGATGGCCGTCAAGGCATCCGAGGTCATCAAGCACCTGATGAAGCTGGGCCAGATGGTCACCATCAACCAGCCGCTGGACCAGGACACCGCCATGATCGTGGTGGAAGAAATGGGCCACAAGGCGGTGATTGCTGCGCTGGACGATGCTGAAGCCTTCACCGATGACGAAGTGCAACAGCAGCATGCTGACGCGATGCCGCGTGCTCCGGTTGTGACCGTCATGGGTCACGTTGACCACGGCAAGACCTCTTTGCTGGATTACATTCGTCGCGCCAAGGTGGCATCCGGCGAAGCCGGCGGCATTACCCAGCATATTGGTGCCTACCACGTGGAAACCCCCCGCGGTATGGTGTCGTTCCTGGATACCCCCGGTCACGAGGCCTTCTCGGCCATGCGTGCCCGCGGTGCCAATGCGACCGATATCGTGATTCTGGTGTGTGCCGCCGACGACGGTGTCATGCCCCAGACCAAGGAAGCCATCAAGCACGCCAAGGCGGCTGGTGTTCCTATCGTGGTGGCCATCACCAAGTCGGACAAACCCGATGCCAACCCCGAGCGCGTCAAGCAGGAACTCGTGGTTGAAGAGGTGGTGCCGGAAGAGTACGGCGGTGAATCCCCGTTCGTGTCCGTGTCCTCCAAGACCGGCATGGGTATTGACGAACTGCTGGAGCAGGTGTTGCTACAGGCCGAAGTGCTGGAACTCAAGGCTCCGGTGGATGCCATGGCCAAGGGCCTGGTGATCGAAGCCCGTCTGGACAAGGGCCGTGGTCCGGTTGCCACCATCCTGGTGCAATCCGGCACGCTCAAGACCGGCGACGTGGTGCTGGCAGGCCAGACCTATGGCCGCGTACGCGCCATGCTGGACGAAAACGGCAAGCCGATCAAGACGGCCGGCCCATCGATTCCAGTCGAAATTCAGGGTCTGACCGAAGTGCCGCAGGCCGGCGACGAATTCATGGTCCTAGCCGACGAACGCCGGGCGCGCGAGATCGCTACCTACCGCGCTGGCAAGTTCCGCAACACCAAGCTGGCCAAGCAACAAGCCGCCAAGCTGGAGAACATGTTCACCGACATTTCGGCCGGCGAGGTCAAGATGCTGCCCATCATCGTCAAGGCTGACGTGCAAGGTTCGCAGGAAGCGCTGAGCACCTCGTTGCTCAAGCTCTCCAACGACGAAATCAAGGTACAAATGGTGTACACCGCCGTGGGCGCGATCAGCGAGTCGGACGTCAATCTGGCGATAGCCGCCAAGGCCGTGATCATCGGCTTCAACACGCGTGCCGATGCCGGCGCGCGCAAGCTGGCCGAGAACAATGGCATTGACATCCGCTACTACGACATCATCTATGACGCCGTGGACGACCTCAAGCTGGCCATGTCCGGCATGCTGACTCCCGACAAGAAGGAAGAAGTCATTGGTACCGCCGAAATTCGCCAGGTGCTCAAGGTCAGCAAGATCGGTTCCATCGGTGGCTGTATGGTTACCTCGGGTGTGGTGCGCCGCACCGCCAAGCTGCGTTTGCTGCGTGGCAACGTGGTCATCTACACCGGCGAACTGGACTCGCTCAAGCGCTTCAAGGACGATGCCAAGGAAGTCAAGGAGAACTTCGAGTGCGGCTTGACGATCAAGAACTACAACGACATCCAGGAAGGCGACGCGCTGGAGTTCTTCGAAATCCGCGAAATCGCCCGTACGCTGTAATCGGACGCATCCATGGCGCGCAAAAAATCATCCACTCCGAACCGCGGCTTCCGCGTGGCCGATCAGATCCAGCGCGATCTGACCGAGCTGATCGCGCGCGAGTTGAAAGACCCGCGGGTCGGGATGGTCACCATCCAGGCCGTGGAGGTGACGCCGGACTATGCGCACGCCAAGGTGTTCTTCAGCCTGCTCAAGGGCGACCCGGTGGAGACGGCCGAGGGCCTGAACCAGGCCGCCGGTTTCCTGCGGGCCGGGTTGTTCAAGCGTTTGCACATTCACACCGTGCCCACGTTGCATTTCCTGTTTGACCGCACCACCGAGAGGGCGGCGGACATGAATGCCTTGATTGCGCAGGCAGTGGCCTCGCGCTCCAAGAACGAGCAGACTGAATAGCCATGAGCACCGCCGGGCCGCCCCAAGGTGCGATGGCCCCCTTGGGGGGCAGAGAGCCACGCGCAGCGGGCGAACGTGGGGGGCCACGTCCTGCGAGGGTGCCTCGGCGCCCCGTGCATGGGGTGCTGCTGCTGGACAAGCCATTGGGCTGGTCGAGCAACGACGCCTTGCAGAAGGTGAAATGGCTGTTGCGGGCCGAAAAGGCCGGCCACACCGGCACGCTGGACCCGCTGGCCACCGGTGTGCTGCCGCTGTGCTTTGGTGCCGCCACCAAGTTCAGCCAGATGCAACTGGAGGCCGACAAGGAATACGCGGCGACGGCGCTGCTGGGAACGCGCACCAGCACCGGTGATGCCGAAGGTGATGTGATTGAAGTGCGCCCCGTGCAGGTAACGGAGCAGGATGTCGCCAATGTGCTGCCCCGGTTTACCGGGCCCATCCTGCAGACACCGCCCATGCACAGTGCGCTGAAGAAAGATGGCAAGGCGCTGTACGAATACGCCAGGGCCGGGGTGGAAGTGGAGCGGACGCCGCGTGCGGTCACCATCCATGCATTGAATGCGGAGCTAGCCCTCGTGGATACTGCGCAGCTAGCTATCAATTTGATAGTAAAATGCAGTAAGGGCACGTACATCCGTACGCTGGGCGAAGACATCGGTCTGGCCTTGGGTTGTGGTGCGCATTTGACCGCCCTGCGCAGAACGGCAACGGGCGGTTTCATCGTGGCACAGTGCGTCACGCTGGAGGCTCTTGAAGCCATGACCGAGGAAGAACGCCTGGCCTGCCTGCTGCCGGTGGACGCGCTGCTGGAGCGCCACACCCCTGTCATGCTGGACAGCGAGAATGCCGGACGGTTTCTGAGCGGCATGCGCCGCCGGGGAAGCTGGCCGGATATGGATGCCGTGGCCGTGTACGGAGCGCAGCCATACGCCTTGCTGGGCTCCGCCCACACCAAGGCGGGAGAACTGATACCGGGGCGCTTGCTGAGCCCGCTGGAGATTGCACAGTCTCAGGCCCAGCAGGCATGGAAACAGGAAGCAGCCTGAACGCATGCGCGTCTGGCACAACAGATTCAAGAGAGAAAGTGAACCATGAGCAGTAAACAAATCCGCAACATCGCGATCATCGCCCACGTCGACCACGGCAAAACCACCATGGTTGACCAATTGCTGCGCCAGTCTGGCACCTTTGCCGAGCACGAAAAAGTGGTCGACACGGTGATGGACAACAACGCCATTGAAAAAGAGCGTGGCATCACGATTCTGGCCAAAAACTGCGCCGTGACCTGGGAAGGCACGCACATCAATATCGTTGACACCCCTGGACACGCGGACTTCGGTGGCGAAGTAGAGCGCGCACTCTCCATGGTAGACGGCGTGGTGCTGCTCATCGACGCACAAGAGGGCCCCATGCCCCAGACCCGCTTCGTGACCAAAAAGGCGCTGGCCCTGGGCCTGAAACCCATTCTGGTGGTGAACAAGGTCGACAAGCCCGGTTCGCGCCCCGACTACGTGGTCAATGCCGCGTTCGACCTGTTTGACAAGCTCGGCGCAACCGACGAGCAACTGGATTTTCCCGTGGTCTACGCCTCCGGCATCAACGGCTGGTCGTCACTGGAAGAGGGTGGTCAGGGCGAGCAGTGGGGGCCCGACATGTCGGCCCTGTTCAATACCATTCTGAAGCACGTGCCGGCCCAAAAGGGTGACCCGGCCGCGCCGCTGCAATTGCAGATCTCAGCGCTCGATTTCTCGACCTTCGTCGGACGCATCGGCGTGGGCCGCATCAGCCAGGGCACGATCAAGCCCATGATGGATGTGGTGGTCATGGAAGGCCCCGACGGCAAGCCCGTCAAGGGCCGTGTCAACCAGGTTCTGACCTTCCAGGGTCTGGAGCGTGTGCAGGCCACGGAAGCCGGTCCCGGCGAAATCGTGCTGATCAACGGCATTGCGGATATCGGCATTGGCGTCACCATCACCGACCCGACCAACCCGGCACCCCTGCCCATGCTCAAGGTGGACGAACCCACCCTGACCATGAACTTCTGCGTCAACACCAGCCCGTTGGCCGGTCGTGAAGGCAAGTATGTGACCAGCCGCCAGATCTGGGACCGCCTGCAAAAGGAACTGCAACACAACGTGGCGTTGCGCGTCAATGAGACCGACGAAGAAGGTATCTTCGAAGTCATGGGTCGCGGCGAACTGCACCTGACCATCCTGCTGGAAAACATGCGCCGTGAAGGCTATGAGCTGGCCGTCAGCAAACCGCGCGTGGTGTTCCGCGACGTCAACGGCGAAAAGCACGAACCTATCGAGCTGGTGACGGCCGACATCGAAGAGCAGCACCAGGGTGGCGTGATGCAAGCCTTGGGCGAGCGCAAGGGCGAGCTGGTGAACATGGAGCCGGACGGCCGTGGCCGTGTGCGCCTGGAATACCGCATTCCGGCGCGTGGGCTGATTGGTTTCTCTAACGAATTCCTGAACCTGACCCGCGGTTCCGGCCTGATTTCCAATATCTTTGACAGCTACGAGCCACACAAGGGTGACATCGGTGGCCGCAAGAACGGCGTTCTGATCTCCATGGACGATGGCGAAATCTTCACCTACGCCCTGGGCAAGCTGGACGACCGTGGCCGCATGTTCGTGCGCGCCAACGACCCCGTGTACGAAGGCATGATCGTCGGTATCCACAGCCGGGACAACGATCTGGTGGTCAACGCCACCCGCACCAAGCAGCTGACCAACTTCCGTGTGTCTGGCAAGGAAGATGCAATCAAGATCACGCCGCCGATTGAATGCACGCTGGAATACGGTGTGGAATTCATTGAGGACGACGAGCTGGTTGAAATCACGCCCAAGTCGATCCGCTTGCGCAAGCGTCACCTGAAAGAGCACGAGCGCAAACGCGCTTCGAGGGATTGATTTCCTGAGCCGGGTTTTGCCGGTTACAAGCTGGATGACGCTTACCCACAACCGCGCGGTTGGACTGATGGTGGCGGTGGCCCTGATGTGGTCTACCGCCGGTGTCGTCACACGCCATCTGGACGCGGCCCGCAGCTTTGAGGTCACGTTCTGGCGGGCCTTCTTTACCGCGCTGTCCCTGCTGGCACTGTTGCCGCTGCTGCGGGGGCGGCGGGTTTTTGCCGACATGCGCCACGCGGGGGCGGCCTTCTGGCTCTCCGGCGTGTGCTGGAGTGTGATGTTCACCGCCTACATGGTGGCGCTCACATTGACCAGTGTTGGCAATGTGCTGGTCACCATGTCTCTTGGCCCGCTGATGACGGCTCTGATTGCCCGCATCTTCATCGGCCACCGTATTCCCGCCCGCACCTGGACCGCCATCGCGGTTGCCGGTGCCGGCATTGCCTACATGTATGGCTCGCAGGTGCAAGGTGGGCAACTGGTTGGCACCCTGGTGGCGCTGTGCGTGCCGATTGCCGGAGCCACCAACTGGACAGTCACCCAGAATTCCCATGCCAAGGGGCATGACGTGGACCTGGTTCCGGCCGTTTTTGTTGGTGCCGTCATCAGTTGCCTGGTCACATTGCCGCTGGCATTTCCGTTTCAGGCCACGGCCCATGATCTGGGGTTGCTGGGTTTTCTGGGCGTGTTCCAGCTCGCCATCCCCTGCGTGCTGTCGGTCATGTGCGCCCGCATTCTGAAAGCGCCCGAAATATCATTGCTAGCCCTGCTGGAGGTGGTGTTCGGCATTCTGCTCGCGTGGGTTGGGGCGGGCGAGGAGCCCGGCCAGACCGTGCTGGTGGGCGGAACACTCGTTATAGGTGCCCTAGTAGCCAATGAGCTGCTGGGCTGGAAACAAAGGAATACCCCCATATGAACACAAGCATTGCCGAAGTGCAGACCGCCGTCTCGGGCGGCATTGGACTCATCACGCTGAACCGCCCCAAGGCGCTCAACGCCCTGTCTCTGCCCATGGTGCAGGCACTGCTGGCAACCCTGCAGGCCTGGCGGGATGATCCGGCCGTGTTGGCAGTGGCCATTCGTGGCAGCAACAAGATCGGTCGCCCCGGTAGCCCCGAAGCCCTGTTTGGCGGTTTCTGCGCCGGCGGGGATATCCGCTTCTTCCACCAGGCTGCACTGGCCAACGATCCGGCGCTGGAAGCCTTCTTCACCGAGGAATACACCCTCAACCATCTGATTCACAACTACCCGAAGCCGTATATCGCGTTCATGGACGGCATCGTCATGGGCGGTGGCATGGGCATCAGCCAGGGCGCCAGCCTACGCATCGTGACGGAGCACACCAAGATGGCCATGCCGGAGACCGGTATTGGCCTCTTCCCCGACGTGGGCGGAGGCTATTTCCTCAGCCGTTGCCCGGGCCACGTGGGTGAGTACCTGGCCCTGACCGGCAATACCATTGGCGGTGATCAGGCGGTGGCGTGGGGCTTGGCGGACGTGTGTGTGCCGGCCAATAGCCTGCCGGCACTGTGGGATGCCTTGCAGACGCAGGGCTCTGTGGCCGCTCTCCAGGATTGGATTGCTATCAATATAGTAGCTGCTAACGCACAATCCACGAGGGCAGAAGAGCATTTTGATGAAAAACTGCTTGGTGCTTTCGGCCTGGGCAGCATCGCGGCCATCGTGGCGGCGCTGGAAGGCCAGGGCACCAAGCCCGCGCGCGCGGTGGCGGCAACGCTGCGCCATCGCAGTCCGCTGATGCTGCACGTGGTGCTGGAGCAGATCCGCCGCGCGCGCAGCATGTCGCTGGCCGATGATCTGCGCATGGAGCGCGACCTGGTGCAGCACTGTTTTTACACCGCGCATCTGGAGCGCTCCGGCGCTGCCAGCGAAACCGTGGAGGGCATCCGCGCCCTGGCGGTGGACAAGGACTTCAAACCGGCCTGGAACCCGGCGCGCATCGAAGATGTGACGCCAGAAATGGTGGCGCCGTTCTTCGTCAGCCCATGGAGCGCCGAGGCGCACCCGTTGCGCGCACTGGCTTAAGGAAGCTCCCTACAACTGGCGGTATACCGTTTCGGCCAGTTGCATCAGCGCATTGCGCTCCAGCGGACCGGACAGGGCATAGCCAAACCCCTGGTCGGTCCAGTAGAAACTGGGGACGCCGCCGTCTGCGGCAAAGCGGAAGGCTGTTTCCTGCGGGGCGCCGCCTTTTTGGTCGTCCATGGCGCCCAGGTACAGGGTTATCCGGACTCCGGCAGCGTTCTGGAACATGAACTGGGCACGGGCGCCGCTATCCCCCGGCAACAGGCGGCCGCCCACCAGCTCGTAGCCCTGTGGCTGCAAGTCCGGCAATTTCAGGGGCCTGCCGACCCGTTTGGACAGCCATTGCACCAGATGCTCGCGCTCGGCGGCGGCCACTTCAACCGGATGGCGCTTTTCCGGGGAATACACCGCATGGGCAAAGCGTGCCTGGCGCACAAACTCGGCGGAGGGTGCCTGGCGCACCACCTGCAGAGTACTTTTCGATTGCCAGACCGAGTTGCCCATCCAGCCGCCACCAAAGGCCAATACCACACTGGCCGCCATGCCACCCAGCTTCCACCATTGCTGAATCCGCTGGTGCGCACCGGCGGTCTGTCGCGCGGCGGCCAGCAGCGTCGCAGGAACGGGCTCGTCCAGAACCCGTGCGTGCAGGCCGCGCAGGCGCTCGCGTTGCTCCGTCCAGCGGGCCACGGTGGCTTGGGCCACCGGGTCCTGGGCCAGCCGCACATCCAGCTCGGCACGATCCTGGGTTGAGTGCTGACCATCTACCAGGGCATGCAGCTCGGCTTCGGTGAGGGGAGGGGGGGAAGGGGCGTTCATGGCATTCACCGAATAAGTCACTTCAGGCGCCGCAGCATGGGAGTGGCGCTGGCGGGGGCGTCCAGCAGTTGTTGCAGGCGGCTGCGCGCCCTTGACAAGCGCGACATCACGGTACCCATGGGCGCACCGGTTACACGGGCCACGTCTTCGTAGGACATATCCTCCAGGCACACCAGCAGCAGGACCGTGCGCTGCTCCAGCGGCAACTGCATCAGGCAGCGTTGCAGGTCCAGGCCCAGTGCCGTGGCGTCGTCGGGTCCGCCCAGGGTATGTGCCACCTCGTCCACATCCACCATGCCGCCGTCTGGCTGGCGGCGCAGCGCGCGGCGCACGTCGCTGACAAACAGGTTGTGCATCAGGGTGAACAGCCAAGCCCGCAGGTCGCTACCGACCGTCCATAGTCGCCACTTGGAGCAGGCGCGCTCCAGTGTGTCCTGCACCAGATCGTCGGCCGCCCAGGCGTTGCCGGTCAGCGCGCGCGCGTAGCGGCGCAATCCGGGTATCTGGGAAACGAGGTCCGAGCGGTCCATGGGCGCATGGTAGGCGCAATCACCTACCGGCAACTATCAGGGCTTTGCAACATGCCACTTGCTCAGCACGCCGTCTCCGGTCTTGTCGCCCGGCTTGGTGTCCTTGACCCAGTAGTACAGGGGTTTGCCCTTCAGTGCCCACTGTTTTTTGCCATCGTCACGGGTGACCACGGAGTAGTCGCCACTGGCCTTGTCGGAGTCGGCAGCCATCAGGGGCGGCCAATTGGTCGCGCAAGGGCCGTTACAGACCGATTTGCCGCCACCCTGGGGATCCGGGTCAAAGGTGTACAGCGTCATGCCATTGGGGCCGGCCAGCACGCCATCGGCCAATTTGGCGGGGGCCATGTCGTTCATGGATGCGCAACCACCCAGAAGGGCAGCGGTGAGGGTAGCCAGGGCAAGGAATTTCATGGGAGTCTCCGGTAGTGCAATGCGCAGAAAAAGGCTCTGCAACTGGATGAACGTCCGGCGCCCCCCGTTTATTCCCGGGGCCGAAAAATATAGGTCAGCGGCTGCGGTTTTTCATGGCCCGCTCGACTTCGCGCTTGCCTTCACGGTCCTTGATCGTGTCGCGTTTGTCGTGCTCCGCCTTGCCCTTGGCCAGGGCCAGTTCGCATTTGACCTTGCCGTCTTTCCAGTGCAGGTTGATGGGCACCAGGGTGTAGCCCTTTTGTTCGACCTTGCCAATCAGACGCTGGATCTGCTCCTTGTGCATCAAGAGCTTCTTGGTCCGTACACTGTCAGGATTCACATGGCTGGAGGCCGTGTGCAACGGATTGATCTGCAAGCCGATGATGAACAGCTCGCCGCCGCGGATCACCACGTAGCCGTCCGTGAGCTGGACCTTGCCTTCGCGCAGGGATTTGACTTCCCACCCTTCCAGCACCAGACCCGCCTCAAAGCGCTCTTCAAAGAAGTAGTTGAACGCGGCTTTCTTGTTGTCGGCGATGCGGGTATTGATAGCGGGTTTTTTGGCCATGGGACTCAAATGGGGATGACAGTCGGGAAAAGAAGATGTGCTCCAGGGCTTGTCTACAATCCCGCGCAGACCTCCATTCTATGAAAACCGTACACAAGTCCGTTTTGATCTGGTACAGCCCGCGCGAGATGTACGTGCTGGTAACCGATGTGAACCGGTACGCCGAGTTCCTGCCCTGGTGCGAGCACGCTCGGGTGGTGGAAGAACATGACGACGGCATGACGGCGGAATTGGGCATTGCCTTCAGTGGGGTGCGCCAGACATTCAGCACGCGCAATACCCACATACCCGACAGCCAGGTCGGCATGCAATTGCTGAATGGCCCGTTTTCCCACCTGGACGGGCAGTGGAATTTTGTGACCCTGGGCGACGGATCGCAACGGGCCTGCAAGGTGGAGTTGACGCTCAACTACGGGTTTGACAGTCCGACCCTGAGCAAGCTGGTGGGGCCGGTGTTCGACAAGATCGCTGCCAGCATGGTGGATGCCTTTGTCAAGCGCGCCCAGCAGGTCTATGGGGATTGACTTGACGAGCATGTCCATCATCGTGGTGCATTCGCCGCGTGCCCGCGAAGTGGTGGAGTTGCCGCTGGTCGTCGAGGACGGATGTACCGTGGCGCAGGCATTACAGGCCTGTGGTTTGCTGGCTCAAGTCATGACCAATGCGGAGAACCCGGTGGGTTTGGGCGTTTGGGGACGGCGTGTGACGCCAGCCCATGTCTTGCGCGACCAGGACCGACTGGAGATTTGTCGCCCGTTGACCGTGGACCCGAAGGTGGCCCGGCGCGAACGCTTTGCAAGCCAGGGCGCAAAGAAAGCAGCCGGCCTGTTTGCCAAACGGCGAGCCGGCGCAAAGGCTGGGTACTAGCTATCGGCAGTCCCGGGCGATGATGCCGTCAATGCGCTTGAGTTCCTGGGCGCGTGCGGTGTCGTCCATGATTTCTCTCTCTCCGGCAGCGTTGGTGCGGCCGATGCGGACACCCGATTCAAATGTGGTTTTTGCTGTTTTGGCGCGTGCACAGTTTTCGATTTTCGCCTTGGTCATTTCTTCCTCTGCAGCTTTGCGCTTGGCGGCTTCTGCTTCCTGGGCTTGCTTCTTTTTGGCCTCCAATTCCTTGTCCAAGCCACCCGGTTGTTTGACCGGTAGGGGACCAGACGCAATGGCCGCAGGAGCATCACCCGTCACAACGGCATCTGATGCCGCCGCCATGGGCACACGGTTACCTGGGCGCTTGAGAATGTTTTTATCCGGAATTTCCGTCGGTGGGGCACGGTCACTGAACACCTTGTGACCGTCCTTGTCGATCCATTGCCACTGGGCCGAAGCCGCACCGCCAAGTCCAGCCAAAGCCGCCATCAGGAGTAGGTGAGTCATTTTCATGCCCAAAGTGTAGCTTTCATGGCCTGCGGAAGCGGGAAATTCTGAACGAACGGCAGTGAATTTCCACCGACCGGTCGGGGTGGGCGGATTCCGATCGCCTCCGCCACGGGTACAATTTCGTCATTTGGAGCTTTGACATGCGCCTCCTCGGCAAAGCACTAACCTTCGACGACGTGTTGTTGGTTCCCGCCTACTCCCAGGTCCTGCCCAAGGACACTTCCCTCGCCACCCGGTTTTCCCGCAATATCGCCCTGAACCTGCCCTTGGTCTCTGCCGCCATGGATACGGTGACAGAAGCGCGGCTGGCCATTGCCATTGCGCAAGAGGGCGGAATCGGCATCGTCCACAAAAACCTGACTGCGGCTGAACAGGCAGCACAGGTTGCCAAGGTCAAGCGTTACGAATCCGGCGTTTTGCGCGACCCGGTGGTGATTACACCCAGCCACACCGTGCGCCAGGTCATGAATTTGTCCGAGCAACTGGGGGTTTCCGGCTTTCCGGTGTGTGATGGCGGCAAGGTCGTCGGCATTGTGACCGGCCGTGACCTGCGGTTCGAGACCCGTTACGACCTGCCAGTCAGCCAGATCATGACGCCCAAGGAAAAGTTGGTGACAGTGCCCGACGGCACCACCATTAGCCAGGCCAAGGTGCTGCTGAACCAATACAAGATTGAACGCCTGCTGGTGGTCAATGATGCATTTGAGCTCAAGGGTCTGATCACCGTGAAGGACATCACCAAACAGACGAGTTTCCCCAACGCTGCGCGGGACGCCCAGGGCAAGCTCCGCGTGGGAGCTGCCGTTGGTGTGGGCGAGGGCACCGAAGAGCGGGTCGAGGCCCTGGTTCGTGCCGGAGTGGATGCCATCGTGGTGGATACGGCCCACGGCCACAGCCACGGCGTGATCGAACGTGTGCGTTGGGTTAAAAAGCACTATCCGCAGGTGGATGTGATCGGCGGCAATATTGCCACCGGTGCGGCCGCCCTGGCGCTGGCAGAGGCGGGTGCCGATGCGGTGAAAGTGGGAATCGGCCCCGGCTCCATCTGCACCACCCGCATCGTGGCTGGTGTCGGTGTACCGCAAATCATGGCCATTGACAGCGTGGCGACCGCGCTCAAGGGCACCGGCATTCCACTGATTGCTGACGGTGGCATCCGCTACAGCGGCGACATTGCCAAGGCACTGGCCGCCGGCGCCAGCTCGGTGATGATGGGTGGCATGTTTGCCGGGACCGAAGAGGCCCCCGGCGAGGTAATCCTGTTCCAGGGTCGCAGCTACAAGAGCTACCGCGGCATGGGCTCCATTGGCGCCATGCAGCAGGGCAGCGCGGACCGCTACTTCCAGGAGTCCAGCACGGGCAACCCCAATGCCGACAAACTGGTGCCAGAAGGCATTGAAGGCCGTGTGCCTTACAAGGGCTCAATGGTCTCCATCGTCTACCAGATGGCCGGCGGCATTCGCGCCAGCATGGGCTACTGCGGTTGCCCGACGATTGAAGACATGCAGAACAAGGCCGAGTTTGTGGAGATCACCACGGCCGGTATCCGCGAAAGCCACGTGCACGACGTGCAGATCACCAAAGAAGCTCCCAACTACCGTGCCGACTGACACACCAGGCGCGTCGGCCCTGGGCCGTCCCGCCGCGATGCGTTTCATCATGGTCGCGGTGCTGATCGACATGATGTCGATCGGCCTGATGATTCCGGTGTTGCCGCATCTGGTGGGGCAGTTCACACATTCCCAGGCGGACCAGGCTTTCTGGTTTGGCGCTGTCGCGTTTGCGTTTGGGATTGCCAACTTCTTTGGTTCGCCCATTTTGGGCGCCTTGTCAGACCGCTTTGGGCGCAGACCGGTTCTTCTGATCGGTTTCTCGGGCCTGGCATTCAATTTTTTCATGACGGCAGCGGCCACCAGTCTGTGGATGCTGGTTTTGGTGCGTCTGATCGGTGGCGGTATGCAGGCCAATATCGCCGTGGCCAACGCGTACGTGGCTGACATCACGCCCGCTTCCGATCGAGCCCGCCGCTTCGGATTGCTGGGGGCAATGATGGGCCTTGGGTTCATCCTGGGGCCGGCACTTGGAGGTATTCTGGGTGACCTGGATTTGCGCCTTCCCTTTATTGCCTCTGGCTCCCTGGCTGTTCTGAACTGGATCTACGGGTACTTTGTTTTGCCAGAAAGCCTGCCCAAGGATCGACACACACCGTTTGAATGGCGCAAAGCCAATCCGGTCTCCGCTTTGCGGGGCTTGATTGATCTGCGGGGCGTTGGTCCATTGGTTGCCGTGATTGCGCTCAGCACGCTTGCACAATTCATGTTGCATTCCACCTGGGTGCTCTACACCACCTTCAAATTCGGCTGGGGGCCGCGGGAAACGGGGTGGTCCCTGATGGTGGTTGGCGTCGTCAGTGTACTGATGCAGGGTGTGTTGCTCAAACACATTCTCAAGCGCATTTCCCCACAACGACTGGCAGTGATTGGCCTGTGCAGCGCCACCTTGGCCTACCTGGCATATGGATTGGCGACAGAATCCTGGATGCTCTTATTGATCATCGTGCTCAATATGCCATCCGCCGCTACCGGCTCGACACTGCAGAGCATGGTGTCCAGTGCTGCGGACGAAAAAATCCAGGGCCGCACCTTGGGTGCCGTGTCCTCATTGAACAGCATGATGGCGGTACTGGCTCCGGTGGCCGGTGCGGGCATGCTGGCGCTGGTTTCGCATGCACCTCGGGGTGACATGCGCCTGGGCCTCCCATTCTTTGTGGGCGGCCTGATCCAATTCACTGCCCTGGGCCTTGCGGTCTGGCATTTCCAACGCCAGCGCGCCCTTGCGACTGGCATTTCTTCGGCTTGAAACCCATGACACACGAACGCATTCTTATCCTTGATTTTGGCTCGCAGGTCACACAACTCATAGCGCGGCGTGTACGGGAAGCCCACGTGTTTTGCGAAGTCCATCCCTGCGACGTGAGCGACCAATGGGTGCGCGACTATGCCGCCAACGGACAACTGAAGGGCGTCATCCTGTCGGGTAGCCACGCCAGCCTGTGGGAAGACGAAACCCTGCGCGCGCCCAAGGCGGTGTTTGAGTTGGGTGTGCCGGTACTAGGCATCTGTTTTGGCATGTACGCCATCGCCGAGGCACTGGGGGGTAAGGTCGAGGGTGGTCACAAACGTGAATTTGGCTATGCTGAACTGCGCGCACGCGGACACACCAGGCTGTTTGATGGTATTGCAGACTACACCACGGCCGAAGGGCATGGCATGTTGCATGTGTGGATGAGCCATGGCGACAACGTGACACAAATGCCACCCGGCTTCAAGCTCATGGCCAGCACCGACAGTTGCCCCATCGCCGGCATGGCCGATGAAGAGCGCAAGTTCTATGCGGTGCAGTTCCACCCCGAGGTAACCCACACCACCCAGGGCGCAGCCATTCTGAATCGCTTTGTGCTGGACATCTGCGGAGCCCGTGCCGACTGGGTCATGGGGGACTATATTGCGGAAGCCGTGGAGCGCATCCGTGCCCAGGTGGGCGACGAGGAAGTGATCCTGGGCCTGTCCGGAGGGGTGGATTCGTCGGTGGCCGCTGCCCTGATTCACCGCGCGATTGGCGACCAGCTGACCTGCGTTTTTGTCGACCACGGTCTTTTGCGTCTGAATGAAGGCGACATGGTGATGGACATGTTCGTTGGCAAGCTGCATGCTAAGGTGGTGCGGGTGGATGCCAGTGACCAGTTTCTCGGTCACCTGGCTGGCGTCAGCGAGCCTGAGGCCAAGCGCAAGATCATCGGACGCGAGTTTGTGGAGGTGTTCAAATCCGAGGCCAGTAAGCTCAAGAATGACCATTCACGCCACGTTGCGTGGTTGGCACAGGGCACGATTTACCCCGACGTGATCGAGTCGGGCGGTGCAAAAAGCAAGAAGGCTGTCACCATCAAGAGCCACCACAATGTAGGCGGATTGCCCGAGCAATTGGGTTTGAAATTGCTGGAGCCGCTGCGTGAGTTGTTCAAGGACGAGGTACGCGAACTCGGTGAGGCATTGGGGCTGCCCCATGACATGGTTTACCGCCATCCGTTCCCCGGGCCGGGCCTGGGCGTGCGCATTCTGGGTGAGGTCAAAAAGGAGTATGCCGATCTGCTGCGTCGGGCCGATGCCATCTTCATCGAAGAACTGCGCAACTTCCGTGATGAAGCTACGGGAAAGACATGGTATGAGCTGACCAGCCAGGCCTTCACGGTGTTCCTGCCGGTCAAGAGCGTGGGGGTCATGGGTGATGGACGGACCTACGACTACGTGGTGGCCTTGCGCGCGGTGCAGACCAGCGACTTCATGACGGCCGACTGGGCGGAGCTACCCTATGCCTTGCTCAAGAAGGTGTCGGGCCGCATCATCAATGAAGTGCGTGGCATCAACCGCGTGACCTATGACGTTTCCAGCAAACCACCCGCAACTATTGAGTGGGAATAGCTCTTTACGCCCCCTGATGCCACCTTGTGTGGCATTTTTTTTGTTCGCATTTTTTCTCACGGTGTTCGGTTCCGGGCGTTAGCGGTGGAACAGGGCGCGCAGGCCACCCGAGTCAGGGGTGAAGTCGCTATTTCTTAAGACACATTAAGTTAATTTAAGGACCACCTGTCTACAGTGTGGGCAGGCGTCGAACGCCGTTTTGACGATGGAATTTCACTTAAGGATACCGACATGTCGCAAACCAAACACACCAATGCTTCATCGCATGCCGCTGACGATCCCAATGAGCCCGTGCCCATGATGCAGCAGTTGCTTGACAACCCGTTCTTGCTGCTCTTTCTTGGTGTGCTGATCCCCATGGTCGTTTACTCCCTTTGGGGTGTGATTGACATTCTGACTGTCCCGCTCGCCAAGTAAGCAGCAGTTACTTCTTTGTAAACACCCAACAAAAACCCTAGGAGAAACGCATATGAGCGCAATATTGCCTCCCGCAGAACGACTGTGGTGGAAGCATCCGCTGGACCGTGTCGAAGGCACTTGGATTGCCATCGCACTGATCTGGTGTCTAACGATGTTCGCCATGATGATTGGCTGGCACATCTATGGATCGCAGAATCTGTCCACCGAGACCTACAAGACCACGCCAGAGCTCTTCTCCAAGAAGGCTCAGGCGATGGTTGACAAATACACGGTCCGTACTGAGACCGCTGAGAATATTCCCGTGGTAGCACCGCCTGCCGGCGCAGATGTGTACCTGACAGCACGGCTGTGGAACTTCTGGCCGATTCTCGAGTTGGAAAAGGACAAGACTTATCGCTTGCACCTGACTTCCATGGACTACAACCACGGCTTCTCGCTTCAGCCCGTGAATATCAACATCCAGATTGTGCCTGGCTACGAGCACGTGGTGAAGATTACGCCGAATAAGTCGGGTACCTATTCGGTCGTTTGCAACGAGTTCTGCGGAATTAACCATCACACGATGGTGAGTCGCATTTACGTGAAATAAGGTGGCGCAGATGACAATGACAACTTACCGTACCTGCCCACGCTCCGGGCTTCAATTCGAGTCTCAGGCTGAAAAGCTGATGATCGTGAACGCCGTCACGGCCGTTGTGGCCTTGCTGGTCGGCGGTATCCTGGCAATTGGCGTCGTTTTGACGCGCTGGCCTACCGTTCACTGGCTGGCTGCCGACACGTTCTATATGGTGCTCACTGCGCACGGCATTGACATGCTGATTTTCTGGATCATCTTCTTCGAGATGGCCGTTCTGTACTTCTGCTCATCAACGCTATTACGCTGTCGCATCGCAACACCAAAAGTCGCCTGGGCTGCTTTTGCGTTGATGCTGATCGGTGCCGTAATGAACAACGTTGCAGTCTTCCAGGGGAGCTCCAGCGTCATGATGACGTCCTATGTTCCCATGATGGCCGCGCCTACGTTCTACTTGGGCCTGATCCTGTTCGCTGTGGGTGCCCTGATCGGATGCTTCATCTTCTTTGGCACGCTGGTGATTGCCAAGCGCGAAAAGACCTACCAGGGCTCTGTGCCACTGGTGACTTTCGGCGCTATTGTGGCTGCCATCATCGCTGTCTTCACGATTGCGTCCGGCGCCATCATCCTGATTCCAACCTTCCTTCTGTCGGTTGGAATCATTAGCTATGTGGATCCGCTGATTTACCGCACCATCTGGTGGGCATTTGGTCACTCGTCCCAGCAAATCAACGTTGCTGCACACATTTCCATCTGGTATGCCGTGGCGGCCATCGCCTTCGGTGCAAAGCCCATGTCCGAGCGCGTGAGCCGCGGCGCTTTCCTGCTTTACATCCTGTTCCTGCAACTCGCCAGTGCGCACCACTTGTTGGCTGACCCCGGTGTGAGTACTGCGTGGAAAGTGGTCAATACCAGCTACTTCATGTACTTCGCGGTTCTGGCCTCCATGATCCACGGTCTGACGATTCCCGGTGCCATCGAGGTTGCTCAACGTGCCAAGGGCTACAACAACGGTCTGTTCGAGTGGCTGCGCAAAGCACCGTGGAGCAATCCGGTCTGGTCTGGTGTCTTCATTTCCATCATCGGCTTTGGTTTCCTCGGCGGCATCTCCGGCGTGATGATGGGTACCGAACAGCTGAACATGATCATTCACAACACGATCTATGTTCCTGGTCATTTCCACGCCACCGTGGTGGTCGGTACAACCCTGTCCTTTATGGCATTGACGTACTTCCTGATCCCTGTGCTGTTCCGTCGTGAAATGATCAATCCTGGCTTGGCCAAGATTCAGCCCTACCTGTTTGGTTTCTCCATGTACTTCTTCTGTCTGGTGATGATGGGTGCGGGCACCCTGGGCGTCTCGCGCCGCCACTGGGATATGGCCTTCAACGGATCTGCCATGGCGTATGAATGGCCAGGTGCGGCGTACCTGTTGATGGGGCTGGTCGGTATTGCTGGTATCTCGGCGATCCTGGGTGGTGCCATCTACATCTACATCACCGTTGGTTCGCTGCTGTGGGGCAAGAAGTTGAGTTCTGGTACTGTCAGTGCGAACTTCACTCCCATTCCGCCAACCGCACCAACAGCCGCTGCGCAATCCTATGGTTCTGCAGGGTTTGCCGCTCCAGGTACTTTTGTACTGGCAATGGTGTTCCTGGTGTCCTTCATCTTGTACTACTTCATTAACTGGAAGTATCTGTCACAGGTGTGGGGCTTGAGCTAACTCGGCAACACAGTACGCGGGCTCTGGCCCGCGTACTGTCATTCCGCCTCCAGGATTTGCAAGGAAGACTAAATTGATGAACGAGATGCTCAATAGCAAACCGTCTGGTGCGATTTCCATATCACGCATGACTCGCAACGTTCTCGGACTATTCAAGCTTCGCATTGGGTTCATGATCATGATCACCGCCCTGGTCGGGCTGGTGGTCACGCCAGGCCCCGCCATTGGATGGGAGAAGCTGGTGGTTATGGCGCTGACGGTTTTGCTGTCATCGGCCAGTGCGGGTGCGTTCAACCAATATTACGAGCGCAATACGGACCATCTGATGGCCCGCACACGCAACCGCGCGTTCGTGACCGGCTCCGTTTCCAGCTCACCAGCCTGGCTGGTTGTCATGGCGGCAATGCTGGTTTCCTCTGTGGCGATTGCAGCCTGGGTGGTCAACCCGGTATCTGCGGTCTTTGTGTTTTTGGGTGCCTTCTTTTACGCGATCGTTTACACCGTGTGGTTGAAGCGACGCAGTTGGCTCAACATTGTCGTTGGCGGTCTGGCCGGCAGCTTTGCTGTCCTGGCAGGTGCTGCCGCAGTTGATCCTGCCCTCGGACCTCTGCCGCTGTTGCTTGCAGCGGTGCTGTTCCTGTGGACGCCTCCGCATTTCTGGAGTCTGGCGATAGCCAATCAGGCTGAATATGCCGCCGCAGGTGTTCCCATGCTACCGGTCGTGGTGGGTGCTCAGCGCGCCGCGAATATTGTTTTCTGGAGCACTGTGGCTCTGGCTGTGACTGCCCTATTACCCATCTGGTTTGGCGCGGGCGTCATCTATCTGTTTGGCGCGTCCGTTGGTGGCGGTTTCTTTGTCTACAAGGCGTGGTTGCTGGCCAAGGCTCCATCACGCAAGACCGCCATGGCGTCCTTTTTTGCGTCCTTGATTCAATTGACTATGCTGTTGGTCGCTTCGACAATTGACAGTCTGGTTGCATGAGGATGCGATGGGTGGATTCGCCATGATGGCCCTGTTGTCCAAAACGCGTTCATTCTTGAAAACTTGGTCACTGGGTCTGTTTCAGATACTGGCAGCCGTTGTTGTGCTGGTTTCCGGTGCATCGAGCTGCTTTGCTTTGGAATCCAGCAACAGCTCCACCCCGGTGGCACTGGATCAAAAAAGCGCCTTGCGCGTGAGTCAGTCCGTGATTGGGACGATACCGGGTGACTACACCTTTTTGGACCGCGAGGGGCGACCCGTGCGGCTCTCCCAATACCGGGGCAAACCGTTGCTGGTGAGCTTTATCTACACGGGTTGCTTTCAGGTTTGTCCCCTCACGACACGCTCTTTGCAGAGCGCAGTCGAGGCGGGGAGGGACTTCTTTGGCACCGATCAGTTCAATATCATCAGCATCGGCTTCAATCAGCCGGCTGACTCTCACCAATCACTCAAAGCCTTTGCTCGCCAGTACCGTATCGACGTTCCAAACTGGGAGTTCCTAAGTCCTCACGCGTCCATCGTTGAGCGGTTGACACGTGAATTCGGGTTTAGCTACCTCGCCAATCCAGCCGGCTTCGACCACATCCTGCAAGCCACATTATTGGATGCAGAAGGGCGCATTTACCGGCAGATTTATGGAGACGACCTGACGGCGGACTCCATCGGTGCGCCTATCCGCCAATTGCTGACCAATGCGCCGGTTGAGCGACAACTGGTACTGGACGATCTGATTGACAGGGTGCGCATTTTGTGCACCGAGTATGACCCCAAGACCGGCAAGTATGAAGTCCGGTACGGCCTGTTGATTGAGATTGCGGGCGGCGTGACTTTTGCCCTGACCATGCTGTGGTTCTTCGTGTCGGAGTGGCTTTCACAACGACGAACACGTCGCAAATACATTCCTCGTTCTGAGACTCTTTGAGAACCCATCTAGTGTTTTATTCGCTGCAAACCCTCGGACAACGTGCATTCCTTGCGCTTGAAAAAGTCTTCAACGCTATTTTTGGCGAGCGCCTGAATCCGCTGTATTACCTTGGAGCTATTACCTATTTTCTGCTGTGGGTGGTGATAGCGACTGGGCTATATCTCTATGCCTTCTTTGAAACCGGCGTTGCTGCAGCCTACGGTTCCGTTGAGGCGTTGACGCATGGCCAGTGGTACGCGGGAGGCGTACTACGCAGTGTGCACCGCTACGCCTCTGACGGATTGGTGATCACCATGGTGCTGCACCTGGTGCGGCATTTCACGTTTGACCGCCACAGGGGGTTTCGCTGGTTCTCGTGGGTTTCCGGCGTAGTGCTGCTGTGGCTGACCTTCGCCTCCGGGGTCAATGGCTACATGCTGCCATGGGATCGCCTAGCCCAGTTTGTGGTCACTGCAACCACGGAGTGGTTTGACGCTTTGCCAGTCATCGGCGGTGTCATGACCCGGAACTTCATCACCAACGCCAATGTCAGTGATCGGCTGTTCTCCTTGTTGGCCTTCCTGCACATTGGACTGCCCTTGGGCGTAATGGCCGTTCTGTGGGTGCACACCCAGCGTGTACCAAGTGCCAAGACCAATCCACCACGTCCGCTGATGCTTGCGATCGTGGCGATGCTGGTGGTGCTTGCGCTGGTAAAACCCGCGCTCAGTCAGGGACCAGTTGACATGGCCACATTGCCAGTCGCGGTCAATTTTGACTGGTTTTACTTGCTGGCGTATCCCTTGATTGAGTCGTTGGGTGCAAAAGAGACATGGCTTTTGACGGTAGGGATCAGTTGCTTTCTGGTGCTATTGCCGTGGCTGCCTCCACGCGCATGTGCCAAGCAGCCCACGTGGGACATGGCGGTCCATCCGGATGAACGCATCGTGGTGGGGCGTACTGGAGAGACCCTGCTGGATGCCGGCTTGCGTGCCGGACTACCGATGCCCTTTGAATGCCGCAACGGCGGATGCGGGGTCTGCAAGGCGACCATATTGCACGGAAGCGTGAAGCTGAACCCGTATCAGGAGTCGGTTCTGACCAGCGCCGAGCGCGCAGCTGGCAAGACTCTTTTGTGTTGCGCCGAGCCACTGGGGAATATCGAGATTGAATACCTTCCCCAGGACAATGCGGGGCGCTTGCCCGTCCAACAGCATGTGGCACGTGTCACACGGCTTGAGCCACTGTCGGCCGATGTGATGCGCCTGTGTCTTTCTCTGGCCGATGGCTCGGAGCTCAAATTTCACGCCGGACAGTACATCAATATCATTCTGGACAACGGTGAGAAACGCAGCTTTTCATTTGGCACCGCGCCGCACGAAGCGCATGAAATCGAACTGCAGGTTCGCCTGGTTCCGGGCGGTCGCTTCACCACAGCCGTCTTTGGGCAAATGAAGGTGGGCGACACGCTGTCCTTCGAAGGCCCATTGGGCACCTTCACGCTTCGGGAGGACAGTGAGAAGCCGATTCTGTTCGTCGCCGGGTCAACGGGCTTTGCGCCGGTCAAGAGCATGGTGGAGTCCGCATTTCACACCGGCATGGATCGCCAGATGATCTTGTACTGGGGTGTGCGTCGACCCAGCGACTTCTATCTGGGCAGTCTGGCAGAGCAGTGGGCACTTGAGCACGCCAACTTCAAGTTTGTACCGGTCCTGTCTGCACCCGAGCCTGGCGACCATTGGACAGGCCGAACCGGCCTGGTCCACGAGGCCATCCTGCAGGACTTCCCGGATCTGTCCAAACACCAGGTCTATGCCTGCGGCTCCGTTCAGATGGTGCAGGCCGCGCAGCCCGCCTTTGTAAAACACGGCATTTCTACCGATGATTGCTTTTCAGATGCATTCCATCTTGCACCGCAACGCGCGCTCGATACCCAGCAGGCCGATCTGGTGAAACTGGGAGGCACCCATGTCTAGTACTTCGTTCCCTACACCTGTGCGTTATGCACTGCAAGTGCTGGCCTATGGCGCATTTGCGGCCACCATTGCGTACTTCTCCACATCCCCACCGTACCGCTTGCGGGGCGATGATTCGGCGCTGGTCAAGCTGTCTTTCAGCCACTCTGCGCAGCTGGTTCAGGCATGCCGGGAGCGTTCTGAAGCGGAGCTTGCCAAGCTGGCCCCGAACATGCGCACCAAGATGGATTGCCCGCGCCAGCGAGCCGATGTCCTGTTGGAACTTGATATGGACGGGAAACCCCTGTACCGCATCAATACGCCGCCTACCGGTCTGCGCCAGGACGGAGCCGCCACGGTGTACCGACGGTTGGAAATCCCGGCGGGTCATCACCGGTTTCAAGCCCGACTGGCCGATGGACCGGACCGAGCCTTCAGTTTTGCACGGGAGATTGACCTCGACCTCGCCCCGGGCCAGGTACTCATCGTTGATTTCCTGACCGGTGAAGGTGGTTTCGTGTTTATCCGTGGATGAGGTGGGCGTTCGTGGCAGATCTCCTTCGTGCACTGCGCACGGGTGACGAGCACCTGACGGGAACGTTTGACCACGCTTTTGCCGCAGCCAATAACCCGTGGCGCCATCTGGGTGCCTTGGCCTTCCTGTGTCTGGCTATCTCGGTAGGCAGCGGCATCATTGCCTTCGCGCTGTATGACACCAGCGTAAGTGGCGCCTATGAATCCGGCAGGCGTCTGCAATTGGATCCCTTGTTACTTGGCCGCTTGTTGCGCGGAATGCACCGCTACACGGCCGACGGATTCATGCTGTTCTCACTCCTGCATCTGGTCCGTGAGGCGGTTCGTGGTCATTACAGTGGTATCCGCTGGTTCTCTTGGATAACCGGCGTTCCGTTGCTGTGGTTGCTCTGGATTGCCGGCATTACGGGTCTTTGGCTGCTGTGGGATGAACGTGCGCTCTACAGCGTCAATGCGACAGCAGAGTGGTTGCAGGCATTGCCCGTTTCGTCGGACCTTCTAACCCGCAATTTCCTGACATCTACCGCATTGACGGACCGCTTCTTTTCGCTGATTGTCTTCATGCACATCGGCGTTCCCCTGTTCCTGCTTGCCGGCGTATGGATCCACATCCAGCGTGTGTCCCATGTGCGCATCTGGCCACCACGGTCCCTGACCATCAATAGCATCGCCATGTTGGTGCTGCTGTCGCTCATGGTGCCCGCCGAGAGTTTGGGACCGGCAGACACCAATCACATTGCGTCCACCCTGTCCCTTGACTGGTTCTTCCTATTGCTGCACCCAGCCGTTGATCTGCTGTCGGCGCAGGGGGTATGGTGGCTGGTTACGGTCGTCACCGTCGTGCTGGTGGCGTTGCCATTTTTGCCACGCTGGAAGGGAGCACAACCGGCTAAGCCTCGCAGCCTGCCCGCTGTCGTCGATCTGGCCAACTGCAATGGTTGCTCACGGTGTGTTGCCGATTGTCCCTTCGGTGCGGTGGTCATGGTCGCGCGGACCGATGATCTGCACCATCGACAGCAAGCGTCGGTCATCGCGGATATGTGCGCGGCCTGCGGCATCTGCGTGGGGTCGTGCCCGTCATCCACACCGTTTCGGCGCATTGAAGACATCGTTTCCGGTATCGAACTGCCCTCCAAACCGGTGGTCACCATGCGCCAGCAGCTCCAGACCAAGATTTCCGAACTGACCGGCCCGTCCAAGATCATGGTGTTCAGTTGCGCGCAGGCCGGCGACTGGCTTGATCTGTTCGATGCATCCACCGCAGTCCTCCCCCTCGAATGTGCGGGGATGCTGCCTCCGTCCTTCATCGAATACGCGTTGCGATTGGGTGCTCAGGGCGTGGTGGTCACCGGCTGTCGGGAGTCAGACTGCGAGTTCCGTCTGGGCGACCGCTGGGTTCAGAACCGGATGACGGGAGCGCGCGAGCCACGTCTGCGCGCAGCCGCCCCGCGCGAGCGCATTGCTGTCGTTTGGGCCGGCAACCAGCGGGAAAAGCTGGTTCAGGCCATTGCCGACCTGCGGTCACGCCTGCCATTGGACGCAGGGCCCACTTCCTCACAGACAATTCAAACTTACGACCCGCACTTGCACGAATCGCATGATGACTGACAATCACCTCTCTCCAATGCCTGCTGTCGGCATTTTGCCAACCTCCCATGCGAACGAAATGGACTCAACAACTGACTTTGGCTTCGATCTGAGCGTTCCGCGCGACGCACGCCGCTCCCTGGCGATGGCTTGGCTGGGGCTCGGCCTGCTGGCACTGCTGGCATCGGGCCTGTTTTCCATCCTGCTGGTGCTGTCACGCACGCCCCAGCTGCAGACCCTGTTTCCCGTGGCCGACTTCTTTCGCGTGGCCCTGGTGGTCCACGTCGATCTTTCCGTGCTGGTGTGGTTTCTGGCTTTTGGCGGCGCACTGTGGACGCTGAGCGGCACCCAGCGCTACCAGAATTTGGCCTGGACCGCGTTTGGGCTGTCAGCCGTGGGCACGTTGACCATGTGCGTTGCGCCATTCGTTCAGGCCGCAACACCCGTCATGGCGAATTACGTGCCGGTACTCGATGGCCCGGTCTTTTTAACCGGCCTGGTGATGTTTGGCGCCGGCATCACGGTGTTGTGTCTGCGCTCCATGCTGGCCGTGGCGCCAGTTGGCACGCGCATCACCGGGGCAGGGGCGCTGCGCTTTGGCCTGAGCGCGGCGCTGGTGGCCAATGCCGTTGCCGCACTGGCTTTTGCCTGGTCATGGATTGCTTTACCCCGCACGCTGGATCCGCGAATCTATTACGAACTGGTATTTTGGGGAGGCGGACATGTGTTGCAGTTCGCGTACACTTTATTGATGTTGGTCAATTGGATCTGGCTGGCATCCGCAGTCGGGGCCCGTTTGCCGCTGTCCCCGCGGGTGGTGGCGTTGTTGATGGCCATCGCATTGCTGAGCGTGTTTTTGACCCCCATTACCTACTTGGCACACGACGTCACTTCCATTGAACACCACAAACTGCAGACCCTGTTGATGCGGTTTGGCGGTGGCTTGGTCATTCCACCGATCGCGCTGGCGGTTCTCTGGTCGCTGTGGCCTGTTCGCCAACTGGATGCCGAAAAGCGCCCGCTACGCGCCAGCCTAATTGCGTCTCTGGTGCTGTTTTGTGCCGGCGGCATTATTGGTTTCCTGATCACCGGCAGCAACGTCAAGATTCCGGCCCACTACCATGGCTGCATCGTGGGGGTGACGCTGGCCATGATGGGGGTCGTCTATTTGCTGCTTCCCCGTCTCGGCTATGCCGCCCCCCGTTCCCGCGCAGCGGCCTGGCAACCCACCATTTATGGCGTGGGCCAGATGATGCACATTGTGGGTCTGGTGTGGTCCGGTGGTTATGGGGTGCAACGCAAGGTGGCCGGTTCGGACCAGGTTCTGCGCTCCACACAAGAAACCCTGGGCATGGGCCTGATGGGTCTGGGCGGCCTGATTGCCATCGTCGGCGGTGTGATGTTCGTCGTTATCGTGCTGCGCGCCTTGCAGCAGCCCACTCGGCAATAGCCCATGACCACCCTTTCAATTGCCCGCTCGACCGCGCCCATGCGGGCCTTGCACATGATTGGCACCTTGGGCGCGTTGCTGGCATTGGCCATTCTGGGCGCCAGTATCCTGCTGCGACTGACTTCCGTCATTGGCGTGGACGAGGTAGTGCGCTCCACGCTGGCAACCGACACGGAAAACGCCGTGCGCATGGTGCACCGCCTGTCCGCATCCGGTGTGGGTATTCTGGCTTTGCTTGTCACCGTCCTTGGCTGGATGCAACGCAGGGTCGTTCCCCACGCGGTGAAACCGGTCCTGTTTCTGGTGGGGGCGACGGTGCTGCTGGCAGTCATCGGCCCGCTGACACCCGGCTACCGTTTCAGTGTGGTCACCGTCATGAATGTGGTTGCGGGCACGGTGCTGCTGGGCTCCTGCTGGTGGTTGCGCGAGACGCTCGCCAACGGTCCCGCGTCGCCACAAAAGGAACCTCACCCGATGTTGCGGTTGGCGTTCATCGTGCTGGTCATTCACGTGGGACTGGGTGCCCTGGCCAGTGCGCTGGAGATGCGGGGTACGCACTGGGTTGCCTTTGTTCATGCCGGTTCGGGCATGCTGACCACCCTGTTACTGGGGTCTATCCTCTGGGACCGGCATACCGCTCCCCGCTTGAAAACCGTCACTGCCATCATGGCAGGGTTGCTGGTGTTTCAGGTGGCGTTGGGCGTGGTGTCCCTGTTTATTGACGGGCGGCCGGTTGGCCTGGGATTCGTGCACGCCATGCTGTCACCCCTGTTGGCTGGCGGCTTGGTGTCGATTGCCGTGCGCGACAGCACCCTGGCCACGGATTGACGCAACTACCAGGAGCTTTGATATGCGCGCTGTCTTTGGGGTATTGGGTTTACTGATCGCACTGGCCATTGTGGCGGTGCTGGCGAAGAAGCAAATGGGCGCGTTGAACACGCCAATGCCCACAGGGGTCACGGCGCTGCCTGCCGGTGCCACACCCCAGCAGCAAAGTCAGCAAATCCAGAAGCAGATTAGCCAGACGGTGGAAAGCACCTTGCAACAGGCCCGTCCCATGCCGGACGACAAGTAGATTTTGGAAAAATGTGCCTCTAGCCCTCGTGGATACTGCGTATTAAGCTATCGAATTTATAGCACTTATGCGTGATACTGCTTTCATGCAACTCGCTCTGGAGCAGGCCCGGGCCGCCGCTGCGGCTGGAGAGGTTCCGGTTGGCGCCGTCGTGGTGAAGGACGGCAGTGTCATTGCCACCGGCCGCAACGCCCCGATTCAGGGAAACGACCCAACGGCCCATGCCGAGATGCAAGCACTGCGGGCCGCCGCACTGGCCCTGGGTAACTACCGGCTGGACGGATGTGAGCTGTTTGTCACCCTGGAGCCTTGCGCCATGTGCAGTGGCGCCATGCTGCATGCGCGTCTGGACCGCGTGGTATTTGGCGCAACCGACCCCAAGACCGGCGCAGCAGGTTCTGTCGTTGATTTGTTTTCCCAATCCCAACTCAATCACCACACCCAGGTGCAAGGTGGCGTTCTGGCCGATGCGTGCGCGGGTGTGCTGCAGGATTTTTTCCAGGACAGGCGAGAGGCGCAGTCCCGGCAGAGGAGGGCGCAACACCCGCTGCGAGACGACGCCCTGCGCACACCGGACTCCCGCTTCCGTGATCTGCCGGGCTACCCATGGCAGCCCCGCTATCTCAGCCACCTGTCCGCCCTGGCGGGTTTGCGCATGCATTACCTCGATGAGGGCCCGAAGGATGCACCGAGAACTTATCTGTGCCTGCACGGGAATCCGGCATGGAGTTATCTCTACCGCAAGATGATTCCCGTCTTCCTGCAGGCTGGGGGCAGGGTGGTGGCGCCCGACCTGATTGGCTTTGGCAAGAGCGACAAGCCCAAGAAGGAATCGTCACACCACTTTGACTTTCACCGGCAAACGCTGTTGGAGTTGATCCGTGAGCTGGACCTGCGCAACGTGGTCCTGGTGGTGCAGGATTGGGGTGGCTTGCTGGGGCTGACCCTGCCCATGGCCGAGCCCGAGCGCTTTGTGGGGGGGCTGGTGATGAACACCACGTTGGGTACGGGAGATACTCTTCTGCCATCGGGCTTCCTGGCGTGGCGGGAGATGTGTGCCAAAAACCCCGAATTTGACGTGGCCCGGCTGTTTGCCCGAGGTAACCCGCAGTTGAGCCCCGACGAGTGCGCAGCCTATGCAGCGCCGTTTCCTGACAAGGGGCATCGCGCGGCGACACGCGCATTCCCCACCATGGTGCCCGACCAACCCGACTCCGAAGGTGCTGCGATCTCACGCCAGGCGCGTGCATTTTGGCAAACACAGTGGCATGGCAAAACCCTGATGGCCGTTGGCATGCAAGACCCGGTGCTGGGTCCTTCGGTCATGGCGTCGTTGCAGCAAACCATGGCCGGTTGTCCTGAGCCGCTGCGCCTGAACGACGCTGGGCATTTCGTTCCAGAATGGGGCGAGCGCGTAGCCCATGCTGCAGTGGCATATTTCCAGGAAACCGGTGCATAAAACAAGGGTTATCCCGATAGACCGCGCAATCCATTGCAATTGTTTGGCAATGTTTTTTACGATCACAAACAATTTCGCCATCGGTAGTGCACAATGTTTCCAAAGATAACGACTTGTGGTTTGAATGCATACCGATACTGATACGCTGCATTTCCTTGATGACGAAAGCGATGCGGGCGTTTCTGCGGGATTGGTCTGGCGTTTGATGATCATTGACGACGAGCCCGACGTCCACCGGGCCACGACGTTTGCGCTGGCTGGCGTCAAAATTCTGGGTCGGCCCCTGCAGTTTTTGCATGCGTATTCCGCCGCCGAAGCCACACAACAGTTGAGTACCGAGTCCGAAGTGGCCGTCATCCTGCTCGACGTGGTGATGGAACGGGAAGACGCGGGGCTTGCACTGGTCAAGACCATACGACAGGACCTTCGCTTGACTGAGCTGCGCATCATTTTGCGCACCGGGCAACCGGGCTATGCCCCCGAGATCGAAACCATTCACGATTTCGACATCAACGACTACAAAACCAAATCCGAGCTCACACGCACCAAGCTGTACGCAACGGTCACGGCCGCAGTTCGTGCCTACGAGCAAATCCGCAAGCTGGATCAACTGGCGTTTTATGACCGGTTGTGCAGCTTGCCCAACCGCAACAAGTTCATCGACCTCAGCGACGAACGCCTGAGGTCTGGTAACCACGATACGGATGTCATCGCCATCTTGGACATCGATGATTTTTCGGAAATCAATGATGCCCTGGGCCACCAGCAAGGTGATCGCCTGTTGCAGGCGGTGGCCGAACGGCTCAAGCTGGAGCTAGGCCCGGAAGTGATCCTGGCCCGTCTTGGTGGAGATACCTTTGGACTGATGGGTTCCAATTTGACAGTGGACCCACTGACTGTCTTGGGCATGTTCCGTTCACCGTTCCAGGTCCACGAGGACTCGATGGTGGTGACGGCAACCATGGGCTTGACCCAGTATCTGGGAAATGGAATTGCCGGTCGGGATGCGTTGAAAGACGCCAACATTGCCCTCAAGCTGGCAAAAAAGAGCCGTCGCGGCGGTTTCGTCATGTTCTCGGCGGAAATGGGGGCCGACATCCGCGAGCGGGTCCGGCTCTTGCAGGCTCTGCGCCACGCCGTGGAGAGTGAGCTGCTGTTCGTCGTGTACCAGCCGCAGGTCAATCTGATCAACGGGAACCTGGTGGGGGTTGAGGCACTGATTCGCTGGCGCAACGAAGATGGCTCATTTGTGCCGCCTGATCGCTTCATCCCACTGGCGGAAGCATCCGGCATGATCGTGGCCATTGGCGACTGGGTCCTGCGCGTTGCCTGCCAAGAACTGGTTCGGCTGCAGGCGCTGGGGTTGCCCGATCTGCGCATGTCGGTCAATGTTTCGCAGATCCAGTTCCGCCACCCGGAGTTTCTGGACAAATTGCGGGCTGCGGTCGTCGAAACCGGTATCAATCCCAAATGTCTCGAACTGGAAATTACCGAATCGGTCGCCATGGAGGACCCTGACTTCATGCTGGAAACCCTGCACAAGGTCCGCCGAATGGAAATCTCCATTGCGATTGACGACTTTGGAACGGGTTATTCATCTCTTAGCCATTTGCGCCAGTTGCCCATTGACCGGTTGAAGATTGACCGCGCATTTGTCAACGAATTGAACAATGCGGTGCTGGGCGGGCATATTGCGTCCATGGTCATTGAGCTGGGTCGCAAGCTGAACTTGACCGTGATCGCCGAAGGCATCGAAGAGGAAGCGCAGGCACAAACCCTGCGGAGCATGGGCTGCCATGAAGGCCAGGGCTACCTGTATGCCAAGCCCATGGTGTCTTCACAGTTGGTTCAGTGGGTCCAGGACCGCAGCAAAACGGCATAGAGCGGGACGGGCGCTGGCGGCCATATCGCATAATTGCGCCGTGAAAAAACACATCTACATCTACTCTCCCTCCGGCGCAGTGCGCGACAAAGCGGCTTTCAACCGGGGAATCCGATACCTCCAGTCATTGGGCCACGAAGTGGAGGTGGACGCCGACGCCTTAACCCGCCACATGCGCTTCGCCGGCGATGACGATACTCGCCTTGCAGCCATTCACCGCGCCGCTGCCAGCGGTGCCGATGTCGCGATGATTTCGCGTGGTGGCTACGGACTCACCCGTATTCTGGGCGGCGTACGTTACAAGGCCTTGGCCAAGGCCATAGAACGCGGAACCCAATTCGTGGGCATTAGTGACTTCACTGCGCTGCAGTTGGCGCTGCTGAGCAAGACGGGCAGCATCACCTGGGCCGGCCCGGCCCTGTGCGAGAGTTTTGGCGTGGGGGGCAAGTCTGACCAACAGGATGGACAAGGTCCCGCGGAGGTTCAGCGCCCGGACGACATCATGGAAGACTGCTTCAATGACATGCTGACAGGGCAGGGTGAAGGTGCCGGCTGGCGTCAACATCGCGAAGAGGGCATTCCGGAAGCTGTACGTGCCAGCAATGCCACCATTTGGGGTGGCAATCTCACCATGCTGGCATCCCTGTTGGGAAGTGATTATTTCCCCGAGATCAAGGGCGGAATACTGTTTCTGGAAGATGTTGGTGAACACCCGTACCGTATTGAGCGACTCCTGACGCAACTGCTGCACGCCGGCGTCTTGGCGCGGCAAAAAGCCATCGTGCTGGGGCAGTTCACCGAGTTCAAGCTGACCTCACACGACCGGGGATTCAAGTTACAGACCGTGGTTCAGTGGCTGCGCAGCCAGACCAAGACGCCCATTCTGACCAATTTGCCTTACGGGCATGTGGCCACCAAGGTACTGCTACCGGTCGGTGCCAAGGCTGACCTGGTTGTGGAAGGTCGTGACGCGCTGCTGTTTTGGGGGCACCCCGCTTAGGGCTGTCCCGATGAGCCTCAATCACCCAGGGGACTGGGGCGGGAGGTGAGGGCCCTTGGCAACAGACCTCTGAACATGCTGCTGATCTGGTTGAGCTTTTGCCGTGCCATTGCCTCGCCGTCAACTGCCGCAATGGCGGCCATGATGTCGCCACGCAAATACCAGAGATCGTGCAAGTCGTTGGCGTGTGTCACCCGGAGTTCCAGCCGGGACGCTGCCACAGCGCCTGTGACGCCAAGCCCGTCTAGCATGGCCTCACGGATATCTTCCAAAGCCACTTCGGCACGGGAAACCTGGCCATTGTCAAAACCATTGAAGAGTTTTTGCATCCCGGTGACCAGGGCGGTAGGTATCCAACTCATTTGTTTCGTACGCTATGAACTGGTTGAAGATTAACAAATAGTACCTTTGAGCAACCATAGGTATAAGCACGAATATGGCACCAAAACAACAGTCTTTTCATAGACTTACGACGACAACGTTAGGTAGTACCTGTAAGTCGAAGATGCCGAAGTATTGTTCAAATCCCGTACCGTCAGCAAACCGGTGACGGCCCTCCGACGTCTCGTGAACCGGTGACAATGACGCCCTGCACAGAGTACCCGTCTATTTCAACGTGCCCCACGGGCGCTTGGTTCTCAAGACCTCTGCAATGCCCTAAACTCTAAACCTTGACAAGAATCGGAACTATTGGGAATGGGCGTACAAACCACCGTTGTATTTACTGATTTGCATGGCAGCACGGCGGTGTTTGAGGCTCTTGGCAATGCTCTGGCAACGGAGACAGTCACCCAAATAACGACCTGGATTGGCCAGCAATGCGTTCTTGCGGGCGGGCGACTCGTCAAGACCTTGGGCGACGGTGTCCTGGTCATGTTTCCCGACAGCCAGAGTGCGGTCGATGCGGTCGTGGAAATTCAGAGAGCCCATTCCAAACGCCTCTTGCGGGCTCCACCCAACCTGCGCATGCCCATGCGCATTGGTGTGGCAAGTGGTGAGGTTGAGATCGTCGCCGGCGATTGTTACGGCGATGCGGTCAACGTGGCTGCCCGATTGTGCGATCTGTGTGGGCCGTACCAAATCTGGGCCAATGCAGCAGCAGTGAATACCGTGGACGAGATTCCAGGAATGACTTTGCGTGTGTTGGGTCCCATCAATATCCGGGGCCGTGCTGAGCCGTGTACGGTCTACCAAATTGAATGGCACGAGGATGTTGCCTCCGACTTCCTGACCATGCAGGGTGAACTCGATCCGGCTCAGGCTTCAGGTGAGCGGGATGTACTGGGCCGTGAGGTGGAACTGTCCTGGCTGGCTACAACCAAGCGGTTCAAGTCCTTTGAGCTGCCAATTCAGATCGGGCGCGTTCGCGATGCCGACTTTGTGGTCAATGACCCCCGTGTATCGCGTATCCACGCAAGACTGGAATGGCGAAATGGCAGCGTGGTTTTTGTGGATGCGAGCAGCTACGGCAGCTGGATTCGCTTTTCCGGCGCTACCGGCTCCGATGTATTGCTTCGGCGGGAAGAGTGTGTGTTGCATGGCAAAGGCGAATTGGCCTTGGGTGCCTCGTTTGCAGACGCGAGTGTACCGACCGTGTCTTTCGCCATCTTCTAGATAAATGCCTCTTACTGAGCCTCACGATGCATTCAATACTTAACATAATATACAGACTGGGAAGCAGGCAGTAAGCCCACCGGGGAATATTACTGCCGTCAAGCCTTCCCCGGTGTTTTCTTTACATTTGTTGTAGGAAAACATCATGGGCCGTCTGTCTGTGGGTGCATCCAGCCGTTTTGCCGTCTATTGCGGAAACGGCGTCTATGTCGGGGCGTTGGGCCTTGACGCTGAAAAATCCGTTCATTTGCATGTATGCGCCGTTGATTCGGCGCTGATAGCGTCGCGCAAGCGGGCAATTGAGGTCTTGCACGCGGTGCGCCGCATGGGCGTTGCTGCCTGGATCGTGCCAGCAGGGGCGGCGGCATGATGGCGGCGCTGCCGGTGGGCGTGAAGCCTCTGTACTTCCAATCGGTTCTATTGATTCAACATCCGTGCGGGGTGTATCACCGAATTTGCGGCGGTGTGCCGCATGCCTTCATGGATCGGGTTCGCGCTGGTGCTTGGTTTGCAAATTGCAGGGTGCGCTCAGAATGACCGGGGCCGCAATCTGCGTGCCGACCATCCGGCAAAAACTGCGCGCTGTGGCTGACCAGACAAGGGCAGAAATTGAAGGCCGCTCGCGCCTGTGCCGTCGCGGCATGGAGTGGGCAAGCGTGCCATTGCCGCACCGCATGGCGCTGCTGTTGCTGGCGGGCCTTGATGGTGATTTGCAGTCACTGGCGCGCCGTGCCTGGGCAGAATTCACGCCCAGCGAACAGGCCGCTATTCAGGTCGCCATCAGGTCAATGCATGACAGTCTGAGTAAGGCGCAAGCCCTGCAAGTGAGGGCCTGACGCATGGCAAAGCGAATCACAAACGATTGGGTAAGCGTTGACCGGCTGGCCGCCAGCATGGGCATGCAGCGCCTGAAAAAGTCGCTGCCTATGGAGTGGCGCGAAGCCGTCGAAATCCTGCGCGGCGATGACTCCAAAACCCTGACCTACGAGGCCGCGCAAGCGTGGCGCGGGCGTGTTGATGGCTTCGCGGCAAAGCACGGTAACGCGGGAGAATGGAACCTGTCCGACTCCGAAATCTGCGAAAAAGCCAAAGAGCTTGCCGCCTGGGTGGAACAGGTCATGGACTTGCACGGCGACACCAAAACGGACGCGCAGCGCGTGGATAAGGTCTGCGCCGTGTGCGATCTGGTGGGCGTCGATTACCCTGCGGCGCTAACGGCGGCGGGCGCGGTCAATCGGGCAAAGTCGGATGTGTGGTGGAGGCGCGTGTTGCGGCGCAAGGTGGCGCGCGTGGTCGAGGCGGGCGCGATCAAGGTCGGGGCCGTGCATCGTGGGGCCGGTGGCTATTGCTCGGGGTCGGCGGTGGCGCGGCGCAAGTCGCAAAAAGAACGAAACGCGGCAATGCTGGGGCGTACCTTGATGCGCAATGAGGCGGGGCAGGTGTTCACACTGGCAGAACTGGCCGCGCGGTCAACGGCAAACCCGGAAATCAGGGGCGGCGAACTCATGACGCGCATTCGCGGCTGCGAGGAATACGCCGACAACGCGGGGCATGTTGGCTACTTCCTGACCGGAACATGTCCGAGCCGATTTCATGCCGTGCAAATCAGCGGCAAAGGCCCACGCGCAACCATTCGCAAAAACCCAAAATATGACGGCGTGAGCACGCCACGCGATGCGCAACAGTGGTTGCGCGAACAGTGGGCAAAAACGCGGGCTGAGTGGGCGCGTGAAGGTGTGCAGGTCTACGGCTTCCGGGTTGCCGAGCCGCACCATGACGGATGCCCACATTGGCACATGTTGCTATGGTTCGCGGACGATGAACAGGCCGCGCGGGCGCTGGCAACATTTGGCGAAAAGTGGCTCAGTGACGGCGGCGCGGCGCATGGCTACGCGGTGCCGGATGAACGGGTGATGGTGTTCGCAGCGGGTGAGGGTGCGGGCCATGAGCGCGGCGCGCTGAAAAACCGGGTCAACATCAAACGCATGAAAGCGGGCGGCGCGGCGGGCTACGTTGCAAAGTACATCGCAAAATCAATCGGTCATTTCGACGTGGGCACCCAGTTGGACACCATAGACGGCGACACCTGGGAACTCGATACGCGCGAGGCCAAAGGCTGGCAGCGCGTGGACGCCTGGGCGGCAACCTGGGGCATCCGGCAATTCCAATCCATCGGCCAGCCATCGGTGACGGTGTGGCGTGAGCTGCGCCGGGTCACAAAAGACCAGATCGAAACCGCGCGCGTGTCAGGTGAAGCGGTGGCCTGCAAGGCATGGCACGCGGTCCAAAAGATAGGCGACATTGGCGCGGACTGGTGCCGCTACATGCAGCACATGGGCGGCGCGGCCATCAAGCGATCACAGCAGGCCATGAAGACGGCGCTACGGGTGGACCCGGAACACGTCAACGGCTACGGCGAAGCCATCGAGAAAAAAACCATCATCGGGTGCCTGTTGCGCTCGGGCCGCGTGCTGGTGTCAAGGCGGCAACTGTGGGGCCACGTTGGCTCGGATGTCGGTATCCAGTCAAGCGAAGAGCGCGCAGCGCTCGCAGCGCCTTGGACTGGTTTCAATAACTGTACGGCTCGCCTCGGGGGTGAATTGCGGGCCGCAATGCTGGGGCTGTTGCCCGGAGATTGGGGGGCCTATGGTGGGCAATTGGTATAGGCCGCGCGCCGTTGGGGCCATCGGCGCGGTTGACAAGGTGGCAGCGGGCCGGTGGGCCTGGATAGCTGCTGGCTATGTCTGGCTGGTCGGTGGCCGCGTGCTGGTGGTGGATGGCGTCTTGCGCCTGGATGGCGTTGTAAAGGTGGTTGGCGATGTTTGATATTTTGATGCGTGACGAGGCGGGCGCGGGCGTGCCGGTGCCGCTCCCTGGGCGCGGGATGGTGTACCTGGGGCTTGATGGCCTGATGTACACCAAGCGAGAGGACGGAACGGTAATGGCCTTGCCGTCAGGGCCGCAAGGCCCGCAAGGCGTGCCGGGTGCTGCTGGTGATGTAGGAGCGCAAGGGCCGCAGGGCGTGCAAGGGCCAGCCGGTGCGCAAGGTAGTGCGGGTACGGTGCTAGTGCCTGCGTTCAGTGTGGGGGCGTACACGCTTTGCACAGTAACGGCGGACGTTCAGAGCGTGATGGTTGGCGACACCGTGACGGCGACAGGTGCAAACCTTTATGCGCAAACCAACGGAACAACAAACAGGCCGCTGGACGTGGGGCAGGTGTGGCGTCTTATGGGTTGCATCGGTGGTAGGCCGGCTACTACGTTTCTGTTTCAGCGGGTGGCGTGACTATGACGACATGCTTTATCGACGTAGCGGCTGAACTGCTGCGGATGACGCTGACAAAACAGGTCAGCTCTCCAAGCGTGACGGTGTATTTGAGCCGGTGCAATACAAGCCCGAACCGCGCACGCGGTGTGCCGGTCTATTACCCGCGCCTTGCTCTGTCGTGGGGGCCTGGAGATTGGCCGCTTGGGGTGCAGTTGGTGGACCGGCGCGGCTATCTGGTCGAGTGGACCTATCCGGACGTTTACCGGTGGCTGGTGTCATCGTTGAGCGGCGCGCGTTGTCAGGTGGTGGTATCGGTTGGCGATGGCGCGAGCATGCCGAAAAAGTGGACTGCAAAGCGCATAGCGGCGGCGAAATTGCGGATTGCGCAGAGTGGTGAAGCGGTGCGGGCTGACGCGGCGGCAAAGGTGGCAACGGTGGAAGCCTGGGCCGAATCGGTGCGCAAGGTGGATGTAATTCTTGCAGCAGGGCGCATGGTGGAGTCTGCGGGCTGGCTGGACGCGGCCCACGCGGTGGCGGCGGGCGAGGGCCTGGACCAATGGGGTGCGTCGGGCGGCGGCGGCGGGGTGTGAATCTGAATGAAGGCTTGACGGCGTTTTTTTAGATTGGACTTTTGAAATGAGTACGAAAAACAATGCTTTGATCGCGGTGGCTGCGGCTGCTTTGGGTATGGCGGCAACTGCTGGCCCTATCTGTGACGGTCTGTTGAATGACCTGAATGTGACCAAGTTCGGCGGCGCGGAAGTGGACGCCAATGGCCGCGTGCTGGTGCTGGTGGAAATCACCACCGGCACCGGTGGAAGTGCTACCACTGAGGTGCGCCCGGTCGCTGACTCGCTGGGCAATGTGCGCCTGTTCGCAGACGGCAATGCGGCAATCGCGCTGGCTAAGCGCTCCAACCTCGCCAGCGGCGTGCAGGTCAAGTTCGTGAAGATGGACAAGACGGCCACTATCGGTGATCCGGTGGCCGCCTTGAAAGCCAAGTTCAAGCGCTTCAAAAACGAGGCCGCCAGTTCTGCAAAGCAGAGCGTGATCGTGACCGGCAAACAGGCCGCTGCGGTTGCGCTGGGATGGGATACGGCGGTCGGCACGCCGGAAAACCTGGAATATCTGGACATCGTTGCACGCTTGGCAACCATCACCGAATGGAAGGGCTACAACGATGCGCAGGTTACCGCCTTGGCCGCATCGCTCACGGCGGCTGGTATTGACCCCTTGACGGTGGTCTGATGGCTTCGCGGGCGCTGGACGATCTAGCGCCAGTGGTCAAGGCGCGCGCGCTGGCATTCCTTGCGGGGTGCCAGCACGCGGGCTTTGATGTGCTGATTTATTGCACGCTGCGCAGCAATGCCGAGCAGGCAAGCCTATACGCGCTAGGCCGCACCAAGCAGGGGCCAATCAAAACCAATGCAAAGCCGGGAGAAAGTCTGCATAACCCGGATGACGCGGGCAAAGCCTGGGCATTTGATGCGGTGCCGGTGTCGTGCGGTGCCTTGCTTTGGGATGACGCGCAAGCGCTGGGCCTAATGGGTGCTATCGGTGAGTCGGTGGGCCTGGAGTGGGCGGGGCGCTGGTCGGGGTCGCTGCGCGAGCGCGTGCATTTCCAACTTTCAAGGGGTACGAAATGAACAACGGAAAAGGGCGGTTGACTGAGCCGTCAACCTGGGCCGGACTGGCGGCATTGCTGGAGGCGGTGAAGTTTGTCGCGCCAGCGTACATGCCGGTCATCGTGGGCCTGCAAGGGCTCTTCGGTGGCGTTGCCGTGTGGCTGCGTGACGGTGCGGCGCAATCAGGCAATGGGGGTTAGCGTGGACACGCAAACGCTAGTGGCTGTGCTGGGCGCTGTGGGTGCTTGCCTTGGTGCCTACGTGGCAATCAGGGCAGACCTTGCGCGCTTGCACGAGCGCGTGGACGGTGCGCTGGCAGCGGCCACGCGGGCACATGAGCGAATCGACGGTTTGCACACGCGCGCGGGGTAGGGCGTGCGCTGCTGCATCTTGATGGGGCCGCGTGCCCCATTTTTTTAATTCAATTTCGGGGGTGTTATGCCAGGGCCTTTACTACTCTTGGTGCCAGCTATCGGGGTTGCAGCGCGCTATCTGCTTGGCGCGTTGGCGGCGGGGGTGTCGATTGAGTTTGTGCAGCGCAAGGCGCGCGCCTACTTTGACCAATACGGCGAGCAGTTTCTAGCGAGCGCGGTGGCTGATATGGGCCTTGATCTGTCCGAAGATGGGAACCTCACGGACGAATCAATCACGGCGGCCATCAATAGCAAGCTGCTGGCCGGGTCGGGGGTGCAGATTGACAGCCTGCTAGATCGGGACAAGCTGCGCGCGGGCCTTGAAAAGCTGGCGGTGCAACGGCTGGCCGGGGAGATTGGCGTGCCAGCGGACGCGGTGCAGAGCGTGAGCGGTATCAAAACGGCGTTGCAGGCCTGGGCCGGTGAACAGGTCGCCCAGCAGTTGCAAACGGAATCGGGGCCGGTGTTTGACGCGGCAACACCTTCGGCCTTCATCGCCAGGGTGATAGATCAGGCTCCGGTTCCTTCGGGTAACTGGAATGCTCCTGTTGACCTGTCGGCAAAGGGCGTTTCAAACCGTCTGAGGCAGGCAAAGTATCGGCGTTCTCATAAAAGGACATGGGTGGAAAAATGAAAGTCAATCTAGATCGGGCAAAGGCTGGCAGCCTGTTGGACATTGCCGAAGAACTGTGGGCCGCGCACAGCGCGGGCGCGTCGTGGAGTGAAGCCACATCCGAAGTGCTGGCAGAGCGCATCATTCAGCGATACCGGGGCCACATCGCGGCGGCGTTGCGGTCAAAAGGCATTGAAATTGCCGACACCGACACGCTAGACGGCGACACGCTGTTACGTATCGTCAATGAGCGGTCAGGCCTTGACATTGCGGCATTGACGCCGGATGCCGTGCGGGCCGCCCTGGATGCCTTCATGGCCGCGCGCCTGTCGGGAGTGCTGGGCGTCGAGGTCGCCAGCGTGCAGGACGTGGGGGCCGTAAAGCAAAGCCTGATTGATGCTGCGGCCAGTGCCGTGCAAAGCGGGCGGGCAAATGCCTTTATGTCAAAGGCGATGATCAAAAAAATCCGGGTCGCAAAGGCCTGGAGCGCTGGCGGCGTCGTGGTGGACGAGAGGCGCGCAACGCTGGCCCGCTGGTATCAGAAGAAGTTCAGGCGCACCCACAAAGGCGTGTGGCGGTGAGGGGCAGGGTATGAACAAGCAAGACATGACAGACCAGATTGTTCAAATGTCGCGCGGCGCTGGTAAGCGGGAGGTCACGCAGTTGCAAGCCCGATTTGTGCTGACCACGTTCGGGCAGTTGGCGGTAGACGCGCTGCGGGCCGGTGAAGAGGTGCAATGCTTTGGCATTGGAAAGCTGGTAGCGAAGCACGCCAAAGCACGCAAGGGCCGAAATCCGAGGACCGGCGCTATCACCACGATCAAAGCCCGTACAGTTATCAGATTGATACTTTTGCGAAGGCTGAGAAAAGGCATTGAGGCGGTCCAAACCCCCTAAATGTGCTTATGGCTAACGGGGTTGATTTCCCCCCCTGGAATCGTTCTGCTTATTGCTAACGGGGCATGTTTTCCGCCCTAAATTGGCATTGCTTATTGCTAACGCGATGCCTTTCGGGGTGTTTAGCGTGCTCACTTATTGCTAACGCGTTTAGGGTCGTCGGATGGTGCCTTGCGTGCGTTATGTGTGCTGATAGTGGTCATGGGAGGGGTGACAGTTGGCGAAAAAGTGTTCAAAAATGACCAAAAAAACGCTACTGCCCCGTGGGCCTTAGGAAAAATCAACGTAGAACGCAAATGGGGGTGTAAATGGTTGCTGCTTTGGTGTTCGTGTGGCTATGGGTGAAGGCATGTAATGCTAAATTGCTTGAAGGATTCCATAAATGGGCATCGTTGGCAGCGTTTGGCGTTGGCTGGTTGGCTGATGGATACTGGTTAAGCCTGTGGACATTGGCGCGGGTCGCTGTTGGAATATTGGGCGCGAAGCTGGGTTTGTGGGCGTAGGTTCTTTTTGACAGTTTCAGGGGGTTGAAAATGCATAAATTGGTTTTGCTGGTGGCCTTGGTGTCGTCGTCGTTCGCGTTCGCAAGTGGCGGCGGTCTGGATAGATTCGGGTGCCACACATCAGCGGCTGACGGCTACCACTGCCACAAAATGAAGCTTGAAAAGATCAGGCAGCACTATGACGGCGAGACACAGGCGCAGAGATCGGCACGGCTCAAGGCCCAATGTCGGGGCCTGCAAAATGCGGGTGTCTGCTTTGGCTACTCGGACGGACAGCCGGTCAAATACGATCAGTAGCGGGTAAAAAATCGGTCATTGGCCGGGGCGCTGGCGTTGCCGCGTTTCAGGGCGTCAATCTCTGCCGTGAGCGTGTCGATACGCTCGCGCTGCTTGGTGATCTGGTCGGCCTGGGAGCGTGACAGCATTCGCAGATAGTGCGCGCCTTGCTCGCTGTGGGCGCTGGTGACGGCGCGGCCCATAGTGGACTCATGCCAAAGCGCATAGCATGCTGCACGCGGCGGGTCTTTCCGTCCTTTCAACCAATCGGATAGCGTGCGCTCTGACACGTCGAGAAACTTCGCGCAAGCCTTAAGGCGCTGTTCTGACGGTATGGCGATGTTGTCGAATGCTTCTTTGAGCATGTTCGAACCGTAGCAATTTGCTGCAAAAAACATAGCGGGGACTCCCAGCTAGTGTTATAGTGCCAGCGGCTTTCAGCTTGCCTCCCGTGGTGTGTGTGTTACTTAACATAATATACATCGTATGAAGTACAGTAGCAGGTCTAAACACCGCAAATCCTGCCAACATGACCCGGATTACCGCGCCCAGATTGGGTATCGCCTGCGCACCGCTAGATGCACCTTGGGGTGGTCTATCGACGATGCGGCGAAGTATTTTCAGGTCACGGATCGCACTTGGCATAACTGGGAAAGTGGCGCTCACCGAATCCCGTTTGCGGTCATCAAGCTTTGCAGAGTTCTGGCGCGTCTGGAGCTTCCCGGCAATGCATGGGCTGGCTGGAGCTTCCAAGGTGGCGTCTTGGTAACGCCTGAAGGCCGTGTGATCGAGCCCAAGGACAGTTCTTGGTGGTCGCTCATGGTGCGCAACGCGAAGTCCTTCACAGTCGTTTACTGGGAAAACGTTCGTCTGCGTAGGGAGCTGGAAGCGGTGCGGTTGGCGCAGGCCGCGCTCGGGGCCATGCGTAAGCGTGGCCCGGGTGCGGTGGCGCCAGACGCCCCGCCCGGCGAAGCCGGGGGGGCGGCGAAGCCGGCCGCACTAAATTTATATCTATAACACTTCAGCACATGAATAAAAAAAATTGCCTTCGTCCATTGGGGAAAACGGCTTTTGAGTGCCTTCAATAAATCAAGGGGATACGTCAGTGGCTACTAACAAATCTCGGATGGTTCGGACTGCACATGTTGCTGCGCGTCAGGCTGCGGCCGCACGCGGTACGGTTGATCTAGGGGGCTCAGATGGCTACGACCCGGTAGCCAACACCCAGGGTCAGGCGAAGCTTTCTTTGCTTGAAAAGTTGCTCCTGCGGTCGCAGGGGAAAGCGCAGCCTGTGGCAAAGCGTGGACGAGGACGCCCGCGTAAGGTGGCCGTTCAGGCGTTCATGGATGGGAGCGGCGAACCCGAAGACCTCTTGTAGGCGTTAAAACGGGCCGTAGAGGCTCGAAAAGCGCAACGCCTAGGTATCTGACACCTAGGCGCTGCTGACCGATTTCATACACGTTTAGGAGCTGAAATGGCTAAGCTGGATTCTAGTTTGAACGCGATACTCCGCGTTCTCGTGCGTTGGGTGTATCCATGGGACCGGCCTTCTATGGTGCCCTTTGTGGTGCGTAGGGCTGTCTTGAATGCGGTCGCCCGTTCGTTTTTGCGCGTCCATTCGTTGTTCTCGGGGGGTGCTCGATGAGTGCATTCACTGACCGTTTGTATAGGCAATGGACCGCGCGCAACCACGGGGGTATGGGGGCAATGGCCCCCATGGTGACACGTCGTCGCCCTGCCCTTGTCGTTCCTTCGCGGTCTGGGGGGCCGTGTGCTGCGGGTGAAACTTCGCGCCCTGATAGACCGGCTGTTCAGGATGCAACGAACGCCCTTTTTTTACCCGAAGCGGAAAAATCTTCCGTCAAATCAACAGGTTAGGGAGGTATACATCGTATCAAGTGCAAATCGCCTATGTGCAAGACAGTATGCGCCGGTGATTCAGCAATACCCGTACTCGACTTGGCTCCACACCGTGCTTGACAGCAAAGCCCAATCGCAAGGTGTCCCTGCGAACGGGCTGCATCAGCAAGCCACCGTCCCTGCGCCGCATGCTGGCAACAATGGGTGTGTGCGCCTTGGCTCCGCGCATGATGACCACGGCGGTCTCACCGTTGGCAAGCTCCACAAACGTACCCGGCGGGTACAGTCCAACGACCCGCAACAGGGTTGCGCCTATGCTGTCAGGGTGACCGCTGGCGTCCAGGCAGGCATCCCGTGCGGCCATCGCAGGTGTGACCGATTGCCGCGAACCGCGCCGGCTCAGTTTGGCTGAATAAATATCCACCCGCCGCAACAACTCCGCGAGACGGGGACCGGCGTCTGACGCCTGTGTGGTATCCAACGCTGCGACCGAATGGTGGTGTCGAACCACGTGCAGCCATTGTTGATCGGTGACACCCGCCGCCGCCAGCATGTCGGCTAAATGAGCCCATCCCCTCGAAAAGGTAAAACGAGCGGATTTCCCCAATGAAAGAGTGACACGATATTTGCTGAAATCGCTTGATCCAGCAATGTAATGTCAGCCACCCCAGGAAAAATCAACAGTAACCCTCTCG
>JBBQLM010000014.1:0-92604 GCA_038327925.1 Burkholderiales bacterium | reverse complement strand
TCATGCTGGTACTTGGCGTAGGCGTCTTTCAGCTCATTGATGGCGTGGGTCAGCGTCTCGGAGACAAAGCTGCCGCCGTATTTCCCGAAGTGGCCGGTCGGGTCCGGTTGTTGGTAGTCGTACATTTTTTCAATCGATTATTGGGCGAAATGCGCAAGGTGCGCAGCCCGGCCCGTTCAAGGGGTGGTCTGATCCGCTGCGCGCACGGCGGCAACGAACTGGAAAATCTTCTCGGGATCCTTGATGCCTTTGAGAGGCTGTCCCTGAGCATCCACGGCTTCCACGCCGGAGCTCACGTCCACGGCCAGCGTGTTACAGCGCGGCCGAACCTGCTTGACCCCATCGCCCACGTTTGCAGGTGTGAGTCCACCACTCAAGACGAGGTGAGCGTTGACGTTTGGAGGAAGCAGTGACCAATTGAATGCCTTGCCGGCCCCGCCATATCCGTCGACATGGGCGTCGAGCAGGATGGCCTGGGCGTGAGAGTAATCGTGGGCGTATTTTACGAGGTCAAAGTCCCGAGCGCCATCGCCCAGTGGAATGCGGGCGGCGCGCAGGAAAGGCCGGGGGTACGGGCGCTCGCTTGATGCCTTGGCCAGAGCCAGACAGAGCTGGGGTGTTTCATCGCCATGGAACTGCAGCGTCGCATTGGGCAACTGTTCGCACGCTTGCCGCACGAGGCCTGGTGTGGCATTCACGAACAGCAGCACGGGAGTGACAAAGGCCGGTAAGCGGCGCGCCAACATGGCTGCGCGTTCCGGGGTGACATAGCGGGGGCTTTTGCTGTACAGCACGAAACCTGCGGCGTCGGCGCCGGCCTCGGCAATTGCATCCACGTCCTGCTCACGCGTGAGGCCGCAGATTTTGATTCGGGTTCGTGGTTGAAGTGTCATGGCAGCCCATCATACGCAGCTGTGCGGTCCGGGATTCCCCACTTGGGGTCATAGCGGGGCCCCAGGAAGTACAGGCCATCGGGGGAAAACGTGGGCGCCGCCACGCGACGGTCACGCGCTGCCAGTACTTCGGCCATCCACTGCGGCGGCTTCTTCCCCTGGCCTATCAGCACCAGGCAGCCCATGATGTTGCGGATCATGTGGTGCAAGAAGGCATTGGCCTCAAACTCGATACGCCAGTAGGATCCTCGTTTGCTCATGCTGATCTCCATGAGGTTCTTCACGGGCGTCAGCGCCTGGCACTGGGAGGCACGGAACGATGTGAAATCGTGTTCGCCCAACAGAAGATGGGCCGCTTGCTGCATGGCCGCTCCGTCCAGGTTGCGAAAGGCCCAGCCCACGCGTCCATGGTCCACGCTGGGGCGAATAGGAGATTCGTACAACACATACGCATAGCGCCGCGACGTGGCGCATGCGCGGCAGTGAAAGGCGTCGGGGGTTAATACGGCCCACTGGACGGCTATATCCCGGGGCAAGTTGGCGTTGGTTCCACGAACCCAGGAGTAGGTGTCTCGTTCGAGTTCCGTGTCAAAGTGGACGACCTGCATGATGCCGTGCACGCCCGCATCGGTGCGCCCGGCACACAGGGTGGACACTCGTTGGGCTGCAAATTTGCCCAGCGCCTTTTCCAACTGATCCTGAATGGTCTGACCCGAGGACTGGCTTTGCCAGCCCTGGTAGGCGCGACCGTTGTAGCTGATGCCCAGTGCAACCCTCACGGCGCTGTCAAACCTGCATCCAATGCCAAAAACATCGCAAGCAGGATTTAGCTCAGGTTTGCCAGCGCGCGCTGGGCCTTGGCGCGCATTTCGCCGGTGGATTCGGACACCACTTCTTCGATCAGCGCGCGGGCACCATCTTCGTCCCCGATGGATACAAACTCGTCGGCCAGTGCCAACTTGGTTTCCAGCGGGTCTTCGCTGGCGCTGTCCGGCGCTTCGGTGGGTTTTTCATCCGAAGGCGTGTCCAAGTCGAGTGACAGGGAGCCCAGGTCAAATTCCAGCATGCCGGAGTCGTTGGCCGGTGCCGGGGGCGCCACTGCGGCGACAGGAGCCGGCTCTGTGGCGTTGAATTCTGGAAGGGGCGTATGCTCGTCCTCAGTCAGGCTGAGTCCATCCATGGACAGCGAAATCTCCGGCATGGGTTCCGGTGCCTCTGGTTCTGTGACTGTCACTGCTTGTGGTGCAGGTTCCTGCAGCGCGGCGGGTTCTGAGAGGTCAAAGTCCATGTCCATCGACGCGTTGGCGTCGGCGTCCGTCGCTGGCATCTTGACGGTTTCGACAGCGGTCTGGGTGAAGGAATCGCTGGTGACTTCACTGATAGCGCTGGCGGGCGCGTCGTCCAGTGAAAAGTCGAGGTCCAGATCAAGGTCCACGCCGGACACCGAGTCGCCCATTTCTGCATGAACGGACTGGGGAATGGTGCTGGTGCCAAATGAGGAACTGTCGCCCGCAGCTGCAGCCGGAGCCGCGTCGCTGGGCGCTCCGCCGGGTTGATACAGCGGGTTGCTGGGGTCGAATGCCAACCCCATTTCGCAAATGCGAATCCAGTCGGGGCTGTTGCTGCCCGTGAGTTGGTAAGCCTGGTTGGCCGTGGACTCAAAGTTCGCGGCATCGCGCCGCTTGGCAAAGATTTCGAGCAGCTTGGTGTGGATGGCCAGGCGCCCAGGATTGGTCCGCACGGCTTCGCGCAGGATTTCTTCAGCCTGCACGTCCCGTCCGTAGGCCAAATAAACATCGGCTTCGGCCACTGGGTCCACATCGTCCGCGGCATCGAGCTGGCTGGGGGAGTAAACCATGGACGAACCCGTGGCGTTACCGCTCTCGTTGTTGGTGTCAACCCGTTGGCCGCCGCTGGCGCCAAAAAAGGAATCGGGTTGGAGCCGACTTTCCAAAAAAGAACTGTCCATGTTGGACTGGTTCTTCTTGCGTTGGCGGGCACGCCAGAAGGCGAAGCCGCCCAAGAGCGCGATCAGACCACCGGCCCCTATTGGCAGCAGGGGATTTTCAAGCAACTCGTCGATCAGTCCGGGGGGCTCGACGGGAGCGGGTACGGGGGCGGCGATCTTGGGCTTGGCCGGTGCAGAAGCAGCGGCGGGTGCCGAAGCTGCAACGACCGGTGCACTGGGTGCCACAACAGGCGTCGAAGCGGGCGCAGAAGTTGGGGCAGCCGGTGTTGATGCCACGGGTGCCGCGGGGGGCGTTGCCGCCACGGGAAGCGTGGGAGCCGGGGTGCTGGGCGCTGCCTTGGGCTGCGATGCGACGACTACCGGGGCTGGAGCCGGTGTGGCCACGGGGGGGGCCAGCTTCTTCAGGTCGCTGATGTTCTTGGAGAGTTCGGCGGCGCGGCTTGCAGCGTCCTTGTCGGCGCGTTCCTTGGCAATTTTGGCTTCCTTGGCCTCATTCGCCTTGGCTTGGACAGAGCCCTTGGAGAGGGTCAGTTTGTCTGGCGTGGTAGCGCCAGCCTTTTTATCCTCTACTTTGGTGTCGATGGTGCCACTGGTCTTGCGGCTGGCTGTGCCCACGGCAGCCACGGGTGCATTGCTTGCCAGGTTGCGCCGGAACGCGTTGAAGTCCTTGCTTTGGGCAATGACAGTTTGGGTTGCCTCCGCTGCGGAGATGGCTTGTGCCTGTTCAGTCGATGGGACTTCCATTACCGCACCGGAACGGATGCGGTTGATGTTGTTGTTGATAAAGGCGTCCGGGTTGGCCCGCAACAGGGCGACCAGCATCTGGTCCAGAGAAACGCCAGCAGGCTTGGTATTGGCCGCAATCTTGCTGGCCGTGTCACCGGTCTTGACGATGACCTGTTTGGAGTTGTCCGCAGGGGCTCTGACCGCCGGGGCTCTGGCAACGGGGGCAGGGGCCGAGGTGACTGCCGGGCGGGGCGTTGGTGCGACGCTGCGCGGGGCTTCGGGTGCCGCCGGGGCCTGTGTTGCCACAGGGGCCTGCGTGGCAGGTGCAGCGGGCGCCGCAGTAATTTGTGGCAGGGTAGGAGCTACCGGTGCGGGTTTGCGCAGCACCGGAGGGTCAAACAGCATGGTGTAGTCGCGCAGGACGCGACCAGAAGACCAACTCACCTCCATGATCATGTCAACAAAGGGGTCGTTGATCGCGCGATCACTACTCAAACGGAGGTAGGCACGGCCATCGGCGCGCCGTTGCAGACTGGTCTGCAGGCTGGTCATGGCCGGGTTGTATTCCAGTCCGGCATTCGCGAATGCTTGTGGGGAGGCAATTTTGGCAATCAGCGAGGCTGCCTCTTCGGCATTGATCTCTGGCACCTCAATTTCGGCACGCAAAGGTTCGCCCAGAGCGGACTGTACCGTGATGCGCCCAAGCGACAACGCCCAAGCCCCCGTGGTGGAAAGGCTCAGTAGCGCAATGGCCGCAGCCGCTACAGCGGTCTTCTGCCAACGATGTGACTTTGCAATCAATTTATATGCCTCCGGTGCAGCTCAGCGAGCAGCAATGACTATGCTTTATTGCGGCCCAAAAGCCCGACACTCAAAACGTAAAAAGTACCATAACATCAATGTCTTAGCCTGACAAGCTAAGAAAGCTTTTAACTTTGGGTGGTTCCCCCGCTTATTCACCTCTGCTATGGTTTTTGTTGCCAATCGACAACGACAAGGGGCCCCGATCCAGACAGATCGGGGCCCCTTGATTCGCAATTAAGCGGCCAGCAAAATTCGCAGCATGCGGCGTAGCGGTTCGGCCGCGCCCCACAGCAACTGGTCACCAATCGTGAAGGCACCAACATATTCCGGGCCCATGGCCAGCTTGCGCACACGACCCACTGGGATGGTCATGGTGCCGGTCACGGCCACGGGCGTCAGGTCTTTGATGGTGGCCTCGCGGGTGTTGGGAACGACCTTGACCCACTGGTTGTCGGCGGCGATCATGGCTTCCAGGTCGGCCACGGGCACATTTTTGTTCAGTTTGAAGGTCAGGGCCTGGCTGTGGCAGCGCATGGCACCGACGCGTACGCAGAAGCCGTCGACCGGAATGGCCGGGGCGCTGAAGCCTTCGCCCAGTCCCATGATCTTGTTGGTTTCGGCCATGCCCTTCCATTCTTCCTTGGACTGGCCATTGCCCAGGTCCTTGTCGATCCAGGGAATCAGCGAACCACCCAGTGGCACGCCAAAGTTGGCGGTTTCTGCGCTGGTCAGGGCGCGCTGCTTGGCGATGACCTTGCGGTCGATTTCCAGGATGGCGCTCTTGGGGTCGTCCAGCAGGGCCTTCACTTCAGCATTCAGCGTGCCGTATTGCGTCAGCAGTTCGCGCATGTGCTGGGCACCACCACCGGAGGCTGCCTGGTAGGTCTGGGTGCTCATCCACTCCACCAGACCGGCCTTGTACAAGGCACCTACGCCCATCAGCATGCAACTGACCGTGCAGTTGCCGCCAATCCAGTTCTTGCCGCCGTTGGTCAACGCGTTCTGGATGACCGGCATGTTGACCGGGTCCAGAATGATGACGGCGTCCTTGTCCATGCGCAGCGTGGAGGCGGCGTCGATCCAGTGGCCGTTCCAGCCGGCGGCGCGCAGCTTGGGGAACACTTCGGTGGTGTAGTCGCCGCCCTGGCAACTGATGATGATGTCGCAGCGCTTGAGGGCGTCAATGTTGAACGCGTCCTGCAAGGTGGTTTCGTTCTTTGCCTGCGCCGGGGCCTTGCCGCCGGAGTTGGAGGTCGAGAAGAAGACCGGCTCGATCAGCGCGAAGTCGCCTTCAGTCTGCATGCGATCCATCAGGACCGAACCCACCATGCCGCGCCATCCGACGAGACCTACGAGATTGCCTACTTTCATGCTGTTGCCCTTTCAGAAAATTTCAAAATTGAAAATTGTTTCTGCCCGGCTCGTCTGGCCGGGAGGGGCGCGACGAACCGGGCTGGATTAGCCTTTAATGGTTGTCGTCTTGGTGATCGATGGACAGACCATCGCATCACCGGCCCACGCCACAGCGGGGCCGCTGGCGGGCCGTGCTGGTGGGGAGTGGCGCGGGGATTGCATGGTCCGATTGTAAGCCAGGCCCTTACAAGGCCTTGACAACGGCATCACCCATTTCGCGGGTGCTGACGCGGGTTGTGCCTTCGCTGTAGATGTCGGCGGTGCGCAGGCCCTGGGCCAGCACCTTTTGAACCGCGGCTTCGATGCGCTGTGCGGCGCCTTCCTGGTTCAGGCTGAAACGCAGCATCATTGCCGCACTCAGGATGGTCGCCAACGGGTTGGCAATGCCTTTGCCGGCGATGTCAGGCGCGCTGCCGTGGCTGGGTTCGTACAGGCCCTGGTTGCTGGCATTCAGGCTGGCCGAAGGCAGCATGCCGATAGATCCGGTCAGCATCGAGGCCTCGTCTGACAGGATGTCGCCAAACATGTTGCCGGTCACCACTACGTCAAAACGCTTGGGCGCCTTGACCAGTTGCATGGCCGCGTTGTCCACATACATATGGTCCAGCTCCACGTCCGGGTATTGCTGGCCAACTTCGGTGACTACGTCTTTCCAGAACTGGAAGGTTTCCAGCACGTTGGCCTTGTCTACGCTGGTCACACGCTTGCTGCGCTTGCGGGCGGCCTGGAAGGCGACGTGGGCAATGCGCTCGATCTCGGGTTTGCTGTAGCGCATGGTGTCATACGCTTCCTCGGCACCGGGGAAGTGGCCGTCGGTGGCGATGCGGCGACCGCGCGGCTGGCCAAAATAGATATCACCGGTCAGTTCGCGGATGATCAGGATGTCCAGACCGGAAATCAGTTCGGGTTTGAGGCTGGATGCGCCTACCAGTTGCTCGTAGCAGATGGCGGGGCGGAAGTTGGCGAACAGGCCCAGGTTCTTGCGCAAGCCCAGAATGGCCTGCTCGGGGCGCAGTGGGCGGTCCAGCTTGTCGTACTTCCAGTCGCCGACAGCGCCGAAAAGCACCGCGTCCGCCTCTTTTGCCAGTTTCAGCGTGGATTCGGGTAGGGGGTGGCCATGGGCTTCGTAGGCTGCACCACCGACCAGGGCGGTTTCCATTTCCAGTTTCAGGTCGAGAACGTTCAGGACCTTGACGGCCTCGGCCACGATTTCGGTACCGATGCCGTCACCGGGCAATACTGCAATTTTCATTTCAAATTCTCTCAATTAGTTGGGGGCAGACCACACGCACAAGCGAGCAGTTTGACCCACGATGCTATCGAACTGATAGCTTCCTATGCAGTCATGGCGAGGGCCAGCCACGGTTTTTGTGCAAGACGCTGGGCTTCGAAGGCTTTGATTTTGTCGGCATAGCGCAAGGTCAGGCCAATGTCGTCAAAGCCATTGAGCAGGCAGTATTTGCGGAAGGCCTGCACATCAAAGGCGATTTCCTCGCCCTGGGGCTTGATGATGACCTGGCGTTCCAGGTCGATGGTCAGGGCATATCCCGGGAAGGCCAGGGCCTCGTTGAACAGCTGGTCGACCTGGGCTTCGCTGAGCACAATGGGCAAAATGCCGTTCTTGAAGCTGTTGTTGAAGAAGATGTCGGCGTAGCTGGGGGCGATCAGCGCGCGAAAGCCGTATTGCTCCAGTGCCCACGGGGCATGCTCGCGCGACGAGCCGCAGCCAAAGTTCTTGCGCGCCAGCAGGATGGAGGCACCCTGGTAGCGCGGCTGGTTCAGCACGAAGTCCGGGTTGGGTTTGCGGCTTGCGGGGTCCTGGCCGGGGTAGCCGGCGTCCAGATAGCGCCATTCGTCGAACAGGTTCTGGCCGAACCCGGTGCGGCGGATGGATTTCAGGAATTGCTTGGGAATGATGGCATCCGTGTCCACGTTTTCACGGTTCATGGGTGCCACCAAGCCTTGGTGGATGGTGAATGGATTCATTTCTTGGCCGCGCCTTCGATCTTTTCACCAGCTTTCTGGATGTCCTGGCCTACGCCCTTGACGGTATTGCAGGCACTCAGGAGCAATGCGGTGGCTACGACAAACAGGGTCATCAGGTTTTTCATGGTTTCACTTCCTTGTAACGCCGGGTTTTAACTGAATTTGCGAACGTCCACAAAGTGGCCGTGAATGGCCGCCGCTGCCGCCATGGCCGGGCTGACCAGATGGGTGCGACCGCCCGCGCCCTGGCGGCCTTCGAAATTGCGGTTGCTGGTGGATGCGCAGCGCTCTCCAGGTTCCAACCGGTCGGCATTCATGGCCAAGCACATGGAGCAGCCGGGTTCGCGCCACTCAAAACCGGCGGCCTTGAAGATTTCGTGCAGGCCTTCCTTCTCGGCCTGGGCCTTGACCAGGCCAGAGCCTGGCACGACCAATGCCAGCTTGATGTTCTTGGCGACCTTCTGGCCCAGTGTCTTGACGATGGCGGCGGCTTCGCGCATGTCTTCGATGCGGCTGTTGGTGCAGGAGCCGATGAACACCTTGTCAATGAACAGATCATTCAAGGCCTTGTTGGGCTCCAGGCCCATGTAGACCAGAGCACGCTCGATGGCGCCGCGCTTGTTGGCATCCTTTTCCTTGTCGGGGTCGGGCACGCGACCATCGATGCCCAGGACCATCTCGGGTGATGTGCCCCAGGTCACTTGCGGCACGATTTGCGTGGCATCCAGTTCCACCACGGCGTCAAATTGGGCATCGGCGTCGGAGTGCAGGGTACGCCAGTAGGCCACGGCCTGGTCCCATTCCACGGCGGCTGCCGTGTCGCTGGTGGCGTTGTGTCCGGGTGCCAGCGGGCGACCGCGCACGTAGTCGATGGTTTTGTCATCCACCGCAACCAGACCGGCGCGGGCGCCGGCCTCAATGGCCATGTTGCAGACCGTCATGCGGCCTTCCATGGATAGCGCCCGGATTGCGGAGCCGCCAAACTCGATGGTGTAGCCAGTGCCGCCAGCGGTGCCGATTTTTCCAATGATGGCCAGCACGATGTCCTTGGCGGTGACACCACGCGCTGTGGTGCCCTCGACCTTGACCAGCAGGTTCTTGGCTTTCTTTGCCAACAGGGTTTGCGTGGCCATGACGTGCTCGACCTCGCTGGTACCGATGCCGTGTGCCAGTGCACCAAATGCGCCGTGGGTCGAGGTATGTGAGTCACCACACACCACGGTCATGCCGGGCAGCGTGGCGCCGTTTTCGGGGCCAATCACGTGCACGATGCCCTGGCGCTTGGACAGGAAGGGGAAATAGGCAGCGGAGCCGAATTCCTTGATGTTGCTGTCCAGCGTGGTGACCTGTTCCTTGCTGGTGGGGTCGGTGATGCCGTCGTAGCCGCGCTCCCATCCGGTGGTGGGGGTGTTGTGGTCGGCCGTGGCGACGATGGAGCTGACGCGCCACACCTTGCGGCCGGCCTGGCGCAGGCCTTCAAAGGCCTGGGGGCTGGTGACTTCGTGCACCAGATGGCGGTCGATGTAAAGCACGGCGGTGCCGTCTTCTTCGGTGTGGACGACGTGTTCGTCCCACAGCTTGTCGTACAGGGTGCGACTCATGTTGATTCTTTGGTTGGATGCAAAAGTGCTATGGTGCACGGATTTTAAAACTGGTACAAGAAGTCAATTTATCCTAGTATAAATTCCACCATGAAAGACACCGATACCCGTGCGTTACTGGGCACCTTTATCCGTGCCCACCGGGAGCGTTTGCCCATTCCGGCCAAGGCGGCTGGCCGCAGACGCACGCCTGGCTGGCGCCGTGAAGAACTGGCGGAGGCGGCGGGCGTGGGCCTCACCTGGATTACCTGGCTGGAGCAGGGGCGCGATGTATCGGCGTCTCCAGCAGCCTTGGCGCGCCTGGCGGACGCGCTGCTGTTGAATCAGGCCGAGCGGGCCTCGCTGTTTGATCTGGCAGGAAGGCGTGACCCCACCGAACCGACACAACCGCAGACCGAGCTACCAGCGCATGTGTTGGCGCTGCCGGCGCTGCTGCAGGTTCCAGCCTATCTGCTGGATCACCTGTGGACAGCCCGCGCATGGAATGCTGCGGCGGCCCAATTGTTCACGGGTTGGCTGGATGATGGGCGCGAACGCAACCTGCTGCGGTTTGTCTTCTTGTCGCCCGAGGCGCAAACCCTGATTGCGGATTGGTCGGAGCGTGCGCAGCGGCTGGTGGCGGAGTTTCGGGCCGACTTCAGCCGGCGCCCGCGCGATGCGGCCATGCAGGCCTTGATTGATGAGCTGTCGTCCAGCAGCCCGCTGTTTGCCCGCCTCTGGCGCGAGCAAACCGTGCTGCACCGGGAAGGCGGAGAGCGCAGTTTTCAATTGGCCGACGGAGAGCTTCGTCGCTACCAACAGACCACGCTGCTGGTGGCCTCACAGACGGAATGCAAACTGGTGTGTCTGGCGCCCAAATAAAAAACCCGCCGGCATTGCTGCGGCGGGTTGATGGGCGCTGGGTGCGCTTAGCGCTTGGCGATGGGTAGCACGTCGCGGCGCTCGGAGCCGGTGAACAACTGGCGGGGACGGCCGATTTTGTACTCGGGGTCGCCAATCATTTCGTTCAACTGGGCAATCCAGCCGACGGTGCGGGCCAGTGCGAAGATGGCGGTGAACAGGCTCACCGGGATACCGATGGCGCGTTGCACGATTCCGGAGTAGAAGTCCACGTTCGGGTAGAGCTTGCGCTGCACGAAGTAGTCGTCTTCCAGGGCGATCTTTTCAAGGGCCATGGCCAGCTTGAACAGCGGGTCGTTTTCCAGGCCCAGGGCGGTCAGCACTTCCTTGCAGGTTTCTTGCATCAGCTTGGCGCGCGGGTCGTAGTTCTTGTACACACGGTGACCAAAGCCCATGAGCTTGACGCCGGAGTTCTTGTCCTTGACCTGGTTCATGAACTCGCCGACCTTGCTGATGCCACCCATCTTCTGGATGTCTTCCAGCATGTTCAGGCAGGCTTCGTTGGCGCCGCCGTGGGAAGGTCCCCACAGGCAGGCCACGCCAGCGGCAATGGCCGCGAAGGGGTTGGTGCCGGAGCTACCGCACAGGCGGACCGTGGAGGTGGATGCGTTTTGCTCGTGGTCTGCGTGCAGGATGAAGATGCGGTCCAGCGCACGTTCGATCACCGGATTGACCTTGTACTCTTCGCAGGGTGTGGCGAACATCATGTGCAGGAAATTGCCCGCGTAGCTCAAGTTGTTCTTGGGGTACATGTAGGGCTGGCCTGCGCTGTACTTGTAGGCCATGGCCACCAATGTGGGCATCTTCGCGATCAAACGAATCGCGGACACTTCGCGGTGTTCGGGATTATTGATGTCGGTGCTGTCATGGTAAAACGCGGACAGGGCGCCGACCAGGCCGGTCATGATGGCCATGGGGTGCGCATCACGGCGGAAACCACGCAGGAAGAACTGCATCTGCTCATTGACCATCGTGTGGTTGCTCACACGTTTGGTAAAGGCAGCCTTGCCAGCAGCATCGGGCAGGTTTCCGTACAGCAACAGGTGGCAGGTTTCCATGAAGTCGCAATTGGTGGCCAATTGCTCGATGGGGTAGCCGCGGTACAGCAACTCGCCCTTATCGCCATCAATGTAGGTGATGGCAGACTGGCATGATGCCGTGGACAGGAATCCAGGGTCATAGGTAAACATGCCGGTTTGCGCATACAACTTGCGGATATCGACTACATCCGGGCCGACGCTGCCCTGGTACACAGGCAATTCGACGCTGGGGCTGCCATTGCTGAAGGACAGCGTGGCTTTGTTGTCAGCTAGTTTCATTTTCGACCTTTCAACAGTTTTTTCTCAACAAACTCAAAACTTCCTGCACATCTTCACGATCCAACGGTGCAGAGACCTCAGCCAGGGACTTGCGCCCCATGTGGACATCGAGCAGGTCGTTGTCACTCAGGTCCATTAACAAACCCAAGGCATTTGCCTGCCGCACTGTCAACGACGCGCCGAACCGCCGGAAAAAACGCTCAATGAACAGGTCGTTCTCCAGCAGCCCACGGCGGCATCGCCACTGCAGCTTGCTAAAGGCCCGTTCGTCCAGCAGTTCTTCGGTCGCGTGCATATCAGACCGTACGCATAACCATCATTTCCTTGATCTTGCCGATTGCCTTGGTGGGGTTCAGACCCTTGGGGCAAACGTCAACGCAATTCATGATGGTGTGGCAGCGGAACAGGCGGTATGGATCTTCCAGATTGTCCAGACGCTCAGCCGTCGCCTGGTCGCGGCTGTCGGCCAGGAAGCGGTAGGCCTGCAGCAGACCCGCAGGGCCGACGAACTTGTCGGGGTTCCACCAGAAGCTGGGGCAACTGGTGGAGCAGCTGGCGCACAAAATGCACTCGTACAGGCCGTTGAGTTCTTCTCGCTCTTCGGGGCTCTGCAGACGTTCTTTTTCGGGTGGTACTGTCTCGTTAATCAGATACGGCTTGATCGAGTTGTACTGCTTGAAGAACTGTGTCATGTCCACGATCAGGTCGCGGATGACGGGCAGGCCGGGCAGGGGCTTCAGAACGATCTTGCCGGGCAGCGTCAGCATGTTGGTCAGGCAGGCCAGGCCGTTCTTGCCATTGATGTTCATGGCATCCGAGCCGCACACGCCTTCGCGGCAGGACCGGCGGAAGGAGATGGTGGGATCAATGGCCTTGAGTTTCATCAGGGCGTCCAGCAGCATGCGCTCGTTGCCATCGAGTTCCACCTCGATGTCCTGCATGTAAGGCTTGGCATCCTTGTCAGGATCGTAGCGGTAGATGGAGAAAGTGCGTTTGGTCATGATCAGAAGGTCCTTACTGTGAGCGGCACGGAATCAACCGTCAGGGGTTTCATTTGCACCGGTTTGTAGCTCAGGGAATTGCTGGCGCTATCCCACAGGGTGTGCTTGTGCCATTCCACGTCGTTACGACCGTTCGGATGTTCGGGGGAGTCGGCGTAGTCGTTGACCGTATGGGCGCCGCGGCTCTCGTGGCGGGCTGCTGCCGACACGATGGTGGCCTGGGCGGCTTCGATCAGATTGTCCACTTCCAGGGCTTCGATGCGGGCGGTATTGAATACCTTGGATTTGTCTTTCAAGGCGATCGCGTTGACACGGTCGCGCAACTCGGCGATCTTGACAACACCTTCGTCCATGCTCTTCTGGGTACGGAACACGCCGGCGTGCAACTGCATGCTGGCGCGCAGGTCGTCGGCCACCTTCTGGGCGTATTCGCCACTGGTGGAGTTGTCCAGGCGTGCCAGGCGCGCCTGGGTGCGGTCGGCGGCATCGGCGGGCAGCGGCTTATGGGCCTTGGTTTTGCTGGCGAAGTCCACAATGTGGTTGCCGGCAGCGCGGCCGAATACCAGCAGGTCGAGCAGCGAGTTGGTGCCCAGACGGTTGGCGCCGTGCACCGATACGCAGGAGCACTCGCCCACGGCATAGAGGCCATTGACCACGTTGTTGCGTGTGCCGTCGTGTGTGACGACCTGACCATTGATGTTGGTGGGGATGCCGCCCATCTGGTAGTGGATGGTGGGCACGACCGGAATCGGTTCGCGGGTGATGTCGACATTGGCGAAGTTGACGCCAATTTCGTACACCGACGGCAGGCGCTTGTGAATGGTCTCGGCACCCAGGTGGTCGAGCTTGAGCAGCACGTAGTCCTTGTTGGGACCGCAGCCACGGCCTTCCTTGATTTCCTGGTCCATGGAGCGGGACACGAAGTCGCGCGGAGCCAGGTCCTTCAGCGTGGGCGCATAGCGCTCCATGAAGCGTTCGCCATTGCTATTGAGCAAAATCGCGCCTTCGCCACGGCAGCCTTCGGTTAGCAGCACGCCGGCACCGGCCACGCCAGTGGGGTGGAACTGCCAGAACTCCATGTCCTGCAACGGGATGCCGGCACGCGCCGCCATGCCCAGGCCGTCACCGGTGTTGATGAAGGCATTGGTGGAGGCGGCAAAGATGCGGCCGGCACCGCCGGTTGCCAGCAACACGGTCTTGGCATGCAACACATGCAGGTCACCGGTTTCCATTTCCAGTGCAGTTACACCGACCACATCGCCTTCGGCGTCGCGGATCAGGTCCAGCGCCATCCATTCAACGAAGAAGCTGGTCTTGGCTTCAACATTCTTCTGGTACAGCGTGTGCAGCATGGCGTGGCCGGTACGGTCGGCAGCAGCGCAGGCACGCTCCACGGCCTTTTCACCGTAGTTGGCGGTGTGGCCGCCAAACGGACGCTGATAAATGGTGCCGTCAGGGTTGCGGTCAAACGGCATGCCCATGTGCTCCAGGTCGTACACGACCTTGGGTGCTTCACGGCACATGAACTCGATGGCGTCCTGGTCGCCCAGCCAGTCGGAGCCTTTGACGGTGTCGTAGAAGTGGTAGTGCCAGTTGTCGTCATTCATGTTGCCCAGCGAGGCGCCAATGCCGCCTTGAGCCGCAACGGTGTGCGAACGGGTGGGGAACACTTTGGAGAGGACGGCGACGTTCAGGCCGGCGCGGGCCAGTTGTAGCGATGCGCGCATGCCGGAGCCACCGGCACCGACGATAACGACATCAAATTTTCGGGTTGTAACGGGATAGGTCATGGATTCAGCCTCAAATATTCAGTGGGATCAAAGGCGCCACAGGACCTGGATAGCCCAGCCTGCACAGCCCACGAGCCAGACGATGGAGAACACCTGCAGTGCCAAGCGCACATACACAGGTTTGACGTAGTCCATGAAGATTTCGCGCATGCCGATCCATGCGTGGTAGAGCAGGGCAATGATGACGGCAAAGGTCAGCGTCTTCATCCACTGGGCGGAGAAGATTCCGGCCCATTTGTCGTAGCCCATGGGGCCCTTGGTCAAGAGAATCTGCGCGAGCAGGATGACGGTGAAAAGGGCCATCACCACACCGGTGACTCGCTGGGCCAGCCAGTCGCGAAGGCCATAGTGCGCACCAACGACGACGCGTTTGGATCCGTAATTAACAGACATGATCAGTTCCTGGTTTAAGTATTCGGGACGTGGAGTCGAGAGGGGCAGCGAATCAGTACAGACCGAACAGCTTGGCACCCAGCACCACGGTCAGACCCAGGCTCAGCACCAGGGTGATCTGGGCGGTCTTCTTACCGGCTTCCTTGCTGACAGTGTGGAACAGGTCCATGCGGATGTGGCGCATGCCGGCAAAGAAATGGTGCAGGTAGGCCCAGATCAGACCCAGAGCCACCAACTTGACCAGAAACCCCGGCACGAAGCCAATGCCGTTATTGAATAGCGAGGTAAAGCGGGCAAAGGAGACCTCCGAAGTAACCGAGGTGTCAAACATCCAGATGATGAAGGGCATCAGCAGAAACATGATCAAACCGCTGGCGCGGTGCATGCCGGACACCAGTGAGGCCAACGGCCAGCGGTAACCCGGCAAGTCGTTGAAGGCATTGATGTTGCGGAATTCAGGCCGCTTGGCGCGGAGGGGGGGACTGAGCTCGGACATGGTGGGCTTTCTGGGTGTAACCGTTTGTAATTATTGCTGGTGCAAGGCAAAATTCTATTGCACCGCAGCAGGCTGACTGTGGACTTGCATCAACAAACCAATCAATTTAGTGCATTTCGATAGTAGTGTTTATTGGTGAGGTATAGACCGCGGCGCAATTCCATGGGCACATCGTTGTAGGTGTACGCGATACGCTCGACACTCAGCAGCGGCGTCTGGGGGCTGATTTTGAGCAGGACACACTGCTCCGCATCGGGCAGGATGGCGCGAATCTTTTCTTCTGCGCGCACCATGCGCACGTCAAATTCGGTCTCGAATAGTGCATACATCGGTCCGTTGTAGTCGCGCAGCCGCTCCGCGGTCAAGCCCTTGAATGGCGCCGCGGGTAGCCACAGGTCTTCCAGAATCGTCGGGACAGCAGCAAACGACAGCACGCGGCGCACCTGCAGTGTGGCGTCGCCAGTGCGCATGGCCAGCGCACGTGCGACCTCCACCGAGGCACGCGTGCGTTTGCAGTCGATGATGTGGCGTTGTGCTGGGCCTTCGTTGTTGGGGTCGCCGTTGTCGGGAATGAGTTTAAGGAAGCGGTACTGGATCTGGCGCTCGGCGTGGGTGGCAACAAATGTCCCCTTGCCCTGGCGACGCACCAGCAGGTTTTCCGCCGCAAGCTCGTCAATCGCCTTGCGCACCGTTCCCTGACTGACCTTGAAGCGGGCAGCCAGTTCGATTTCACTGGGAATGGCGGCACTGGGCTTCCATTCGCCGGCCTGCAGGCTTTGCAGAATCAGTACCTTGATTTGCTGGTACAGCGGGCTGAAGGCCGGTGTTGGTTGCGCGGCCACCGACGCATTGCCGTCAGCGCCGGGCGCGGACAGGCTGTCGTTGTGAAAAGGGGGCGTTGCGGACATGAAAAATGGGTGAATAAGTCAGCTTCGAGTCAGTCTCGATTTCAGCCTCAATCATATCTTATATAAGACATAAGACAAATTGACTTTGCTGCAAATTCAGGGGTAAACTCGCAGCCATTCTGAAGGGATCAACCTTTCTTTTTGGGTCCCCGGACCGCCGCCTTTTCTACAACACTTCCTGGAGTTATCACCATGAGCAAAAAGCCCGTTCGCGTTGCCGTTACCGGAGCAGCCGGTCAAATTGGATACGCCATTCTGTTTCGCATCGCCTCTGGCGAAATGCTGGGCAAAGACCAGCCCGTGGTGTTGAGCCTGCTGGAAGTCCCCGTTGAAAAGGCCCAGCAAGCCCTGCAAGGCGTCATCATGGAGCTGCAAGACTGCGCGTTCCCCCTGCTGGTTGGCATCGAAGCCCATAGCGATCCGCTGACCGCGTTCAAGGATGTGGACTACGCACTGTTGATCGGTTCGCGTCCCCGTGGCCCTGGCATGGAGCGCGCTGAATTGCTCGCCGTCAATGCTGAAATTTTCACCGCCCAAGGCAAGGCACTCAATGCTGTGGCCAGCCGCAATGTGAAGGTGCTGGTGGTTGGTAACCCCGCCAACACCAATGCCTACATCGCCATGAAGAGCGCGCCTGATCTGCCACGCAAGAACTTCACCGCCATGCTGCGCCTGGACCACAACCGCGCCTTGAGCCAGCTGGCCGACAAGACCGGCAAGGCCGTGGCCGACATCGAAAAAATGACCGTGTGGGGCAACCACTCGCCCACCATGTACGCTGACTACCGCTTCGCCACCATCAATGGCCAAAGCGTCAAGGACATGATCAACGACCAGGAATGGAACGCCAACGTGTTCCTGCCAACCGTCGGCAAGCGTGGTGCTGCCATCATCGCCGCACGTGGTGTGTCGTCCGCTGCGTCCGCTGCGAACGCCGCCATCGACCACATGCGCGATTGGGCCCTGGGAACCAACGGCAAGTGGGTCACCATGGGTATTCCGTCGGACGGCCAATATGGCATTCCGAAGGACACCATGTTTGGCTTTGCCGTGACCTGCGAAGGCGGTGAATACAAGGTTGTGGAAGGTCTGCCAGTTGACGCATTCAGCCAGGAATGCATCAACAAGACCCTGAAAGAACTGCAAGACGAGCAGGCCGGCGTCGCCCACCTGCTGTAAATCGTGGAACATCCGCGCAATATTCTTCTCGGCGCCCAAGGCGCTGCGGGGTTGTTGCCGGTGTGTGACCACTACAGCGGCGTGGAGGCACGGATGGTCAAAAGCCTGGAACTGCAGGCCGAGATGATCCAGGAGTTCGGTGTGTGCGCTTTTGACGTCACACTGGACTGTGAGGACGGCGCCGCCGTAGGCGGCGAGCGAGATCAGGCAAATCTGGTCTCTGCCCTCGCCAATAGGGCTCACAATGCTCCTAATTTAATAGCTAACTGCGTGCCACGCCGTGTTGGTGCGCGCCTGCATGCGGTGGACCACCCGGCATTTGCCGCGGATATGGACATCGTGGTGGGTGGTGCCGCCGGGGCGCTGAGCTACGTCATGGTTCCCAAGGTGGAATCCCTGGGCGATGTGGAAATCGCCGTTCAGGCCATGGATGCTGCGGCGCGTCCGGGTCAGCGGGATGTGCCGCTGCCTCTGCATGTGCTGATTGAATCGCCCGCTGCGGTGCACCGTGTCTTTGAGATTGCGGCCCACCCGCGCGTGGAGTCCGTCAGCTTTGGCCTCATGGATTTTGTGTCGGCGCATGGCGGCGCGATACCGCACACCGCCATGGGGCTGCGCGGCGAGCAGGATTACACGACCCTGGACCAGTTCAACCATCCCTTGGTGTTGCGTGCCAAAATGGATATCGCCAGTGCCTGTCATGCGTACGGCAAGGTGCCGTCGCATTGCGTGGTGACCGAGTTGCGTGACCTCTCAAGCATCGAGGCCGCTGCGAGAACTGCAGCCAGTGCCTTGGGATACACCCGGATGTGGAGCATCCATCCAGCCCAGATTCGTCCGATTCTGAAGGCGTTTGCTCCGTCCGTGGCCGAACTGGGTTTGGCGTCACGCATCGTGCTGGAAGCCATTCACGCCAATTGGGCGCCGATTTCCGTGGATGGAAAACTCCACGACCGCGCCAGCTATCGTTATTTTTGGCAGGTGCTGGAACGCGCACACCAGACCGGATGTGAACTACCGGAGTCGATGCAGGGGTTTTTCCCTGCACGGGTCCACTAGGCAGGAGAAATTTCATGATGAAGCGATTGGTATCAGGTTTGCTTGTCTCCCTGACAGTGGCACTACCAGCCCAGGCGCTGGTGAAGGAAAGCGCTGTCAAGCCAGGAACGAAGCCGTCACGCAGCGCGAGCAAGGCGCCCGTGGTCGTGCCCGTGCCAGAAACCCCCGTACCCACAGTCCTGTCGGCTGAACAATTGGCCATTGCTGAACGCGTGCAGGTGGGAACGAGTCAATGCGAGTTGGCCGTGGTTGTGACCGTGCGTGCGGACGCCCAAACTGCCGGTCGTTTTGTACTGGAAGCCGGCCATAAGCGGTACACGCTCGACCCGGTGGTTACCAGCACCGGTGCGGTTCGCCTGGAGGATGTGTCTTCTGGGGCCGTTTGGATACAACTGGCGAACAAGTCGATGTTGATGAACCAGAAGTTGGGACAGCGCATTGCAGACGATTGCATGAATCCGCAGCAGGCACTGGTCGCCCAGGCATTGTTGAAAACCCCTGCACCGCATTTGCTGGATGCGCCCAATGAAGCGCTGGTTCCGGTTATGCCGGGCAAGGTGGCGCAGGAGATGGTGCCAAACACTACTAAATAGATAGCATGTCAGGCCCTTTTGACGAGGGCTAGAGGTATTTTTGTTGCTTAAGAAGGAGTTAAGACGATGTTGAAGAGTTACCGCGACCATGTCGCCGAACGTGCCGCCCTGGGAATCCCCCCGCTGCCCTTGTCTGCCCAGCAGACGGCTCAGCTGATTGAACTCCTGAAGAATCCCCCCAAGGGTGAAGAAGCCACGCTGGTGGACCTGATCACCCACCGCGTACCGGCTGGTGTGGACGATGCAGCCAAGGTCAAGGCCAGCTACCTGGCCGCCGTGGCCCATGGCACCGAAAAGTGCGCACTGATCAGCCGCGCCCGCGCCACCGAACTGCTGGGCACCATGCTGGGCGGTTACAACATCAGCCCGATGGTAGATCTGCTGGACGACGCTGCCGTGGCTGCCGAAGCCGCAGAAGGCCTGAAGAAGACCCTGCTGATGTTCGACCAGTTTCATGACGTCAAGGAAAAGGCAGACAAGGGCAATGTTTTTGCTAAAGCCGTGCTGCAAAGCTGGGCCGATGCCGAGTGGTTCACTAGCCGGCCCGAAGTGCCCAAGAGCATTACCGTCACCATCCTCAAGGTGACCGGCGAGACCAACACGGACGACCTGTCCCCAGCGCCCGACGCCTGGAGTCGCCCCGACATCCCGCTGCACGCTTTGGCCATGCTGAAGAACAAGCGCGACGGCATCACGCCGGAAGAAGACGGCAAGCGCGGTCCGGTGAAGTTCATCGAAGACCTGCGTGCCCGTGGCAACCTGGTGGCTTATGTGGGCGACGTGGTTGGTACCGGTTCTTCCCGCAAGTCCGCCACCAACTCCGTGTTGTGGTTCACCGGCGAAGACATTCCTTACGTTCCCAACAAGCGTTTCGGCGGCGTCTGCCTGGGCACCAAGATTGCCCCCATCTTCTACAACACCATGGAAGATGCCGGCGCTCTGCCGATCGAACTGGATGTCAACGCCATGAACATGGGTGACGTGGTCGAGCTGCGTCCCTACGATGGCAAGGCGTTCAAGGACGGCAAGGAAATCTCCTCGTTCCAGGTCAAGAGCGATGTGCTGTTCGACGAAGTGCGTGCCGGTGGCCGTATTCCCCTGATCATTGGCCGTGGCCTGACCGCCAAGGCGCGCGAGGCCCTGGGTCTGAAGCCTTCCACACTGTTCCGCCTGCCGCAAAACCCTGTTGACACCAAGAAGGGTTTCAGCCTGGCGCAGAAGATGGTCGGCCGTGCCTGCGGTCTGCCCGAAGGCCAGGGCGTGCGCCCCGGTACCTATTGCGAACCTAAGATGACCTCCGTCGGTTCGCAAGACACCACCGGCCCGATGACCCGCGACGAGCTGAAAGACCTGGCCTGCCTGGGTTTCAGCGCCGACCTGGTGATGCAGTCCTTCTGCCACACGGCCGCTTACCCCAAGCCCGTGGACGTGAAGATGCACCACGAGCTGCCCGAGTTCATCAGCACCCGCGGCGGCGTGGCCCTGCGCCCTGGTGACGGCGTGATCCATTCCTGGCTCAACCGTTTGCTGTTGCCCGATACCGTGGGCACCGGTGGTGACAGCCATACCCGCTTCCCCATCGGTATCAGCTTCCCCGCTGGTTCCGGTTTGGTGGCATTTGCCGCGGCTACCGGCGTGATGCCTTTGGATATGCCCGAATCTGTGCTGGTGCGTTTCAAGGGCAAGATGCAAAACGGCATCACCCTGCGGGACCTGGTGAACGCGATTCCGCTGTACGCCATCAAGGCTGGCCTGCTGACCGTCGAGAAGAAGGGCAAGAAGAACATTTTCTCTGGCCGCATTCTCGAAATCGAAGGTCTGCCTGACCTGAAGGTGGAGCAGGCGTTTGAATTGTCCGACGCGTCCGCCGAGCGTTCCGCAGCCGGCTGCACCGTGCACCTGAACAAGGAACCGATCCAGGAATACGTCAACAGCAACATCACCATGATGAAGTGGATGATCGCCAATGGCTATTCCGACGCCCGTACCCTGGCCCGCCGTATTGCGGCTCAGGAAGCCTGGCTGAAGGATCCCCAGTTGCTCAAGGGCGACGCTGACGCCGACTACGCAGCGGTCATCGAGATCGACCTGGCCGACATCCATGAGCCTATCCTGGCATGCCCCAACGACCCGGACGATGTGAAGACATTGGCCGAAGTGGCCGGCACCAAGATCGACGAAGTGTTCATCGGTAGCTGCATGACCAACATCGGCCACTTCCGTGCCGCCTCTAAGCTGTTGGAAAACAAGCGCGATATTCCGGTCAAGCTGTGGGTTGCACCACCGACCAAGATGGACGCCAAGCAGTTGAGCGACGAAGGCCACTACGGCGTGCTGGGCAGCGCCGGTGCGCGCATGGAAATGCCGGGTTGTAGCCTGTGCATGGGCAACCAGGCCCAGGTGAAGGCAGGTGCGACCGTGTTCTCCACGTCGACCCGCAACTTCCCCAACCGTCTGGGCAAGGACAGCAATGTGTACCTGGGTTCTGCCGAACTGGCCGCCATCTGCTCCAAGCTGGGCCGCATTCCGACCAAGGAAGAGTACCTGGCCGACATGGGCGTGCTGACCGCTGCCAGTGACAAGGTCTACCAGTACCTGAACTTTGACAAGATCAGCGACTACACCGACTCTGCCGCCACGGTGAAGAACGGCGTAGCCGCCTGAGATTGACCATCGGACGCTTGGCGTCCGCAAAGGCAAAGGCCCCGCAGCCCAGGTTGCGGGGCCTTTTTAATGGTCGTACCGATAATCGAGGTCATGAGTTTTCTGTCCCAATTGCCTTTTTCCGCGCAGACGGTCTTGCTGCTGATCGCCAGCAATGTGTTCATGACCTTCGCCTGGTACGGCCATCTCAAGAACATGGCCACTGCGCCCTGGTATTTGGCTGCGGTGGTCAGCTGGAGGATTGCGCTGTTTGAATACCTGTTGCAGGTGCCAGGCAACCGGATTGGCTTCCAGCAGGCGGGGTTCAGCATAGCGCAGCTCAAGATCGTGCAGGAAGTCATCACGCTCAGCGTTTTTGTGCCATTTGCCACCGTGTACATGAATGAACCGTTCAAGCTGGATTACGTCTGGGCCGGGCTGTGTCTGGTGGGTGCGGTCTATTTCATTTTTCGGGGCGGTTAAACTTCGCGGTCTTGAAAGTCCCTAGAAGTCTGTCGTTTGGTTGGAGGAAATCGTGATGCTGTTTGGAAAGCTGCTGCCCCGTGAAGGCAATTTTTTTGAGATGTTCAACCAGCACGCGGACCGCATCGTGGAAGCTGCTCAGGCGTTCTCGCGGCTGGTTGCCAACTATGGTGATCTGGACTTGCGGGCCAAGTACAACCAGGAAGTGGACGATGCCGAGCGCGCTGCTGACCGCGTAACCCACGAGTGCAACAAGGCCATCCATATGACCTTTATCACGCCCATTGACCGGGAGCAGATCCACTCGCTGATCAACACCATGGATGACGTGGCAGACCTGATCCAGGACTCGGCCGAGACCATGGCGCTGTACGACGTGCGCCATATGACCGAAGAAATCACGCGGTTGACCGACCTCAGCGTGAAGTGCTGTGAGCGCCTGCGCGATGCCGTCAAACTGTTGGCCCACATCGCCGAGCCATCCACCGCCGAGGCCGCGCTGAAGACCTGTGAAGAGATTGACCGCTTGGAGTCCGATGCTGATCGCGTGATGCGCACCGCCATGAGCAAGCTGTTCCGCGAGGAGCCGGATGTGCGCGAGGTTATCAAGCTCAAGGCCATTTATGAGCTGCTGGAAACCATCACGGATAAGTGTGAAGACGTGGCCAATGTGATCGAGGGCATCATCCTCGAGAACTCCTGATCCGGCTGGTTGCGCAACGATGGAAACCGTACAAGCAACCCTTTGGGTGGTAGTTATGCTGGTGGTGTTGGCCCTGTTGTTCGACTTCATGAATGGCTTTCATGATGCGGCCAACTCGATCGCGACCGTGGTCTCCACGGGCGTGCTCAAACCCGGTCAGGCCATCTTGTTTGCCGCATTTTTTAATGTGATTGCCATCTTTATTTTCCAGCTCAGTGTCGCAGCGACCGTGGGAAAGGGCATTGTGCAGCCAGGTGTTGTGGACACCCATGTGGTGTTTGGCGCACTGCTGGGCGCCATTTCCTGGAATGTGATCACCTGGTACTACGGCATTCCCAGTAGTTCGTCCCACGCGCTGATTGGTGGTATTGTGGGTGCGGTGATTGCCAAGTCCGGCGCTGGCGCGCTGGTGTCGGCCGGCATCCTCAAGACCGTGGTGTTCATTTTCGTGTCACCCCTGCTGGGCTTTGTGCTGGGTTCGGTGATGATGGTACTGGTGGCCTGGGTGTTTCGCCGCACCCGACCCTCCAAGGTGGATAAATGGTTTCGTCGCCTGCAATTGGTGTCCGCCGGGGCCTATAGCCTGGGTCATGGAGGCAATGACGCGCAGAAGACCATTGGCATCATCTGGATGCTGCTGATTGCCACTGGCTACTCCACGGCGGGTGATTCTTCTCCACCCAGTTGGGTCATTTTTTGTTGCTATGCGGCCATCGGACTGGGCACCATGTTTGGCGGTTGGCGCATTGTCAAGACGATGGGGCAGAAGATCACCAAGCTCAAGCCAGTGGGCGGCTTTTGTGCCGAGACTGGAGGCGCCATCACGCTATTTCTGGCCACTGCTATGGGTATCCCCGTTTCAACCACCCACACCATTACTGGCGCCATCGTGGGCGTGGGCTCCACACAGCGCGCCAGTGCGGTGCGCTGGGGCGTAGCCGGCAATATCCTCTGGGCGTGGATTTTCACCATCCCCGCCAGCGCTTTCGTTGCGGCCATTGCCTACTGGATCAGTCTGCAGATTTTTTAGGTTCGGTTGACTGGGACAGTGCGCGTGCTGCCTCGACCTGGTATTCAAAGTAGTGCTGGAAGCTGAAGGCCAAGCTGGCCATCAGAACCGTGGTGCCCACCAGCAGGGATGCCGCCAGCGCGCCCACCGTAAACCAGTTGGTCTGGCCGTCTTGCGCATCCTCTGGTGCGCCGGGGTTGAAACGCCGGTTCCACTTTTCGGTTGCCATCAACCCGTATACCAGGGCATTGATGGCGCAGGCGGCAATGGTGAAACCCAGCAGGGGAATCAGTACCCAGCTCAACGGGTCGTCCAGGCCAATGCTGCGTGCGCGCAGCACGCCGTACAGTCCCGCCAGTGTCGGAATGGGAAGGATCCAGGCCAGGCGGTCTCCACTGCCATGCAGGTACCAGCGGTGCAGACCCAACGGGCCTACCAGGAATGCGAGCCAGGTTGCCACGGTTTTGTTTTTCATGACTCCGATTGTGCGGGAGCATTGGTGCTGCCGGCGCCAATGACGCGGTCCATCAGCACCACGTCCAGCCAGCGCTCAAACTTCCAGCCACAATTGGCCAGTACGCCAACGTGGTTGAAGCCACATGCCGTGTGCACACCCACGGAGCCCAGGTTCGCGGAGTCGCCAATCACGGCGATGAGCTTGCGCACACCGGCGCGCTCGGCCTGGGCCATCAACTCCTCCAGCAGCAGCCGTCCCAATCCCTTGCCGTGGGCGGAAGGCGCGAGGTAGATGGAGTCTTCGGCAGAGAACCGGTAGGCTGGACGTGGCTTGAACCAGTTGCAGTAGGCAAACCCCAGTACGCCGGTGGCGTCTTCCACCACCAGATAGGGCAACCCCTTGGACAGGACGTCGGCACGTCGCCCGGCCATGTCCTGTTCCGTAGGCGGTGTGGTTTCGAAGGTGCCGGTGCCATGGAGCACGTGGTGGGCATAAATGGCGGTAATGGCAGGGATGTCTGCGTCGGTGCTGGGGCGGATCTTGGTCATGGATTCACGAAAGGTTATAATGGAGAGCTATTCAGAGTGTCACTGGCCGGGTGGTCAGTTGCGTGTCTCAACTTTGAATTACATGGTCGAAAGCAATTTCTGCCACCCAAAGGATAAATCATGGTCGTCATTCGACTCGCCCGTGGCGGTGCAAAAGCACGCCCTTTCTTCAATATCGTTGTGGCTGACAAGCGCACACGCCGTGATGGACGCTTCATTGAGCGCATCGGTTTTTACAACCCGATTGCCACTGCCAATGAAGAAAGCATCCGCATTGCCCAGGATCGTCTGACCTACTGGCAAGGTGTTGGCGCTCAGGCTTCCCCCACCGTGGAACGCCTGATCCAGCAAGCGGCCAAGAAGGCAGCTTAAGGAACGTGCCGTCGGGGGGAGGGGCTTACCTCCGCTCCCGTACGGCGCCCCACGCGTATGCTCTCCGGACTCGAAACTGCTGAATTGCCAGCGGATGCCATCGAAGTTGGGCGGATTGCGGACGCATGGGGTGTCAAGGGCTGGTTCAAAGTCCTGCCCTACAGCGCTGATCCAGAGGCGCTTTTTTCTTCCAAACGCTGGTTCCTGATGCCTACTGAACGTGGTGCGCAGACGTTCACAGGCGTTGCCAGTCTGTCAGTCAAGGAAGCCAAGGAACACTCCGGCACCGTTGTCGCCACCGCCCATGGCGTGGATGATCGCACGGCTGCCGAGGCCCTGCGTGGCTCCCGCATTTTTGTTTCGCGCTCCAGTTTTCCGACGGCCGCCAAGGATGAATACTATTGGGTTGATCTGATCGGTTTGGATGTCATCAACCGTGAAGACGAAGTCCTTGGCGTCGTCAAAGAACTTCTGTCTACCGGCGCGCAAACCGTGCTGGTATTGGAATACCAGCAGGACGGCAAGACCTGTGAGCGCATGATCCCCTTTGTATCGGCCTACGTGGATGATGTGGACCTGAAGGCGCGCCGCATCCGCGTGGACTGGCAGCTTGACTACTGAGTTCGGGCGCATGCGCTTCGATGTCATTACGCTGTTTCCGGAGTTGTTCGCGCCGTTCCTGTCGGTCGGTGTGACCCGGCGGGCCTTTGAGTCCGGCCAGCTCGACGTTCAGCTATCCAACCCGCGTGATTTCGCTACTGGCAATTACCGTCGCGTGGATGATCGACCGTTCGGTGGTGGTCCCGGCATGGTGATGATGGCGCAGCCGCTGGAATTGGCCCTGGCGCAGATTCGTACACAGCGCCAGGATGCGGCACCGGTGGTTTTGTTTTCTCCCATTGGCAGGCGGCTTGATCACACAGCCGTGCAAAGGTGGTCCGGCAGCTCTGGCGCCATCCTGGTCTGTGGTCGTTATGAGGGCATTGACCAGCGCTTTATCGACACCCAGGTGGACGAGCAGATCAGCCTGGGAGATTTTGTGCTCTCCGGTGGCGAAGTGCCGGCCATGGCGCTGCTGGACGCGGTGGCGCGCCTGCAACCCGGCGTGCTGTCGGATTCCGACAGCCACCAACTGGACAGTTTCAACCCGGCTTTGGATGGTCTGCTGGATTGCCCCCACTACACGCGCCCGGAAGAGTGGGCGGGCCAGCGCGTTCCCGATGTTCTCCTGTCCGGGCACCACGGCCAGATCGAGCGCTGGCGGCGTGACCAGCGTCTGATATTGACTGCGCAGCACCGCCCCGAACTGTTGGACGCCGCGCGCCGCGCCGGGCTCCTGACCAGGCAGGATGAAGCGCTTTTGGCACGCGGGCGCTGAGCTTGCTATAATAGCTGGCTAACCGATCCTCTGTACGGCCAAAGCAGCGTTGCTGACTTCGCACCATGTGGTGCTGGCGCATGCACGATCACGAAAGAAAATCATGAACCTGATCCAAATTCTTGAGCAAGAAGAGATTGCTCGCCTGGGTAAAACCATCCCCGCATTCGCACCTGGCGACACCGTTGTGGTGAGCGTCAACGTGGTTGAAGGCAGCCGCAAGCGCGTGCAGGCCTACGAAGGCGTTGTGATTGCCAAGCGCAACCGCGGCCTGAACAGCGGCTTCATTGTGCGCAAGATCTCCAGCGGTGAAGGCGTGGAGCGTACGTTCCAGACCTACAGCCCATTGATCGCCGGCATCGAAGTCAAGCGCCGTGGTGACGTACGCCGTGCCAAGCTGTACTACCTGCGTGACCGCAGTGGCAAGTCGGCACGTATCAAGGAAAAACTGCCAGCCAAGAAGACAGCGGCTTAATACAGCCACTGTGTTCAGCGAAACCGCCCGGCGCGAGCTTGTGGCGGTTTTTTTATGACCGTATTGCCGTCTTTCGATCCGCGCCAGGTTCCCGTCACCGGGGTGGATGTTCATCTGCCCAAGGTGCAGCCACAGGCCCTGCAACCACAAGCGTTGGCGCAGCGCTTTGCGCAAGATCGAGTCTGGACACCGGAGTTGTTAGGGGAGCCGCGCTTTTCGAGCCGTGAGCCGGTGCATGCCTCTGTGCTAGTACCGCTGGTGCTGCGCGAATCGGGCTTGACCGTGCTGCTGACCGAACGCACAACCCATTTATCCAGCCACTCCGGCCAAATTGCCTTTCCGGGAGGCAAGGCAGACCCCGAGGACACCAGCGCCTCCGACACAGCGCTGCGTGAGGCCGAAGAGGAAATCGGCCTCAGCCGCCAGGCGGTTCAGGTGTTGGGTTCCTTGCCGATTTACACCACTGGCAGTGCCTTCATCGTGACGCCCGTGGTGGCGTTGGTGCAGGCCGACTACGGCATGACGCCCAACCCGCACGAGGTTGCCGATGTCTTTGAAGTGCCACTGGCCTTTCTGATGGACCCGGCCAATCACCGGCGCCACACGGTGGAGTGGGCGGGTTCGCAGCGTGAGTGGTTCTCGATGCCGTATACCGACGCGGTGACTGAACGCTTCATTTGGGGTGCAACGGCCGGCATGCTGCGCAACTTTTACCGTTTTTTGTTGGACTGAAGCCACCAAGCTCTTACAGGACGCGCCAGCAGCGTGGTCCCAACGGTGTGCGGTCGCTATGATTGGCCCATGAGTTTTATCTCCATACTATTTGCGCTGTTGCTGGAGCAGGCGCGGCCCTTGGCGCCGGGGAATCCGGTCCATCTGGGTGTGCGCAGTTGGGTTCGTTGGGTGCTGCGCAATTTTGACGCCGGCAAGCCCCAGCATGGCTGGCTGGCCTGGTGGGTGGCGGTGGTCTTGCCAGCAGTCGTAGTGTTTGCCGTTCACTGGCTGCTGGTGTGGTCGCTGGGATGGATTGTGGCTGCGCTATGGAGCATTGCCATCCTGTATTCCACGCTGGGTTTTCGCCAGTTCAGCCACCACTTCACCGAGATCCGCGATGCCTTGCTCGCTGGCGATGAAGACCTGGCGCGCCAGAAGCTGGCGCAGTGGATGCGCATGGATGCCAGCACGCTGCCGCGCAGCGAGATAGTCGGCCATGTCATTTCGCACTCTGTACTGAGTGCACACCGCCATGTGTTTGGCGTGTTTGCCTGGTACTCGCTGTTGGCAGCCATGGGTCTGGGTCCGGCGGGGGCTGTACTCTACCGCATTGGTGAGTACTTCACGCGCTATGCCAACCGGCCACCACGGCCCTCCAGTGTGCCGGTGAGCCCCTCCGTGCAGGCGGCAGCCAATGCGGCGTGGCATGCCATGGACTGGGTCCCGGCCCGCATCACGGCGCTGGGCTTTGCCTTTGTCGGCAGCTTCGAGGAGGCCGTGGACAGCTGGCGCCAGCAAGAGGCCCAGTTCCCTGGCGACAACGACGGCGTGGTGCTAGCTGCCACTGCGGGTGCCGTCAATGTCAAGCTGGGTGGTTCCGACAGTGTGGGTGATGGCCAAACGCCGCAACCCGTGCACCTGCGCGCTGTGGTGGGGCTGGTGTGGCGCACCGTGGTGATGTGGATGGTGTTCCTGGCCCTGCTGTCACTGGCCAGACTGCTGGGTTAGTACCGCTTCTGCGACAGCTCGGCAAACAGGGTGCTATATATTTTGTAGCGGCCTGTGCTTATTTCACGAGGGCCAGGGGCTAAAAAGCCATCAGATAATTTTTGCAAAGCGGCAATCACACCGCAGCCGGGTTCGTGCAGATGGCTGCAGTTGTAGAACTTGCAGTCCGATGCGTGGGCTTTGATGTCGGGCATCAGGTTGGCCAATTGCATCGGTTCGATGTGATTCAAACCAAATTCCTGAAAGCCCGGTGAATCGATGACGGCCGTGGTCCGCCCGGCATCCACCCAATACAGCGTGGTGCTGGTGGTGGTGTGTTTGCCAGAGTTCAGCGCGGTGGATATTGCGTTGGTCAGCACCTGGGCATCCGGAATCAGCCGGTTGATCAGCGTGCTCTTTCCAGAACCTGATGGGCCAAGCACCAATGTCGTTTTGCCCGCCAACAAGTCGTCCAGGTGGTGCTCGTTGCCAACAGTCGCATCGCCCCGGGGCTTGAGAGCCATTGGCAGCACGGTGTAGCCCATGTCGCGGTACACACCCATGCGGTCCCAGGCCCGGCCGAAGGGCTCGGCCAGATCGCTTTTGTTCAGCGCGATGATGGGGCGTATGTGTTCGGCTTCGGCGGCGATCAGTGCACGGGAGAGTTGGCTTTCAGAAAACTCGGGTTCGGCGGCGATCAGGATCAGCACCTGGTCCAGGTTGGCTGCGAAGGACTTGGTGCGAATCTCATCCTGGCGGTAAAACAGATTGCGCCGCGGCTCCACCTTTTCGATGGTGCCCTCGTCCTCGCTGGCCTGCCACAGCACGTGGTCACCGACCACGGTCTGGCTTTTCTTGCCGCGGGGGTGGCAGATCAGGCGTCGCCCGTCCGGTGTTTCCACCCATACATGGCGGCCATGGCCGGCAATAACCAAGCCGGGTTCGAGGGAAGTGGGGGATGTTGCCATGCGTTGCGGGATTCAGTGGGCGCTGCCGTGAATGCGGCCCAGGCGCTCGGTAGCGGGTGGGTGCGAATAGTAGAAGCGCACGTAGACCGGGTCGGGCGTCAGCGTCGATGCGTTGTCTTCAAACAGCTTGAGCAACGCACCGGCCAGGTCTGCACCATTGGTCTGGGCCGCGGCATAGGCGTCGGCCTCGAACTCGTGCTGGCGCGACATCTGGGCAAACACTGGCCCGACGAAGGTGCCCAGGAGCGGCAAGACCATCATGAACAGCAACAGAGCCAGTGCGTCGTTGGCTGCGCCCAGGTTGGGCACCACGCCCAAGCCGGTGTAAAACCAGGCCTGCTGGCTGACCCAGCCCAGCGCAGCAAAGCCAAGCAAGCTCATGGCGAACAGCGAGACCATGCGTTTGATCACATGCTTGTGCGTGAAGTGCCCCAACTCATGCGCCAGCACCGCGTCCACCTCCGCGGGGCTGAGTTGGGCCAGCAGCGTGTCGTAGAACACCACGCGTTTGGAGGCGCCAAAACCCGTGAAATAGGCATTGGCGTGCGCACTGCGCTTGCTGCCGTCCATCACAAAGAAGCCCTTGGAGGTGAAGCCGCAGCGCGCCATCAACTGGGTGACCCGCTCCTTGACCTGCGGGTCTTCCAGCGGCTGGAACTTGTTGAACAACGGAGCAATCCAGGTCGGGTAGATCAGCAGCGCCAGCAGGTTGAAGCCCATCCACACGCCCCACACCCACAGCCACCACCAGGCTCCGGTGGCACCCATCATCCACAGCACCAGCGTGATGAAGGGCAGGCCAATCAGCGCGGACAGCAACAGCGACTTGGCGGTGTCCTGCAGCCACAGCTTGAGGCTGGTCTTGTTGAAGCCAAAGCGTTCCTCAATGACAAATGTCTGGTACAGCGTGAACGGCAAATCCAGCACGCCGCCAATGGCGACAAAGGCCGCCAGCAGCGCCACCTGCTGCGACAGTCCGTTGCCCATCCAACTGGCCAAGGCCTGGTTGAGCACAGACAACCCTCCCAGCAGCGTCCAGCACAGCGTCAGGGCAGCGCCCCAGGCCAGCTCCAGCATGCCGAAGCGTGCCTTGGTCAGTGTGTAGTCGGCAGCCTTCTGGTGGGCCGCGAGCGTGATCTTGTGCGAAAACGCCTGCGGCACCGCACCGCGGTGCTGGGCCACGTGGCGGATCTGGCGACTGGCTAGCCAGAATTTGAGCAGCAGGCTCAGGGTCAGGGCCACTGCAAATACCAGGGTCGTGGTCAGGGAGGCAGGGTTGCTGGCAAAGAGTTCGGTCATGGCGTGGGAGTTTAGGCGATAGGCGACAATCCGCTGCATGGCTGATACCAACACCCCTTTGAGCAAATCTGACAAGAACCTGGTCTGGCTGGACTGCGAAATGACCGGTCTGGACCCAGAGGTCGAACGCATCATCGAAATTGCCGTCATCGTCACCGGTCCCCATCTGGAATGCCGCACCGAGGGCCCGGTCCTCGTGATCCACCAGAGCGAAGCCTTGCTCGACAAGATGGACGCCTGGAACAAGGGCACGCATGGCAAGAGCGGCCTGATAGCCAAGGTCAAGGCATCCACAACGACCGAAGAGCAGGCCCAGGAGCAGTTGATTGCCTTTCTCAAGCAATACGTGCCGGCCAATGGCTCCCCGATGTGTGGCAACTCCATTGGCCAGGATCGGCGCTTTCTGGTCAAGTACATGCCCAAGCTGGAGGCTTTCTTCCACTACCGCAACCTGGATGTGAGCACGCTCAAGGAGTTGTCCAAGCGCTGGCGGCCCGAGATCTATGCCTCGTTCAAGAAGCAGCAGCGCCACACAGCGTTGGCCGATGTGCATGAGTCCATTGATGAGCTGGAGCACTACCGCCAGCACTTCCTCAAACTCGAGTGATTGGCGGGTTGTGCGAAATGATTAGGTAGAAACCCGAATTCATGGCATAATCGAAGGCTGCGTTACAAACAGTAACGCATTTGTACATCTCCCTTCATTCACCGGGTCCGCAGATTTGGACCCCAAGCGCTGAACAGCATTCAGCCGCAGGTTCCGTTTGATGGTTGATGTTTTTTAACCATTGACGGAGCAGCCGCAGTCCCTGCGGTGCTCGCGTGTGAGTAAAACCATGACTGACGCTTTTGAAGTGACGGGTGCCTTTGCGCCCGCCGAATCCATTTCTCCCTCTTTGTCCAGCCAGGATGTTGTTGCGCAAGCCGCATCCGACGCCGTTGACGCACCGGCTTCCGACGAACCCGAAGTACCCAACGGCTTTGTGACCCTGGGCCTCGCGCCCGAATTGGTCCATGCCGTCAAGGATCTGGGCTACACCCAGCCGACCTCGGTCCAGCTGAAGACCATTCCCCTGGCTCTGCCCGGTGACGGCCTGAAAGCCGACCAGTTCATTGACCTGATGGTGTCCAGCCAGACCGGTAGCGGCAAGACAGCAGCCTTTTTGCTGCCTGTGCTGCACACCCTGCTGAAACAACAGGCCGAAGCAGAAGCCGCTGAGCGCGCCGAGTACGAAAGCCAGGTGGCCGAGGCTGCTGCCAAGGGCGAGCCGGCTCCCAAACGCGCCAAGCGCAAGGACCCGACCAACCCGCGCAACTTCAAGGCACCAACGCCTGGTGCACTGATTGTGTGCCCGACCCGCGAATTGGCACAGCAGGTGGCCAATGACGCCATCGACCTGGTTCGCCATTGCCGCGGCCTGCGCATCGCCAATGTGGTGGGTGGCATGCCCTACCAGCTGCAAATTGCCAAGCTGCAAAACGCCAATCTGGTAGTGGCCACGCCTGGCCGTCTGCTGGATCTACAGCGTTCCATGCAGATCAAGCTGGATCAGGTGCAGTTCCTGGTGGTGGACGAAGCCGACCGCATGCTGGACCTGGGCTTTGCCGACGATCTGGCCGAAATCAACCAGCTCACCATTCAGCGCAAGCAGACCATGATGTTCAGCGCCACCTTTGCGCCGCGCATCCAGCAACTTGCTGCCCGCGTGATGCGTGAACCCCAGCGCGTGACCATCGATAATCCCCAGGAAAAGCACGTCAACATCAAGCAGGTGCTGTTCTGGGCCGACAACGCCCACCACAAGCGCAAGCTGCTGGACCATTGGCTGCGCGATACCACCATCAACCAGGCCATCGTGTTTGCCAGCACCCAGATCGAGTGCGACGGTTTGGCGGGCGACCTGCAGCAGGACGGCTTTGACGCCGTGGCCCTGCACGGTGCGCTGAGCCAGGGCCTGCGCAACCGCCGCCTGATGGCACTGCGCAATGGTCAGGTTCAGATTCTGGTGGCAACCGATGTGGCGGCTCGTGGCATTGACGTGCCCACCATCACCCACGTTTTCAACTTCGGCCTGCCGATGAAGGCCGAAGACTACACCCACCGCATTGGCCGCACCGGCCGCGCAGGGCGTGACGGTATTGCCGTGACCTTTGCCGAGGTCCGTGACCGCCGCCGGATTTTTGACATTGAGGCCTACACCCGCCAGCATTTCAAGTCGGAAACCATTCCGGGTCTGGAACCCAAGCAGCGCTTCCCCGAAGCTCGTCCGGGCACGGGTGCGAGCTTTGGCGGCCGTGGCAATCACACTGCGGATCGCGCACCCCGTGACCGCAACTTCGGTGGTGGCCGCCCGAGCTTTGCTGGCAACCGCGGAGGCTTTGATGACAGAAATGCCGCTGGCCCTCGTGAAGGCGGCTTTGGTAGCTATCAAAACAATAGCGGAGCCGGTGGATTTGCTGGCAACCGCGACAGCGCTCCCCGTGATGGTGGCGGTGATAACGGTGGTTTCAGCTACGCTCGCAAAGGTGGTTTTAATGACCGCTTTGCCGGACGTGCAGATGCAGCCCCACGCGGTGGCGACTTTGCACCCCGCAAACCAGCCTTCAGCAAGCCCATGGGCGTGAAGCCCGGTAATGCAGGCAAGGTGTTTGTGCCACGTGACGCCAAGAAGCGCGCAGCCCGTACGTTTGATTGATCCTGCTTGATCCCAAAAAAAAAGGACCCCGTGGGGTCCTTTTTTTTTGTGTGCGGAATCCGGTCAGGACATGCCGTTACGACTGGCCAGTTCCACAAACAGACCGGCGTGATCGAGATCTGCCAGCCCGTGGTCTATGCCTTGGGCATACAACTGCTCAAACAGTGCGGTGATGGGAGCGTCAAATCCGACTTCATTGGCAGTGGACAGGGCATTTCGCAAGTCCTTGAGTTGAACGGACATGCGTCCGCGCGGCGCAAAGTCCCGTTCCACCATGCGCTGGCCGTGAACCTGCAGGATGCGGCTGTCGGCAAAGCCGCCAGTGATAGCCTCCTTGACCTTGGCCATATTGGCACCGCCGCGCTCGCATAGCAGCAAGGCTTCAGCCACGATTCCGATGGTGGCCCCCACAATCATCTGATTGGCCAATTTGGCCAACTGTCCGGCGCCAACGGGCCCCACGTGGGTAGCGCGACCGAAGACCTCCAGAATCGGTAGCGCCAGGTCAAAGTTGGCGGACTTGCCTCCGACCATGATGGCCAGCGTACCCGCTTCAGCTCCAATGGTCCCGCCCGAGACGGGCGCGTCGAGGTAGCCAACATGCCTTTCGCTGAGTCGGGCGGCATGGTCTCTGGCCTCAATGGGCTTGATGGAGGACATGTCCACCAGCAGGCTGCCGGCCTTCATGGCTGCCGCCACGCCCAGATCAAACAGCACGTGGCCCACGACCGCGCCGTTGTCCAGCATGGTTATCACCAGATCGGCGTCGCGGACCGCATCAGTGGGTTGTGCGTAGACAGTGGCACCTAACGGAGCAAGGCGCTGCGCCTTGTGCTCGGTGCGGTTCCATACGTGAATGTGGTGTCCGGCTTCCCACAGGCGGCGGCCCATCGGGAAGCCCATCAGGCCAATACCCAGTATTGCAATTTTCATGTGGTGCCTCTATGCATGCATCAGGATACAACGGTGTGAAGAAAGTGCATCGGTTTGGTGCATCGGAATGCTGTCAAACGACTGACATGCTTGTTCGACGAAATACAACTTTCTTGCTTTGAATTGATTTGCATCAAAGAAATGTCGGAGTCTTTTTTATGCGTTCTAAACCTAATCTGGATTAGCTTTTTTTTTGGGTCTTTCTCCTACGATCACGCTCGCTATAGACCCCCAGTCCCAACGGCAAATGGAGTGAGATGGGCACGCTGGCTTTGGAAATGGGCTTTTTCAACTTGGAGAGATGCATATGAAACGATTGAACAGAACGGCCATATCGTTGGTGGTTGGCTGCATGGGCTTTGCGGCCTCGGCAGTGTGGTCTGCAGATACCCTGCAGGACGTGTTGAAAGAGCGCGGTCTGAGCCAGCAGGATCTGCTGGCAGCCGCAAAAACCTATGTGCCGACCGGCAAGCGCGATGAGTTTGTGGCCTTCGCCTCCGGCGGTCAGTCCGGACAGGTCATTGTGTATGCCATCCCGTCGATGCGTATCCTGAAGTACATCGGTGTCTTCACACCGGAGCCCTGGCAAGGCTATGGTTTTGACGAAAGTTCCAAGGCGGTTCTCAAGCAGGGACGCATTGATGGCAAGGACATCACCTGGGGCGATACGCACCATCCCGCCATCTCTGAGACCAATGGCGAATACGACGGCCAGTTCCTGTTCATCAACGACAAGGCCAATCCCCGTTTGGCGGTGATTGACCTGCGCGACTTTGAAACCAAGCAGATCGTTGTCAACCCGATTTTCAAATCGGAACATGGTGGCGCGTTTGTCACCACCAATTCCGAGTACGTGATTGAAGCGGCCCAGTACGCTGCGCCGCTGGAGAACAAGAAGTTCTACCCCCTGGAAGAGTTCAACGAAAAATACCGCGGCGGTATCACCTACTGGAAGTTTGACCGCAAGGAAGGTCGTATTGACCCAGCCAAGTCGTTCTCGCTCGAACTGCCACCCTACTCGCAAGACTTGTCCGACGCTGGCAAGGGCGCATCGGAAGGCTGGTCCTTCACCAACTCGTTCTGCTCGGAGCGTTACGTTGGTGGTATTGAAAAAGGCCGTCCACCCTACGAGGCAGGTTGCTCGGCCAAAGACACCGACTACATGCACGTGGTCAACTGGAAAAAGGCGGCTGAGCTGGTGGCTGCCGGTAAGGCCAAGAAGATCAACGGACACGATGTCCTGATGATGGAAACGGCCGTCAAGGAAGGCGTCCTGTTCCTCATTCCTGAACCCAAATCGCCCCACGGCGTGGACGTGACTCCGGACGGCAAGCACATCATCGTCGCAGGAAAGCTCGACACCCACGTGTCCGTGTACAGTTTTGAAAAGATTCAGGCCGCGATCAAGGCTGGCAAGTTCGAATCCAAAGATCCGTACGGCATCCCGGTGATCGCCATGAAGGACGCTGTTTCTACGCAGGTGTCTCTGGGCCTGGGCCCATTGCATACCCAATACGACAGCAAGCCGTGCGTCGCCTACACCTCTCTGTATGTTGACTCGCAGGTTGCCAAGTGGAACTATTGCGAAGGCAAGGTGCTGGACAAGGTGAGCGTGCACTACAACATTGGCCACCTGATGACCATGGAAGGTGACTCCACCAAGCCCGCTGGCAAATACCTGGTGGCACTGAACAAGCTGGCGATTGACCGCTTTGTTCCTGTCGGACCTTTGCATCCACAAAACCACCAGTTGATTGACATCAGCGGTGACAAGATGCAACTGCTCTATGACATGCCACTGCCTTTGGGCGAGCCCCACTACGCCGTCGCTATTGATGCCAAGAAGCTCAAGCCGGCCGTGCGTTACAAGGTGGGTACCGACAGCCGTACCGACAAGCCGCACCCCGGCGCAACTAAGGCCGGCGAAGAGCGTATCGTGAAGAAGGGCAACAAGGTTGAGGTGTTTGGTACCTTGATCCGTTCGCACATCACACCGGAAACCATTGAAGTTGAAGTGGGTGATGAAGTCACGATCAACCTGACCAACCTGGAACGCGCACAGGACGAAACCCACGGCTTCACGGTGAGCACGTTCAATACGCATGCATCGGTTGAGCCGGGCAAGACCGTGTCGGTCAAGTTCAAGGCGGACAAGGAAGGTGTTTATCCCTACTACTGCACCGAGTTCTGCTCGGCACTTCACCTGGAAATGCAAGGCTACTTGCTGGTGAAGCCCAAGGGCTGGAAGCCTACCAAGACAGGTCTGGCAGCGCAAAACTACACCGAAGCCGACTACAAGGCAACTGTGAAGAAAGTGGCTGACACCCAGGTCATCATCGATTCGGTGGTCGCCTACATCACCAGCGTCAATTACAAGGACTTCCCTGAAGTGGTGGCGATGGTGGAAGACGCATTCGACCAATTGGGCAAGACCAAGGACATCAAGGCCAAGCACGAAGCCGCTGCTGCCAAGAAGGATTGGGAAAACGCCAATCTGTGGGCTGAGCAGGTTTGGCAGTACCAGGTCAAGACCGCTGACCTTGGTCTGCGCGCCAAGACCTTCCTCGAGCAGAACGGTGCCAAGAAGGTCAAGTAACTTCTTCTGAATGCATCCAATTTCGGGGGGTCGATCTGGTCGACTCCCCGAAGTCTTTTGAAAGACTAAAACCATGAAGACAAAATTGTTTCTAATCGCAGCGCTTGCCACATTGGCATCGTCTGCCGCCATGGCCGATGGCGCAGCACTGTACGCTGAAAAGACCTGCATTGCCTGTCACGGAAAAGAGGGTAAGAAGCCTCTGACACCGACGTACCCCAAGCTCGCTGGTCAGAACGCAGGCTACCTAGAGCAGCAAATGCTGGACATCCGCACGGGGGCACGTGCCAACGGCAGCAGTGCTGCCATGAAGGGCGTCATGGTCAATCCTGAAGGCGGCCAAATGGTTTCGGACAAGGAAATCAAGGAAATCGCCCAATACCTGTCCAAATTGAAGTAACCCGCAATCCGAACTGAATGCACCTGGAGAAATTGATATGAAAAAAATACTTGCGCTGGCACTCGTGCTGGCATTGGCGCCCGCACTGTGTTTGGCTGGCCCACCTGCCGCCAAACAGGCCGGTATTGAGGCGAAGGACTATAAATGGAACGCCCAAGAGGGCGAGAAGATAGAAGCTTTGAAGCTCAAGGGCAACGCCAAGGATGGCAAAGAAGGCTATGAAGTGTGCGGAGCCTGTCACCTGCCTTCCGGTGCGGGACGCCCTGACGGCACGTTCCCCCAACTGGCCGGTCAACACACCACGGTGCTGATCAAGCAAATGGCCGACATTCGGGCGGGCTTGCGCGACAACCCCACTATGTATCCGTTCGCCAAGGAGTTGACGGATGCGCAGGAACTGGCCAATGTCTCTGCCTACATTGAGAGCTTGTGCATTCCCGCAGTACACGGCATGTACGAAGGTCCGGACGCAGCGAAGCAAATTGCGGATGGCAAGGTCATGTATGAGAAAGAGTGCATTGAGTGCCACAAGGCCAATGGTGAGGGCGTCAAAGACAAGTTTTACCCAGTGCTCGCGGGGCAACACTACAAGTATCTGTTGCGGCAAATGACGGAAATTCGTGACGGACACCGTCGCAATGCGAACCCTGACATGGTGACCATCATCAAAAAGTATGACAACCAGCAGCTCGTTGCCATTTCTGCATACCAAGCAAGCTTGACCATGCCCGGATCCATGTGCAAGGCCGCTGCTGCGAAGCCTGCCAAGAAAAAGTAAGCCATTTCCATGCAAGACCAGACCAAACAAAATCGCCTGATCACGGTCCTCACCCTCGTGGCTCTGGTGGCCATGATCAGCGCCTTTTTTGCTCCAATCTGGTGGGTATCACTCACCGCGCCCAACTATCCCAAGGATGCTTTTCCAGATGGGATCCGCATCCATTTCCACTTTGATGTGGTGAAGAACGGTTGCAGCGCCGTGGGAGCGAGCACCCGCATGGGTTCGGAAACCATGCAGGCGGACATGGGTCCGGATTCCGAGCGGTACAACCCCATTCTCGACGCCAAGAAGGACATCAACAAGGACGCGGCTGGCCTGGATTGCGTTCACGAGATGAACACCATCAACCACTACGTTGGTATGTTTCCGATTGCAACCGGTGCCCCAGTGGAGAAGCCACTGGCCAAGTTTTTCTTTGGATTTTTTGCGGTCATGCTGCTGGGATTCATTACTCCCGAGGGCAAGCGGCGCATGATGGTGCTGGGCAGCGGATTCGTTGCGGTGGTCGCTTGGATGCTGGTGGATCAATTTGCAATGGGGCGCCTGGCCACCCACGTGCAGCACTACATGGCAGAAGCGGCCACATTTTTCAATGAACCGGCCCGCATCAAGGTGTGGGGCGACAACGTTACGCTGTTCAGCAAAATCGCCATGGGCGGCTTGGTCGCCGCCATGCTGGTTGTGCTGGTGGGGGTTGCGCGGTTCCGCAAGTTTGTCCTGTTGTTGGTGTTGGTGCCCAGCTTGTTGCCTCTGTACTTTGTTATTGAATACGCTGGCTGGCTCTGGTTCTTCGGGCACAACATGCACTCCTGGGGGGCCTTCACCGTGAAGCCGTTCATGCCCACCCTGTTTGGAGAAGGCAAGGTTGCCCAGTTTTCCACCTACTCCTATCCCTATTGGGGGTATGGCCTGTTGATGGTTGTTTTTGTCTGCCTCATCCTGGCCATGTTGATGCGCAGGCGCCAGTTGCGTGAAACCGAACAGGGTTCGGGTGCCTAGCATGAGTGTGAAGCGGTGGTTGGTCCTGCCTATCCTGCTGTTGGGGCTGTCCTCCCTGCTGGTGGCCCGTCCCAACGACCGGGACGATGACGGTGACCGACCGCCTGCGTTGGGAGCTACTGCGGACCTGTCCACGGCTCCCCGCGTTGGCGTCGATCGGCCCAAACCGACTTTTCCCCTCTATGAGCGCGACAAGCGGGTCCATGGGCTCAAACCATTCCAGTCATTGGTGGATGCGGCAGCGCCTGGGGACGTTCTGCGCCCACCGCCGGGTCACTATGCCGGTCCGGTGGTCTTGACCAAGCCGCTGACCATCGAGGGTGGAGGCGTGGTGACGATTGATTCCGGTGACAAGGGCACTGTTTTCTCGGTTCAGTCCAACAACGTGACACTTCGTGGGTTGCACCTCACCGGTTCGGGCGACTCCCATGACACCGACGACTCGTGTCTGGATGTTCGTGGCAACAACAACGTGTTGGAAAGCCTGGTCATTGACAACTGCCTGTTCGGTATCGATCTCAAGCAGTCCAATGACAACGTTTTGCGCAAGAACACGATTCGCTCCAAACCAGTGGACCTGGGTGTGCGCGGCGACAGCCTGCGCTTGTGGTACAGCCACCGTAACCTGATTGAAGGAAACGAAATCAGTGACTCCCGGGACATGGTCGCCTGGTATTCCAACGACAACATCTACCGGAGAAACGTTGGTACGCGCAGTCGCTACTCCATTCACTTCATGTTTGCCCGGGACAATCTGGTCGAGTACAACCGCTTCTACGACAACGCGGTTGGTGTGTACTTCATGTACACCGAGGGAGGAATCCTGCGGCATAACCTGATTTCCCATGCTACGGGTGCGACCGGCATGGCTATTGGCTTCAAGGAAGCCAGCAATGCCGTGGTCGAGGGCAACGAAATCATTTACTGCGCCATTGGCATTGGTTCTGATCTGTCTCCTTTCCAGCCCGACAGCAAGACATGGGTCAAGAACAATCGCTTTGCCTTCAATGGCATTGCCGTGCAATTCACCAGCGAGTTGGGCGGCAACGTGCTAACCGACAATATTTTCGAAGGCAATTTGACCAACGCCGTTCAGTCGGGGCGCGGCAAAGCTGGATTGAACGAGTGGAGTGGCAACTATTGGGATGACTACAAGGGGTTCGACCGGAACGGTGATGGGCTGGGGGATACGGCCTATGAGCTGTATGCCTATGCCGATCAGATCTGGATCGAGCTTCCGACTGCTCGGTTTTTCAAGACGGCTCCGGTCATGGAGCTACTGGATTTCCTGGAGCGCCTGGCGCCATTTTCCTCCCCGGAATTGACGCTCAAGGACGCCAAGCCGCGCTTTGTCAAACCCCTTTGGACACTAGGATGAGCGATAGCGAACCACCCCCATCAGTGAAAGTCGGCAAGGCGCGGATGTCCCGGCCAGACCGGCGCCGTTGGTTGCGATCAGTCTTGTTGGCGGGTGGCGTATTTGGGGCAGCGCTGTCGGGCTACCTCCCGTTGGCCTACGCTCAGCGAAAACGGCTGCGTCCACCCGGTGCACTGGACGAAAAAGACTTGCTGGGCTCCTGCATCAAATGCGGCCAATGCGTGCAGGTCTGCCCGGTGCAGGCGATCAAGCTGGCGGACCTCGTGGATGGTTTTGGTGTGGGCGTTCCCTATATTGACGCGCGCCAGCAAGCCTGTGATTTTTCCTGTGATGCGGTGCAATGCATACTGGCTTGTCCTACCGGTTCTCTCGCATACTACAAGCCCGAGTTCTTGCCCGTGCGCTCTGGTGCATTGCTGGCGTCAAAGCCCATCCTCAAGGCGAAGGAGAAGGACCAGGAGCCGACGCTCAATCTGAAGGAGCGCATGGGCGTGGCACGGCTGGTACGGCCCGAATCGTGTCTGGCAGTGCAAGGGAAGGCGTTCAAAGGCCAGACGCGAGGGCCGTCCTTCACGGGGCGTATGCGCTACATGTCAGTGGATCGTTGGAAGCCCATTGCGATTGCCGATCACCCCTACGATGTTCCGGAGTGCAACCTGTGTGTTTCGGAATGCCCGGTCAAGGATGCGATTTCCATCGAGACCTTTGTCTCCACCGACGGTCAACGGCGCAATCAGCCCGTCGTGCATGAGCCGTGTGTTGGGTGTGGTGTGTGCGAAATGGTGTGCCCGACCGAGCAGCCCTGTATCGTGATTGAAGCACGAGAGGAGTGGAAGACATGAGTGATCTGCACCGCCAGCGGTTCTTCGAGCAGATTGGTATTCTGTTTGGACGTGAACCCAAGAAACCTGTGGAAATTTCGGAGCGTGCGCAGCAGGTGCATGAGCTCAAGCGCATGGCCAACAAGGCCGAGGTGCGCAAGACGATCATGCTGGCACACGAGAAGCCGCAAAAAAACACTTGGCGCAACAGGCGTTGGGCAGTGCTGATCGCGGTCAATCTGTTTTTTACTGTTTCATTTGGCTTGGATATCCAGATTCTCGAAGGTTCCCTGACCGCTTCGCGCTTTATCGGTTTTCACCTGATCGATCTGAACTCGGCGCTGCAAGTGATGCTGGCGCATAAGCACATCATCGTCAACTTGCTCATCGGAACCATGACGGTACTGGTCCTGTGGATGTTGCTGGGGGGGCGCACATTCTGTTCCTGGGTTTGTCCATACCATCTGCTGGCGGAGTGGGCCGAGAAGTTGCACTTGTGGCTGGCACGCAAAAAGCTGGTCAATGACCAGAATATGAACCGCAGGCTGCGCAGCGCGTTCTGGGTGGTGTTTGCACTGGCGACTTTCGGATCGGGCTACACCGTGTTTGAAGCCATTTCCCCCACCGGCATTCTGTCGCGTGCGTTGATCTACGGGCCGGGCGTTGCGCTGTTGTGGGTGCTTGCGCTCTTGCTGTTTGAAGTGGTGATCTCCCGCCGTGCCTGGTGCCGCTATGCGTGTCCCATTGGATTGACGTATGGTGTGGTTGGCATCCTGTCGCCCGTACGCATCAAGTACAAACTGGAGGGCTGCTTCCATGAAGGGGACTGCCGCAAGGTGTGTCTCGTACCGCACGTGCTTGAAACGGTGGTGAAGGGGCGAGCGGTGGATACGGAAGTCACCCTGGGGCCTGATTGCACGCGTTGTGGCCTGTGTGTGGATACCTGTCCAACGGGCTCATTGACTTTTGACATCAAGGGCTTGTCCAAGTTGCTTTAGCCATCTCTTGATGTTACGTTCCATTTGATTTGTTATATCTGATACCGTGATCCGTTTTCAAAACGTAACCAAAACTTTTCGCCGGGCCCGAATTCTTGACAGCATAGACCTTCAGGTGGGGCTGGGCGAGCGCGTGGCGCTGATTGGCTCCAACGGTGCCGGAAAGACCACCCTGATCCGTTGCCTGCTGGGCGAGTATGTCCACGATGGCGCTGTGCTGATTGATGGGCGTGACCCTAGGCGGCAGCGTACGGAGGTGCTGGGCATGATTGGCTTCGTGCCACAGTTGCCACCCCCTCTCAAAATGCCGGTGGGGCAGTTGATCGACTTTTCGGCTGCGTTGTGTGGCACACCGCCCCAACGTATCCACGAATTGGCACTGCGTTTGGGGCTGGACCTGGACGGCATCCTGACGCGGCCCTTCGTCAAACTTTCTGGCGGCATGAAGCAGAAGCTGCTGATTGCCATTGCCCTGGGGCGTGACGCCAAGGTTCTGGTCATGGACGAGCCGGCCGCAAACCTTGATCCGCAAGCAAGAAAAATATTCTTCGAGCTTCTCGCAGAGCGTGCCAGCAGCGCCACGATGCTGATTTCCAGCCACCGCATCAACGAGGTCTCATCTCTGGTGAATCGGGTGGTTGAACTGGATATGGGCAAGGTCGTGCTGGACGATAGCGTGGCGGACGATGTTGCCCTGTCGGGGATGCTTAGCGCACGGGTCACCAGCAGGCGGCCCGAACCGGCACTGGCAAAAGCACTGGCCTTGTGGGAATTCCGGGCATTGGACGCCGATCAGACCCAATGGGAGGGCATGGTTGCCGGGCCTGATCGCTTGCGTTTCCTGGGCATGGTGTCGCGCTACGTGTCGGTGGTCAGTCATGTTTCCGTATCGGAAGTCGAGCCATGAGGCGACGCGCATTGCTGGTTCAGGGTTTCGCACTGACGCCTCTCGCATCGTTGTTTTTGACCGCATGCGGCGGCGATACGGATCTGCCCAACGGCATGGCTGTGTTCAAGTGGGATCGCGACGTTTGCACACGCTGCAAGATGGCGATCTCGGACCACCGTTTTGCCTGCCAGGTACGGGGGGGGCCAAAAAACGCGGCGTTCAAGTTTGACGATATCGGTTGTGCTACCACCTGGATCTCGGAGAAGCTCAAGGAGCACCCGTGGTTGACCGATGCCGCAACCCGTGTATGGGTGGCCGATTTTGCCAACTCGGGCAAGCAATGGCTCGACGCTACAACGGCCCACTATGTGAGTGGCAAGACATCGCCCATGGGCTACAACTACGCAGCGTTTGCCGAGCCACAAAGTGGCAGCATCAGTTTTGACGCCATGGGGCAGAAGACTTCCGCCACCTGGCCAGCCAACTGTCTTCCAGGCCGTACCAAGACGGCTTCCATGGCCCCTGCGGTCTTGAAATAATCGGTTCTCAGACACTATGAAACAACTCTGGCTGAATGCCAAACTTGATATGGCGGAATCCCTGCGCGCGCGCTGGTTCCTGATATACACGCTGGTCTTTGGCGGCATCGTCGCCCTGCTATTTTTGTTTGGTCTGACCGAATCGCGTGTGCTGGGCTTTATTGGCCTCTCGCGCCTATTGGTGACCTACATCCAGCTCACCATGGCGATCCTGCCGATTTTTGTGCTGATTACCACTGTGCGCTCGGTTGCCGGAGACCGAGAGGCCGGTGTCTTTGAATATCTGCTGTCCCTGCCGGTATCACTGGGCGCCTGGTTCTGGGGCAAGATTCTGGGGCGCTACCTGGTGATCTTTTTGCCAGTATTCGGCGCCATGGTGTTGGCCGTGGTCATTGCGCTGGTGAAGGGCATTGAGGTGCCATGGGGCATATTCGGCTACTACACGGCTTTGCTCGCCGTGATGGCTGCGTGCTTCCTGGGCATCGGCATGCTGATTTCCACGCTGGCGCGCAGTACCGACATGGCGCAGGGCGCGGCCTTCCTTGTGTGGCTGACCTTTTTGCTGTTCCTCGATCTGATTCTGCTGGGAGTCATGATCCAGGGTAAGGTGGCTCCGGAGATCGCCGTGATGATGGCATTGGCCAATCCCCTGCAGGTATTTCGCACGGCAGCCCTGGCGCTGTTTGACCCCCAACTGATTGTTCTGGGACCATCGGCCTTTGTGATTCTGGATACCTTTGGTGTACTGGGCTACAAGGTTTTCGCGCTGGTGTATCCCCTGCTGTTGGGCTTGGTATCAGCGGGTTTGGGATTCTTGCTGTTCAGACGCGGGGATCTTCCATGATGCTTGCTGCGGCTAGCAGGCTGATGTGGCTGGGGCTGGCTGCTTTGGCCATATCAATGGCGGCCCCGCTTGCTCTGGGTGAGGAAGTCTCTCGTGCAACGTCCAGGCAGGACGGAGCCTCGTTGTTCGCTGCGGCGCTGATTGACCTCAGCAATCAACCGGAAAACCTGTCCGCCTACCGAGGCAAACCTCTGGTCATCAATTTTTGGGCACGCTGGTGTGGTCCCTGCAAGGTTGAAATTCCTGAGCTGGTCAGTCTGCAAAAGCGCAACACTGGCGTAGCCGTGGTGGGTCTCAATATCGAGAACAACTCGGCTAGCGTGCGTGATTTTGCCTATGCCTACGACATCAACTACCCGGTCTTTTTGACCCGTGAGACGGGTCTCGCCCTCATGCAGACGCTGGGAAATCGCAAGACTGTCTTGCCATTTACCGTTGTACTCAATCGCCATGGGGACGTGGTCAGTACCCACATTGGCGCGATGACGCGGGAGAAGCTGGACGAAGCTGTGCTGCTGGCGCTCAAACCGGTGCCGGAACGCGGCGGCGCGCCATGAGCAACGAACACGACATCAACCACAGCTTCGGTCGCGAGTCCGTCAATCAGGAACAGCGCCGTGAGCGCATACGCATTGTTTTCAATGCTGTCGCCCGCCGTTATGACCTGATGAATGACCTGATGAGCATGGGCATCCACCGTCTGTGGAAGCGCACGCTGGCTCGGCGTGTCCAGAACGTGCAGGGGCGGGTCATTGATCTTGCCGGCGGAACTGGCGACGTGGCGCATCTGCTGCTTGCGCCGGGGCGCCAGGTGGTTGTATGCGATCCCAGCTTGGCAATGATGCAGGTCGGGCAACAGCGCTTTGCCGGGAGCGATCTGCAATGGTTGCTGGGTGAAGCCGAGTGCATGCCCTTGGCTGACGCCAGCGTCGATCTGCTCACCGTGTCATTTGGTCTGCGCAACGCAACCCATCTTGAAAAGGCCTTGGCGGAAATCCGCAGGGTGCTCAAGCCTGGCGGCCGTTTTGTGTGTCTAGAGTTTTCCCAACCCGCTTTTTGGCTGGCACCGTTCTACAACCTTTACTCATTCCTGGTGATTCCCCGCCTGGGTGCAGCCGTGGCACGCGAGCCGTTGGCCTACCAGTATCTGGTGGAGTCCATTCGCCGTTTTCCTGCCCAGCGGGACTTCGCTGCCATGATGGAGCGTGCCGGCTTTGCGGAGATTCACTGGGAGAATCTTTGCTTCGGCATCGCCTGTCTGCATTTCGGGACCCGCGCACATGAAGCCTGATCGATCCTTTGGTCTGCTCACCCAGCCGGTGCAGGGCTGGCTGGTCTGGTGGACGGCCATCCGTCCCCGCACACTGAGCATTGCCGCAACGCCCGTTGTGTTGGGCTCGGCACTTGCCTGGTCGGAAGGGGCGCAGCCTTCATGGATGGTCTTGCTGGCCACGCTCGCGTGCGCCTTGCTCATCCAGGTGGGCACCAATTTGCATAACGATGTGGCAGATTTTGAACGTGGAACGGACCGTGCAGACCGGGTTGGCCCTCTGCGGGTGACGGCTGCGGGCTGGGTGCAACCGGGCCAGGTGCGCAGTGCGGCCCGATTCAGCTTTGGGTTGGCACTGCTGCTGGGCTTGTACCTGGTTGCCCAGGGTGGCTGGCCGATTCTGTTGGCGGGGCTTGCGTCACTGCTTGCGGGGTGGTCGTACTCTGGCGGTGCACGGCCGATTTCGCACACTGCCTGGGGTGAGGTGTTTGTGCTGGTCTTCTTTGGCCTGGTGGCCGTGTCGGGCAGCCACTGGCTGCAAGGCGGCGAGGGTGTTCTGGACGCGGTGTTGTGTGGTGCCGTTGTCGGCCTGCCTGCGGCAGCGGTGCTGCTGGTGAACAACTTTCGTGATCTCGAGAATGACATGCGCAGTGGTCGGCGCACACTGGCTGCGTGTCTGGGCGATGCCGGATCACAACGTGCCTATGCCGCCATGGTCCTGGCGCCATTTGTATTGGCAGCGGCGCTGGGCTTGCACGGTCACCCCGGTGCGGTGTTGGCTGTGTTGGCTATTCCCTCTGCGGCGAAGTTGCTGCCCCGGTTGCGGCGCAATGCGTCTGGCGCGCAACTCAACATGCTGCTGGGAGCCACGGCCCGACTGGGTTTGATGCTCGGTGTTCTTTTGTCGGTGGGAGTGTTTTTGTGAGAGCCGATGTGGTGCAGACGCTTTTGCCCCTAGCGTTGGCATTCATCATGTTCTACCTTGGTACGACCCTGGTGGTCAACGACTTTCGCCTGGTTGCACGGCGGCCCAGGGCTGTGGTGGTCGGACTGATCGGTCAGCTGCTTCTGGTTCCGCTAGCAGGGTTCCTCATTGCTAACATCAGTGGACTGGACCCCGCCATGGCCGTGGGTTTGATGGTGCTGGTGGCCTGTCCGGGGGGGGTGAGTTCCGGTTTGTTGACCCATTTGGCGCGGGGCGATACGGCTCTGTCCATAACGCTGACAGCGGTGACGAGTCTGGCCTCGGTGCTGACCTTGCCGCTCGTCGTCGGGCTGTCCTTTCAATACTTCATGGGGAGCCAGCTTGCAGTGCAACTGCCCTTGGTTTCCATGGTGCGCGGCATCTTCATCCTGACGACTCTCCCGGTGCTGGCCGGCATGGGATTGCGCTGGCGGTTTCCCCAGCAGGTGGGGCGGTTTGAAAAGATCGGCGGGCGCATTGCGACTGCTTTATTCGTTCTCATTGTTTTGGCGACCTTTTGGGATCAACGCCTGGTCCTGTCCGAATATATGCCCCGTCTGGGGCCGGCGACACTGGCGCTCAATGTGCTGATTCTGGGAGCGGCATATGCGCTGGCGGTGCTGGCGCGTATCGCCCGAACGGACCGTATTGCGGTGGTGACCGAGTGTGGTCTTCAGAATTCGGCGCTTGGAATTTATGTCTGTCTGCAATGGTTGGCTGCGCCTGCCATGAGTGCGCCCAGCGTGGTGTACGCATTGTTGATGAACGCAGGCGCGTTGGCATTTGTTGTGCTGATGCGCAAGACAAAGAAGCTGTGACCGTGTTCTACGTGGGCTTGTCTGCAATATTCCTGTGGTTGGCGCTGGGCGCGCCAGCGGCATGCGCTACCACACAGGCCCTGCAGCCCTTGCTGGATGCAACTCCCAAAGGCGCTACCCTTTGGCTGGCGCCAGGTGTGTATCTGGGGCCTGCGACCATCCGCCACACCATGGTGATCGACGGGGACCATCGTGTGGTGATCCTGGGGGATGGGCGCGGAACCGTGCTCAGTGTGGAAGCCGATGGCGTGACGCTGCGTGGTTTGCGCCTGCGGGGCAGTGGTGATTCCCATGATCGCGTGGATGCTGGCCTGCTATTGCAAGGGGATGGGCACCGCGTGGAAGACAATGACTTCGAGGACGTGCTGTTTGGACTGCATCTCAAGGGTGTGAATCGCACCCTGATCAAGGGCAACCGCGTGACCGGGAAGCCCCTGGGCGTCGGTCTGCGGGGTGATGCACTGCGCTTGTGGAACAGCCGCAATAACCGGATTGAAGACAACCGTTTTGCCCGCGCACGCGATCTCACTGTTACCAACTCGCCCGATAACCGCTTCATCGGAAATCACTTTTCCGATGGCCGCTATGGGATGCATCTGATTTTTTCCCCACGCCTGCATATCGAGAACAACCGCCTGACGCATACGGGAACCGGCATTGTCGGTCTCTACTCCCCGGGCTTGACACTGCGTGGCAACTACATCGCGCACGCCCTGACCGATGGTGGAGCTGGCATCATGATCAAGGAAAGTCCGCAATCGGTCGTGGAGAACAACCAGATTCTGCACTGTGCCGTAGGACTGAAAGCGGATGCGTCGCTCGATGCGACCAATGCACTGGTCGTCAGGGGCAATCAGTTCGCGCACAACATCGTCGGACTGGCTTTCTATGGAGAGACAGGCGGCCACCAGTTCAAGGACAATCGATTTGAGCGCAACCTGACGACGGTTGCCGTTAGCGCTCCGGGTGTGGGCAGTGCCAACATCTGGAGCAATAACCACTGGGATGAGTACCAGGGTTTTGATCGCAACCACGATGGCGTGGGCGACACGGCCCATGAGTTGTACCTGTTTGCCGACCGTATCTGGATGGAGACGCCCATGGCCACCTTCTTCCGTAATTCACCGGCGCTGGAGATGCTGGATTTTCTGGAACGTCTGGCGCCGTTTTCCTCGCCCCACCGCCTTCTGCGCGACCCGCAACCCCGTATGCGGTAGCGCTGCCTTTTATTTGCAATCTCTCGACTTCAAGGAAGACTTCCATGCAATTGCGTTTCCCCTCCGTGCTCGCCCTGGCTTTGGTGCATCTTGCATTCCAGACACCCGCCCTTGCGGCCGATTCCGATGCGGGTCTGGCCACAGTGGGTGAGCTGGCACAGATCAATGGGCAGGCCCTGGCCTGCCAGGACATGGCAACTGTCGCAAAAGCCAAGAAGCTGATGCTGGCACACGCGCCGAAAACCCCCCGCTATGGCAACCTCTTTGAAGAGTCGACCAACAGCAGCTATCTGGCCCAGGTCCGCGGAACAACGGCGTGTCCGGATTCCCCGATCGTTTCCGGGAAACTGGATGTGCTGGCAAAGCGTCTGCAGGACGCCTTGCCTGCAGCACCGACTGGAACGCAGTGACATGCAGACACTGAGCATGCGAGGGCGCTTGCATTGCAGCGTTTTGATGACTGCGCTAATGGCCATGGCACCGGCTTGGGGGCAGACAGTATCCTCAGTGGCGGATGTACCTGCGGCTGCTCCGGCCTCCGCAAGCGCGTTCTCTCCCCGCTACCTGCTCATGAGTCCGGGGGGGCGGGCCATCACCTCCGAAGACTTTCGTGGCCGCCTGCAATTGGTCGCTTTCGGATTTACGTCCTGCCCGGATGTGTGTCCCACCACGCTGCTGGAAATGACGCATGTGCTGACCGCACTGGGTGTCAGGGCACACTTTGTCCAGCCCATCTTCATCACCGTGGACCCCCAGCGCGACACGGCTCAGGTATTAGGTGCGTACACGCTGGCATTTGATTCACGCATTTTGGGCCTGACTGGGTCTGATGATCTGGTGCGGCGGGCTACGGACAGTTTCAAGGTTCAATTTCAAAAGGTCCAGGAAGCGGGTGCCCACCCCGATGCCTACACCATGGACCATTCGACCGGTATGTTTTTGCTCGGGCCCGATGGCGTGCTGCTGCGCAAGTTCGGCTATGGCACTCCGGTTGCAGACATGGTGAAGCCCATCCAATTCTGGTTGAACAGTACCGGCAAATGAGGCGGCGTGGCTTCCTGCATCTGGTTGGTGGCGTGCTGCCCGTTGTGGCGGCCGCATCGGTGCCAGCACCCATCACAGCCGGGGTGGCGCGACAGCGGGTTGTCATCATCGGAGGTGCCTGGGCCGGTCTGAGTGCGGCCCGTGAGTTGCGCCATCGGGCACCGGACCTGGATGTGCTGGTGATTGACCGTGAGCCCATACTTCGGTCGCTACCCTTGAGCAATACCTGGTTGGTGGACCGCACGCCGGAGCGCATGCCCCGTCTGGACCGTGAGACCCTTGCAAGCCAATTAGGCTATCGATTCCTCGCTGCCGAAGTGCTGCAAGTGGATCGGGCGCAGCGCCGTGTGCATACCTCCAAGGGGCCTTTGGAGTATGACTGGTTGCTGATTGCTGCCGGTTTGAGCTATGACTACGGAGCGTGGTTTGCTGGGGACTTGCAAGCCGCCAGGGTCGCGCGCGAGAACTTCCCAGCCGGCTTTGTGGCCGACGAACTGGATCGCCTCAAGCTGGGTCTTGCCGGCTTTGGCGGCGGCACCCTGGTCATGACTATTCCAGCGCCTCCTTACCGTTGTCCGCCGGCTCCGTACGAACGCGCCATGATGCTGGCCTGGTGGCTCAAGACCCGGCGCCTCAAGGGCCGGCTGATTGTGTTGGACGCCGGTGGTGGTTTGCCGCGCTTCACACGCCTGTTTGCCGATCGCTACCCGGATCTCATCGAGCACCGCCCCTACTCGGTGATCCGCTCGGTGGATCCGCATGGGCGTCGGGTGCTCACCGATGATGACGATCTGCGCTTTGACCATGCCTTATTGCTGCCCCCGATGGGAGCCGGCCCATTGGTGGAGCGTGCGGGTCTGCTTGACCGGGACAAACAGGGCCAAACAGTGCCGTGGGCCAGCGTGGATCCCGTGCGTTTGTGTTCACCCCTGGATGACCGCGTGTACTTGGCGGGGGATCTGGTGGGCACGGTATCTCCGTTGTTTGGCCACTATCCGAAGACTGCGCATATGGCTGTCCGTCTGGGTGCCATTGCAGCACAGCAGATTGAGGCGCGCAGCACGCGTGCGCAGGAGCCTCCGGTTCAGTTGCCCCACAGCATTTGCCATGTCTGGCTGGATGCCGAGCCGCCAGAGCAACTGCGCATGGAGGCCCAGTACCGCATGCGGGGCGATGGCGTCATCACACAGGCAGTAACCCAGCATGACAATCCCCAGCCGCGCGATGAAGACTTGCAGTGGGGAATGGGCCTCTACACCGGGGCCTTCGGTGCCACGCCCAAGTAACCTGCCACTCGCCCGCGTTAGTGGCGTGCGTACACACTGGTGCGGCCATCCTTGCCCACCAGCAGGGTGTTGAAAGCCTCGCGGCGGATTTCCCGGGGCTGTGTTCCGGTGTCCAGGATCGTGCAGGCGGTGTCGCAGATCGGGTTGTAGCTTTCTCGACCCGGCGCGCCACCCGGTAGTCCTGGCACGGCCAGGCCACGTGCACGTGGTTTTTCCTTGAGCAGCAGCAGAATATCTTCAGCGGGCACATGGCCCTCAACGAAATAGCCGCTCACGCGTGCCGTGTGCACCGATTCCAGTTGCGAGGGAACGTTGAGCCAGCGCTTGATCTTTGGCATCTCCGCCAGAGGTTTTTCTTCCATCGTCACGACAAATCCGTTCTGCCGCAGATGGTCCGCCCAATCGATACAAGCCAGACAGGGACTGGGCGCATAGACCACCACGGGAGGCAGTGGCGCAGAATCCTGCCCCTGTGCGGCCTGCATCAGAAAACCCAGCAGCAGCGCACAGGAACGCAAGTAGCCGCGCATCAGCAGGCCTTCCCGGGTTTGCAGCCCTTGAGCATCCACAGGGAAATTTCACCTGCCAGTTCGTCCGCGCGGACTTTTCGCGCCAGACTCAACACGTCGCGACCAGCGTTGGTTTTTATCAGGGGGTCGGAGCCGGTCTGCAGCAGCAACATGGCGTTGGTTTTGCGGATGCTGAATGCCGCCATGTGCAATGGGGTTCGCCCCTCACTGTCGCGGGCATTGGGGTTGGCTCCGGCCGCCAGCAAAGCCTTGAGCGGACCGCTATCCGTGTTCATGGCGGCGTAGTGCAGGGGGCTTGCGCCCAGCGGGGTGCGGATGTCACGTGTCTGCGGCGCTTGCCGAAGCAGGCGTTCCACATCACTGCGCGTGCCCATGCGTGCGGCGTCATGGATTGGAGCCTCATTCAGGCTGACCGGGCCGCTATCCGCTGCCACTGGTGCTTGCGCCAAGGCTGCCAGCGACACCAGGGGCAGCAACAGCGCGACAGCCCAGGTTTTGAAAGAGGTGATGAGCGGCGTCATTGCGGTTGCTCTGTCTGGATCAGTGTGAGATAGGCCAGCACGTCCTGCAGGTCCGATGCCTTGAGCGTATTCAGGATGCCGCGCATTTCAACTTCATCGTGTGAACGCTCGCCTTTGACAAAGGCGTTCATCTGCTTCATCAGGTAATTGCTGTACTGCCCGACCAGTCGGGGAAACTTGCCGCGGCCCATGCCGTCCTTGCCGTGGCAGGCGGCGCATTCCTTGCGGTAGATCTTGCCGCCGTTGTCCAGGTCCCCCGGTGCCCGCGGAATGATCATGACTTTCTCCACCGCTGTCAGGCGGGTCAGTGCGTCATCATCCGGTTTGAACTCCGGCCATTGGGTTGGCAACTCGATGCCCGCCAGGTAGGCCGCCACGTCCTCGACATCCTGATCCGACATTTCCCGTTCCTGGGTGTACGGGAACATGGGCAGGTTGATGCGCGTACGGGCGCGGAAGGACTTGAGCTGATCCGCAATGTGGGCGGCGCGCTGGCCACCGATGCGGGGGTATTCGCCCCGCTTGCCGCCCTGTCCAAATTCGCCATGGCAGCCCGCACAGGTGGCGTTGATTTCCTTGCCACGTTCAAGACTTTGCGCGCCCACTTGCGACACCGCAGCACAGAAGAAGAGTACAGAAATCAGCAGTTTTTTCATCATGTGTCCGGGACCCATCGTTCATTCGATTCGGGTTTTCATTCTGTCCCGGCACATGGAATTGCGCCTTGATCAAGGATAAGTTTCTGCCGTCATCCTCACATCAACAGATGTTCATGAACTATACGGAACGAAACACTATACGAGTATCCCAATTCAGTGTAAACACTTATCTAAGGCGCTAATCTAGTGCATAGACACTAGATGGATATTAGTCTCTTAAACTTCCATCTAGTGCAGGTCACAAGGTGTTGAACCCCCGGTGGGTCAGAATTCTTCAAACCGGTCGTTAAATGCATATTCTGGAAATCGCTGATCACTATTCCGGGAATTGCTGACCGGTTCTCCAGTGTTGCCCAGGATCATTAACTAGCGCGACGATCACCCTATACAGGGTCGTAGTCAAACAAGTATTCAGCTAGGATATCCGTTGCGGGGTACGGACCCCGCCCCCCGCCTCTCCGTCGATGCTGCTCCGAAATCAGATATAGATGCTTTCGCGCCCGAGAGCCCACAACGTAAAGCAACTTCTTCGCGCTGGCCACGCCCAGGTCTACCTCAGCCTCTTCGCTGAAATGGGGAACCATGCCCTGCAGCAAACCGAAGGCGATCACGACATCAAACTCCGCGCCCTTGACGCCGTGGATCGTGTTCACCGTGATGCCACTTCTGTGTTGGAACACCTTGCGAAAGAAGTCGATCTCGCCGATGTAGGGTGTGCCCTCCCTCCGCAGCCGCTCGACCTTCACGGCAGAGCTATCGAAGAACGCCCGATGGTGTTCTCTTAGCAACTGGTGGGACTGCCAGTCGATCCCGAAGTGAGCCATCAACGCATCGAAGTACAGCCTGAGGTACTGCAGGCCATCCGTCTCAGCGAGCAGTACGGAATTGCTCTCGCGTAGTAGTTGTTTCGCGGTCATCCCGCGCATGTCGAGGCCTTCGTTGCCTAGGTCTCTTATCACCTCGTTTGCCCAGCGCATCCGCCTCACATGCTGATCAGGCGACGCCTGTGTCAACGCGATGCGTGACAGCCGATACCAAAAGTTCTCATGGTCTCGGCTGAACGGGACCATCCCGGGTCCGTCGAACTGAAACTCGGGCAGCGCGCCCGCTAGCCGTCGCGTCACGCCAGCCAAGAGATTCCACCAGGGCGCAAGCACACAAATCTGATCTGGACGGATTCCTTGTGCCGTGCTCAGCCTGATAAGCCGTGCAAGCTCGGCCTCCAACTCATCGCGGCCTATGTCGGTGTTATAGCTGATGGCGCTGTTGAATGCTTGGTCCGGCCCGGCCCCGCGAATAGCGGTCGCCTGGACGGTGAAGTTCGAAAAATACCTGATCAATCGGTCGGTGGACCGGTAGTTCTCAGTCAGGGCGCGTTCTTCGATGTCCACTCCACAGAGCTGCCGTAGCTCTGTCACTGACATCGCGAATCCGCCTAGGGAGCCGAAGATCGCCTGGTTGGGATCGCCGACAACAAACAGGCGGGTGCGCTCAGCGCCTGCTCGCACGATGGCCGCAACGATCTCGTACTGAATTCGCTTCGTGTCCTGGTACTCATCGATGAGCACCCACTGGAAGATGTTGGCAAGCACCTTCGCGATCTGCGACTGACTCTGGATGAGGCGCGATGCGTAGTACAGGATTAGCTCAAAGTCAATCTGCCTGTTATCCGCGAGATGACGGAAGTACAACTCAAAAATGGCGTGAAGACGTGCGTGTTTACTCTGGTCGCTGCAGCCCAAGACGTAGCCATGGTCGGTAAAGTAATAGTTACAGTCCCAATACGTGATTCCACGCTGTGTCCGGCAAAACTCTTCCAGCAGTTTCTCTTGCTCGTGGCTGTCGATGATTCGAAAGCCATGCGCGATGGCGGGCTCGTAGATGGCGTAGGGCTTCAGGATCCATTCAAGGCAGAAAGAGTGGATTGTCCCAATCCAAAGCTGTGATGTATCGACCCCGAGCCCTTCGATACGCTCATGAATTTCGTCCGCGGCTCTGTGCGTGTATGTGAGCGCCGCGACGAACTTTCTTTTGCCGACCAAGCGCGAGAGTTCATAAGCGATCTTGTAGGTGAGCGTCCTTGTCTTGCCGCTGCCTGGGCACGCCACCAGAAAAATACTTCTCTCTTCGAGAACGGCCTCTGACTGCTCTGCGTTGAGTTCCTTCTCTGTCCAAACGAACGTCACGGCAGATCGCCCAAGAACGCAAGGATCTGGTCGTTCGGCAGCCCGATGGCGGCATCGGCACGGATGGTGTTGAAGTCGAGCCTGCCCGCCTGGTATTCAAGCAGACGCCCCCAGAAGGTTTGTAGCGCCGGGGGCGTAGCGGCTCCGCCAGGGTTGTTCACAGTCACTCGATGCTTGAGGATATTGAACATCAACTGTGTGGAGAAAGACCCGTGGGCGAAGACAATCGCCTTGCGTATATAGGAAGGAATAGTGGTCCTGTGATCGACGATCCTGCCGAGCCGAATGGCAAACCAGCCCTTGCCTTCGTGATTGGCCATCGTGAGAACTCGTCTTCCATAGAGAGCTGGATCGCCGGACTTCAATTGCGCAATAGAGAGCAGCTGCGTCGCGGCATGGCTGTAGACTGCGTTGACAGATGCAACCACTTTTTCAGCATTGCCCGCCGCTACAAAATCCACCTCGAACGTATGTTCGGCAAAGAACGGGCGAACCCACGAATTTCCAGCGGCTTCGGCATCCAGGGTGACTTTCCGCGCCGCCCCTGAAATTTGAGCCCGAAGCAGCTTACCCTTGAAGGCCAGCGTCTCAGCATCATCCCCCGGCATGGGATTCGGGTCCATGAATGCCGCGTCAAGGTCCGTGATGATCGAGCAACGTCGGCGTATGCGAGCGTCATGGAACAGCACGGAGACATTGGAGAAGCCCGTGCTGCCAATGTTAATCAGACTGATCCCCAGCTCGTCGAGGCTGACGCCCAACACCTGCTTCACCATCAAAGGGATGAGAATCTCTTCAGCATCACCCTCGACCAGAAGCACACTCTTCGCAAACAGCAGATTGCTGCGTACGGCATCGAGGTAACGCTGAACGTTGCCGACCTGATCCGGACCGAGGCCAGCAGAGGGCTGGAAGGCCTCGCAGGTCTTGCCGGTGCGCCCAAGAATGTTGATGCTCTTGACATTGCTGACTTCCGAGATATGGGTTGAGTGCGTTGTGTAGATGATTTGCGCGCCCGCATAGCCAATTCGATCAAAGAGTGTCTTCTGCACATGCGTATGAAGATGGGCCTCAGGTTCCTCAATGAGAAGAAAGTTGGCTAGCGGCTGGCGTTCATGCTGATACTGAAACTCCAAGAGTTTCAGTGTCAGGAAGATCAGGTTCGCGCCACCAAGGCTGAGCTCTTGGATGCTGCCTTCGTGGGACGTATCGAACTCACCAACGAAGAGCTTGAGGGACTGAAAGAGCAAGTCCGCCTCGTCCGGCAGATCGGACTTGATGGCGAGCAAGGCTGGCGAGTAGGTTTGACCCGCCGCACCATGGATCGTGCGCACGATGTCGGAGCGAACGGTTTGAACGTCGTTCAGCCCCTCGATCGCGGCATTTAACTGGCGGGCACGATCCACGATCGGCTGAAACTGCACTTGGTCGATCTGCCCGCTCTTGCTCTTGAGCAGGGTGAGAAGCGGATTGGTCCGGTTATTGTGAAACTCAGACACAACATCACGAAGGGCTTGAATGAAGGTGAACGAGACCTCCTTCGCGACTGACAGTGTGCCCGGGATGCGCACGCCCAACTCCGGGTACTCAACTTCGCTGCCAAACACCGCATTGTCAAAGTCTCCAACGATGCGCCGATAGACGGCAGGATCGGAGAAATCGGCGGCACTCTTGCCGGTGAAGAGGGTCTCGTAGTCTTCAATTGTGATGCGATCAAGAATTGCATTCATTCCGGCGACATCAAAGTCTTGGAGCGCCGCTAGATTCATTCTGATCTGTTTGTTCGGGCGGAACATCAGGTTATAAGTGGAACGAGCCACAACACCGCCAGCTTGACCAACCCCGGTACCGTGAACGAAGAGGGCCTGCATAGCCTCATCGGCGCTTACTTCGTCAAATTCAACGCTGATGATGATCCAGTGACCGTGCCAGGAGCTAAGCCCTCGATAGAAGTCGGACTCATCGAGCCTGTATGAAGCTCGGACCATGCTGTCGTCCAGCATGAGCCGTATTGCCCTCAGGACGTTGCTTTTGCCCGCGCCATTTTCGCCAATGATCGTGTTGACGCCCTTGCTGAATCGCAAAGTGGCACTCGCAAAGTTGCGATAGTTGACTAGTGTCAGCTTGGATATATGCACGCCGTCCTCCACTTTTTTCTGGGGCAAGCGCACCTTACCACGCTCCCTGGGGGACAAAAAGGGAACACGTGGGCTAAACAGCTCACAGCTTAGGGGGCCCTGCTAAGGCGTTAAGCGCCAAATTGAAAACAGGTGGTCAATGATTTCCGGAACAGGTGATCAGTCACGCCGGAATACGCACGTTAAATCCGAAATAGCCGGAAATACTAATTTTTGAGCGGCAAGGAAACCGGGTCAGGGCCACCCTCTCGCTCGTCATCTCGGTCGCAATCTGGCCCCAGAACTGCTGCTCCACTTCTCGCCGAAGCGACGGAGCACCAGGAGACCGCATAGCTCCTCGCCCCGTCAACTTCTGCATCCACCCTGCGGATCGTCCCATAAACACCTACATGATTAAGGTGTTGCGACGATCGGTTGAATCCGCCCAGTTCGGCAGTTACGACTGACAGGACTTTCTCAAATCGAACAACCTGTTGGGCAGCATGAGCCGCCCGGGCAACTGCCACGACAACACTGTGGCTGAGAGCTTCTTCCAGCTACTCAAGCGTGAACGGATCAAACGAAAGATCTACACAACCCGAGAGGAGGCATGCCAGGACGTCTTTGATTACATAGAGGTGTTTTACAACCCCAAGCGCCGGCACAATACATCTGGCGACGTCTCGCCGATAGAGTTAGAGAAACGCCATTTCCAACGGCTCGGAAGTGTCTAGTAAAACCGGGGAGATTCAGGCTCATCAAGTGCTGCCAATTCAGTCTGCACCCTCTCTATCAATGCAGATATAGACCCAGGCTTTGAATGACTCACGTAGGAAATTGTTAACAGAGTCAAAGGATGCACATTCAATACTTCAGCCAGCTCATCAACTTTGCTAAGTGTTGGTGAATACTTCCCCCGTTCCAAAGTACTGACATAAGTACGACTGGAGACGAGGCTGAAATCCTCTTGGCTTAGCTTCCTGGCAAGTCGGATTTTCTTCAGGGCAGTTGCAAAATCATTCTGTGGAAAGTTGGCGCGTTTCATACGCCTGATTAGCTGACGATGTGCGTGATACAGCTACAATGTATACTGTTCATTCTCACTGTCATGTTCATAACACACGAAGCGCACCGGTCAAAATTTTCCTCTCTACTTGGCGGGCCTCACCAGTCGCACTGGATGGCAGTTGAACTAGGTTTGAGTCGCCCTTGGTTCATTGTTTCCGTTGAGGAAATTGAAGCTGGCTCAAGTGCTGAATCACGGGAATATTTGTCTTTCAAACGAACCATGCTGGTGGACAGCATTGCATCGGTCGAGCAATTGATTCGTTCTGATACGAACGGACTAATGAAGTTTGAATACGTCCAAATATGCACACCTGGGTACATGAACGGTACGAACGGCTGGAGAGTGGAAATTCTCGACTCTGTGCACGAAGCACGTCACCCCGACTTTGGCGGCCACGCTATCGACTTGTTTGTCACAAGCGAAGGGCATAAATACACCCATTGCATGACGGAACTGCCAATCGCTGAGTTGTTGCCTGGTGAGATTCGCTTCAAAGCTCCCCGCCCATTGGCTGATCAGTCTTGACACATCCATATGATCCCGCGAGATCCCTGTGCTGCCATTCCGCAACCTGAAGCGGTTGTTAAGGCGGGGAGCGTAGAGCCAGATTTAATTCATCGTGCCAAGGTTGCCATCGACAGAACAGTTCTCTGTAACGATGGGATACCCGCAGAGATCGTCATCGCCAAATTGGAAACCAAGTTGGCTGTCGCCAGGAAGATTCCCCCCTCGTGAAAAACCGCTCTATTGAGGCCATGAAACAGCGTGCCAAGCTGTACCACCGCAACAAACGCGGCGATGCGTTTACGGAGGGCATCATCGTGCGCCATCTCTATCACGACATGACACCCGAGACCCTGACGTTTTGGGATGACGCGGTTTTCATGGTCAACGATTACCGTGTCGCACTGTGGTGGGTTCATCCAAGGTATCAATACCACGATCTTGTGGAAGCAGAAGCCTTTCGGCGAATTAGCCACCTTCGCCCGGAAAGCGATTTGTTTGCGGACATGACGCCAAACTACAAAAAGCTTGGCCGCTCGCGCAAGAAGATTGTGAGCTGGACCCATCGGCCAATCACTGACGAATACCGACGCTACTTTGACCTTCTATCAGACATGGAACGCCAGGTTGCTCAGGAAGTCGCGTTTGAGGTTCGCCCCTCCATGAAGATTGGCTGGTACAGCTGGTGCAAGGGTCTGAATCTGTGTGTCCCTTATGAAGTGCGCAGCGAGGCCGACTTGATTGAGCTATCGCATATTACCCGCCGACTGGTGAGGCGCCAATCGACCCTCGCTGAAGAATTCGGTGACTACGTTTACCGTCAAGGCGACTGGTTGGCTGACTGCAAGACCATCGAAGCGCAAAACCCACGCAGTTTGCGTGCACATGCGTTGGCCTAAGTGGACTAAATGGGCACAGGAATCTACCGATCAACGTCGAAGGGCGTGCAAATGAGAAGGACATTCAGACCATGACCAAAGACAGAGCGCCGATTGCGCTGGATGGCGACGGCGTATTGCTTGACTACAGCACCGCCTATGCCGGAGCCTGGCAGCGTGCGTTTGGTGTACTCCCTGTCTTGCAAGACGCCCAAGCCTACTGGCCCATGGATCGCTGGGGCATCCCCCGCCTGACTGGAGCTGCGTTGGAGCGCCTTCGCTCCGTTTTCGACGAAGAGTTTTGGAGCAGTATCCCAGCAGTGCATGGCGCCGTTGAAGCCTGCCATATCTTGGAATCACATGGTCACCAGCTGGTGTGCGTAACCGCCTTGAGCGAGCGGTTCGCCGCAGCGCGTGCCAAGAACCTGACCGATCTTGGATTTCCCATCGCACAGGTCATCACAACAGGCAATGATGCATCTGTCCGGAGTCCCAAGGCGGCGGCACTGGCCGCGTTGAAGCCTGTGGCATTTGTGGATGACTACGCCCCCTACTTGGCAGGTGTTACCGACAACATTCACAAGGCACTGATCGTTCGTGACCCGGTCGGTAGTCCCAACACGGGTGCGGCACTGGAGCACAGTCATTCGCAGCATGCTGACCTGCTTGGTTTTGCCAGGTGGTGGACTGAACGCTGAATCGCGGCCCGATCAGAGGAATCTCAAAATGAACCAGCGCAGACGAAAGCGCACGGTAAAGGAACTCTTCCATAACCGGTTCTACAACACCCGGTTCATTTGGTGGAGTGCAGAGGATCGCGCTTGGGAGAACATGGCCCCCATAGGCCGAGAATTTGGAAGCCCGGACTACGAGCGCTTGATGAACGAAGACGTCGATCAGTGCCAGTCAAAGCTAGCTGACCTGGTGGCTATCTATAGTGCAGGCAAAGGACCAGTGCCAGAGACATCGGAATTCAAGGAAGACGCGTTCAATGTCCAACTGGCGCTCAAGGAACTTGGTCACGATGTGAGCCTGGAGACAGCCGCCAGGGTTTGGAAGCACTGCTCCAATCAATTGAGGGCAGGCTGGATGTCCGGTGCCCAGTCCGCAATGTCAGCGCAAAGGGCCATCATCGGTTTTTGCACGTTAGGCCCAGGAGCTGCAAATGAAGATCGCCCTTTACAGTGACATTCACCTGGAACGCCAAAGCTTCACTCCTGGTCCGAGGTCCAAAGACGCCGACCTGGTTGTGCTGGCAGGCGACATAGGCCAAGGTACCGAGGGCATGTATTGGGCTCGGAAGGCATTTGAGAACAAGCCAATAGTCATGGTGCTGGGTAACCATGAGTTCTACGGCGGACGGGACTTCGACCTCTTTGTCGAGGAGGCACGAACCAAGGCACACGAGCTGGGCATCCACCTTCTGGAGTGCGAAGAAGCTTCTATCGGTGGCATACGCTTCATCGGCGCTACGTTGTGGACCAGCTTCGAATTGTTCTCTCCGGACTCAATTGAATTGGGATGGCTCAAGGAGGAAGCGCAGAAGTCCATCAAGGATTACTCCTCTGGAGAGATCCGGACTGGTGCACGGTTGAAGACCCGGGGGGAATCTTCCGGTTCGGTGACGCCCGAGTTGACGATTCAGCGTCACTGGGAAACCCGGGCGTGGTTGGAAATGACATTGGCTGTTGGTGATCCGGCCAAGACCGTTGTCATTACCCACCATTGTCCCAACCTGAACAGCATCCCGCCTCAGTTTCGAACGGGTGACAGCAGCAAGTTCAGCCCGGTCTATGCGTCCGACCTCAACAAGCTGGGAGGACGATGTGCACTCTGGATTCATGGTCATGTGCATGAATCCGCCGACTACGACATGAACGGCACGCGCGTCGTCTGCAACCCCATGGGCTACTGCTCCAGAGAGCTTGGTCCGCAAAACCCTCGATTTACCGACCTGCTGATTGCGTTGTGAGTACTGTTGAGGGGATTTCCAGCTGTGATTCCACGTCGGATCATCTACCAGCCCAGCACTTCTCCAATGCGCCCAACCACCCAATGGGCCTCAGGCTCACTCACCACGCTGTTCTCTCCCAGGAGTCCCTGGCGGACTTGCTCCAGAACCTCTTCCTTTTCCTGCCCGGTCTTGAACCACTGAGCAGCCGTGCTATCCGACAGCAGGTTGGCCATGTCTTCACACAACTCAAATCGCTGTGCCAGTTCGTCCCTGCTGATCGTGAGTTTGCCTCTGACGGGAACACTGTGGATTGCCGTAAAGGCATCTGGGATCAGGATCTGGCTGTCGTCTCCAAAGCTCATGGCCACACTCCATTGAGCACTTGTGCGAGGCGGCTCCCAGCCATGCTCAGGCGCTGCGACAGCGTTGCCCGGTACTGCTCGGCGTAGTCCGACCCCACGGTACGCGGTGGATAGAAGGTGACCTGGCGCACGATTCCACAAGATTCCTCAGCCGCCTGTAGGGCTGCCCAGGGCTTGATTGTTTCAGTGCTGGCTTGCTGAACGATGGTTTGACTCCAGTTGGAATCCTGCTCTTTGTAGTACCGAATCATCCCGCTGTCCCAGAAGGCATGCAGGTTCGATCCACGCATGAAGGCTTGCAACTGGTAAGAGTTTCCACCCCGGTCTTCTCCCCATCCGGCATGCAGGGGTTGATGGACATCACCGATCAAGTGCACGACGTACTTGAGGGCGTGCAACCGACGTAGTGGATCCGCATCGGTCTTAAGAACCCCAATCTGGCGATTGATGGCCTCCACCACGCACTTGCCGTCCGGGCAGTCGCGCTCTGGCACATAGTTGCAGTCACCCTTCGGTAAATTGACATAGTGCCAGGCAGCCGTTGCCGGGTTGCGGGTTTCATCGGCCCAGGTGGAAATGCTCTGCAGTGTGGAGCCGAGTTCCAAGTCTAGCAGCTTCTGGACTTCCTGCTGGGCTGTTGTCGTCAACTTGTCCTGGGCAATACGGGCAACGAGCTGGTGGGCTTCGCTACCCCATGCCCAGGATGTCGCACAGTAGGCCGATAGCACCAACGCGACAGCAACCTGCATGGCAGGCCAGACTGGTTGCTTGGTAGGCTCACTGCGCATTGTTTGCTTCAAGTGAATTGGCGTAGGCGTACGAACCACCATTCTGGTCAATCAGCATCCAGCGGCTGGAGCCATGGCGCTGGTAGTAGTCCTCTCGCATGGACTGCAAATACTCAATCCGCCAATCATGATCCGGGTCTTGTGCCGCAATGTCTTCAAAGTACGCAACCTTCTTTGCTTCTTGACCTGCGCCAACTTGGTAGATGCACTCGCCATCGCGCGTCACCAGTGCAACCCCAAAACTTGCATCCACGACCCAATCAAGCGGCATGGGTTGATCATCCATGGCGGGTTGGAACCATGCGGGTTTTACAGTGGAGGCGGCAGTGCTCATGGCGATATCCAGTCAGATTGATTCAAGTGCAGACGATACCTATTTTCTGCACCGGTGCCGGGCACACATGAGGTTGGCTGAGGTCAGGAAGTGGTTTTCAGAATGAACTTGAAACTGTATTTATGTCCAGTATACTGATAATAATCACAGTTACACAGATTGGCAGTCATGGTTACCGAGGAAGTCTTCTATTGGCGCATCCAGTGGGCTGGTCGCTGGATGCTGACCACCCGCAGGTTCGATGAACGTGAGATCCGTCAGGAGCATCCTGAAGCAATCCGGGTCGATGAATCCCGGGTGACCATCCTCACGCCGGAGAATCCGCAGGAACGCCTGCAGGCCAGTGCGGCAGCAGCCCATGGCAGCCCCGATGTGCAGTACCGGCTGTGAGGACTCCCCGTGCAGCAAGCCACTGAGATCCTGGGTGGGATTACGTTTGGTCGCAACGTCCCAATTCCCCTGCCCACCAAGAGCCTGGAGGTTTGGGGCCTGGAAGTGCGAGTTCAGGCTGGGTTCCCTTCGCCCGCCGAAGATCATGGTGGCAAGCGTATCGATGTCCTGGAACACCTGGTCAAACATCCCCAGGCCACCTACCAGATGAACGTGCAGGGGGAATCCATGCGCGAGGCTGGCATCTTCCATGGTGATGTGGTGCTGATCGACAAAGCCATCAGTCCTCGCAACGGCCAGGTCGTGGTTGCCATCGTGGATGGTGAGTTCACCGTCAAGAAGCTGTGGATGCGGGCCGGACGCCTGAAGCTCATGGCTGCCAACCCAACTTTCCCGGACATTGTTCCCAAGGATGGCCAAGAGGTCTCCATCTGGGGCGTCGTGGTCGCCAGCATCACCGTCCACCGCACCTGATTGCATGGAGGAGGACAGAGCCATGTACGCCCTGATCGACGGCAACAACTTCTACGTCTCTTGCGAGCGCGTGTTTCGCCCCAGCCTCATTGGGCGACCGGTGGTGGTGCTGTCGAACAATGACGGCTGCGCCATTGCCCGCTCCAACGAAGCCCGCGACCTGGGTATCAAGATGGGAGCTCCGTGGTTCCAGATCAAACACCTGGCCGAATCTGATGGGCTGGTGGCGCTATCTGCCAACTTTGCGCTGTACGGTGACATGAGTGACCGGATGATGAGTCTGGCAGCCGGCCTGGGTCCGGCGCAGGAGATTTACTCCATCGACGAATCCTTCATCAACCTGGAAGGTGTCCGGGGTGATCTGACCGAACGCTCGCGCAAGATCCGCCAGCGCATCCTGCAGTGGACAGGTATTCCCTGCTGTGTGGGCATCGGAGCCACCAAGACCCTGGCCAAGTTGGCCAACCACATTGCCAAGTCCGCGGACCGCAAGCCAGGAAGCTACCCGGCCCACCTGGGTCAGGTCTGCAACCTGACCACCCTGGACGCCGGTCAGCGGGAAGAACTCTTTGCCAGCACCGCCGTCAACGAAGTCTGGGGTGTCGGGCCACGCATTGGCGCCAAGCTGATTGCTGGCGGCGTGACCACCGTGTTGGACCTGGTGCGCATGGATGCTGCCACTGCCCGCAGAGGTTGGTCGGTGGTGCTGGAGCGCACGGTGCGTGAATTGCAGGGAACACCCTGCATCGGGTTTGAAGACTCCCCACCAGCCAAACAGGAGATTGCCTGCACACGCTCCTTCGGCCGGCCGGTGACGGAGCTGGAGCCCTTGATTGAAGCGGTGAGCGAATTCGCTTCCCGAGCGGCCGTCAAGCTGCGCCGCCAGCACAGCCATGCCGGTGCCGTTCTGTGCTTTGTACGCACCAGCCCGTTCCGGCCGGATGCGCAGTACAGTCGCTCCATGGTGGTTCCCTTGCTTCGCCCAACCGCCGACACCGCACTGATCGCCCAGGCCGCCATCCAAGGGCTGCAGCGCATCTACAAGCCGGGGTTCAACTATGCCAAGGCAGGTGTCATGCTGCTGGAGTTGCAACCTGATACCCGGGTCCAGGGGGAGTTGGATCTGGGTGGGCAGGAATCCGAGGACCGTTCGGCATTGATGTCCACGCTGGACCGGGTCAACGAGCGCTATGGACGGGGAACCGTGCAACTGGCCAGTGCAGGTATCAAAGGGGACAGGAAGGTGAGCCAGAAGGACGACATGAGAACCTGGTCTATGCGCCAAGAGCGACGCACGCCGCAGTACACCACCCGCTGGGAAGACATGCCGGTGGTACGAGCATAGGTTCTTAGATACAGTGCACCTGATTCCCCCTTACGCATTTTTTATAACCCTAACTTTCACCTTGCCGCCATGTGTTACTCGGCTCAAGTATGGGCAGATTCAGTCGCCCATGTCGAGCGAGAAGCGAGGAACTTCACCTTTGACAACATTAAGTGCATTGAACTGGTGCTTGGGGTGAAGCCTTATGAACTGCTGGCTCCAACGAAACCTTAGTTCGGTAGCGCGAGTTGTAGACTTAATTTTCTTCACAGAATCCAAACTCCGTTCTCGCGTGGTCGGCTACGTTCACGCCATGATTGAGAATTCGATCAAATTCATTTGTATTCAAACGTCGTAAAGTCGTCGGGAAAGATGCAGAAAATCTTGCATCTGAGCCTGTCAACTGAGATGACATGAGTCCGCCAATATTTAAGTAGGCCCCAGCTATTGGTGTGCATTGGATGTAGTTTACAAATGCGCGAACTCGCAGGGATCGGGATTGATCGGACATGATGTCGACAACACGCTTTAGTCGAAATACATTCAGTGGACCCATATTGAAGCCTGGTGCTAGCATTGCACCAGCGTCTGAGCACACGATGTAGTACCCCTCCACTTTGGTTTTCTGTCGGCCGACATCAAAGAATGGCTCAAGACCAATATTGTCGTAAACGCCCCCGTCATACAGATGAAGGTGCTGGTATTCTGGTTGAATTGCTTGGGCAGAGTCATCAGGTGCATTCCACGGGCGTTTACGCCATTCAAACTGGCGTGTATTCAGGGTCAGTGGACCAAATCCGCCTGGAAATGCCGCAGATACTGCGAGTGCATTGGACAGCAGAAAGGTTGCCGCAGGGGCATACCCTATCGTGTAATCACCGATGTCCTTTCTCTTAAACCTGAAGCGCTTACCGCTCTCCGCAGCGGTACCATTAATAGACCACTCTGGAGTCGCCGGAAGGTCCGAAAGATCCCCTTGCACTTGCCACTCGTTTTCGAGTGCCAAAGCAAGCAGATTTGCTCGTGACAAGAGAAATCGCCAGTTCCAAGGAATCAAAAGCTGGCGAGCGGAACCCCATTGGAGACTTCGTGTGCAAAGGGCTTCGCGCATCGATGGCAATGTCCGGGACAAAAACTGCTCCGATGTCGGCCAGCGCATGGCATTGTGCTGAAGTATTAGCCCAACCAGCAAACTTCCACCAGAAACGGTGGAAACTTTTTCCACGGATTCCAGTAGACGACGCTCAGCCATGTGCCTCAGGATGCCGAGGTGAAACACCATGGCCCGGATCCCACCGCCCGAAAGTGCCAGCGCAATCGGTTTTCTATGCGTCTTCATGGGTGCACCCTGCCTTGCAGGACTTGTATTTCGTTCTCGCCCACGATCAACTGGAGCGCAGGAAGCCCGTCGCCATGCATACCCAGACTGATCTCGGCCAGTTGGATCAGATCATCTCGGCTAGGCGTGGCGGAGTGCCCGGGAGGGTGGCTGTGCCATTCGCCAACGTAACCAACGATGCCCGCAGTTCGTGCAGACGCCTCCTGAACGGCCTGCATCAAGCCAGCGGTGCCACGTTCGAAAGATCCGGGATTCGATCGACTATCAGACGGCGCCGCAAGAGCATCGACCAGCACGATGGATCCAACGTTGAAGTCGTGATATCCCAACAAAACCCCACCGGTTTCGTTTGGCAAGGCTGCAAGTCGGAGCTGTTTCATATGTGCCACCAACCCATCGTTATAGAAGACAGTCAGGTCACCAAAGCCAAGGCAGCGCTCGGCAGTCGGCTTCACATCGTGAACTGAGACGCATCCTGTCTCGGGGTCGCGGTCCCAGACCCGGATACAGGCCTCGTCTGATCGGGCGCGCAATCTGACCTGCTCGGCCAACGTGCTGGCATGAACCGCAATGCGCGAGTAGGGCATGGCTACCGAGATGTCCCGGCAACTCGCCCCACTCCAGTAGGTTCCCAAGTTGCCATCCAAATGCTTTGCACCCCAGGATTGGCGAATCAGCGCATGGTAGTACTGGGCCTCCAAGGTACGCAGGCGCATTGCGCGTCCCTGGTCCTCCAGCATCAAAACAGCCCCGTTGCCGTTGGGCGTCACAAACACAGTGACGTGCCGCAGCAACTTGTCCTGGAAGCTGGCCTGTCGCGGGTACTCAAGGGCAGCGGACGCGTCCACGATCAACTCGGCATTCTTCAGCGCTTCCTGCACGGCCAGGGCGCCAAGGTCACATGCGTCTCCTCTAAGCGATGTGACTGTGGCAGCCCCCTCGGTGGCTGCCCTACTCAGTTCTGCTACAACGTCGCACTTCAGCTCTCCGACATGTTGTGCGAAGGCGACGTGCCTGACCAGGTTGTGTGGCTTGATGTGGTCCTTGTCGATGACCGACCATCGGCCCCAGCCGGCGCGTGTCCACAAATTCAAAATGGCGCTACCGAGCGATCCTGCCCCGACGAGCACGCCCTGCGGCCCTTCGTCGTCGAGGCTTGACTGCTTGCGTGCGGCCGCACTGTCCGGAAACTGCAAAACCTCCATCGGAAAGACGGGCTCACTTTTCCATTCAATTGCGGGAGCGCGCGCAAGAACTGACCCCTGAACTTCGGCATAGTAGTGATTGTTGTGCAGGTAGATGGCGCCGGCTTTCACGCCCAACTCGCGTAAATCACCTTGGATCAAGAAGGCGCGGCGGGCGATTCGCTGCACCACCCCGTTTTCCTCGCGCACCATGGGGATTTGCAGAATGATGACTGCGAAGGATTCTGCGCCCCCCGCGGGTACACCCGCGCTTCCAACGCCTTCGCTCAGAGCCGCGATTAGCGGCGGCAGGATATCTACCCCTCGACGGGCCAGCAGGTCCGCCAGTTCACCGAGGTTTATGGGATCACGCTCGACAAAGCCCTGGACCACAGGAGGCAGCGTTAACTCAATAGGCGATGCCAAGCCCTTTGGCACACTGTTGCCGTTGCCGACGTGCTTCAAGAAGAAGGTGCCTCCACCGTCTGGCCTGACCTGGCTACGTTCGACCGCCATCTTTGCGCCCCCAGCGCTTCGAATTGCGTCGAGATTCCATGGCAGCACCAGCTCGAACTTGGAGGAAAAAAACAAATGCTCCACAGGTTGGTCCGCCGGATGCAGTTCGCCTTTTGCGCTTTGCTCTAGCCACCACTGGATGCGACGCAAGAACTGTTGTGGCGTCCACGTCCGCATCACCGTTGGCGTCGGCTCGAAATAGAGGCAGAGGCTGGCCATTCCGTCTCGGGTGCCATTGTTCTGGTGCATTAGCACTGGAAACGACTTGCGAAGGGCAAGGACCTCAACCAGGGCTCCCAGATCTTCGGGCACGAGCAGGGCAAGGCGTTCGCGATATTGGATGCCCGCAGGGTTCTTGGACGGAACACCATCACAAGCGACTTCCACAACCAGAGCCTCGATCCTGCCCGCACCCGGCATCGTGCGCGACAACAGTTGCATCACCGTGTAGTCAGGCGCATCTTGCACTGCTGCTGCCAGAGCTTGGGCACGGCGCAAGACCAGTGCATCAGGGTGAGCCACCTCCCCAAAACCATCCAGCTCCCAATATTCCTCAGTCATCACCCGGCTCGCGATGGACGGCTGGTCAAAATGGCGGGGGCACCGATCAGCGCCATCTTCGTCCAGGACACGCCGCCAGCGGTCACGTCGAAGACCAAGGGCTCAGGTTTTGTGGCGTTCGGCTCCTCCATCGTCACCAGGAATTTGCGGCCCTTCACCTCCTTCAAGTACCGCTCGTAAGCTTTGCGCGCCTGAATGTGGGGTGGTTGAATCTGTTCATAAGACTGCTTCACGTCCACTACCGGCTTGCTGCAACTGACGATATACGAGTCGCTTTTGCCCGCCAGCAACAACTCCTTCACCAGAGGCTTCGGCTCGCTCTCCGTCTCGCCTTTCTCGTCGCTAAGCGATTTGTAGCTGCAGTGGTGGGGAATGTTGATCAGATCCCAGGCCAGCCGATCATCATTCTTGTGGAACTTCGTAATGCGCACGATGTCCTCAAGGTCTTCCCAGTGGGCATCGCCGACTTCGAGGTAGTCGAAGGTGTTTGCGCCTGCCACTAAGCGGACATTGAAGACAAGAGCAGCGGAGTTCCGAATGAAGTCTCCGTTTTCATAGTGCTTTATGAATGGTGAGTGGCAGAAGAACTCGGCACCGTCAGTTGCCTTGTTGAAGCCCGGAACCAACCGGCCGGCGTCGATAAACAGATGGTCGCGCGCGTTGGCCGCCTCGCCTCGTTCCTTGAGCTTAGGGACAAGCCAATCGATCAACTCCTGCGGTTTGGAGAAGATCAAGATGTCCTTACCTTCAAGCAGACGGTAGCGGGCTTCCTGCCGCAGGATGACGAACTCTTCGCTCTGTTGGTCGTTGGCAGCGCTCTCCATGGCCATTGCTGCAGGCACCCAGAGCTGCTTGATCTTGATTCGGCCCTCGCCCTGGTACTTGGCGGCATGAAGCAGCTCGAAGAACTCCGTGCTGCCTTGGATGTGATCGGCATCGGCATGCGTGAACGCCACGACGTCAAAGTAGTCGCGGCCTGCCTTATCCAACTCGTCCTTGAGCCGCGCTTTCAGGTCGATCTCGGGTGTGTCTGTACCTTCTGCCTTCTTCCGATGGCAGAAGTCAAACAACACCCGACGTCCCTGACTGAGCACGACCTGAGATGTGTCGCCGTTGCCAACTGGGTAAAAAACTATTTGATGCTTCTCTGTCATATTAATACCTCCTTGAAATGTTCGCATCATTAACATTGATGCAATATAAAAATCAGATTCTCCTTGCATAAAGATGCCATGTCAAGCGAAAATGATTGCATCATGAAGGTTGATGCTTTTTTCCTTGAGCTGGGCTACGCCGCCAGAGTCCGTCCCGGCTATCCCTTCCGCGGCTCCATTGACGCGTCTGTCGACGGCGACGTCCTTGCCGTGCAAATGAAGGACGTTGATGTCGATAGGGGAGTGGGCTGGTCTGACGTCCTCCGAACCTCGCTGGAGGGCCGAAAACAACCTGAATGGCTCAAAGCTGGCGATGTCTTGTTCGTCTCTAAAGGCGCGCGCTTCTACGCTGTGTGCATAGACGAGCCCCCCAGCCCGGCCGTGTGCAGCCCTCACTTCTTTCATCTCCAGGTGCTGCCACGGGTGCTGCTGCTGCCCGCCTTCCTGGCGTGGCAGATCAACCAACCACCGTTTCAGCGCCAGCTTCAGCAGGCCGCTGAAGGCAGCAGCCAACTCAGCATTCGTCGCCCAGTGCTGGAGTCCCTCAAGCTATGCGTGCCATCTCTGCCAGACCAGCAGCGCATCGTCGCACTGGCCGATCTAGCACGCCAAGAACGCCACGCCCTCCACAAACTCATTCACAACCGCGAGCTACAACTCCATGCGCTCGCGGAAAGCCTCGCTCATTCTGCACAGGCTGCTCACTGAACAACCCAGGGAATCCAAGACTATGAACGACATCACCACCCAGACCACGCCCACCCAAGGCTCAGCGGTCAGCCAGGACGACATCAACGCCGCCGTTTGGGCCGCCTGTGACACCTTCCGCGGCACCGTGGACCCGAGCATCTACAAGGACTTCGTCCTGACCATGCTGTTCCTCAAGTACGTGTCAGACGTCTGGCAAGACCACTACGATGCCTACAAGCTTCAGTACGGTGACCACCCCGAACTCATCACGGAAATGCTCAAGAACGAGCGTTTTGTCCTGCCACCTAGCGCCACCTTCTATGCCCTGCACACCCTGCGACACAGCCCAGGCAATGGCGAGCGCATCGACAAGGCCTTGCACGCCATAGAAGAGGCCAACATCACCAAGCTGCGCGACGTGTTTCAGGACATAAGCTTTAACTCCAACAAGCTGGGAGACGAGCAACAGAAAAACGACATCCTCCGTCACCTGGTGGAAGACTTTTCCAAACCTGCACTTGACCTGCGCCCCAGCCGTGTCGGCAAACTCGACGTGATCGGCAACGCCTACGAATTCCTCATCAAGAACTTCGCCTCCACCAGCGGCAAGAAGGCGGGCGAGTTCTACACTCCGCCTGAGGTGTCATCGCTCATGGCGCGCCTGATGGCACCGCAAGAGGGCGACGAAATTTGCGACCCCACCTGTGGCTCTGGTTCGCTGTTGATGAAGTGCGGCCGCCTGATCCGCGAGAACACCGGCTCGCGTAAATACGCGCTCTACGGGCAAGAGGCCATTGGCAGCACCTGGGCCTTGGCCAAGATGAACATGTTCCTGCATGGTGAAGACAACCACCGCATTGAGTGGGGCGACACCATCCGCAACCCCAAGCTGCTGGACAGCACCGCCAGTCTCAAGCATTTCGACATTGTGGTGGCCAACCCACCGTTCAGCCTGGAAAAGTGGGGCTTCGAGGGGGCCGATGCCGACAAGTTCAGCCGCTTCCGCCGTGGCCTGCCACCGCGCACCAAGGGCGACTACGCCTTCATCCTGCACATGGTCGAAACCATGAAGCCTGGCACCGGCCGCATGGCGGTCGTCGTGCCGCACGGCGTGCTTTTCCGTGGCGCAGCCGAGGGGCGCATCCGCCAGAAGCTGATCGAAGAAAACCTGCTCGACGTGGTGATTGGCCTGCCCGAGAAGCTGTTCTACGGCACCGGCATCCCTGCCGCCGTGCTGGTGTTCCGTAAGAACAAGGCCGACGACAAGGTGCTGTTTATTGACGCCAGCCGCGACTATGAAGCTGGCAAGAACCAGAACTACTTGCGCGAGGCCGACCTGCAACGCATCCTGAACACTGCCTTCACGCGGCAGGGTGTGGAGAAATATGCCCACCTCGCCACCCCTGCCGAGATCACTGAGAACGACTTCAACCTCAACATCCCGCGCTATGTGGACACCTTTGAAGAAGAAGTCGAAATTGACCTGATGGCCGTGCGCAAAGAGCGCGAACAACTCAAGGCCGAGCTGGCGGGTCTGGAGGCGCAAATGGCCGTGTACCTGAAGGAGCTGGGCTATGAGTAAATCGGCCAAGCCCCGCACCTCCACCGTTGCAGTCTCTGACACGGTGACAAAGAAGAAGGGGGGGTGCGATGCTTCCGAATAACTGGCAGCGCAGCACCATTGGGGCGTGCACAAAGCTCCTTTCGGGCAACACGCCGAGCAAGGAGAACAAGGAATTTTGGTCAGGCGATTTTCCATGGGTAACTGTGAAAGACATGAAAACGCCTTGGCTCCACAGGACTGGGTTGACCCTTACCCAGGCTGGCAGAGCAGCAGCATCGGTAGCGCCTGCAAACTCCATACTGGTTGTGACACGCGGAATGGCCTTGCTGAAGGATCTGCCGATCAGCGTCGCGATGCGTGATGTAGCTTTCAACCAGGATATCAAGGCGATTGTTCCCGGCGATAGCCTAGACGCACGGTTCTTTGCCTATCAACTTCAAAGCAAGAAACATGTCGTTTTGGGCATGGTTGATACGGCAGGCCACGGCACGGGGAAGCTAGATACGGACTTGCTGAAGTCTGTTGATGTGGAGTTGCCTCCCCTTCCGGAGCAACGCCGAATTGCCAGCATCCTTGCAACTTGGGATCAAACCATCACCACCACAGAGCGGCTGCTTACCAATAGCAAGAGGAAAGTGGATGCACTGCTACAGCAGCTTGTCATCAACCCTGCCACTCGCGGTGAGTGGCCCATGGCCCCTATCGGCGAAATATCCGAACGGGTGCAGCGGCGGGTGAACGAAGGCGAGGAGCTACCTGTCCTGATGATCTCTTCCGGCAACGGCTTCGTGCGACAGGACGAGAAATACAGCCGCTTCATGGCAGGCAAGAGTGTTGAAAACTACATCGCTCTGGATTGTGGCGAGTTCGCCTACAACAAGGGCAACTCTAAGCTCTACGAGTTCGGCTGCGTCTTCCCACTGCGAAACTACGAGCGCGGCCTCGTGCCACACGTCTATGTCTGCTTCAAGCTGTCCGCGAGCCAGCACGCAGGCTTCTACGAGCATCTGTTCCGAGCCGACTACCTGCATGACCAACTTGGCGCCCTAGTCAACACAGGGGTCCGCAACAACGGGCTGCTGAATATTCGACCGGGTGACTTCCTGACTTGCGAGGTGCCTGTTCCACCACTGAAAGAACAGCAACGCATCGCGGAAATCCTTTCAACGGCGTCCACCTGGGTTGAGCAGCAAGCACACGATCTGGATTTGCTGAAGCAGGAGAAGGCCGCCCTCATGTCCCAGCTCTTGACCGGCAAGCGCCGTGTCAAGCTGCATGATGCTGAAACAGAGGCGCAGCCATGAACACCACCCCTAACTCCCGCGAGCAGTACAGCGCCCACCTGCCCGCGCTGCATCTGCTGTGCAACCTGGGCTGGCATTTCCTGACCACGGCACAGGCACTGGCCCTGCGCGGCAGCACGCGCGAAGTGTTGCTTAAGCCACGGCTGATTGAGGTGCTGCAAACTCGTCGCTATGAATACAAGGGCGAGTGGTACCCGCTGTCACCCAGCGGCATCGACCAGATCGTGCGGGATTTGTCGGCGCTGACCCTGGCCGAAGGGCTCATGCCCGCCAACGAGCGCCTGTATGGCAAGTTGGCGCTGGGCATCACGGTGACTGAGTTCATGCCCGATGGCAAGAAGCACCAGCCCACGATCCATGTGATCGACTGGACCGAGACATCAACCAACCGCTGGGATGTGACCGAAGAACTGGAGGTGCTGGCCGCACAGGGCACGCACCACCGCACGCCCGATGTGGTCTGCTATGTCAACGGCATCCCCCTGGTGGTGATCGAGGCCAAGCGGCCCGAATCGGGCGGCGGCAGCCATCCGGCCAAGGCCATGGTGACCGAGGGCATCAGCCAGCACTTGCGCAACCAGCGGCCCGACGAGATACCCAACCTGTTTGCCTATGCGCAGGTGCTGCTATCCATCAGCCAGACCGAGGGGCGCTACGGCACCACGCACACCGCCGCCAAGTTCTGGGCCAAGTGGCGCGAAGAAGAGTTGGCGGACGCGCACATGCATGCCTTCAAGAATGCGGCGCTGAAACCGGCAACGCGGGCTGCGCTGTTTGATGGCAAGCCCGTTGCTCTGGCCACCTACTTCGACGCACTGTGGAGCGCCCCCATGCAGCCCACCGACCAGGACCGCTTGCTGGTGAGCCTGCTTACACCGGCGCGATTGCTGGAGTTTCTGCGCGGCTACGTTCTGTTCGACCGCAAGGTGGGCAAAATCGTGGCACGCTACCAGCAGTTCTTTGGCATCCGTGCCCTGCTGGCGCGCATCAGCCTGCTGCGGCCTGATGGTGGCCGCGAAGGCGGCGTGGTGTGGCACACCACGGGCTCTGGCAAGAGCTTCACCATGGTGTTTCTGACCAAGGCACTGCTGCTGGTAGACGCCTTGAAAGAATGCCGCGTGGTGGTGGTGACCGACCGCATTGATCTGGAAAGCCAGCTCTCGCGCAACTTCATGACCGGTGGCGCGTTTGGTTCCAGCATTGCAACGCAGAAGGATGGCGAAAAGAGCCGCAGCCTCTCGGGCCGCGACCTGGCCAAGCGCATAGGCAGCGGCACGGAGCGCATCTCGTTCACGCTGGTGCACAAGTTCAACACGGCGTCCAAGTTACCGGAATGCCGCAACGACTCGCCCAACCTGATCGTGCTGGTGGACGAAGGCCACCGCAGCCATGGCGGTGAGACGCACGAGCGCATGAAGAAGGCGCTGCCCAGGGCGGCCTACATTGCCTTCACCGGCACGCCGCTGCTGAAAGACGAAAAGACAGCCAACAAGTTCGGCCCCATCGTGCACGCCTACACCATGCAGCGCGCCGTGGAAGACGAAACCGTGGCCCCGCTACTGTACGAAGAGCGCGTGCCCGAACTCGACATCAACGAGGATGCCGTCAACCGCTGGTTCGACAAGATCACCGTCAACCTCAGCGACGCGCAACGTGCCGACCTTAAAAGGAAGTTCGCCAAGAAGGGGGCCATCTACGGCGCTGCCAACCGCATCGAACTGATCGCCTGGGACATTGCCACCCACTTCAACGAAAACATCAAGAAGCTCGACCTGGGCCTGAAAGGCCAAGTGGCCACGGACAGCAAGCTCGACGCCATCCTCTACAAAAAAGCATTGGACGACACCGGCCTTGTCACCAGCGCCGTTGTGATCTCGGCCCCCGACACACGCGAAGGCAATTCCGATGTGGACGAAGACACCCTGCCCGAGGTGCAGAAGTGGTGGAAGCAAAACATGGCCACCTACGGCCATGACCCTGAGACGTATGAAAAGCAGATCGTCAGTGACTTTGGCACGGACGGCGCACCCGACTTGCTGATCGTGGTGGACAAGCTGTTGACCGGGTTCGACGAGCCGCGCAATACCGTGCTCTACATCGACAAGCCCTTGAAGGGGCATAACCTGATTCAGGCCGTGGCGCGCGTGAATCGCCTGCACGACGCAAAGCGGTATGGCGTGCTGGTGGACTACCGAGGTATCTTGAAGGAGTTAGACACCGCCATCCGCGCCTACCAAGACCTGGAGACACGCACCCAAGGCGGCTTTGACGTGAGCGACCTGGAAGGCCTCTACCACCAGTTCAGCACCGAGTACAAGCAGCTACCTGCCTTGCACGACAAGCTGTGGTCGTTCTTCAAGTCGGTGGCAAACAAGCTAGACCGCGAGCAGTACCGTCAGTTGTTGACGCCCAAATTCGTGAAGGGTGCAGATGGTGAAGACTACGACGAGCGGCAGAAGCTGCGCGATGACTTCTATGAAGCCCTGACAGCGTTTGGCCTGTGCCTGCAAACCGCGCTCTCAAGCCGCAGTTTCTTTGAGGACAAGAGTTTTTCCGAAGGCTTGATTGCCCGCTACAAGGCCGATCTGCGCTTCTACACCGAGCTGCGGCAGACGGCCCGCCGCGATGCCATGGAAACCGTAGATTACAGCGCCTACGAGGAGCAAATCCGCAAGCTTGTGGACAAGCAGGTGATTGGTACCGAAGTGCGTGAACCCGAGGGCGTTTACCTGGTGCACCAGTTGGGCAAGGACGAAGACCCGAAAGACTGGTCAGATGAAAAGACGCGCAACGAGACGGACATGATCCGCACGCGCCTACGCAAGACCATCGAACAGGAACTGGCCGAAGACCCGTATGCGCAGAAGGTGTTTGGCGAGCTGCTGAAGCAAGCCATCGCCGAGGCGGAAGCCATGTTCGACCACCCGCTGAAACAGTACGCTCTGTTTCAGACATTTGAACAGCAACTGGAATCTCGCGTCACGCCAGGCGTGCCGGATGTGTTGGCCGACAAGCCACACGCCAAGGCCTACTTTGGCGCGATCCGCCTGGTGCTGGGCGACGTTGCGTTTGCCGCGCTGAGCAGTGAGGCAGTGGACAGCCTGGTGCAACAAACCTTGGCGATGGACAATGTGGTGCGCGACGCCGTGGCCGAAAACTCGCTCAACCCGCAGAACATCGAGGCTGCCATCCGCAAAGGCTTGCTGCCCCTGCTGTTTGGCACGCTGGGCCTGGACAACGCCAAGCTGGTGGTTGAGCAAGTGATCCAGATCACCCGCGTTGGATTGAGCAAGTCTTGAATATGCAGGTCACTGAGCGCGCCTCCCAGCATCGCTTTGCCTATGGCGAGGAGGTGATCGCCTTCAGCCTTCGCCGCCAGTCATCGCGCACCGTCACGCGCGTCGCCATTCACGTCGAGCCCGACGCGCGCGTGCTAGTGGATGCGCCGGACACCGCGCCGCTGGCCGATGTGCTGACTGCGGTGAAAAAACGAGCGCGCTGGATCAGCCAGCATGTGGGCGCTGCCAGGGCGCGACTGGCCCATGTGCTGCCGCGCGAGTATGTAAGCGGTGAATCGCTGCATTACCTGGGTAGACGCTATCGCTTGAAAGTAATCGTCAACACCGAGGCCGCAGTCGAGGCACGCATGCGAGGTGTCTTCATAGCCGTGACAGTGCCAGAGTCCGTCCCGAGCGTCATCAAATCAGCACTGGATGCTTGGTATCGGCAGCGAGCGCGGGAGCTTTTCGCTGGTCGTCTTGCCGCCGTAGCTGCCCCCCTACGATGGGTCAAGCAGCTTCCGCCAACGCGCCTGCAGTTCATGACCGTGCAATGGGGAAGCTGCTCGCCGTCTGGCCGCATCACGCTGAACCCGCTGCTGGTGAAGGTACCGCGTGAATGCATCGACTACGTGCTGCTTCACGAGCTTTGCCACCTTCTCCACCACAACCACAGTCCCAAGTTCTACCGAACCCTGGACCGGCACATGCCGAACTGGCGGGTAGTTAAGGAAAAACTCGACAATTTGGCTGAGGTGGTATTTCGCAACTGAATGCGAGTTGCAACAGCTTTGCAGATGCAGCTGGTATTGTGTTGAACCGCCATAAAGTTGCCAATCGTCAGTACTAGCAATCTCCCCATTGCAGTCGTTCAAGCCACCGGCCAAGACCCCAGTACGCGCAAGACAGCTAACCCCCGCCGCTGGTGCGGCGCCCCCTTTACAAACGCGTATCAGCCATGTTGATCAATAGGAAGTCCGGACAGCCAAGCAGCAGTTACGGCCTGCGGCCTACATCGGCTACGCCGATAAAACGCCCTTCCTGCATCAAGCGTACCCGCTGCGCCGGAATCATTGACGAGGCGGTGCGTGCCAAGAACCGCAACAAGTCAAAAATCCGTTCACGTGTGGAGCATGTGTTTGGCGTGGTCAAACGCTTGTGGGGATTTGGCAAGGTGCGTTACCGTGGCCTGCACAAGAACGCCACCCGGGCATTCACAGCCTTGGCGCTGGCCAACATTTACCTCGGTCGCCAAAGGCTGATGGCACAGGTGCGTCCATGAGAAGAGGAATCGGGGCGATAAGCCGACAAATCAGCCCCGAGGAGTTGCAAATTCACGCCTATTTGATCCCGTTTTCACAAAACTTCGCTGCCCTGCGAATGTGCCGACGTTTTGACCCTACTTATTCACCATAGCCCTAGGCCGACCTCTGGAGAGCATTCACCGCAAGCGGGTCCGCGGGCAATGCAACCTGCAATCGTTCAGACAAAGTATGTTACAAATTCGAGCACCGGCATTTAAGAATACCTTGGGGACGAAACTATGTGGTTTGTTGTGAGTCCGCGGAGAGGCGATACCCCCAGCATCAAACGCTATCCGCACACTGTTCTCGATCAAGATAACTGGGATGATTTTACGTACAGGACAACCTTCAAAGCCACCCTACACCTCTCAAAGACAGATGCAGTTGAGCTTGGGAGCTTGAAGATTCTCGAAGCAGACCAAACGGGGGGATCAACCCCTGTTCCGGAGCGAGTATTTACAGAGCTTGGTGAGACCTTCTGCTCGCTGGGTGGCGACCTCGAGTACTACGAGAAGCTTTTTAAACTTGGCCCACTCATTTATGAGGCCTACCTTACCGGCCTTAAAGACGTCACATACAGCGATGATGTTCGTGCGAAATTCGAGGACAAAGAAGGCTACAAAGTATCACTGCTCCGTTTTAGCGGAGCCGAGAGAACTATCGCTGACGCCGCACGTCTATTTGCTCGAAGAACGCCAACACACCGTCGTAAGGGACGAGGGTTCGTCATGCGCTTTAAAACGCAGGTGGCCAGCACAGCCACCGCATTGGTTGTTGATTTTGATTTTCGCAAGAAAGGGCCGCTCCCAAATCGCATCAACGTTCTCATTGGCTACAACGGCACAGGCAAGACCCGCATGCTTTCAAACCTGGCGACCGTCACCAGCGGGTACGGCTATGGCGGAAAACGTGAATTCCTTGAAAAGCGAGCAGGACGATTTGTTGGTACGCCTCCGCCCTTTAAATCTGTGGTGGTGGTGTCATATAGCGCGTTCGATACCTTCGCCATTCCGGGGAAAACTGAAGTCGAGAAGCAGCGCCTGGAAAGTGAGGGTGGAATATTTGGTTACGTCTATTGTGGCCTGCGGGAGCGAATTGATGGCGACGATGAAGATGCATATCGCCTCAAGAATTTGGAAGAGGTAGACCAAGAATTTCTTAGTGCTCTTCAACGCATTCGACTTGCAGATCGCATGGGAGTACTACTGGACGTGCTGCGGCCTTTGCTTCAAGACGTGTCCTTTCAGCGCATTGGTCTGACAGATTTGTACGCAAACGACGATGAGCAAGCTCTGTTGACTCTATATCGTGGTCTTAGTAGTGGCCACAAGGTCGTTACCAAAATGATGGCTGAGCTAACAGCCCACCTTGACGATGCTCATCCAACGCTGGTACTAATCGACGAGCCAGAAACCCACCTGCATCCACCGCTACTAGCAGCACTTCTCAAGAGCATACGTACTTGCCTCGACCATTTCGATGGCTATGCGGTCATTTCCACCCATTCGCCGGTAGTCTTGCAGGAGACACCTTCAAAGTACGTCCAGATTTTGAAGCGCGTCGGAGAGACCTCCAAGATCTCACCGCTCTCTATCGAAACCTTCGGTGAAAATATCAGCGTCATTACAGAAGAGATTTTCAACCTGGATGACGGCTCTACCGATTGGCATGACACACTCAAATCAATTTCCAAGAGCTATGACGCGGCAGGAATTGAGGAGCTGTTTGGCCGCCGCCTGGGTTTTGGGGCTCGCTCGTACATTGCCAATCTCCTGGATGAGGAGCTGTGATCACATGCATCGAATTCCAGTCCCAGCGTTAAATAGTGTCGAAGTACTGAATGAAATAACGGCTGCTAAGCAACAGCCCACTCAACGACGGTTAACTGCAGTTCGGCGGCGAGTCGTCACCGCATACAAAGCGTACGAAGATGCGGTTCCCTCCGTCGAGACACTGGTGCCCATCGCTGTAACCGATGTGCAACGTAACGCACTGCACCATGCTTTCGCGGTCGCAACAGTTCCAATGCAGGAGTTGCGCGAGCAACTAAGCGCACCAGTGATGGCGGGCCGTTGCCCGTTTTGCGGCATTAGTGAAACAGGTGCGCTTGATCACTACCTGCCTAAAGAAAGTTATCCAGAATTTTCCGTTTTCGCTTGGAATCTTGTTCCAAGCTGTGCGAAATGCAACACCCGAAAGCGGACCTTGGTTATCGATGAACACACAAATGTACGGATGTTCTTGCATCCGTATTTCGATGAAATTCCGAATGTGCCGTTCTTAGGTGTTCGCGTAACTCTACTGGCCGAAACCCTGCGCCTGCGCTTTCGAATTCGCAGACCCGCAGGCATGAGTTTGCCCTGCTACCTGCAGCTCAGATCTCACTTCACGCAACTCGGCCTTGCTGATCGCTATCAAAGGCAATCGCTCTTTGAACTGCGAGGGCGGCACGGAAGTTTTACTCGGTTCTACGGCCCAAATGCTGATTCTGCCCGAGTAGCCTCAGAACTTGTGGCGGAAGCTGATACATATGAAGGGGCACACGGGCCAAATCACTGGCGCGTCGTCCTCTACCGCGAATTGGCGACGCACAATGCATTCTGCGATGGTGGATTCGAGGTAATAAACCCTGGTAATAATAACGGGGCGCAAGCCGGAGACTAAAGGTGCAGTACGCCTTAGTTGACGGTCATCGGTGTGAGGCGATTGCCGGTGCGCACGGGGTATGCCAAACCTGTGCAGCCGATATGGTCAGCAAATGTGGCCCACGGGTGATGCACCACTGGGCTCACGCCCGTAGGAATAACTGTGACCCCTGGTGGGAGAACGAGACACTGTGGCATCGTGGATGGAAGAACCTTTTCCCTCCGGAATGCCGGGAGATTTGCCATATTGCGCCAGACGGCGAGGTTCACCGCTCCGACATCAAGACACCTACGGGAATCATTATTGAGGTCCAGCATTCGGCGATTACAGACGCTGAGCGGTTAGCCCGTGAAGAGTTCTACGGCAATCTGATCTGGATAGTGGATGGCCGCAGCTTTCGTAAAAACTTCGACATTTACCACTTGTTGCCCGACCCGGCAAGCAACCTCGCGCAGGATTTGGTGTGGATTAAAGCAACAAGGCCCATGCAAGGCGCGGCACATGGCATTTTTTGGCGCTTGTCTGAGAACCCAGGTAGTTCCAGGATAACGACAGATTGTGTTTGGATCCACGGGATCGGCGAGATCGAAGATGAAGTGAACGCTGCCTACAGCGGGCACCATCAGTACGATTGGATCCGGCCGCGCAAGACTTGGCTGGAAGCCACCTCTCCGGTCTACATTGACTTTGGCGGCGAAAGTTTGGTGCGGCTGGAAATCTACGACGAATCGAGGCTTTCGTGCGTCCGCCGGATCTCTAAGCGAAAGTTTTTGCACGACGTGATGGTGGAGACAACCGCCAGCGCAGTCGGTACGCGCTTCTATCCCATTGGGTAGTCACGCACTTTGGTGGCACCGTTTAACTCGGCTGACAGGGCTTTGGATTCACAATGGGTCATTCTGATCTAAAGCAGCGAAGGCAGCAGGTCTAACGCAAATTTAGAGCGAGCGGAACGACACGCAATGTGGACGTGAGCTACCCTTGGAACGAACCATCACTTGACCAGATAATCCATGATCTCCACTGCGCAGTTGTTCCCCATAATCCAGCACGAAGAAATCGAACGCTTGCTACGTGATTCTGCGCTGCTCCATCTTCCTACCCACTTCAATTTTGATTTGGAGTCTACTGGGGAGAATATTCGCAGCCGACAGCAAACAGTTCCAGAGGGCATGTGAAGCCTCCTTGAAATCTTGAGCCAATTGGAAGTAGAGAAAATCCCCCAAACGGAGTCTCTACATGAAGAAATCAAAATTCAGTGAAAGCCAAATCGTCGGCATCTTGAAAGAAGTCGAACTCGGAGCCAAGGTCGGAGAGACGTGCAGGAAGCACGGCGTCAGCGAACCGACCTACTACAAGTGGAAAAGCCAGTACAGCGGCATGACCGTCCCGCACCTTTCTCAACTGCGTGAACTACAGGACGAGAATGCCAAGCTCAAGCGCATGTATGCTGACCTGGCCCTCATGCACCACGCACTGAAAGACGTCGTTGACCGAAAGCTCTGACCCCGGCGCGTCGGACTGATGTAGTGAAGGCGCTCATGACCGACCACGGCATGAGCCAGCGCAGGGCCTGCGTGGCCAGCGGCATTGCCCGCTCCACACTGCGCTACTGCCACAAACAGTCTGACGACTCCGGGGTAATCCAGTTCATGCAGACCTATATGGCGACCAATCCAAGACATGGCTTTGGCCTGCTGTATGCCAGCGCCCGCCATCAAAGCCAGCCCTGGGGCAAGACAGTGCTGTGGCGGGTGTACTGCCAGCTCAATCTGAATCTGCCCAGACGAGGCAAGAAGCGCCTGCCTGCGCGAATCCGGCAACCCTTGGAGGCGGGACATCAGCCCAATCACGGTTGGAGCTGTGACTTAATGTCGGACGCGTTGTGGTCTGGCCGCAGGTTTCGCACCTTTAATGTCATAGATGAATTCAACCGGGAAGCGTTGCGCATCGAGATTGACACCAGCTTGCCCGCTGCCAGGGTCATCCGAGCCTTGAACGAACTGGTGGAGGTGCGTGGTGCACCACTGTCCATTCGTCTGGACAATGGCCCGGAATTCATTGCCCATGCGCTGGCCGAATGGGCCAAGACCAAAGGCATTGCCCTGAACCACATCCAACCAGGAAAACCAACACAGAATGCTTATGTCGAGAGATTCAACCGGACGTACCGCACAGAGGTTCTGGACTGCTATGTCTTTGACTCATTACAGGAGGTCAGGGACATGACAGCTGACTGGTTGCACCGCTACAACCACCATCGCCCCCATGAAGCCTTGGGGTCAGTCCCCCCGGTTGAATACCGTATGACAAAATTCCCCAACCTCTACTTCTGAGTGGCTCAGGAATTCGAGGAGGCTTCATGTAGGCTAAAGGCACTCAACCGCTGTTGAAAGAGTGTAATACCCGCCGCACTAATCAACATAAGACCAAGCGCCACGGTACCTTGCGTGTAGCTGCCCTTGCGCCATTCAGAAAACACGCTAAGCTCATCCCGATCCAAGGTCACCACCAAGGGTCTTGCCAAAGGCGGATTGTTGAAGCGGTTCGTGCGAACTCCAGCTAACCGCGGTTCGTCAGTCGTGAAAATGCGCCCCCACAAGACAGAGGCATCTTGACCACCGGCATGGTGCTCTGTGAGTATTCCTCCTGGCATCGTCACTTCTTGATCTGCTGCTATGGTCATTGAAGTGGAAACAAAAACGGCGCCATCGCCATCGAATATCGACGCCCGCATATCCGGTGCGTACAAAACTGAATTCAACATAGTGATGAAATACAGAGGGTCCAATGCAGCAACGATGACCCCTCCCAGAGTTCCGTCAGCGCCTTGTATAGCCTTACTCAGAGTAATTGTCAGGTCTCCACTTGCGGATCGACCCGGATGTGAAAGGTATAGGCCGTCCGAGTTGGGGCTCTTGAGTGGTTCTCGAAAGTACTCCCGCCTATGAAAGTCACTGCCTCGCGGCTCAATGCCGCTCGTAGCGATCACCACTCCATGGGCGTCAAGGACGAAAAGACTACGCACTCCAACCATCGCATCCGTCAAGCCCTTCAGTCGCTGATCAATCAGCGACTCACTGCCCTTCTGGAAACCAAGCATTGCGAGGTCCCCGTGAATAGATTTCAACGCGGCATTCGTTGCGCCTAGTTGAACCTGGATGTTTTCATCAACGACTCGCGCCAGGCCAAACAGACGGTCGCGCTCATTGACTTCCGTCGTTCTATAGTCACTATATAAGTTCCAACCCACCGCTGCGGCAAAGAGCACCCAAATGCAGCCGAGGAGGAGCCATTTCCGGAAGAATCGCGAAGTCATTTGCAAAAAAAAGTGGGGCGAAGCCAACGAATTATTTGAGGGGGTCGGCAGTCACGTTCAAGGTTCGAAATTCAGGAGAAGATTGTTGGCATTTGAGATTGGGGATCGAGGAAATTTGTTGACTACCGTTCGATAGCGCTGGTTGCTTTCGAGGCCCATAACCATTTGTACGAAGATCGGTACTTCGGAGAGGCCCATTGTCATTTGTGCAACATCGTGATTCGGACCAGATCCGCAACGTTGTCCACGCCCAGTTTTGCCATTAGCCTGGCCTTGTGAACCTCTACCGTCCGAACACTGATCCCCAACGTCTGTGCAATCGTCCGATTGTGGCGACCCGTTGCGACATGTTCCATGACCTCGCGTTCGCGAGGCGTTAGGTCTTGAAGCAATTTGACTACTAACTCGCGGCGGCGCATTTCTTGCCGCGCCGCGCCTTCGCGAGAAAACGCCTCTTCAATCGCATGAATCAACTTGGCATCGTCCAGTGGCTTTTCGAGAAAGTCGCTCGCTTGCGCCTTAAACGCCTCACGGGCCGAGCCAACATCGCCGTGCCCTGTAACGACAATCACGGGCAATTGACAGTTCATCTCCGCGAGTTTCTTCTGGACCGAGAGTCCATCCATTCCTGGCATTCGCAAGTCCAGAAGCACGCAACCGGCCCACTCCTTCGTCCATGCCGCGAGAAAACTCTCACCACTGGCGAATACAGCGGTGCGATAGCCGCGAACTGACAGGAGCAGGCTCAGCGAGTCACGTACCGACGGATCGTCATCGACGATAAACACCGTTAACTCATTGAAGTCCATAGTCCCCCACCTCCGCCAATGGGAGCACAAACCGAAAAATACCGTGGTCGCTGACCTCTGCCCATAGGCTGCCGCCATGTGCTTCGACGATCGACCGGCTGAGCACCAGGCCAAGGCCCATTCCACTGGACTTGGATGACACGAATGGTTCGAATAGGCGAGCAGCGACGCTGCTCGATATCCCCGGTCCGCTATCTGCGACCGATACGCGCAGTCTTCCGCCTTCAATGACCTCGGCGGAAAGACGGATGCGGCGTTGGCCCGGAGGTTGTACCACCACAGCGTCAAAGGCGTTGCCCAGCAGGTTGCGAAGCACCAATTCGATCTGGAGGCCGTCGGCATTCACTGTCACCGACGACTCGACATCGGTATCCAATACAACCCCTTGGGCCCGGAATTCGGCAAGACATTGATGCGAGATCGACGTCGCAATCGAACTAAACTCGATTTTCTCCAGTTTCATTGCGCCAGTACGGAAGAAATCACGCAGCCGACCAACGACATTTGCTGCTCTGCCTGCCTCGCTGACCATTCGGTGTATTGCGTCGCGGAGCACGCAGCCTGTTTCGCCACGGGCCAACAACTGCTCGCAGGCATTTCCGTAGGCCACCAGAGCGGTCATGGGTTGGTTTAACTCGTGGGCAAGGGCGGCAGCCATCTCGCCTGCAGCAGCCAAGCGCAGCGTCTGTTTTAGTTCATCTGCCAGATGCCGCTGCTCGTCCACGACGACGCCAATGAAGAAGCATGCGAGAGCCAATACAGCCAACAGCATTTGTAACTCAAAGATTGCCATGTCGACCAATTGCAGCCATTCGACGATCGTGACTACGCCCAATTGCAATACCAGCGCAATCAGCGCGGCTCCGGCTAGCCCCTGCCGGGCTGCCGCCCAGACGATTGGCAGAAACAAGAAATAGAAGTAGTCGAAGTCAGAACGATTGCTTAATCTGAAGACGGTCCACAAGAGAAGGATCAACAATCCGACGTACCCTGCCGTTTCCCATCGCATCACGATCTCGCGCAATCGAATCCTCCCTTGTTTCGATGCGAGCATCCAAATGATGGGCATCGATACCAAGATGCCCACGATGTCTCCGATCCAATAGCGTCCGACAGATTCGCTCCAATGACCCGCGGGAATCCGGCCCATTGCCTGGAGTAGAGAAATGTAGGTCGTACCATTGATTAGCGTGCCAACCACGATGATCGACACCCAAATGAACAGATCCTTTCTGTTGCTGAAGATATCTTCGAGGCTGAAGTTGCGCCGCAACGCCTCCGCAATCAATCCATATCCAACAATTAACCAGGCCGAAAGCATAGCGGCCGTCGATATCCCCCCTGGAAAGCCGCGCACGATCCCATCGCATGCAAATAAGGCAACAAGCCACAGGATGGCAGCTTTCTTACCGTACTTCAACCAATAGACAAACCCCAAGGCCGGGACAGGATTCCACGGTGTGATATTCAAGCCGAAAACCGGCTGAACAAAGCTGGCCCAATCGAGGGTGACATACATCACGACAAAAGCGATGTGATGAATCGAGCGGGACAAATAAGGTTGCATGGGAAGTTGGTCGTCACCGGAACAGGCATTGTGCCGGACGAACTTCACTGGCGCATCCAACAGTTTCCGTACGTGAAACACTTACATACCGGTACATCGCAATGCAGGACCCGTCTTTCCTGCGAGGAGGCTGGTCCAATTTCCTTACGTGGTATCGCGAATTTACAGAGCTAGAGCCACCCCATACCATGCTTGCAAGGTGGCAAGCCGAAACCCGGTCCGTATTCAACTGAAATGAGGTGGGTCTTCGATGCCGCCCATACATGCATGAGTGAGCCGTATCAAACCCGAGCCTGTGCTGATTCTGAATCAGCACGACCATCTGTCGCACATCTGCTGGCTCCCATCAAGGATGCAAAGCAGGTGGTTTCCGTCGTGCGCTACGCCGAGAGCTTCATCACGCGGCAGATTCCAGTCATGGTCAACCTTCTTTATGTCGCACAGTTTGTCCACCGCACGGAACTTTCCGTTCCACTACTGAAGACTGCCGACGACCCTGAAGTTGCGCGCGCCAACAAGATGCTGGAGGACGCCGCTCACTATCTGTTGAAGCGTCAGATCCCGCACGGAAAGTTCATACTTTGTGGTCGTGTGGTGCAGGAGATTCTTGACGCGGCCGTGTTGCTCAATTGTGATGTCATTGTGCTGCCGCCGATAAAGAAGAAGACATGGACTCGACTGCTTTCCGGTGATGTGGTCCGAAAAATTGTGGATGCAAACAGTGGTGTTCCCGTCGTAACGGTTGACTCAAACGGCAAGACAGTCGCATGTTCTGGCGGCACAGCGTGCGCGCCACACATGCTTGATCCATCACAAAAGTACTCATAGAAACCCTGCGTATGCCCCTGGATATCAACCCCATGACGACCTTCAAAAGTGCTTACTCAAGCATTCTTACATGTGCTCCCTGCGCTGAAGTTTGCGGCAAGGAAATCTATGCCCCATGACGTTACGCTGATTGCCACCATTGCTGCTGGTTTTGGCTTGGCCATGGTCTTCGGGCTGATAGCAACCCGACTGCGCATGCCACCGCTGGTCGGTTATCTTCTCGCGGGTATTGTGATGAGTCCTGCAACACCAGGTTATGTTGCCGATGTGGGCCTAGCTAGCCAGTTGGCAGAGATCGGTGTGATGCTTTTGATGTTTGGCGTGGGTCTGCATTTCTCTCTGGACGACCTGATGGCCGTCAAGAAAATTGCGGTCCCAGGCGCCATTGTGCAAATCGCTGTCGCCACCGCGTTGGGCATGGTTACCAGCAACTTGTGGGGCTGGGACCTGGGTGCATCCATTGTCTTCGGACTCTGCCTTTCGTGTGCCAGTACGGTCGTTCTATTGCGAGCCCTGGAGGCCAAGGGCCTACTTAAATCCGTGAACGGTCAGATTGCTGTGGGCTGGCTGATTGTGGAAGACCTGGTCATGGTGCTGGTGTTGGTGCTACTGCCCGCTCTAGCGGGTGTTCTAGGTACAACCGGAGACGCACAGCAACATGTCACGGCGTCGGCAGACATTTGGCAGGCCGTGGGTATCACTCTGGCCAAGGTGACTGCTTTTGTGGTGTTGATGTTGGTGGTGGGGCGTAGGGTGTTGCCCAAGCTATTGTGGTGGGTGGCCAAGACCGGTTCACAGGAACTCTTTACTCTTAGTGTCGTGGCTATTGCGGTGGGTGTGGCCTTTGGTGCGGGCGTGCTGTTTGATGTGTCGTTTGCACTAGGTGCGTTCTTCGCTGGAATGATGATGCGTGAGTCGGAGTTCAGTCACCGTGCGGCGGATGAATCCTTGCCGTTGCGCGATGCTTTTGCCGTCTTGTTCTTCGTGTCGGTCGGCATGTTGTTCGACCCTTCAGTGGTGTTGGAACAGCCTATGAAACTGTTGGCTGTGGTGGCTATTGTCATGGTCGGCAAGACCATTGCTGCCGTGTTGCTTGTGCTTGCGTTCCGCTATCCACTCAACACGGCGCTCACCGTGGGGGCCAGTCTGGCACAGATCGGTGAGTTCTCATTCATCCTGGCGGGATTGGGTGTGGGATTGGGCTTGCTTACACTGGAGGGGCAAAGCCTGGTGTTGGCGGCGGCATTGCTATCGATTGCCGCCAACGCGGCGCTTTTCTCAGCAGTGGAGCCTATGCGCCAGTGGATGCTGGCTCGCTCCGAGTTGGCGCGGCGTCTGGAGCAACGCTCCGACCCTTTGGCGGAACTACCCACGACTACAGATCCGGCCCATTTGACCGGACATGTGGTGCTGGTCGGTTATGGCCGTGTAGGCAAGCGCATTGCGCGGGAGCTAAGAGCACAGAAGATCTCCTATGTGGTAGCCGAACAGAACCGGGAACGGGTTGAGGCATTGCGCAGCCGGGGCGTTGCAGCTGTAAGTGGCGATGCGGAAACACCGGAGGTACTGATTCAGGCGCACATAACGCGAGCGGCAATGTTGGTGGTAGCCATTCCCGATACCTTACCTGTGCGAAAAATGGTTGAGATTGCAAAGACACTCAACCCCCTCATTGCCGTTGTGCTGCGCACCCATAACGAAGAAGAAGCGGAACTGCTGCGCGAAGAGAAGCTTGGAGTTGTCTTCCTGGGCGAACAGGAGCTGGCCAAGTCCATGAGCGCACACATTCTGCAGACTTATCGTGCTCCCGGACACGGGATGCCAGGTCATACGTATGCAGAAAGCAAACTATGAGCCCTTCCCCTCCAAAAGAATGCGTTCCCGAGGCGTAAAAAGGACTCTATCTCCAGCACCAGTCAGAGAAGGAGAAAACAACATGAACTGCATCCGCCAGATATTTGCAGCTACGGACCTTTCCGAGGCATCCCTTTACGCAGTTGACCGCGGTTTTCACATCGCACGCCACACCAAGGCCAATTACACAGTGATGCATGCGTTGGGTCTCGATGCGCTGGGACCCTTGCGCAATCTCGTTGGCCAAAGTGCGGATGAGGTGTCGCACAAAGTGGTGGAGCAGCAACGTGCCGAGTTGGAGGCCATCGTTAACGATTCCCAGCGCAACCTGGGCATCGCATCGCGCATTGTCATTGAGCAGGGCTTGGCCGCGATGGTGGTTCCTGCCTATGCATCCACCACGGATTCCGATCTGTTGCTGGTCGGCTATCGGGGGCATAGTACGTTGCGCCGCATGCTGATCGGCTCCACTGCCTCACGCCTGCTGCGGAAAAGCAAATGCCCGGTGTTGGTGGTGAAGAACCCGGGCACCAATCCTTATCTCCGGGCATTGATTCCTGTCGATTTTTCGACGGGGTCCGAGTTGGCTGTGCGCCTGGTGCGGGAGGTAGCACCACAGGCGCACATCATCTTGCTGCACATTTTTGAGGTGCCGTTTGAAGGCATGCTACGGTATGCTGGCGTATCAGAAGATGCCATACATCACTACCGAATGGAATGGAAAGAAAAGAGCCGCCAGAAGCTGCACGCGCTGGCTGAACGGTCGGGTCTGCGCGGCCCGAACTACCCTGACTACGTGGGCGTAGTCGAGCATGGCCAGGCCGTACACAAAATCCTGGAGTACGCACAAAGCCACCACTGTGACCTGATCGCCATGGGCAAGCACGGGACATTTGTAACGGAAGAACTTCTGTTGGGAAGTGTCACCAAGAGGGTGCTCTCTGACGGCAATGTAGATGTGCTGGTTGTGAGTAAGCTGAGTGTTGAGTCTCGGTATGAGAGTGTGGGCGGCGATGTTGGCTAGGCTTGGTGAGTAAGTCTGAGCGGACTATGCGGATCCCATTTGCCGGGATCGGTAGCTTCGCGAAGTCACGGCTTGTTGTCCACGCGCGCTGCGGCGCGTGCTAACGCGTGACAGCCCTCTTCTACTTAAAGGGCCTACTGCGATTTTCGCGTTCCTCAAGGTAGTCCACGTAAGCAGTCTCTCGATAGATCTTTTCAGCCACTTTGCGGCTGGCCCCGGCCAAGAAAAATTGTTTATCTCCGTTTGTGTCATCTTCGGCGGCCTCCAACTGCTGAAGAAAGCTGGCGCCAATCTGGGTTCCTGTACGCAATCTGCTCGCAAACACTACGCGCTCACTCTTCGAAATAGAGTTCAGTTGACTCTCGCAGCGGACGAGCCAGTCATTTACCCAGTTGCGACATTCAGATTGAATTTCTTGTTGGATAGGGCCATTGGCTGGCGGCCGGACCACGTTGATCAGGATGGCATCTAGGCATAACGCCTCCATCGACAGGTAGGTGGCATGCATATGCTTCAGCCGGGACCTTGGACCTTACTAAGCGAAACGAAGGGCTATATTTTGTGGATGATTGCCTGCTTAGCGGTACGCAGACGCTAAGCATTCTTGGAGACCTGATGGGGACAAGGCAGCACAAAGCTCACCACACGATATATGCCAAACCGTTGACGAAGGGAAGAAAGGCGGCGCTTCAAAAGCGCGCGCTGAAATTCTGCTATTGCGTGGCAACGGAGTTTGGGCAGGCTCGGATGTTAAAAAGTATCAACGAAACTGGAATCGACCCTGCTCAAGTATCTGTGCACACCGGTACGGTGGAGCATAGCTCTTCGAAGGTTTTCGAGCCCCTAGGCCCTGTTGGGTGGACAAGTCCCGCTGAGCGCGACAATCTGAAGGAATTTGCCTTTGGCGTTGGGTACGACATTCTCGAAAGACGGGCCGCACATAAGGGGTGGGATGACAGTCGCCGAAAGGAGAGCGCCCTGGGCTACTCAGACTTTCAACGTTTGCTCGTTTTCCCATACAACGTCCCAAAGACCACAGTGACCCTTCTGTGGGAAAAGTCTGGTCAGTCACAGGCTCGGCCTTGGCAGCCGCTCTTCATGGGCGCTGACTAAACTTCTTCCTCAGTACTATAGGAATAGTGCCGACCCTTCAAGCGCGCTGACGTTGGCCGCGATCAACCCGCCAATCGCCTTGCCGACCCACACTGTACTCATGCTCATGCGCTATCCAGTGGCATACGAACCTGCGACAAAGTGGCCGTGTTCGCGATAAATTAGTTTGGTCGGCAGCCTCGGTGGGCTCTATTCAGCCCAAGTATTGGAGAGGCTCCATTCAAAACCTTCTGGTGATTCTTTCCGTTCTGCGCAGCAAGCCGCATACGTGCAGTGGTCTGTCGAAGGCAATGTCGATGTGCCCGTCGCGGCTTACGGAACGATTTCAACCGCGCACCCGTCTTCTTCTCTGATGCCGTGGCAGGCGCGATTTCTTCACAGACGGCCGGAGCTTCCGGGAATGGACTAGAACTTCCACAGTCGCCGATCAAGTCCGCCATCGCTATCTCTCGGCAATAACTCAACTGAGGCCTCAACACGCTGAACAAGCTCCCTGCAGCGCGCAATGAGGGCATAGAGCGAGTCAACGCTCAGATCTACTTCGCTGCCATCTTTTTTATATCCGGCACGATGAACGCAATCGTGGCGCAATCCCACCTGGCATGTATGTCCGTCGCCTTAGATGGGCGGGAGAGATACTGGCTGAACTGCACGGTATAGGAATAGACACATTTGAGACATCGGCAAAGTCACTGCTCCGAATGTGCAATGCTATTGTGATAAATGAGGCCAATGGGCTTGCCTTCCTCCGACGTTTCTTTGAGCTTTTGTTCAATCAAATGCGTATTCCGGTCTGATTGACCATCTGTTCCGGAATTCATTGACCAGAATGTCAAATTCTTCCGGTTTTGCTCACCTTGCGTTGATGCCGACTGAAAACTGACCCGCACCCCCCAAGGGTCAGAATTCAAACGGCGCGAA
>JBBQLM010000013.1:0-95585 GCA_038327925.1 Burkholderiales bacterium | reverse complement strand
CCTGGGCACAAGACGCCCGAAAAATGCTCACGCAACTTGCAGGTCGTGCTGTTCGGCCCGGACGGGCCGTTCCAGCGCCTATCCTGCTTGAAGGGCTGGATAAATTTTTGCTGCTGCTTGAAGCGCTTGACACCGATGGTTCGGCGGTATCACTCAAGCCGCTGCGGGCAACAGCCCATATTTAAGGAGCCCGCTGTGAAGTCAGTCATCAATGACCAGGCCGATGGTTTGCGGCGCCTGATGGCACTGAGCCCAGGTAGGCGGGTCGCCCTGGTCGGCAGTGACTATGCGGATGTCGCCATGGTGATCCAAAACCTTGCAGCCGCGCTGGTGCAGGAGGGCAAGGACGTCCGGGTGGTCGATGAGCATAGTCATCTTCAGATGCCGGTGGCCCCCAGCGCTGGCAGGATGGAGCTGATTCATGCTGCGATGGACATGCACGGAGCCTTGACACCCCGAGCGGCTCAGTCCGATCACCTTGTGGTGGTGCTCAAGGCCAACGCAGACGCCATCAAGGCGTCTTATGCCTGCATCAAAGGACTCAACAGTGCGCATGTGCTGGAATGCGTGCGCGTGTTGGTGGATGGCGCTGCCGATGCTGCTGAGGCTGAGCGCATCCTCGGCAATCTTGCCGATGCCGGCAGGCGTTATCTGTCGCTTGCACTGGAGCCTGCCGGCTGGGTCAGGGCCGACCCGTACCTGGCCCGTTCAAAACGACTCAATGTCGCGGTGGTTGACGCGTTTGGCAGCAGCCGGGCGGCCATGGACTACCAGCAAGTGGCCAAAAATCTCCTTCAGTGGCCAAAACGTCCATTCGATCATTTACATGGCGCGCAGCGCTCAGACTCTGTTGCACGTCCGCAGTGGGCCAGCGAGTCCGCTGTGCACTGAGGCTGCTGCAAAAAATGAGAGCGCCGACTATCAAGAAATCAGGAGTTGCCTTGTATGTATACATGTCAGGGAAAGATGACCAAACCAGATTCAACCGATCTGCTGAAGGAATATGCGCCCCTGGTGCGTCGTCTTGCTTTGCAGCTGATTGCCAAGCTGCCAGCCAATGTCGATATTGACGATCTGATTCAGGCCGGCATGATGGGCTTGCTGGACGCAGCTGCGCGTTATCAGGACGACCAGGGGGCAAAATTCGAGACTTATGCGAGCCAGCGCATACGCGGTGCCATGCTGGACGAGCTGCGGGCCAATGACTGGGTGTCGCGTGGTTTGCGGCAATCGTCGCGCAGCGTTGCCAGGGCGGTACATGTCCAGGAACAAAAGCTGGGGCGCGCGCCCAATGAAGGCGAGATCGCTCAAGAGCTGCAACTGCCGCTTGTGGCCTACCAGCAATTGCTGCAGGAAATTCACGGTTGTCAGCTTGTGTACTACGAAGATTTTGATCGTAACGAACAGGAAAACAGTTTTCTGGACCGGCAGGCCCGTGGCGGTGACGATGTTGCTGGCACGAATAACGGCCCACTGGATCAATTACTGGAGAGCGGCTTGCGGGACCGGCTGATCCAGGCCATTGAAGCCATTCCGGAGCGAGAGCGTTTGCTGCTCAGTCTTTACTATGAGCAGGAGCTCAATCTGCGTGAAATTGGCGCGGTGATGGAAGTCAGCCAGTCGCGCGTTTGCCAATTGCATAGCCAGGTTATCAGTCGCCTGCGTGCGTTGATGGTCGAGCACCTGTAATTCCATTGTCAGATCGATAGGCGATCAGGCGCGAAGCTGCAGACAGTGCCTTGACGGCCAAGGCGAAGCAACAACATAGCGTATTGACCGTATTGACCGTATTCATCCAGAGATACCATCACATATTGCGCCGGTACTGCCCGCCCACCTCAAACAGCGCATTCGTGATTTGCCCGAGCGAGCAGACCCGCACCGCATCCATCAGCACTTCAAATACGTTGGCGTTGTCAATCACCGCTTTTTGCAGGCGTTTTAGCATGGCCGGGGATTCGCTCGCGTGCAGGGCGTGAAATTCGTCCAGTCGCCTGAGCTGGCTCTGCTTTTCTTCTTCAGTCGAGCGTGCCAGTTCCAGCTTGTCAGCGACCTGCTCGCCGTGCGGGTTGCGGAAGGTATTAACGCCGATGATCGGCAGCTCGCCGGTGTGTTTGAGCATTTCATAATGCATGGACTCGTCCTGAATCCGCCCGCGCTGGTAGCCGGTTTCCATGGCACCCAGCACGCCGCCACGCTCGGCAATGCGTTCAAACTCCAGCAGCACGGCTTCTTCAAGCAGCTCTGTCAGCTCTTCAATGATGAAAGCGCCCTGCGTCGGGTTTTCATTTTTTGCCAGGCCCCATTCGCGGTTGATGATGAGCTGGATCGCCATGGCACGGCGTACAGACTCTTCGGTCGGCGTGGTGATGGCTTCGTCAAACGCATTGGTGTGCAGGCTGTTGCAGTTGTCGTAAATCGCAATCAGCGCCTGCAGCGTGGTACGGATGTCGTTGAACTGGATTTCTTGCGCGTGCAAAGAGCGGCCGCTGGTCTGAATGTGGTACTTGAGCTTTTGGCTGCGCTCGTTAGCACCGTATTTTTCTTTCATGGCCACCGCCCAGATGCGACGCGCAACGCGGCCCATCACGGTGTATTCAGGGTCCATGCCGTTGGAAAAGAAAAAGGACAGATTCGGCGCAAAGTCATCAATGTGCATGCCGCGCGCCAGGTACGCTTCGACAAACGTAAAACCATTGCTCAGCGTGAAGGCGAGTTGTGAAATCGGGTTGGCCCCGGCTTCTGCAATGTGGTAGCCGCTGATCGACACACTGTAGAAATTACGCACCCGGTTATGCACAAAATACTGCGCAATGTCGCCCATGACTTTCAGGCTGAACTCAGTGCTGAAGATGCAGGTGTTCTGGCCCTGGTCTTCTTTCAGAATATCGGCCTGCACCGTGCCGCGCACGTTTTCCTGTACCCACTCGCGGATTTTGGCGGTCTCGGTCGGTGTCGGGTCGCGGTGGTTGTCTTTTTTGAACTTGTCCAGGTGCTGGTCGATGGCGGTGTTCATGAACATCGCCAGAATGCTCGGCGCCGGGCCGTTGATGGTCATGCTGACCGACGTGCTCGGGCTGCACAAGTCAAAGCCACCGTACAGCACCTTCATGTCGTCCAGCGTGGCAATACTCACGCCGCTGTTGCCCACCTTGCCGTAAATGTCGGGCCGCAGGCCGGGGTCGTTGCCGTACAGCGTGACCGAGTCAAACGCGGTGGACAGCCGCTTGGCGGCCATGCCCTCGCTGAGCAATTTGAAGCGGGTGTTGGTGCGAAACGGGTCGCCCTCGCCAGCAAACATGCGGGTTGGGTCTTCGCCTTCGCGCTTGAAGGCAAAGGTGCCTGCGGTGTAGGGGTAGCTGCCGGGTACGTTGTCGAGCATCAGCCACTGCAGCACTTCGCCATCATCGTGGTATTTGGGCAGGCTGACTTTGCGAATCGGCGTGCCCGACAGGGACTTGGTCACCAGTGCGGTACGGATTTCCTTGTTACGGATTTTCACCACGTATTCGTCGCCAGCGTAGGCTGTCTGCATGTCTGGCCATTGGGCCAGCAGTGCCCGCGCATCACCGTCCATGCGGGCCTTGCGGTGGCCCGCCAGGTCCAGGGCGGCTTCGGCGGCGGGGGCACGGTCTGGCTTGTCCAGTTTGAGCATGATGGCGGCGGCCTTGAGTTGCTGCACCTCGCGGGCGAGCTGGGCCTGTGCCTTTGCACGCTTTTTGTAGCTGCGCACGGTGTCAGAAATTTCGGCCAGATAACGCGTACGGGCTGCAGGTACTACCGGTGTCTGGTTGGTGCTGTGGCGCACATCCGCCCTGGGAAGGGTGCCTTCGGTCAGCGTCAAGCCCAGCGCAGTCAAGCGGGGCTTCATCGCCTGGTACAGCGCCGTGACACCATCGTCATTAAAGCGCGCAGCCATGGTGCCAAACACAGGCATCTGCTCGGTTGGCGTGCCCCAGGCTTCCTTGTTGCGTTGCACCTGTTTGGCCACGTCGCGCAGGGCGTCGAGTGAGCCCTTGCGGTCAAACTTGTTAATCGCGATGAACTCGGCAAAGTCCAGCATGTCGATTTTTTCAAGCTGGCTGGCAGCGCCGAACTCGGGGGTCATCACGTACATCGGCACATCGACATGCGGCACGATGGCGGCGTCGCCCTGGCCAATGCCAGACGTTTCCACCACGATCAAATCAAAGCCTGCACATTTGCACGCGGCAATCACATCGGGCAGTGCCTTGCTGATTTCCGAGCCGAATTCGCGTGTGGCCAGTGAGCGCATGAACACGCGTGGCCCGGCAGACCACGGGTTGATGGCATTCATGCGGATTCGGTCGCCCAGCAACGCGCCACCGCTTTTACGCCGTGACGGGTCAATTGAAATCACAGCAATGCGCAACGCATCGTTCTGGTCCAGCCGCAGGCGGCGGATCAACTCGTCCGTGAGTGATGACTTGCCTGCACCGCCCGTTCCGGTAATGCCCACCACTGGTATCTTTTTGATAGCGGCCAGTCCGCGCATTTGCTGCCTGAAAGCCTCATTTGTCTTGTCATTTTCAAGCGCGGTGATGAGCTGGGCCAAGGCACGCCAGGCTGATTCGGTGTGGCCCTCAACGGCCTCCACGCTGGCGGGCGCAAAGCCGGTCAAGTCTTTGTCGCAGCGCATCACCATCTCGCCAATCATGCCGGCCAGGCCCATTTTCTGGCCATCTTCAGGGCTGTAGATGCGCGTGACGCCATAGGCATGCAGCTCGCGAATCTCGGGCGGCACAATCACGCCGCCGCCGCCGCCAAACACCTGGATGTGCTCACCGCCCCGGCTTTTGAGCAAATCGACCATGTACTTGAAATACTCGACATGGCCACCCTGGTAAGAGCTGATGGCGATGCCCTGCGCGTCTTCCTGCAGGGCGGCAGTGACCACCTCATCGACGCTGCGGTTGTGTCCCAGGTGAACCACTTCCGCACCCATGCTTTGCAAAATGCGCCGCATGATGTTGATGGCCGCATCGTGCCCGTCGAACAGGCTGGCAGCCGTGACGAAGCGCACCTTGTTGGTTGGGCGGTAGGTGGCCAGGGCTTTGTATTCTGCGGACAGGTCGGTCATGAGGTTTCCTAGCAAAAGTCGTCATCATCGAAATTGATTCGAGACTGACATGATATTACGTTTACGTCAACGTCAACTGAAAAGTGCCGTCGTCCAGGCGGTAGCCAGGGCGGTCTCAGGCAAACCGGTGCGGCTGCGCCACAATCATTTTTGCCAGCTCATCGAGCGTACTGGTCTGCACCTGACCAGCTGCCCAGCGGGTGGTGATGGTTTCAAAGCCGCTGGCGTTGGCCACGCGAAAAACGAGTTGGGCGATGTCGTGGTCAGCTGTAACGGTCACGCTGCCATGCGCTTTGGTGACGTAGTCAAACCGCAATGCCAGCAGACTGTTTTTTTCAGGGTGACGAACTTCTACCCGTTCATGCTTGACGCCGCCTTCAGCCAGGCGCTTTTCGATGCGTTGCAGCTCAGGCGGAAAGTTGGCGCTGACCGAGCCACCTACCGGCAGGCCTGACTGGGGAACGATCTGCCAGCCTACAGCCAGATAGTCAAAAACCTCCTTGTCGCGCAGTCTCTTTTTTCGGCAATCGGCCCTGAAGTCCGTCAGCTTCATCACGGGCCATGGCGTTTTTCCGTCAAGGCTGAATTGGGCACCTGCTGGCTCAATCACGTTAAGCTGACGCGACAGCTCAGACAGGTAATGCCAGACCTTCTGGCAGGCCGCCTCTGTTTGTGCTGTGCGGGCTTCAAAGTCTTGAGACTGGCTGCGCTGCTGGTCTTGCAGCGCACTGGCCTGTGATTTGAGTTGTTCAAGAAAGCTCACAAATACTCCAGGCTTTGGTGTGAATCGGTGGTTCTGGATAATTTTAGGGCTTGCCTGACTGCTATCAATGCAAGATTGACATACCTGCCCTAAAAGTTTTTAAATGTTTTGAGCAGGTTCAGCTGACATACCCGAATTGGCACCGCAGTCATTATTCAGGTGAAAGTTTCGGGTAAACCCTTGGAATTGGCGTGGTGATGCACTGTGTGTGTGCGTTTTGTACGCTGCCAAGCTGACAGATGAAATAATTTTTCGTGCTTCTAAAAAAAACTTCAACGAATTCAGCTGTGCAATCCTGTCTGTTTGCTGAAAACACTCTGACGACTTATCGTTAAGTGGGATAGATTACATGACTGCACCCGGACAAATGGCCGGGCTTGTGTGTTCAGGGCAATATTTTTTGCCCGAAATCGCATCGTGTATTGATATTGACTTATTAACCTGGAGACACTTATGAAAACCCGCTTTGTAAAACTGGCCACACAGGCCCTGGTGGCATCTGCCGTTTTGAGCTTCGCCGGCATGGCCGCTGCCGCTGACCCGATCAAGATTGGCGTGACCGGACCTTTCACGGGCGGCTCCTCGTCGATGGGTGTCAGCATGCGTGACGGTGTCAAGCTGGCTGTCGATGAAATCAACAAAGCTGGCGGCGTGATCGGGCGCAAGATCGAAATCGTCGAGCGTGATGACGAAGCCAAAAATGAGCGCGGTGTGCAAATTGCGCAAGAGCTCATCAGCAAGGAAAAAGTGGTGGCAGCCGTCGGCTACATCAACACTGGCGTGGCGCTGGCCTCGCAGCGCTTTTTCCAGGAAGCCAAAATCCCGGTGATGAACAACGTGGCCACGGGCTCTATCGTGACCAAGCAGTTTCCGGAACAAAAAGAAAACTACATTTTCCGCAATGCAGCGCACGACAGCATTCAGGCGCCGATGATTGTTGAGGAAGCGATCACCCGCCGCGGCTTCAAGAAGGTCGCCATTCTGGCCGACTCCACCAACTACGGTCAGCTCGGTCGCGCTGACCTCGAAACCGCACTGAAAGCCAAAGGCATCACGGCCGTTGCAGTTGAAAAATTCAACATCAAGGACGTGGACATGACCGCGCAGTTGCTCAAAGCCAAATCGGCAGGTGCTGAAGTGGTGCTGACTTACGGCATTGGCCCCGAGCTGGCACAAATTGCCAACGGCATGACCAAGCTGGGCTGGAAAGTGCCGATGGTCGGCAGCTGGACGCTGTCGATGGCCAACTACATCGACAACGCCGGCCCCGGTGGTGAAGGTGCGCGCATGCCGCAAACCTTCATTCAGGAGCCGACCACGCCCAAGCGCCAGTCCTTCATCATCAACTACCTGAAAACCTTCAACCCGAAGAATGCGCGCATTGACTCGCCGGTATCAGCTGCTCAAGGGTATGACTCCATCTATTTGCTGGCAGCGGCGATCAAGCAGGCCAACTCAACGGATGGCTCCAAAATCCGTGAAGCGCTGGAGAACCTGAAGACTCCGGTAGAAGGTGTTGTGACGACCTACAACAAACCATTTACCGCCACTGACCACGAAGCCATTACCGCCAACATTCCCGTGTTTGGTGAAGTCAAAGGCCAAAAAGTGGTGTACGCCTACCCTGCCGACCAGAAGAAAGCCTCGGAAGTTCAAGTTAAAAAATAAGCGTCGCGTCATTTTCAACGCTTGAATTTTTTGAGCCGCAGCACCGCGCTTGCCGTCCCGGCCAGCGCGGTGTTTTTTTAATCTTCTGGAAACTCGCCCTATGGAAATCCTGCTTCAACTTATCTACAGCGGTGTCGCGCTTGGCATGATCTATGCCGTTATTGCGTTTGGCTACCAGCTGACATTTCAAACCTCGGACACGCTCAACTTCGGCCAGGGCGACGCGCTGATGCTGGGCGCCATGGTCGGTCTGACCCTCGTCAACATGGGTGTGAACTACTGGCTGATGCTGCCGCTGGTGATTGTGTTTGGCCTGTTCCAGGGTGGTCTGGTCGAGCGGATTGGTGTACGCCCCGCCATCAAGATCAAAAGTGAATTTGGCTGGATCATGTCCACCATTGCACTGGGAATTATTTTCAAGAATGTGGCAGAAAACGTCTGGGGCCGTGATGACCTGAGGTTTCCGTCGCCGCTGCCTGAGTCGCCTATCAAGGTCTTTGGTGCCAATGTGTTGCCGATGGAAATCCTGGTGGTGGTCGGTGCCGTGCTGATGATGCTGGCGGTCGAGTTTTTCAACCGCAAAACCATTTATGGCAAAGCTGTTGTGGCCACGTTCAATGACCGCGATGCTGCCAAACTGATGGGTATCAACACCGGTCTGGTCATTACTTTTTCATACGCGCTGTCGTCGGCCACGGCGGGCTTTGCCGGTGCGCTGATTGCACCGCTGACCCTGACCGGTGCCACCATGGGTGCGGTGCTGGGCCTGAAGGCATTTGCAGTCGCCATCATTGGCGGCCTGACCAGCGGTATGGGCATTATCGTGGGCGGCATTATTTTGGGTATCGCAGAGACCACAACCGGGTTTTACATTTCTACGGGTTACAAAGACGTGCCCGGCTTGCTGCTGCTGCTGCTGGTGCTGGCGTTCAAGCCTGCAGGTCTGTTCGGTAAATCAGCGATCAAGAAAGTCTGACGATGAACCGCAAGACCCTGATCGCGGCCATGATTGGCCTGGCGCTGCTGGCTGCAGCGCCGCTCGTCATCAGCAACCCGTATTACATCCACATGCTCGGCACCATCATGATCTACGCGATCCTGCTGTACGGGCTGGACATTGTGGTCGGCTACACCGGCCAGGTGTCGCTGGGACATGCCGGTTTGTTTGGTGTCGGTTCATACACCGCAGGTGTGATGTTTTTAAAGCTGGGTGCGCCGCTGTGGGCGATTATTCCTGCCAGCATTGTCGTGACAGCCGCCTTTGGTGCGATATTGGCACTGCCCGCGTTGCGCGTGACAGGCCCGTACCTGGCCATGGTCACGCTGGCGTTTGGCACCATCATCCAGATTCTGATCAATGAGATGACCTTCCTGACCGAAGGCCCGCTCGGCATCAAAATTCCCAAGCCCTCAATTGGCGGGCAGCAGCTGAGCGAGCACGGCTTTTACTGGCTGGTATTTGCGCTGATGGTGCTGTCACTTGTGGTGGTTCACCGCATTCTGAAGTCCCAGTTGGGCCGGGCGTTTGAAGCGCTGCGTGGCAGCCCGGTGGCGTCCGATTGCATGGGCGTGTCGGTGTACCGCTACAAGGTCTATGCATTTGTGATCAGCGCCGGCTTTGCGGGCTTGTCGGGTTGTTTGTACGCTTATTCCGAGCAATACATCTCACCGAATACCTATAACTTTGAGTTGACGGTTTTTTTCCTGCTGGCGGTCATCATGGGTGGCCGTAAAACCCGCTCTGGTGCGCTGCTGGGTGCAGCCATCATCGTGATTTTGCCAAAGCTGCTCGATGACCTGGCGATGTTCCGCACGGTTGCCGTGGTGTTGGCGGTATTGATGCTGATCGGTGCCGTCATTGGTATCGCCAAAAAAATGACCACGCCCAAGGCCATGGCCATTCCGGTCATCGGCACCATCGCCCTGGCAGGCTTTGCCTTCTGGCTGCAGTCCATCACGGACTGGCGCCTGAGTATTTTTGGTTTGATGATTTTGTTTGTGGTGTATTACCTGCAGGACGGTATCGTGGGTTTTGCCCGCAGCCTGTTCACCCGCAAGACGTCCGCTGGTACGGGTCAACTGAAAACGGGCAGTGGCAAGGATGCCGTCATGGTGGCAGCGCACGCTGGAGCCAGCGAAAAGGGTGGCGACCTGCTGGTAGCGACAGGCGTTCTGATGCAGTTTGGCGGCCTCAAAGCCATCAACAACGTGGACTTGCGCGTCAAGCGCGGCACCATTCACGGCCTGATCGGCCCAAACGGTTCCGGCAAGAGCACCATGATGAATGTGCTGACAGGTATCTACGTACCCACAGCCGGCAGCATTGAGTTTGCAGGCCAATCGGTGGTGGGTCGAACGTCGTCCGATATCGCCTTGTCGGGCATTGCGCGCACATTTCAGAACGTGCAGCTGTTTGGCGAGATGACGGCACTGCAGAACATCCAGGTCGGTTTGCACCACACTTTTGCCAGCAACATTCTGGATGTGTCACTGCACACGCCGCGCTACAAGCGCGAAGACACCGCTGCCACCGAGCGGGGCATGGATCTGCTTGAATTTGTGGGCCTGGGTGACCTGGCGCTGGAAGAAGCCCGCAACCTGCCCTATGGCAAGCAGCGTCTGCTGGAGATCGCCCGTGCCCTGGCACTGGACCCGCAGCTGTTGTTGCTCGACGAGCCCGCTGCCGGACTGACCGCGCCGGACATCAAGGAGCTGATTGCCATCATCCGCAAAATCCGCGACCACGGCATCACGGTGATTTTGATTGAACACCACATGGACGTGGTGATGCAGTTGTGCAATACGGTTTCCGTACTGGACTTCGGCCAGAAAATTGCCGAGGGCAAGCCTGCTGAAGTACAAGCCGATGAAAAAGTCATTGAAGCTTATCTTGGCGGCACCGCTGCCTGAAATAACCAGGTGTAACCAGGATCCATCATGTTAAGCATCAAAAATCTCGAAGCCGGTTACGGCAAAGTGCAAGTCCTGCATGGTATTTCCATGGAAGTACCCAAAGGCAAAGTGGTCACCCTGATTGGCTCCAACGGCGCTGGCAAAACCACCACCATGCGTGCGGTCTCAGGCATGATCAAACCCACAGCGGGCGAGATCAACCTGCACGGCAAACGCATTGACGGGCTGGAGTCCTATGCCATTGCCAAGCAGGGTCTGGCGCATTCGCCAGAGGGCCGCCGCGTGTTTGCCACCATGACCGTGACAGACAACCTGACGCTCGGGGCTTTCCCCCGTCTGACCGGCAGCCGCCCCAAGGGGGATGTGCAGGGCGACCTTGAAAAAGCGATGGATTTGTTTCCGCGCCTGAAAGAGCGCCGCATGCAACTTGCGGGCACGCTGTCGGGTGGCGAGCAGCAGATGCTGGCCATGGCCCGCGCCGTGATGCTGAACCCCGAAATCGTCTTGCTGGACGAGCCCTCCATGGGGCTGGCCCCGATTCTGGTTGAAGAGGTGTTCCGCATCATTGCCGACCTGAAGTCGCGGGGCGTGACGATGCTGCTGGTCGAGCAGTTTGCAGCTGCTGCGCTGAAGGTGGCTGACTATGGTTATGTGCTGGAAAACGGGCGTATTTCAGTGCATGGCGAGGCCTCAAAACTGCGTGATGACCCGGCTGTGAAGGCCGCCTACTTGGGCGGCGGGCACTAAAAGCCGATTCCTAAACCGGGTACCCAAAACCTTCAACGCAGAGGCGCAGAGGACGCAGAGAATGCAGAGTAAGAGGAGCGGAAAAAATCAAGGTTTCTCTGCGGCCCTCTGCGTTCTCTGTGTCTCTGCGGTGAATGAACCCGCGTTATGCACCCGATTCAGCTGATCTTGATACCCTTGAGGGTCGGGTCGCCCGTAGGAAAGCGCAGGTCCAGCTTCAGGAGTGCATCGCGCAGCAGCGTGGCAATCATCAGGTTGCGGTGTGTTTTTGAGTTGGCGGGCACCACCGTCCACGGTGCCCAGGTCGTCGAGGTGGCGTTGAGCAGGTTTTCGTACGCCTTCTGATACGGCTTCCACAGTTTGCGTGCCTCGATGTCACCGAGTGCAAACTTCCAGTGCTTGGCATCGTCGTCAATGCGCTCCTGCAGCCGCTCGCGTTGCTCATCAAAACCGATGTGCAGCATGAACTTCATGATGATGGTGCCGTTTTCAGTCAGCATGCGCTCAAAGTCATTGATCTGGGCGTAGCGCTGTGCGGTTTGCTCTGGCGTGATCCAGCCACTGACGGGGGGCACCAAAACGTCTTCGTAGTGGCTACGGTTGAAAATCATGGTTTCACCATTGGCCGGCATTTTGGCGTGGATGCGCCATAAAAAGTCGTGTGCGCGCTCGTCTTCAGTCGGTGCTTTCCAGCCCACGGTGTGCACGCCCAGGGGACTCATGCGGTTGAACACGCCGCGCAGTGTGCCGTCTTTGCCCGACGTGTCGGTGCCCTGCAACACGACCAGCAGCTTGTAGCGCTTGTCTGCATAAAACAGGTTTTGCAAGCCATCGAGTTCGACCGCCAGAGATTCCACCTCCGCTTTGTCATGCGCTTTGTCGCCGTTTGAAAACGGCTTGGCGGCAGGGTCAAAGTCAGCCATGGTGCAGGGTTTGCTTTTCTTTTCCCCATCGTGGTCTCCTGTCAAAGGAGGCTGCCAGAGCGCGGCAAGTTCGGCCCGGGAAGGCGCATCAGGTTTGGACATGGTGGTTTTTTCAGTTAAAAGGGTGAAATCAAGCGTACATTTTGGCTGCATCTACACACTGCGCCACAAATTTTATGAAACCACTGCAACTTTTTGACACTGCATCAAGCACCTACACCTATGTGCTGTTTGACGAGGCCAGCCGGGAGGCGGTCATCATCGACCCGGTGGACGCGCAAATCGAGCGTGACCTGGCGGTGCTGGCAGCGCACGGCCTGAGGCTGGCCTACACCATTGAGACGCACGCGCATGCCGACCACATCACCAGTGCCTGGCAACTGGCCGAGCACACGGGTGCCCAGACTGCGGCACCCGGTGGTTGCGGCATCGCCACTGCAGCACTTCAGTTGCAGGACGGCGATGTGCTGCATTTTGGCGGTGAGCGCCTGTTGGCCCTGCACACGCCCGGCCACACGGCTGGCAGCATGTGCTATCTGTGGCGCAACCACGTCTTCACGGGCGACACTCTGCTGATCAATGGCTGCGGGCGTACTGACTTTCAGTCCGGCAGCGCCGGGGCGCTTTACCGCAGCCTGACCGAGGTGCTGTTTGCGCTGCCTGATGCCACCACGGTCTGGCCGTGTCATGACTACCAGGGCCGCAGCCACACCAGCATTGGCTTTGAGAAAACAGGCAATGCACGCGTGGCGGGCAAAACGCTGGCAGAGTTTGTCGGCATCATGGACGGCTTGAACCTGCCTGCGCCCCGGCGTCTGGATGAGGCGGTTGCAGCCAATCTGAACTCGGGCCTGCGCCAGGATGCCGATGCCATGGCCCTGATGCAGGTGCGCGCAGCTGTTGGCTACGCCGGTGATGTGTCCGGGCCACTGGCCTGCCAGTGGTATCAAGCCGGGGACGCAGTGCTGATTGATGTGCGCACAGATGCTGAACGCGAATGGGTCGGCTTTATTCCGGGTGCCGTGCCGCTGGCCTGGAAACAATGGCCAGGCATGGCGCTGAACCCGGACTTTGAAGCGGGCCTGCGCGCGGCTGTACCGGCTGGCAAAAAAGCCGTTCTGCTGTGCCGAAGCGGCGTGCGCTCCATAGCCGCTGCCAAGTGTGCCGCTGAAATGGGTATCGAGGCCTACAACATCGTCGAAGGCTTTGAAGGTGACCCGGACCAGCAGGGCCAGCGCGGTAGAAAAGGTGGCTGGCGTCTGGCAGGGCTGCCGTGGCGGCAAGGTTGACAGAGCGCGTGGTCGTGGTCTGCGTGTGGTCGCGCCGTGCTGCGGCCCTACTGGAAAACCTCGACCTCAAAGACGACCGGCCCACCCGTAACGGGCTGTAAACCTGTTCATAATCCTCTCACATGACCTTTCTTGCACTCGATGTAGGCAACACCCGCCTGAAATGGGCCCAGTATGCGTCGCCAGCTGCGGGTGCCAGCTTACTCGGGCAAGGCGCTGTATTTCTGGAAAACATCGACAAACTGGCCGATGAAGAATGGAATAACTTGCCCGTACCCAGCCGGATTCTCGGCTGCATCGTGGCCAGTGATGCCATCAAGCGGCGCGTGGCCGAGCAGATGGACTTGTGGGAAGTGGCACCGCGCTGGGTTGTCTCCAGCCCGCAAGAAGCTGGTTTGACCAACGGCTATGACCACCCGGCGCGGCTCGGCGCTGACCGCTGGGTGGCCATGATTGGCGCGCACCACCGGCTGCGGGGACGCGGCATCCACAAGCCCTGCATCGTGGTCATGGTGGGCACGGCGGTGACGGTCGAAGCCATTGACGCTACCGGAAAATTCTTGGGTGGCATTATCCTGCCCGGCCACGGCATCATGCTGCGCGCGCTGGAGTCCGGCACCGCCGGCCTGCACGTACCGACCGGTGAAGTGCGCGAATTCCCCACCAACACCAGCGACGCCCTGACCAGCGGCGGCACCTACGCCATTGCCGGCGCGGTGGAGCGGATGGTGCAGCATGTGCGTGCGCACTGCGGGGCCGAGCCCCTGTGCATCATGACGGGCGGTGCAGGCTGGAAGATGGCGCCCAGCATGTCGCTGCCGTTCGAGCTGGTGGACAACCTGATTTTTGACGGCCTGCTACAGCTGGCGGCCGTGCGCTTTCCGGGCTAGTGTGCAGCGGGCTCTGGGGCGCCCCCTTTCAGGTCAAGCGGTGTAAGCTGTTGGAATGCATCAAGTATTCAAGTGTGGCGTGCGGCGGATTGCGGGAGCGATCTTGGTTACGGCGATGGTCGTTGCCGGTTGTTCGAAACAGCCGCAACCCGTACCCGCAGAATATGTCCTCCCGGTTCCGATCGGAGATGCGCTTGAAACAACGGGGGCGCATGGCATCGTCCCGTCGATTGGCAAGTGGATGGTTGCACCGTCCGGGCAGGTTGCAAACTGGTTGGGGCAACGCGTGGATGGCAAGGAGATTTACGAACCCATCAATGTGATCCTCTTCGATCCGATTGCCAAGACAGCGGTCGAGGCACAGGATAGGCTGGTCAAGGCGAGCGCCGCCGCCAACTTTCCGGCACGCAGTGGCCATTCATCAGGGTATGGGGCCATCATCGATGGGGCGGTTTACCCCGAGCTCCCTTGGGGTCCGGGAGACGCTTTCTCCGATGAGCCGTTTGTTCTTTCCAACAACCATGGTCGGATATTTGGACCGCACAAATTGCCGACGGGCTGGCTCTTTGTCGGTGCATTCAGTAGGGAAGCCATAGCTCCAACTCAACAGGTCAAGCACAGCTATGCGTCCTTGAACCGATCCCGCGACGCGTTTGCGCACGGCATGGTCACCCGTGCGAACTACCGCATCACTTCTTTCATCAGTCTCGGCAATACCATCCTGGATCAACCTTCAAGAGGAACCGGCGATCACGATGGGATCGCCATCCTGCTGGAAGCGACGCGATAATTACACGCCCGGCGCCAGCCAAGCCTCTGCCAAGCGCACCCAGTAGGTCGCCCCCAGGGGAATCAGCCGGTCGTTGAAGTCATAACTGGGGTTGTGCAGCATGCAGGGGCCGCCGCCATGGCCCATGTCCCGGTGGGCACCGTCGCCATTGGCGATGAAGCAGTAGCAGCCCGGCTTTTCCATCAGCATGTAGGCAAAGTCCTCGGCGCCCATGGTCGGCTCCTGGGCCTGCACGTGGTCCTCTCCGACGATGCCGGCCATCACCGCGCGGGCAAATTCCGCCTCCGCATGTGAGTTGATGGTGGGCGGGTAGTTGCGGAAAAACTCGAAGCTGCACTCCATGCCAAAGGCCGCTGCGGTGTGCTGGGCAATATCGCGCATGCGCTGCTCGATCATGTCCAGCACTTCAATCGAAAAGGTACGCACCGTGCCCTGCAACTCACAGCTGTCAGGAATCACGTTGGTGGCCTCGCCGGCGTGGATCATGGTCACGGAAATCACCCCGGCGTCAATCGGCTTCTTGTTGCGGCTGATGATGGTCTGGAAGGCCTGCACCATCTGGCAGGCCACCGGCACCGGGTCCAGCGCGTTGTGCGGCATGGCGGCGTGGCCACCCTTGCCGCGGATGGTGATCTTGAACTCGTTGCTCGACGCCATGACCGCTCCGCCACTGGCCGCGAAGTGGCCCACCGCGGAACCCGGCCAGTTGTGCATGCCAAACACGGCCTGCACCGGGAATTTCTCGAACAGGCCGTCCTTGATCATTTCGCGCGCGCCGCCACCGCCTTCTTCGGCGGGCTGGAAAACCAGGTAGACGGTGCCATCAAAGTTGCGGCTGTGCGCCAGATACTGGGCCGCCGCCAGCAGCATGGCGGTGTGGCCGTCGTGGCCGCAGGCATGCATCTTGCCGGCGTGCTGGCTGGCGTGGGCGAAGGTGTTGAACTCCTGCATCGGCAAAGCGTCCATGTCGGCGCGCAGCGCAATGGCCCGGTCCGAGTTGCCGGCCTTGACGATGCCGACCACGCCGGTGGTGCCCAGCCCCCGGTGCACGGGAATACCCCACTCGGTCAGCTTGGCGGCCACCACATCGGCCGTGCGCCGCTCCTCGAAACACAGTTCCGGGTGGGCATGCAGGTCGCGGCGAAGGGCGGCAATGGCCGGTGCGGCTTGAACGATGGCGTCAATGAGATTCATGGCGGGTTGCGGCGAACGCTTTGGAGGGATTCCGTGGGGTTAATCGTCCATTATTACGCCGCACGCCTTACCATGCCAGCTATGCATGAATCCCCCTCTTCCCTCTCGGCAAGCGGCACCCACGAGGTGCTGGGCGCCTGCCCCCACGACTGCCCCGACACCTGCTCCCTGGTCACCACCGTGCAGGACGGAGTTGCCACCAAGGTCCACGGCAACCCGGCCCACCGCCACACCGACGGCGCGCTGTGCACCAAGGTCTCGCGCTACACCGAACGCAGCTACCACCCCGAGCGCATCCTGCATCCGCTCAAGCGCAGCGGGCCCAAGGGCTCCGGCCAGTTTGTGCCGGTGAGCTGGGACGAGGCGCTGACTGACATTGCCAGCCGCCTGCAAACCATTGCCGCGCGCGACCCAGAGGCCATCCTGCCCTACAGCTATGCCGGCACCATGGGTCTGGTCCAGGGCGACGGCATGGCGGCGCGCTTCTTCCACCAGTTGGGAGCCTCACTGCTGAACCGCACCATCTGCGCCGCCGCCGGTGGCGAGGGCCTGGTGCAGACGCTGGGCGGCAAGGTCGGCATGCGGGTGGAGTTCTTTGCCGAGGCCAAGCTGATCCTGATCTGGGGCAGCAACTCCATCACCAGCAACTTGCACTTCTGGCGCTACGCCCAGGTGGCCAAGCGCAACGGCGCCAAGCTGATTTGCATCGACCCGCGCAAGAGCGAGACGGCCGACAAATGCCACGAACACATCGCCCTGCTGCCCGGCACTGACACCGCGCTGGCGCTGGCGCTGATGCACGAACTCATCCGCAACGACTGGCTCGACCACGATTACATTGAAAAGTACACCGTGGGCTGGGAGGCCCTGCGCGAACGCGCCCTGCAGTGGCCGCCCGAGCGCGCGGCCGCCGTCTGCGGCATTCCGGTGGAGCAGATCACATCCCTGGCGCGCGACTACGGCGGCTGCCAGCAGCGCGGCGAACCGGCCGCCATCCGCATGAACTACGGCCTGCAGCGCGTGCATGGTGGCGGCAACGCGGTGCGCGCCATTGCCTGCCTGCCGGCGCTGATTGGCGCCTGGCGCCACCGCGCCGGCGGGGTGCTGCTGTCCAGCTCCAGCCAGTTCCCGGTCAACAAGGCCGCCTTGCAACGCCCCGACCTGCTGGCCGGACGCACGCCGCGCACCATCAACATGGTGACCATTGGCGATGACCTGCTGCGCCCGGCGTCCAAGGACTTCGGCCCGGCCATTGAGGCGGTGGTGGTCTACAACAGCAACCCGGTGGCCGTGGCGCCCGAGTCTGCCAAGGTGGCCCAGGGCTTTGCCCGCGAGGACCTGTTCACCGTGGTGCTGGAGCATTTCCAGACCGACACCGCCGACTACGCCGACTACATCCTGCCCGCCACCACGCAGCTGGAGCACTGGGACATCCACCTGAGCTACGGCCACACCGACGTGCTGCTGAACCGCCCGGCCATCGCCCCGCTGGGCCAGGCCAAGCCCAACACCCAGGTGTTCCGCGAGCTGGCCGCGCGCATGGGCTTTGATGACCCCTGCTTTGCCGACAGCGACGAAGCCATGTGCCGCGCCGCCTATGGCGCGGTGGTGGACTTTGAGGTGTTGCTGCGCCAGGGCTTTTCCACCCTGCCAGGTGCCGATGCACCGTTTGCCCAGGGCGGCTTCCCCACGCCGTCCGGGCGCTGTGAGTTTGTCAGCGCGCGCCTCCAGGCCCAGGGGCTGGACGGCCTGCCCGACCATGTGCCCAACCACGAGGCGGTGGGCAGCTCTGCCGCCTACCCGCTGGCCATGATCTCGCCGCCGGCGCGCAACTTCCTCAACTCCAGCTTCGTCAACGTAAAGAGCCTGCGTGACATGGAGGGCGAACCGATCCTGGAGATGCACGCGAGTGACGCCCAGGCCCGTGGTGTGCAGTCCGGCGACGTGGTGCGCGTGTTCAACCCGCGTGGCGAGTACCGCTGCAAGGCCGTGGTGTCGCCACGCGCACGCGCCGGCGTGGTCAACGGCCTGGGCGTGTGGTGGCGCAAGCTGGGTCTGGCCGGCACCAACGTCAATGAGCTCACCAGCCAGAAGCTGACCGACCTGGGCGCCGGGCCCACGTTCTACGACTGCCTGGTGGAAGTGGCGCCGGTGACCACTCCCTGAGCGCGCAGGGCGCTGCCAGTGGAATTTTTTCAATCAAATCAGGTTCCAGCCCTCGTGGAATAAGCGCAACTAGCTATCAAATTAGTAGCTAATTGCACCACGTCCGCATCAGGCCCGCTGGACGTCCAGGTGGTACAGCCCCCAGGGGCATTGGGCGAAACGCTCCTTGAGCGGCTGGTCCTTGTACGGCGCCACGGCGCCGGCATCGAACACGGCCCACTGCGGCCCCAGGCCGCCCAGCGCCAGCGGGTGACCATCGATGTGGGTTGCCACCAGCATGCGCATGCGCACCAGTTCCACCAGACCCAGGCTGACGTTGTAGCCGTCCACTGCGCGCATCCCCACGTTGAAGACCCCGGTTGCCGGCACACCGGCGGCGGCCAGCACCGTGGTCAGCAGCGGCCCCGACAGCGTGTGCACCTTGGCGTCGTATTCCAGCGTGGGTTTGATCTGCACGCTGGGCAGTTGGTACAGGGCCTGCGCGTCCAGCGCCAAGGCCTTGTCGAAATGGATGCCGTGCTTGGCCATCATCTGGTCCAGCGCCGGGTCCAGCGCTGCCCGGTTGGCGCGACCAATGGCGCCGCTGACGGTGAGCAGCACCGGGCCGCGCGCCGGTGCTGCGGCTGCCAATGCGGGTGCGGCTGGCAACAGGCCTGCTAGTGCCGTGGCCGACAGGAATGCACGTTTTTTCATAAAGTCCTCCAAAGCATGAACCGGGAATGCGAAGGCCGCAGTGTCCCCGAATCAGGCCCCGGTGTCACGGGCCGGGGAATGGCCCGATTCCTGGGCTAAGCTCTGGCCCTGCCCATTCACCCAAAAAGGCCCACGACATGTTTGAACGTCTGTCACGCAGCTGGCAACTGGTCAAGGCCAGCGCCGCGGTTTTGCAGCAGGACCGCAAGCTGCTGCTGTTCCCGCTGATCTCGACCATGGCCATGCTGGCGGTGCTGACCTCGTTTGCCATCCCCGTGCTGGGGTGGATAGCGCTGGGCGGACGCGGCGGCGGTGACTACCCGTTTGCATCCTCCTCGCTGTACATCCTGGGCTTTCTGTTCTATCTGACCCAGTACTTTGTGATCTTTTTCTTCAACGCCGCGCTGGTGGCGGCCGCCATGATCCGGCTGGACGGTGGCACCCCCACCATGGCCGACGGCCTGCGTCAGGCTGCCGCCCGCTGGCCGGCCATCCTGGGCTATGCCGCCCTGGCCGCCACCGTGGGACTGGTGCTGCGCGGCATTGCCGAACGGTTTGAATTCGTGGGCCGCATCGTCGTCGGCCTGATCGGCGCCGGCTGGACGCTGGCCACCTTTCTGGTGGTGCCGGTGCTGGTGGCGCGCGACATCGGCCCGCTGGACGCGGTGAAGGAGAGCGCCGCCATCCTGAAGCGCACCTGGGGCGAAAACATCACCGGGCAAGCAGGCCTAGGCGTGGCCTTTACGCTGCTGCAGTTTCTGCTCATCCTGCTGGGCGCCGCACTGGTGTTCACCTTTGCGGCGAATGGGAGCACCATCCTGACCGTGCTGGCCCTGCTGCTGACGCTGGGCGCCCTGCTGCTGGCCTTCCTGGTGCACGGCGCGCTGTCCGGCATCTACGCCGCAGCGCTGTACCGGTTTGCCACGCAAAGTGGCGACACGCAGGGGTTTGACCAACAGGTGCTGCGCAACGCCTTCCTGCCCAAGGCGTAAGGACGATTGGATCTGCCCTTAGCCGGGGTAGCGGCGCGCCACGGCTATCAGCAGGTTCGACAGCGCCTCGGGTTCGCTGACCATGGGGTCGTGGCCGGTGGCCAGTTCCCGCACCTCCCAACCCGGCTCGGTGCGCACGCGCTGGCGCATCACCGCAATGGTGGGCAGCGCGGGTGCGGTGCAGTCGATAAAGGTGCGCGGCAGGCTGGCCACGCGCGCCGCATCAAACTCCAACCGGTCCTGGTAGACCCCTAACGGCTGCGGCGTCTGGCGGCGGTTGACCCAGTCACGGTCGGCACCACTCAGGCCAAACACGCTGGCATCGGGCGGGCCAAAGCTGATGCCACCACTGGCCTGCGCCGCAGCCAGGCGCTGCGCCACGGTTTCCGGTGCGTGCATGCTGCTCCAGCTCTCGCCGGGGTGGGGCGTGACCGCATCCACATACACCATGGCGGCGACACAACCCGGCTGGCTTTGCTGCAAATGGTCGGCCGCGCCGGTGATGACAATGCCACCGTAGCTGTGGCCCACCAGCACCACGCGCTCCAGCTCGAAGGCGGTAATCAGGCCCAGCACGTCCTGCACATGGGTGGCCAGGCGAATGCCCGGCGCCATCAGGTGGGCGCGGTCCGCCACGCCGGTCAGCGTGACCGCATGTACCGGCACGCTGGCCTGCCGCAGGCGCGGCACCACGCGCTGCCAGCACCAGGCGCCGTGCCAGGCGCCGTGTACCAATACCACTGTGGGTGTGCTGCTCATGGTCGCGTCCCTTTCGTTTGTTCCTGCACATGAAGTACCAATCCGGCGCAGGCATCCTCCACCAGATCCAGCACCCGCTCAAAGCCACCGCTGCCACCGTAATACGGGTCGGGCACAACATCGGCCGTGTGGGTCTGGCAAAACTCGGTGAGGCGGCGCAGCTTGCTTTGGTGCCTGCTTGGGCAACGCGCCTGCAGCTCCGCCAGGTTGTCATGGTCCATGGCCAGGATCAAATCAAACGTTTCGAAGTCGGCATCCTGCACCTGGCGTGCCCGCAGGGCCGCCAAATCGTAGCCACGCCGACGCGCATGCGCCTGCGAGCGCTCGTCGGGCGGGCTGTCGGGGTGGTAGTTGTGCGTGCCGGCGGAATCCACCAGCAGCCAGTGGCCCCAGCCCCGCGCGCCCACCTGGTGCTGGAACACGCCGTGCGCGGTGGGGCTGCGGCAGATGTTGCCCATGCAGACGAAGAGGACGCGGTAGCGGGTCATGGCCGGTGGCATCAGTCGCGGCGCACGCGCCGGATCAGGCCTTCCTGCGTGACGCAGGCCACCAGTTGGCCATCGCGGCTGAAGATGTTGCCGTGGTTCAGGCCGCGCGCATGGCCAGCCGACGGGCTTTCGCAGGCGTAGAGCAGCCAGTCGTCGATACGGAAGTCGCGGTAGAACCACATGGCATGGTCCAGGCTGGCCGTGACCATGTCCGGTTGGTAATAGGTGGCGGCGTGGGGCCGCAGGCTGGTGCCGAGCAGGCCAAAGTCGGAGGCGTAGGCCAACAGGCAGCGGTGCAGGGCCTGATTGCCTTCCACCGCACCGTCCGCACGGAACCAGACGTACTGGCGCGGCTCCTTCTTCTCGGGGTGGTAGTGGTCCACCGGGTCGATGGGGCGGATTTCAATGGCCAGGTCCGGAGCAGCTTGCGCGCCCGCCTGCGATGGAATCAGCTCCGGCACCGGGCGACTGCTGCGGGCCGCACTGGGCAGCGACTCGGGCGGCGGCACGTCCGGCATCGTGACCTGGTGCTCAAAGCCCTCTTCGTCGGCCTGGAAGGAGGATGACAGGATCAGGATCGCCTTGTCCGCCTGCGAGGCAACCACGCGGCGCACGCTGAAGGTGTTGCCATCACGGATGCGTTCCACCTGGTAGTCGATGGGCGCCAGCGGATCACCGCCGCGGATGAAATAGGCGTGCAGGGAGTGGGCGTTGCGGTGCGTGCAGGTGTTGCCCGCCGCCACCAGGGACTGGCCCAGAATGTGCCCGCCAAACAGGTTGCGAAAACCCAGGTCCAGGCTTTGCCCGCGGAAGTGGTCGGTCGCCACGGTTTCGAGCTGGAACAATCCCAGCAACTGCTCCAGCGCGCTGGGCGTACTAATATTGGCGTTTGCCTGAACGCCTGCGGTATCCTGCTTGTGCATTGCAATCCATGTGATGTGTCAGTGGGGAATTGTAGGCAGGCACCCGATCAGCCGCTGTGCCACACCCACCATCCTGGAGAACACCATGCCCATTTACGAATACGCCTGCACCGACTGCCACACCACGTTCGAAGCGCTGGTGCGCTCCGACACCGTTCCCGAGTGCCCCCAATGCCACTCCACCACGCTGGAGAAGCTGCTGTCCGTTTTTTCGACGACCGCAAGCTCTGCGCCAGCCCCTCTCATGCCCAGCCCCTGCGGCAGTTGCGGCCACCCCGGCGGGCCGGGTGCCTGCGGCATGAACCAATAGGTTTACCGTGCGCCCCGTCTTCCCGATCCACTACATCAGCCCGGTGTTCCGCCCGCCCAGCGAGGCGCAGTCGCTGATCCTGCCCGTTACCAACGGCTGCTCGTGGAACCAATGCACCTATTGCGAGATGTACACCGAACCGCAGAAGAAATTCGCGGTCCGCGATGCGGCAGAAACCCTGCAGTCCATCCAGCAGTGTGGCGAGCAGTTTTCCGGTCAGGTGCAGCGGGTCTTTCTGGGCGATGGCGACGCCATGGTGCTGTCCACCCGGCGACTGCTGACGCTGCTGGCGGCCATTCGCACGCACCTGCCCACGGTGCGGCGCATTTCCAGCTACTGCCTGCCGCGCAATGTGCGCAACAAGTCGGCGCAGGAACTGGCCGAGTTGCGCGAGGCCGGCCTGTCACTGGTTTACATTGGCGCCGAATCCGGCGACGACACGGTGCTGCAAAAGGTCAATAAGGGCGAGACCTTGGAGTCCACCCGCGAGGCGCTGGACAAGCTGGGTGCCGCCGGCATCACCCGCTCGGTCATGCTGCTCAATGGCCTGGGCGGGCGCGTGTTCTCCCGCCAGCATGCCGAGAACTCCGCCCGCCTGGCGAACCTGACGCAACCCGAATTCCTGGCCACCCTGGTGGTCAGCTTTCCGCAGGGCGAGGCGCGGTTCCGCCAGGCCTTTCCCGAATGGGAGCCACTGCCGCAGAAGGAGCTGTTCCAGGAGATAGAACTTCTGTTGCAAAACCTGGATCTGAAGCGCACCGTGTTCCGCAGCGACCATGCATCCAACTGGCTGGTGCTCAAGGGCACGCTGGGCGCGGAGAAACCCCGGCTGCTGGCCGAGGCCAAGACCGCCATTGAACAGCCGCAGGCCGCCCGGCTGCGCAACGACTGGGAACGCGCGCTCTAGAGATCAGCGCTTCAGACGCTGGCCGGGGCGTGCGTGTAGCACTTCTTCGGGCAGATCTTGGAGCAGGCCGTGCAGCCAATGCACAACTCCTGGTGTGCAATGGTCATGACCTTCTTTTCGTATTCCTCGTCATCGTCGTCATCGTCGATGTCCACGGAAATGCGCTCGCCGTCTTCGGTGAGTCCCACCAGTTCCAGCACGCCGCGCGGGCAGACCTTGAAGCAGCGGCCGCAGCCAATGCACTTGGTGTCGTCCAGCTTGGAGACAAAGGTCGGTGTCCAGGTGGCGCCACTGGGCAGCGTCACGGTAAAGGTTTCACTCACAGTGCGGCTCCTTCCTTGCGCGCGGCCATCAGCATGGCGTGGGCTTCGTGGCAACGCTGGGCTACCTCCAGAATGCTTTCCCAGTTGGTAGGCAACTCTTCGGACAGGTCGTGCAGGTCCATCTTGGCCTGCGTGGCGCGCGCATTGAGCTTCTTCAGCCGCGCCTTCAGTTCATCGGGATCGGTACTCATGCTCAGGCTCCGTATTGCGCCACGGCGGGGTAGGTGCGGATCATGGTGACGGCCTCGTCAAAGAACTTGCCACCGGCCAGGGACAGCTTCTCCAGCGACGGAAAACCAAAGCGGTGCACATCGCGCAGCTGCTTGTTGACCACCACCAGGCGCCCGGCAATCAGCACCATGCGGCCAAAGCCTTCGTGGCTCATCTTCATCATCGGCGAGACCATTTGCCCGGTCTCGCGCTCGATGGCCACGGCGATCGCGTTGTAGAAGATTTCCAAGTGCCACAGCGTCTCGGGGTCCGGGTCGCCCAGGATGGGCAGCGCACGGCGCTCTTCGGCGGTGTGGATATAGGGCTTGAGCAGTTGCAGATCGGTCTTGCCGTCCCAGACACCATTCATGTCCTGTGCACGCAACTGCTTGATGAGCTGCTGCACAAAGGGGGTGGCCAGATAGTCCGCGTCACTCTTCGTATCGGTGGTGGCGGCGTCCACGGTTGCCTGTTCCGTCATGGGGTGACCTCGTCTTCTTCAAAGTTGTAGCTGCGCTCGCCGTCCTTGAGCATGGCCTTGCGCAACCAGGGTGGCGGCGTGCCCTGCAAGACCACCTGCAGCTTGTCCAGGATCTCCTTGATCACCTCGGGCTGGGGCACCTTGATCGGATGGATCTTCATGGCCACGACGCGCGCCGCGCCGGAGCCGCCGATGGCCGCCACGTAGACGATGGCGCAGTCCTTGATGGCTTCCAGCTTGGGGGCCAGCTTGTCCTCGTCGCCGTCTTCTTCCAGCTTGTCGCCAAACTCGAAGCTCTCGACAAACTGGTAGCCGGCGGCGGTCACGTCGTACACGACGATGCTCTTGGCCCAGCCGAAGTGCGCGTCCACGCGCTCCTTGTCCTGGGTAGCGAAGGCGATTTTCATGGTGCTTCTCCTAGAGTGGGTCAGGCGCTGGCCTCGGCCAGACGGGTTGTGGTGGGGGTAGCGGAAACGGTGGCGGCGGCGCGCTGGGCCTCGGGCGGCAGCGGCCAGTCGTTGGCGTGGTGGTGGGTGATGTTTTCCAGCATGAGGTTGGCGACCTCGAACACCAGCGCCATGGTGCCGCGGTAACCCACCTGGCAGCGGTGCGCGTTGCCAATGCGGTCAAACACCGGAAATCCAATGCGCAGCAGCGGCTTGCCCAGACGCTCGGCCGCCTGGCGGCCATGCGAGTGGGTGATCAGCAGATCGCAATCCACCGCGCCCTGCTCCAGGTCTTCCAGGTCGCCCAGCATCACCGTCTCAGCCGGCAGCAGCGCGTGTGCGGCCGACTTGGTGGTGCTGATGCAGCAGCGCAGCTCGGCCCCCATGTCGTGCAGCAGGCCGCCCACGGCCAGCAGCAGGTCGGGCTCGGCACCAATGGCCACCTTGATGCCGCCGGTGTAGAAATGCCCATCCAGCATGGCGTCCAGCAACTGGCTGCGCTGGCGCCGGTATTTGGCGGGCACCGCGCGGCCGGAGAGTTGGGACAGGCGTTGCAACAGCCGGTCATTGCATTCCAGCCCGGTGAGCCGCTCGAATATCTCCGGCGGCGTGCCGGCAATTTCCTGCAGGGCCAGCGCGGCCTCTCGCGTCTGCTCGCCTACGCCGATGGTGAGTGCCGATGCACCGGCCGTGCGGATCTGCTCCAGCGTCGTGCCGCCCAGCGTGGTGCCGCGCCAGTCGGGTGGAATGTGGCCATCGAGGGAACCCGAAACGTCCGGCAACACAATGGCCGAAAGGCCAAATGATTCGATGATCTCGCGCAGTTCGTCAATATCGGCCGGCGACAAGTGGCTGCCCGGCAGCAGCGTGACCTGGTCCTCCCGCACCGGCAGCGGCTTGACCAGGGTCTTGACGATGGCCGTGACCGCATGCTTGTAGCCGTCCTCAAAGCCACCCACGTAATCGGGTGTGGAGACGTAGACGATTTCGGTGTCCGCCAGCTCGGGCTTGCGTTTACGCACGGTGACGATGTAGCCATCCACATCGTCTCCCTTGGTTTCGGTCAAACCCGTGGAGCAGATGGCGATGACCTTGGGCGCCGCGCGCTTGCGGATGTTCAGCAACGCGGCCTCGATGTTGTCGTAGCCGCCCAGGATAGAGGTCACCTCGTTCATCGCCGTGGTCTGCAACGGAATCGCTTCCTTGAAATGCCGCACCAGCAGCACCAGGCCAAACGACGTGCAGCCCTGCGAGCCATGCATCACCGGCATGCAGGCGTCCAGCCCCAGGAAGGCAAAACTGGCCCCCAGCGGCTGGCTCATCTTCAGCGGGTTGACCGCGCAGGCTTTTTTGGACTCAACAACATTGGCCATGGCTAGTGCACTCCCGCGGTGGCCACGGCACCCAGCGTTTCACCATCGTTGCCCCAGGGCGCGGGAATGCGAACCTGCTGCCACACCGGGTTGAAGATGGCACGGTCAATCTCCTGCACCAGCTTCACCATGCCCTCGTAACCGCCATAGGGGTGGTAGCGCTCCTGGTTGATGTCCAGCCAGGGCATGCGCGCCTTCAGCGCCACAAACTGCGAACGCCCGCCGGACAGCATGATGTCGGCCCGCGTGTCGCGCAGCATGGCGTACATCTCGCGCGGCGTCATGTCGTCGATCATGTGGGCGTCGGCGCCTTCGCCCATGATCTCCTTGATCTTTTCCTTGTCTTCCTTGGTGGACTTCTTGACGCTGGTGCCCACAATCTCCATGCCGCCCTCTTGCAGCGCCGCCACCACCGACCAGGACTTCACGCCCCCGGTGATCAGCAGCACGCGTTTTCCCGCCAGGCGTTCCTTGTACTGCGCAATGCGCTTCCAGGCACGCGCCTCTTCCACCTCGATCAGCCGCTCGGTGCGCTCCAGCAAATCCGACGGCGCACCGGTTTGCACCAGCAGCCTGGCAATCTGACGCAGCGTGTCGCTCATGTCGCCAATGCCGTAGAACGAGCCTTCAAAATACGGAATGCCCCAGCGCTGCTCCATCTTGGTCGCGATGTTGATCATCGACTTGGAGCACACCATCATGTTCACCCTGGCGCGGTGGGCACTGGCAATCTCGTTGTAGCGGCCATCGCCGCAAATGCAGGACAGGATGCGAATGCCCAGGGCATCCAGCAGCGGCTTGACCTGCCACAGCTCGCCCACCAGGTTGTATTCGCCAATGATGTTGATGTCATACGGCGTGGTGAACTCGGGCTCGCGCGTGCCAATCACATAGTCCAGCAGCGCCTCGGCCCCCAGCTTGTTGCCCAGGTTCTTGGGGCCGGCAAAGCCCGGCGCGTTGACCGGGATGATGGGCTTGCCAAACTTCTCGGTGGCACGCTGGCACACGGCTTCGATGTCGTCGCCCACCAGCGCGGTCACGCAGGTCTGGTAGACGAAGACAGCGGGCGGGTCGTACTTTTCAAGGATCTCGCGGATGGACTTGAACAGGCGCTTCTCGCCGCCATAGATCACGTCCAGCTCGCTGATGTCGGTGGTGAAGCCGGTGCGGTAGAGCTGCGGGCCGCTTGATGCACTGTGCCGGTTGTCCCATGAGTTGCCCTCGCAAGCGATGGGGCCATGCACCAGGTGCGCCACATCGGCCACGGGCTGCAGCGCGATCTTGGCCCCGTCAAACGCGCAGCCACCGGCGGCCGCGCCGGGGTTCAATTGCTTGGTGCAGCCCTTCTTGCGTTCCTTCTCACTCTTGCCCTGGTTGATGTCGCAGCCAGGCTCCTCGAACACTTCGGCAATCTTGGCCTTGAGCGCAACAGACATGGACGACTCCTGACATGGTGGGGTGTCCTCTCATTGCAATTTGGGTGCCAGGGAAAAATGGCCTACAAACGGCGGTTATTGCAGGTTCTTGGCAAAGTTGGCGGGGAACTTTGGCTGGTTTGAAGGGATTGCGACAAATGGGGGGGGTAGGGGTGATCGGCTTTTGGCGGTTGCGCACTGCAAGCAAAATTAGGGTTGGATCACCGTTCGCGGAGTGGACGTGTGCTCTGACCCCATATTTGCGCTGTGAAGCGGACATTAACGTCTGAATTGCACCGGGCCTGTGCTGCTTTTTTCGCAGGCCCGGTGCAATGATGCGTTGGGCCTAGGAAAAACATGACGCTATTGATGTGGGCGGAATTCGCCACCCGCATCGATTAGGCCCATAGCAATCGCCTTAGCCTTCAGTTCTGCACTACCAATACCATTTGCTACGTCGGCATACCCATACAGAAATGCGCTTATGTTCGAGGTAACGGCCAAAGCAACGAGATCGTTACTCGTGACGAGTGCAACAAAATTGGTTGGAATGATGATTGAGAGATCGTTTTTTGGCGAAAGCAGTTCGCAACCATTCGATCCCCATGAATATTCAGGAAAGAAGTAGTTGAACGATCCGAATTCTCGAATGAGTTCATCGGCTTGCTCGAATCCAACTTCGTACTCTTCATAACCATAACGCCCATTGCCAACAGCAACAAAATCAGTGGTGCGAATGCCATGGCTTTTTAGATCAGCTTCCGAATAGACGCATACCCAAAAACGCCGCTTTCCAGTAAACCGCCAAAAGATGAACTGCTCCAGTTCCATCTCTCGAAGGGAGGCCGCCTCGTTTTCCTCCAATAGGCGAATACGACTTTCTTCTCGGGAGGTGACTTCAATGACATAGATTGGCAAATCGCTCATGGCTTCAGACAGTCGCGGAATAAGAGGCCCAACGTAGAAGTGAGCGGCTTTTCGCGCAGTTCCGCGCGACTGCCGGGTTGGGGGCGGGTTTACCAACCACCTGTGAGTTCTCCCCGCATTGCAGCGTGGCAACCATAGAAGAGATTGGCAGTATCTCTCAACACGTTGCTCATGGCTTTGGCAAGCTCATCGTTAAACGTGAAGGTCTTCACTATTTCGTCACCTTCGCCAAGGACAAGGAACGCCTTTACTGGCTTGGCTCCCTTCTCAAGTTGAGAGAACACCCGGTCGACGTTACTTTCGCGATGGACAGACTTGTTTGCATCTTGGGCTTTGTGTTTCGTCACCGGGTAGCGAAAGAAGGTACTTGTTGAATCGGTGGCCTCAATTTCTGAAATCCAACGATCAAGTTCGGGCGGGAACTCCCAGTTGGTGCGAGTGTGTTCAGCTAAGTATTCGGCATGGCTAGAAACTAAGCTGCGGAAGTAAGAGTAGAGGTCTTGCACTCCGTGAACGGAGTACATAGGCTTCCACTTTGAACCAACCAGAACCTTGGGCTCGCTGTCAGAAGGATCTTGATCGAACGGGATTTGAAACTTTCGGTGGAAGATGATGATGCCCGACTTCAGGAATAGTTCGATCGAGTGACGGTGGAGGAAGCTCGCAGGGAGATGGGCATTCTGGCTCGGCGACTCAGACTGCGACGACAAGACTGAGTCAGCCGCGTGCTTGAAGGAGTTTGCGACGGACCCGAATCCAAGATCAAAGTGCTGATCAAGTGGCGTGAGTAGGTAGTTCACGCTGTAAGCCCCCAACACAATATCCAGAGCACCAAAGAGTGCTCAGTAAAGCCGTCGCGGCTCCATAAGTTGGCCATCAAATCCCCCTGAAACTGGCTTGCAGCCTCAATTGCGCTGTTTTCAAACCTTGTTGAACAGATATCGACATTCTGGCAGGCTTGGCGCCGAGTTAGTAGTCGAGACCATGAGTCTGAACCGAGGAAGAATTTGGTTGGGATTCTCAAGGTCTCCATTTGCCCCTTTGCTGACCATAACGCAATCTTGCATCCCGCCTCGCCAGCCAACGCGCCACCCGCAGGGTTTGGGGCATTGGATCCCGCCGATTTCTGGGCATTTGACAGTATGAGGCGGGTGCCAATGCCCCAAATCCTGCCTCACGAAACTTCAAGCTCCACACAATCACCGGCAGTAGTGCCACATCCAACGCATCCCACAAAAGTAGTTCATTGAACTACAATTTCGCAATGGACTTCGAATGGGATGAAGACAAAAGTGAGGCCTGTTTTCAGGAACGGGGTTTTGACTTTGCCTATGCCGCCCACGCTTTCTTCGACCCCGGTCGCTGGGTTCGCGCCGACACCCGTCACAGCTATGGCGAAGATCGATTTCAACTGATGGGACGCATTGAAGGGCGCTTGTTTGTGGTGGTGTACACCCCACGCCTTCAATCCGTGCGCATCATCTCAGCACGCAAAGCCAACCAACGTGAGGTACAGGACTATGAAGACAACGCGCATCAGGATTGATCCCTCGGCACCGACCAAGGTCGGTCGGATAGACGCTGCCCGCGTGGATGCCACCACCGATGCCGGCATTGCCCGGCATGCCGCCGCCGATGCGCAGCAGGCGATGCAGGACGCGGGGCAATTTGCCCGGCAAGTTCGAAAGCGTTTGGGTCTTAGTCAGGCCGCGTTTGCACAGCGCATTGAAGTTCCGCTGGAGACCATTCGTAACTGGGAGCAAGGCAAGCGCAGCCCCACAGGTGCGGCCAAGGCGCTGCTGCGTTTGCTGGACAAGGCGCCTGAGTTGGCGTTGCAGGCGCTGCATTGATCCGCAAATTTGCTATCAACTCAGGAGCACATTGCGCTTATTCCACGAGGGATACAGCATCAAATAGCCCACAGCGCTCTATAGCTACCGCCCCCAATTGAAACGTGATCGGAGCCACCCTCAAGCCGCTACCGAATGCGCCTGAAGGCTGACATGCAGCCTCTCGCGCATCGCTCGAAAAATGGCAGCTAGGTTGTCCATGCTGGGGTTGCCCGTTGGCGACAACATCCGATGCAAACTCTTGCTCGGTTTGGCGGTCAACGTTGCGAGCTGCTCAAAGCCAATAGTGGCGTTGACAAGATCGCGCAGGATCAGTCGGGCTGTCTCAGGTTCGCCATTGAGAAACAGAGTGGCCGCCTCGTCCAGCAGCGCCTGCGCAAATGAAGCGTCGCTCTGCACGCGCTGAATGACGGTTTCTTTGGAATCTTGGGTCAGTGCCATTGCTTTTACACCTGGTGCTCGCCAATTAGAAGCCTCGTTGAGGCGTGCCACAAGGTAACACATGTGTTACCGCGAGGAAGGGCGATCTTGACACGGGCGGAAGTGATTCCCGCCAACTTCGGTTTTTTGCATTGGCGCGAATTTCTTGCAAATCGAAGTTTGAACTTTCGATTTGCAATTTCGTCTACCTCAAGTCGCTTGCCGGCTCTCTTTTCTTAAACCTCACGCCACAACAATTGCTATCCCTTCGATAGCGATACACACCCATTCCACGAGGGCTAGCTACACAAAACACTACCAATCACCCCGCCGAAGGCAAGGCCTGCCCGCTCTGGTGCAGAGCGATCCAGCGCTTGAGCTCGGCCACGTGTTCGCCCTCTTCCTCGACAAACTCCTTGGCCAGCACCTTGATCTCGGGGTCGTCGGTGGCGGCCAGCACGCCGGCGTAGAAGTCCAGACCGGCGGTCTCGGCGTCCAGCGCCACCTGCAGGGCCTGCTCGATGCCGATGAAGGGGTCGGCGGCCCAGATGGCTGCGGCTTCGGGGCTTTCGATGTCGGGCCAGCGGTAGTCGCTGCTGCTCATCTCGGGCAGCGTGCGAAAGCCGGCACGGGCACGCGCATCGCCCAGGTGCAGCAGCGAGTAGTCGGCCAGGCGGCGGAACAGGCGGCCCACCTCCTTGTTGCCGGCGGTGGTCATGGCATCGGCCAGCTGGCCGAAGCGCAGGGCGGCTTCGCTCTCCAGCTGGATGGTGTGGGCCAGGAATTCTTCTACGTTCTTCATGGGTGTCCTCAGTCTCAATAGCCAATTTCAAACCACGCCGGCTCCTGCTTGCGCAGCGTGGCGATGAGCTGCAGCGTGGCCGGCACCAGCGCCTGTGTGCCGTACCAGACCTCGGCGCGGCGGGGTTGCACATTCAGCTCCAGCAGTTGCTGCAGACAGTCCCAGCCATGCCAGTCCACCTGCACCAGGCGCTGGCGTAGCGGCTCGGGCAGGTGTGCCAGCGTCTGCGCGAAGACCAGCAGGGCGGCTTCCACGCGCAGCAGCGTGTTGGGGCTGGCAAACAGCTCCTCTTCGCTTTGCAGCTCGGCCAGCAGCGCGGCGATGCCTCTTCCGTTGGTCTGCAGGATGTCGTACTGCATGCGGGTGAGCATGGACAGGCCCCCCTCTAGCAGTCGTCGGCCAGCACTTCCAGCGCCACCAGTTGGTCGTACAGCGCGCGCCGGGCACGCCAGTGTTCCTTGCCGGCGATGCGGGGGTCGTTGCCCTCAAAGGCACCCACGGCTTCCGCTTCATTCCAATAGATGCAACTCTCACCTGCGGCGGCGCCCATCGTCACGCGCTTGCGCTCCAGATCGGCGGCGTCAAAGGCAAACCAGGCGCGGGGCTCGCCCTGCGGGGGGAGGTCAACAACATAAATCATGGCTGGTTACTCCACACCTTCGGCGGTAGCCTTGGCCCAGATGGCCTGGCGTATGCGCTGGGTGATGCCCATGGGGCTGGCGTCAAACACACGCCGCGCGGCGGACAGTGCGTCCTGCGCGGCGGCAGCTTCGCTCAGGGTCAGCGGCAGGCGCCCGGCCACATAGGCGGCGCCGGGAACCGAGCGGGCGATGGCCTGGCGGTTGGGGTGCTCGTCCAGCGCGATCAGGCTCTCCGCTTCGCGCACGCCGGCCAGACACACCCAGCCATCCACCACCTCGACCCGGCGGCCGTCCTGCGTGGTCTTGATGTAGACGGCGTCCATGGTCAGAACGTGACGAGGATGTCCTCATCGCGCACCACCATCTGGCAGGCCAGGCGCCAGGGCGGTGGCAGGTCCTTGGTCTCGGCGTCGATGATTTGCTGGGCGGTGATCTTGCCGGCCAGTTTCAGCACCAGCTTTTCTTTCTCGGTCAGCGCCACGCCGATGGGCGTCTTGCCGGACAGCACGGACACCTGCACCTGGCAGGAGCCGCATTCGCCGTTCTCGCACTCGGATTCCAGCGGCACGTTGTTGGCCTTGGCGACGGCGAGCAGCGTCTTGGTGTCGCCGGCAACGGCGTACACCGTCACATCCTTTTTCAGGCGGGGGGAGCTAAAGGTTACGTTGGCCATGGTGGTCTCAATGGGGTGAAGGGACGCAAACGCAAAAAAGGGCTCCGGTTGCTGCCGGAGCCCTGTGGACCACTATCGAATGATGTCGTAGCTGTAGTCGGTCTTGCCGATTTCCATGGTGTTGCCGTCGAGCGCTTCAAAGAACTCGTCGAGCAGCATCACCAAGACGCGCAGGCCGCCTTCATAACCCCAGGTGGGGTAACGGTGGTAGTGGTGGCGATCAAAGATCGGGAACACCATGCGCACCAGCGGGGTCTTGGTATCGCGCTCCAGGAACTTGCCATAGGTGTTGCCGATCATGAAGTCCACCGGCTCGGTGAACAACAGTGAACGCAGGTGCCACAGGTCGCGCTTGGGATAGGCCTTGCAGCCGGCACCGTAGGGCGAGGAGGCAAACAGCGCGTTCATCTTCACTTCCCACTCCTTGCCACCATTGGTGGACAACACGTGGGAGGGTTCTGCACCCAGTTCCATCAGGTAGGCGGCGTAGCCCAGCATCTGGTCCGGGTCACCGTACAGGGCAAAGCGCTTGCCGTGCAGGTGGGCCTGGCTGTCGGCCATGGCATCGACCAGTTCGCCGCGCTCTTTCTCCAGCTGCGCAGGGATGGGCTTGCCGGTCAGGCGCGAGATTTCCATCAGGAACTTGTCGGTTCCGGCCACACCGACTGGCGCGTTGAGAACGACGACTTCCTGGCCGTGCTCGGCGATGAACTTGCTGGTCTTCTCGCAGCAGAATTCCTGGAACACGATGGTGGCCTTGGCGTGCAGGGCGGCAACCACTTCTTCCTTGGTGGTGCCACCGGCGTACATGCGGAACTCGCCATCGGTGGGCGTGTTCCAGCTGCCGGACGGGTCGCAGAGGATGTTCACCTTGACGCCGAACAGGTCAAAAATCCGGCGGATTTCCTTCATGTTGCCAACGACAAAGCCGTCAAAGCCGCCAATGAAGTTGATGCTCTCATCGGGCACGCGAACCAGGGGTTCGGTGGTCTTGGCCTTGCCGTCCCAGAAGTGGCGCAGCACGCCCAAGAGCGCGTTGTCGTAGCCGGTGATGTGGCTGCCGACAAAGGCCGGTGTGTGGGCAAACGGCACGTCAAACTCTTCGGGGATGCTGCCCTTTTGCTTGCTGGTCTTGATGAAGGCGTCAACGTCATCGCCAATCACCTCGGCCATGCAGGTGGTGGACACGGCAATCATGTCGGGCTTGTACAGGCTGTAGGCATTGGCCAGGCCGTCCACCATGTTGTTCAGGCCGCCGAACACGGCTGCGTCTTCCGTCATCGACGAGGACACGCAACTGGTTGGCTCCTTGAAATGGCGGCTGAAGTGCGAACGGTAGTAGGCCACGCAGCCCTGGCTGCCGTGCACAAAACTCAGCGTCTTGGCAAAGCCGTTTGCCACATACACGGCGCCCAGTGGCTGGCAGGCCTTGGCGGGGTTGACGGCAAGCGAATCACGGGCAAAGTTCTTCTGCTTGTAGTCTTCGGTCTTGGTCCATTCGACGATGGATTTCACCTTCTCGTCGGAATGGTTGAACTCGTGTTCCTTCTTCTTGCCAAGCATCGCTTGGTACTCGGGCTCACGAAACAGCAGTTCGTGGTCGATGATCTTGTCAGCGGATTGAGACATGGCTGGCTCCAATAGTTGCTATGAATGGGATGAAAAGGGTCACGCCTTCCAGGGCGCCTTGGTCAGGCCCCAGATCGGGCTGGAAATGGCCATGTCCATGTCGCGGGCGAAGATGGCAAAGCCGTCGTAGCCGTGGTAGGGGCCGGAGTAGTCCCAGCTGTGCATCTGGCGGAACGGCACGCCCATCTTCTGGAATACGTACTTTTCCTTGATGCCCGAGCCCACCAGGTCGGGCTTGACCTTGTCGACAAAGTGCTCGAACTCGTAGCCGGTCACGTCGTCATAGATCAGCGTGGCGTCCTTGATGTAGTGGGTGGTGCGCTGGTAATCGTCGTTGTGACCGAACTCGTAGCCGGTGCCGACCACGACCATGCCCAGGTCTTCATAGGCGCCAATCACGTGACGGGGGCGCAGGCCACCGATGTACAGCATGACGGTTTTGCCTTCCAGGCGGGGCTTGAACTTGTCCACCACGGCTTGCATCAACGGCTTGTACTTGGCAATCACCTCTTCGGCCTTGGCCTTGATGGTGTCGTCGAAGTGGGCGGCGATTTCGCGCAGGCTCTTCTCGATCATCGTGGGGCCGAAGAAGTTGTATTCCACCCATGGAATACCGTACTTCTCTTCCATGTGCCGGCTGATGTAGTTCATCGAGCGGTAGCAGTGCAGCACATTGAGCTTGGCCTTGGGCGTGTTTTCGATTTCGGCAATCGTGCCGTCACCGGACCACTGCGAAATGACGCGCAGGCCCATCTCTTCGAGCAGGATGCGGCTGGACCAGGCGTCGCCACCGATGTTGTAGTCACCGATGATGGCCACGTCATACGGGGTCGAGACAAATTCGGGACGCTTGTTGGGGTCCACCTTGTCGAACACCCAGTCGCGGATCGCGTCGTTGGCCAAGTGGTGACCGAGGGACTGGCTCACGCCGCGGAAACCTTCGCAGCGCACGGGCACGATGGTGTGGCCGTCGAGCTCCTTGCTCTTCTTCTTGGACACCGCTTCGATGTCGTCACCAATCAGGCCGATGGGGCATTCCGACTGGATGGAGATGCCCTTATTCAGGGGGAACAGCTCCTGGATTTCGTCAATGATCTTGTCGAGCTTCTTGTCGCCACCGAAGACGATGTCCTTCTCCTGGAAGTCGGAGGTGAACTGCATGGTCACAAAGGTGTCGATGCCGGTGGTGCCGATGTAATAGTTGCGCCGTGCAGCCCAGGAATATTGGCCGCAACCGACGGGGCCATGGCTGATGTGCACCATGTCCTTGATGGGGCCCCACACCACGCCTTTGGAGCCAGCGTAGGCGCAGCCGCGAATGGTCATCACGCCGGGCAATGACTTGATATTGGACTTGACGCCGCAGTCGGGCTTGCCTTCTTCAAACGTGCCCAGGTGCTTGGCGCGCCGCTTGGCCATCTTTTCGGGATAGGCCTTCAGCACTTCATCAATCAGGGCCTTGTTCGTGGCCTTGCGCTCTTCAACGGTGGCAGTCATGGGGGAACTCCAGTAATAAATAATTTGGGCGCTGCTTGAATCACTCACTGCGCGGCTACACGCAGTGAGCAAGCAACGGGGGTGGTTTCGTTAAGCGGCTACGCCCAGTTCGGCGGCTTTCTTGCCGACTTGCGATTCGTCGATGGTGTCCATGATCCCGAACTCCATCAGCATGTCTTCCAGTTGGTCCATGGTGATGGGGGTGGGGATGGTGCCGTTGCCAGCGTTGTTGTGCACCTTCTCTGCCAGCGTGCGGTACTCGGCAGCTTGCTTGGAATCGGGTGCGAACTCGATCACCGTCATGCGGCGCAGTTCGGCGTGTTGCACGATGTTGTCGCGTGGCACAAAGTGAATCAGTCGGCTGCCCAGCATCTTCGCCAGCTCTTCAGCCAATTCCAGTTCCTTGTCGGTCTGGCGCTCGTTGCACACCAGGCCACCCAGACGCACACCACCGGAATTGGCGTACTTCAGAATGCCCTTGGAGATGTTGTTGGCGGCGTACATGGCCATCATTTCGCCTGACATGACGATGTAGATTTCCTGTGCCTTGTTTTCGCGGATGGGCATGGCAAAGCCACCGCACACCACGTCACCCAGCACGTCGTAGGACACATAGTCCACGCCGTCATAGGCGCCGTTTTCTTCCAGGAAGTTGATCGATGTGATCACACCGCGGCCAGCACAGCCCACGCCTGGCTCGGGGCCACCGGATTCCACGCAGCGGATGTTTTTGTAGCCGATCTTCATCACGTCTTCGAGCTCCAGATCCTCCACGGATCCAGCTTCTGCTGCGAGCGACAGGATGGTGTCCTGCGCCTTTGCGTGCAAGATCAGACGGGTGGAGTCGGCCTTGGGGTCGCAGCCGACGATCAGGATTTTTTGGCCCAGGTCAGACAGCGCCGCCAGGGTGTTTTGCGAAGTGGTCGATTTGCCGATGCCACCCTTGCCGTAGAAGGCGATTTGCCGAAGTTTAGCCATAACAGTACTCCAATAAGAAAGATGAAAAACCAAGCTTGCGTTGCCGCGACTTGTGTCAGCCTTTCGTGCCCGTTGGTCTTCTTTGTCTAGGTTCACGTCGGCCGGACTGGTGTCCGCGCAGCTTCCCTATTGCAGCTTCCATGCCATGCTGATTCGGGGTTGAAAAAATTATTGGACTTCGTGTGTTTTCAGAGCGAAAACACGTTTTTTCCTAGTGCGGAGCGCACTATTTTTTGGATTGTTGGCTTCCCGACAAAATGGAAGGACGTGTCGCACAAATCCCCCGATCCACGGGCAGCACCCGCGATTTGTGTCGTGTTTGCAGGCCGCTTTTCCCCTTTATGACTTGGTACGGTCATTGCTCTTGCTAGTGGCATGAATTCCGCCACTACTCCCACACTATTGAGCGTGATGCCCTCCCCGCATTTCCAGATGCTGGGCGGCGAGGCCTCCGTGGTGGCCCTGGTGGATGCCTTCTACCGCCACATGGACAGCCGCGGCGACGCCACCACCATCCGCGCCATGCACGCTGCCGACCTGGCATCCACCAAGGCCGTGCTGGTGCGCTTCCTGTGTGAATGGCTGGGCGGCCCCAAGGCCTACTCAAACCAACACGGACACCCGCGCCTGCGCATGCGCCACGGCGGCTTTGCCATTGGCGAGGCCGAGCGCGATGCCTGGCTGGCCTGCATGGACGCCGCACTCACCGACATTGGCGCAGCGCCCGCCCTGCACCAGACACTGATGACTTCCTTTTTCAAGACGGCCGACTTCATGCGCAACACCGGCCCCAACCCTGCACTTCCCGCAACGTTTCCAACCACCCTAACCAAGGAATCCACATGACTGCAACACTGGCCACCACCGAGATCGGCGACACCGCGTTTGCGCGACTGGAGAGCGAAGGCCGCCTGCTCAACCCCGTGCTCAAGGCGCCCACGGCCAAGCCGGGCCGCTTTGGCTTTCGCGGCGAACTGGCACTGCGCTTTGCCCCCAAGCTGGCCGACGAGGCCCGCCCACCCGAGCTGCTGTGCGGCCAGGCCATGGCCATGGCCACGGCGGGTGACAAGCACCTGCCCTTCTTTGCCGGCTTTCTGCTGAGCTTTGCCTACCTGAAGGACGTGGCCGAGGTGCTGGGCGACACGCTGAGCGCGGGCGGCAAGTACTTCCTGTTCTGCGACAACATCGACCTGTCCAAGAAATACCAGGTGCCGTACAAGGGCGCGATGTTCTATGTGCTGCCGATCCTCGAATCGACCGTGTACAACGAGATGCTGGACCTGCTCTACCTGGAAAAGAACGACCTGAAGAAGAAGGACACCGCCGGCAAGCTGGATGCCGTGGCCGATGCCGCGCTCAAGTTCAACATCACCTTCGACACCATCACCTACGAGGATGGCCTGGCGTTGATGGGCCCGGTGCGCAACCCCAACGAAAACCGCCCGGTCTGACACCGTTTTCGCGCGGGCCGTGGCGCACGACGACGATGACGCCGACCAGCCCCACCGCTGGTATGGGACCAACCTGGTCGGCGTGCCCGCGCCGGTGCTGGCCAGCAGCGCGTTCAACGCCCATCCGGTGCCCCTGGCCATTGCCGGCACGCGCGAGGCCCATGCGGGCCTGTTTGCGCTGCTGGAGCGCAGCCAGGACTTAAGCGAGGCGCGCGACATGTTTGCCCACTACCTGGCCATTGCCTTTGGCCTGCGCAAGCCCGAGGCGCATGAGCTGGCCACGCTGGGTGCGGCCGAGCGGCGTCGCTGGCGCAGCAGCTGGCGCAAGCTGCTGCAGGGCTGGGGCATGGATGCCAACGGCCCCGCCGGCGCCGTGCTCAAGGGCTGGGTGGAGAGCCGTTTCGGCCTGGTGCCCACGTTCCACAAGGCGCCGCTGGCGCGCTTTCCGTCACCCGCGTGGGTGGCCTATCTGCAGGAGAAGGCCGCCAGCCGCTACAACAACAACAACATCCACCAGCAGCTCGACGTGCTGTACGCGTTCTGCCAGTGGGCGCTGCGCCGCTTTCCCTATGCCGGTGCCGGCGCATCGCAAGACCACCTGCGCCTGTGGCGCGGCAGCAACCAGTGTGAGGAGCAGACCGTGGCCGGCAGCCTGCAGGAGCGGCACTGCACCATCCGGCTGAACAACATCGTCTCCTTCAGCCTGTCCGCCGAGGATGCATCCTGCTTTGGCGACTGGGTGTTTGAGGTGCAGGTGCCGCTGTGCAAGGTGCTGCTGTTCCCCGCACTGCTGCCCGGCCAGGTGCTGCATGGCGAGCAGGAGGTGCTGGCCCTGGGCGGCGACTATGACGTGGTGGCCCGATATGCATGATCTGAAAGACCGCGCACTTGGTGCCTACCTCGGCTTTGCGATGGGCGACGCGCTGGGCGCCACGGTGGAGTTCATGCGCCCGCGCGAAATTGCAGCGCAATACGGCGTGCACCGCGACATCATTGGCGGCGGCTGGTTGAAGCTTGCCGCCGGCCAGGTGACGGACGACACCACCATGAGCCTGGCGCTGGGCTCAGCCTTGCTGCACGGTGGCCGCGAAGCCATCGACAACCTGGCGCACGGTGACGACGGCCTGGTGCGCCATATCGGCGACGCCTACGTGCGCTGGTTCAAGGGCAAGCCCGTGGACTGCGGCAACACCTGCCGCCGCGGCATCCAACGCTACCTGCTGGAAGGCTCGCTGGAGGGCCCTTACAACCCCGGCGACGGCGGCAATGGCGCGCTGATGCGCAACCTGCCCACCGTGCTGGCCACGCTGGACAATGCCGCCGCGTTTGAGCGCGTGTCGATGGCGCAGGCGCGCCTCACCCACCACCACCCGCTGTCGGACGCCGCCACGCTGGGCCTGGGCCACCTGCTGCGCCAGGTGCTGACTGGCGCCACCCATGCCGACGGCCAACAGTGGGCCGCGCAGTGGGTGCAAGGCAACCCGGCGTTCCGCTTTACCCCCTACAAGGGCGGTGCCACCGCCTACGTGGTGGATACGGTGCAGACCGTGCTGCACTTCTGGACCCAGCACAGCGACTTTGAAGAGGCCCTGATCGCCACCGTGAACCAGGGGGACGATGCCGATACCACCGGCGCCCTGGTCGGCATGCTGGCCGGCGCCCGCTGTGGCGCGGCGCGGCTGCCGCAGCGCTGGCTGCACCGCCTGCCGGACGCCACCGTGCAGGCCATCACCGACCAGACCAGGGGCCTGCTGGCCCTGGCCCACCCCACCGGAGAACTTCAGCCATGACCCACATCGTTTTCTACGAGAAGCCCGGCTGTGGTGGCAATGCCCGCCAGCGCAGCACGCTGCAGGCGGCCGGCCACACGCTGGAGCAGCGCAACCTGCTGACCACGCACTGGACACCGCAAGGCCTGCTGGCCTTTCTGGGACAGCTGCCGGTGGCGGACTGGTTCAACCGCGCCGCACCACGCATCAAGAGCGGCGAGATCCGCCCCGAGACCCTGGACAGCTACAGCGCGCTGGACCTGCTGCTGCAGGACCCTCTGCTGATCCGCCGCCCGTTGATGCAACGCACCGACACCGGCGCGCGCCATGTCGGCTTTGACGTGGCCGCGGTGGACGCCTGGGTCGGCCTTGGCACGAAGCCTGCATCGGCATCCACACTGGAAGGCTGCGCATCGATCACCGAGCGCTGCGCCAGCATAGCCTGAACCCCCTGGAGAGTGCCATGCCCATTTACGACTACCACTGCCCGGCCTGCGGCAACCGCTTTGAAGCCCTGGTGCGCACGGGCGATACACCCGCCTGCCCGCAGTGCCAGAGCACGGCGCTGGAGAAATGCGTCTCCCCCATAGCCCCAGCCGGCAAGATCGAAGCCATCCGCATGGCGCACCGCCGCGTGGCTGCCGCACAGGGCCACTTTGACCACTACAGCCCATCCGACAAGGCCAAGCTGCTGCAGGGCAAGAAGAACATTTGACTGGATATGCAGCCAACAGACCGCTATCGCAGCTTCAAGGGCATCGACTTTGACGGTCAGGCCAGCCGGATGATGGGGCGCATTGCGTCACACACGCAGGCCCTGAACGATCCGTTCTGGACCTACTTTCAGAATCGCCGCAACGCAACCAAAGGCATGCGTTGTGACGATCAGTTACTGCTGGCCAGCTTTGTGAACCAGATTCGTGAGTTGCTCGAAGAACGCGGCGACGAGACCGGACTGGCATGGCTTGATCAGCTTGAAAACGAGTGTTTTTGACGGTCCTCAAAGGTCAATGCGGGATAGCGACATGTCCATATCGACAAACGACCACGGTGCCGAGGCCTTCTTCCGCGATCTGCGCGCCGCGCTGGCACACACGCTGCGCACGCAGAGCGAAGCCACGCGCACCGAGGCCGTGCTGGCCCAGGCCTGGGACAGCTTTGATGGCAACGTGGCCATCCAGTCCGAAGATCAGCCCCCCATTGCCTGTCGCAAGGGCTGCCCCAGTTGCTGCACGCTGCGCGTGACGGCCACGGCCCCCGAGGTCTTTTTGCTGGCGGCCTATCTGCGCGCCACCGCAAACGCACTACAGGGCCATGGCATCGACCTGATTAGCAACCTGCGCGAGGCGGACGCCGCCACACGCGGGCTCGACGAGGCCCAGCGCGTGGCCTTGCGCCAGCGCTGTGCCTTCATCGTGCAGGGTGTGTGCCTGGTCCACCGCGTGCGCCCGCTGGCCTGCCGCGGCCACGCCTCGCACGACCGGAACGCCTGTGTGCAGGCCGCCGCCGGGCGAGCCGACACCGTGCCGTTCTCCACCGCCCACCGCGTCGTGCGCGTGCTGGTGCAGTCGGCCCTGCAGGCGGCCGTGCGCGAGCAGGATCTGGCTTGGGGCGCTTATGAACTCAACCACGCACTGGTGCTGGCGCTGGACCAGCCCGACAGCCACGCCGACTGGCTGAAGGGCGGCGACCCGCTGGGCGCTGCGGCGGTCGATCTGGAACAACGCGCCGCCATGGCGGCCGACTTCGACACGGTGGCGCACTGAGCAATCGCCAGCGACGGCACGCTATTTGCACGGGTTGTGCAGCGATACTGGTCTCTTTGTCTTGTCGTGATCGTCGTGCCGTTCCCCCCGGCCTGTGTAGCGAATGCTACAAAGCGGCATTTGCGACAGGGATGACTTTTGGCAGCTATTGAGGAGAATGTTCGTGCAAACCCGTTTCCGTTTGATCGCGCTGCTGATCGCCTCCCTGGCTGGCGTCGCATCCAGCGTGCGCGCCGACGAGATTTCCGTGGCCGTGGCGGCCAACTTCACCGCGCCCATGCAAGCCATTGCCGCCGGGTTCGAGAAGGAAACCGGCCACAAAGTTCTGGCCGCCTATGGCGCCACGGGCAAGTTCTACGCCCAGATCAAGAACGGCGCGCCGTTTGAAGTCTTGTTGGCGGCTGACGACGAAACACCTGCCAGACTGATCAAGGAAAACGCCGCCGTGGCGGGCAGCCAGTTCACCTATGCCATCGGCAAGCTGGTGCTGTGGTCGGCCAAGCCCGCCATCGTGGATGGGGCCGGCGCGGTGTTGAAGAACGGAGGCTTTGACCACCTGGCCATTGCCAACCCCAAGCTCGCGCCCTATGGTGCAGCCGCCGTGGAGGTCATGAAGGGGCTGGGCGTGGTTGAGTCGATCCAACCCAAGATCGTCACCGGCGAAAGCATTGCGCAGACCCACCAGTTCATCAGCACGGGCAATGCGCTGCTGGGTTTTGTGGCGCTGTCGCAGGTGTTGAAGGACGGGAAGATCGAAGGCTCGTCCTGGATCGTTCCGGCCACGCTGTATTCCCCCATCCGCCAGGACGCGGTCATCCTGGAAAAAGGCCGGGGCAAACCGGCGGCCCAGGCGCTGATGCGATACCTGAAATCCGACAAGGCACGGGCCGTCATCCAATCTTTCGGTTACGCGCTGCCGTAGCAGGCACGGAACTGGCTAGGTGCTTCACCATGAAAATTGCTGTCGCCACCAAGAACGACTGGACCGCCGTGTCCGGCCATGCCGGCCAGACGCGCGACTGGCTGCTGTTTGACTGCCTGCCCGAGCAACCCACGCCGCCTGCGCAGCGCATCCAGCTCAGCCAGGAGCAACTGCCCCACCATTTTCGGGACGATGGCCCGCACCCGCTGCACGGCGTGGAGATCATGGTCGCCGCCAGTGCCGGCGACGGCTACCTGCGCCACATGCAGAAGTGGGGCGCCACCGTGCTGCTGACCGGCGAGACCGATCCCTATGTGGCCCTGGTCAAGATCCTGGCTGGCGAGGCGCTGGCCGATACGCGCTTCGACGTGACCACCACGCTGTGCAAACTGCGCGACCTGTTCTCGCGCCACTGACGGGGACCACGCGCATGAACCCCTCCCACGACTGCCGCGAACTGCTGCAGGCCGAGCTGCTGGGCCGCCCCGCGTCCCCGCAAGCCGCGACCGACCCGCTGCGCCCGGTGCTGGCCAGCCTGCTGGTGGGCCGCTCGCTGAACCAGGGGGTGCTGCCCGCCACGCTGGGGCTGACCGGTGCGGACTTTCAAGCGCTGTGGACGGACTACTTTCCCGGTGCCCACCTGCAACTGCAGGATGGCCCGGGCGAAATCATCGTGGAGCTGGAAGACCTGCTGCACCTGCTGCTGGAATACCGCGCCGGGCTGCGCCAGTCCGAAGTCTGGCTGGCCCACACCGTGGCCTACAGCTGCTGCGGACGCAACCACCTGTGGCAGGACCTGGGCCTGGCCAACCGCAGTGAACTCTCCACGCTGATGACCGTCGCCTTCCCCGCGCTGGCGGCCTTGAATGTGGGCGACATGAAGTGGAAGAAATTCATCTACCGCCACTACTGCTCCAAGGAAGGCATCTACGTCTGCCCGGCGCCGTCGTGTAGCGAATGTTCGGATCACGCCAAATGCTTTGCGCCGGAGGTCTAGGAGCCTTGGCGGCAGAGCGCCAGTAAGATCGCGGCATGCTTTTGAACGACAGTGATCTGCAAGCCATCTGGCTCACCGTGCGCCTGGCGGGCATCGTCACGCTGATCCTGTTGCTGGTCGGCACACCCATCGCCTGGTGGCTGGCGCGCAGCAAGACGTGGTGGAAAGGGCCGATTGGCGCCGTGGTGGCGCTGCCGCTGGTGCTGCCACCCTCGGTCCTGGGTTTTTATCTGCTGCTGGCCATGGGACCCAACGGCCCGGTGGGGCAGCTCACGCAGTCACTGGGCATGGGAACCCTGCCCTTCACCTTCTGGGGCCTGGTGATTGGCTCGGTGTTCTACTCCCTGCCCTTCATGGTGCAACCCCTGCAGACCGCGTTTGAGTCCATCGGCGAGCGGCCGCTGGAAGTGGCCGCCACCTTGCGCGCCTCACCGCTGGATGCGTTTTTCACCGTGGCGGTGCCGATGGCCCGGCCCGGCTTTTTGACGGCATCGATCCTAACCTTTGCCCACACGGTGGGCGAGTTTGGCGTGGTGCTGATGATTGGCGGCAACATCCCCGGCGTGACCCGGGTGGCCTCGGTGCAAATCTACGACCACGTGGAGGCCCTGGAGTACTTGCAGGCGCACCGGCTCTCGGCGGTGATGCTGGTCTTCTCGTTCGTGGTGCTGCTCGCGCTCTACGTCTGGCGGCCCAGTCCGCGCAAGGGGGCCTGAGATGGGCGGCATTCAAGCCCGTTTCCAACTCGGCTGGCCGGGGTTTGCACTGGACGTGGATCTGGACCTGCCCGCGCGGGGTGTCACTGCGCTGTTTGGCCACTCGGGCTCCGGCAAGACCACGCTGCTGCGGTGTATCGCGGGTCTGGAGCGCGCTCCACAGGGCCGGCTGACCGTCAACGGTGTGGTCTGGCAGGACGACGCCCATTGGCTCCCCACGCACCAGCGTCCACTGGGCTATGTGTTCCAGGAGGCCAGTCTGTTCCCCCACCTCACGGTGCTGGGCAACCTGCGCTATGGGCTCAAACGCATCGCGGGGGCGTCTGGCGCCGGCCTGGACCAGGCGATTGCATTGTTGGGAATCGGCCATTTGCTGGAACGCAAACCCGATCAGCTGTCTGGCGGCGAACGCCAGCGGGTGGGCATGGCGCGTGCCCTGGCCCTGAGCCCGCGCCTGCTGCTGATGGACGAGCCGCTGGCCGCGCTGGACCACCAGCGCAAGCAGGAGATCCTGCCCTACCTGGAGCGCCTGCATGCCCAACTGGACATTCCCGTGCTGTATGTCAGCCACGCACCCGATGAAGTGGCGCGCCTGGCCGACCACATCGTCGTTCTGGAAGCCGGGCGTGCCGTGGCTGCGGGCCCGTTGACCGAGACCCTGGCCAACGTGGACCTGCCCATCCACCTGGGCGAAGACGCCAGCGTGGTGCTGCAGGCCACGGTGGCCGAGCGCGATGCCGCCTGGCACCTGGCCCGGGTCGAGTTTCCCGGTGGCAGCCTGTGGGTGCGCGACGGTGGCCACGCCATTGGCGACCCGGTGCGCGTGCGCATTCTGGCGCGCGACGTCAGCATTGCGCTGGAACCCACCGCCGGCACCAGCATCCAGAACTGCCTGCCGGCCACGGTGGAGCAACTGGCCGGCGACTACCACCCGGCCCTGACCCTGCTGCGCCTGCGCGTCGGCGCATCGCCCGTGCTGGCACGCCTGACACGCCGCTCGGCCGACGGCCTGGGCCTGGCTGCCGGCAAACCGGTGTGGGTGCAGATCAAGGCGGTGGCGCTGATTGGCTAGCGGCACGGGTGCAGCCAGATGGTTTTGAACAAAATCAGGCTCCAGCCCTCGTGAAAAATGCGCAGACTGCTACGTTATTGATAGCATAGCGCAGCACTTCTTGTATTTCTTGCCGCTGCCGCAGGTGCAGGGATCGTTGCGGCCCGGTGCAGCGTCCTTGTGCACCGTCTCCACCCGGGGGCCTAGCGTGCGCCAGGTCTCCCGCATGTTGTACACGGCCCAGATCGCGTCACCAAAGGCCTGCATGCGCCGGGCGCTGACGGTGGGCGGTCCGGCCATTTCGCCTTCAAAGGCGTGCAGCGTCGGTGGATCGGTGTCGTCCGCCGTGAGGGCGTCCACCACGCCAATGGCGGTGGTGCTCCACAGGATAGCCTGCTTGTTGCGCGAGCCCACCCATTCCTGGGGCCAGGCCCTGACCACCGCCATGAAGCCCTGCGCCCAGCGCTGGCCGAAGGATGGCGCATCCGCCACTTCGGGCTGGTAGGCGGCCGGTTCGTCCAGCGCCGCGATGCGGGTGTCCAGTGCCTGCCGGACAGCATCCTGGCGCCGGGTCCACAGCTCCATGAAATGCAAGGGCGGCGTAACAGACTCGCCGGCTAATCCCGTACCGAGCAACACCGGCAAGTATTCGATCGGTGTGATGGGCCGACGACAGCAGATCAAGGCCGCCATGAAGCCTTCGCAAAACTCCCAGCACGGTGTTGCCGGCGACTGGCTGCGCAGCGCATCCAGCACAGTGTCCAGTTCGGCAAGCTCGGCGGCGGTCAGATGTTCCAGCGCACCATCGAGAACACGGCTGGCAGGGGGAGAAGAGGACGTGCGCATTGCCAGGTTGCACGCAATATCCACGCCAGCGGCTTCGCCCAAGAACATCGTTCGTTCGCAGACACTTTGTCAGAAACCCTACGCCCGGCGCACCCACTCCACTGCATTTCCGGCTGTCACGCATCTTGCTTGGTCTGGCGCATGACCAGCTGATGCGCGCACGGCCGGTGGTGCAGCGCATGCTGCGTGAGAAAGGCTACCGTTGACCCTGCACGACATCTTTACCCACAACCGCGTGATCCTCACGCACTTCGACAGCTACAGCACGGCACTACTGTTCCCTCGCTGGAACAACAACACCCTGCTTTGGCCCCACGCGCTGCCCGAATCCGCATCCCCCATGCCGGCGCCGAGCACGATTGCCCCGGCGTATGTGGCCAGCACGGTCATGCAAGCCATGGTCGAGCGCTGCGGCTTCAACCCGGACGAACTGGAGCATGTTGGCGACTTCCGGCATTGGGCGCAAACAGAGTCTGGCCCGGTGCGCATCCACCTGCTGCGCTTCACCACTCTGGATGCGCCCAAAGTGGCCATCGAAGCGCTGGGTGGCGTGTTCAAGCCCATCAGTCTGTTGCGTAGCAGCGCGATGAGCGAGTTGCTGCTGTTGCGGGAGGTGTTCAACCTCGTCGTGGGCGGGGGCTAAGACGGACGATTTCCGTGGACGGCCCCTGAGGCAGGCGGTTGGAACCTCCAGCACGCAACGTGAACACGGCAACCGTATCCACCAGTGCATGGGCCTGTGCATTGAGGCCGTTGGCAGCGGCGGCCATCTGCTCGACCAGCGTGGCATTTTGCTGCGTTGCCTGGTCCATTTGCGCCACCGCCTGACCGACCTGTTCCACACCGGAGGCCTGTTCGCCACCGGCTGCGCTGATCTCACCCATGATGTCCGTCACCCGGCGGATACTGCTCACCACCTCGTCCATGGTGGCCCCGGCCTGATCGACCAGCACGTTGCCCTGCTCCACGCGCTCCACGCTGGCGTTGATCAGGTTCTTGATTTCCCTGGCGGCCTCGGCCGAGCGCCCGGCCAGGCTGCGGACCTCGCTGGCCACCACGGCAAAGCCTCGGCCTTGCTCGCCCGCCCGGGCGGCTTCCACCGCAGCGTTCAGCGCCAATATGTTGGTCTGGAAAGCAATGCCGTCAATGACACTGATGATGTCGGATATCTTTCGCGAGCTTTCGTTGATGTGCCGCATGGTGTCCACCACCTGGCCGACCACCGCACCGCCCTTGAGTGCTACGGTGGATGCGCTCAAGGCCAGTTGATTGGCCTGGCGGGCACTGTCCAGGTTTTGCTTCACGGCCGCGCTGAGCTGCTCCATGGAGGCCGCCGTTTCTTCCAGCGCTGAGGCCTGTTGCTCGGTGCGAGCGCTCAAGTCGTTATTGCCCAGGGCAATTTCCGCCGACGCGGCGGCAACCCCCTGCGACGCCTCGCGCACCTCGGTCACGATGTTGGTCAGGGAGGAACGCATCACTTCCAGCTGCGCCATCATGCTGTTGCAGTCGCCCGCCGTCACCGGCACCTGCACGCCCAGGTTGCCTTCTGCCACGGCGTGGGCAATGGCGGCCGCAGCAGTGGGCTCGCCACCGGTGGAGGCCCACACGCTGCGCCGCGCCCAGTAGCCCAATCCGCCCAGCAGAATGGCGGCCAGCGCCAGAACCACCCACTGAAACGCACCCACCTGGTTCAGGGTGCTGTCGTAGTTGGCGGTGGCTTCTGCCGCAAATGCCAGCGACACCTTGACGGTGTCGTCCACCCCCTCGCGGTGCTTGAGGTACAGCGTGTGCGCCTCCTTGAGGCTGGCCTGGGCAGCGGCCACATCACCCGCGGCAAGCGCTTGCAGCACCTGCTTCGCACTCGCCAGAAAGGCCTGGGCCGCCTGGTGTTGCGCGCCCAGCAATTGCACCTGCAGCCCGTAGGGTGGGTGCTCGCGCCAGTAGGTGACGCGCTCCTCGTATTCCTTGGCCAGCCGCACGGCCTCGCTTTGAACCTGCGCCAGCGGCATGCTGCCCTCTATGCCCTGGGACAGCACCAGTCGCAACTCGATCAGGTACATGGGCGGTGGCAGGATGTCGGCGGTGACGTCCTTGGCCACAAAGGTGCGCTGCACGGCGCCATCGGCGCGCACACCGCCGCCATACGAGGCCAGGGTCAGGATGGCGGCGGTGGCCAGGCCACAGGCGGTCAACAGGGTCAGCGTGTGACGCAGGGATTTCATGATGGGTGCATCTCCCGTGGCACCACCCGCTGCGCGGCGGTCAAATCAATTGCACGGTGACGGCTTCGTCACCCAGCAGGGCCTGGCAGGCCAGGCGCGAGCTGGAGGCGACGCCAACCATGGCGTCGAGCTTGGCGTTTTCGGCCGCCTGGATCTTCGACAGGCTCTTGCGCCCGGCCGTCACCGACACATGGCAGGACTCACATTTCGCACCGCCACCGCATTTGCTGATGATGGGCTCACCTGCGGCCAGCAGGGCCTGCAGCAGGCTGGTGCCGGGGGCAACGTCGTAGGTTTTTCCAGAGGGTTGAACGGTCAGAGAGGTCATGGTGTCAAGGGGCGCGAAAGGCCGTTGGGGTTAAAACGAAGGGAGAAATGGTTCAGGCGGCCACGGTCGGCTGCAGCGCGTTCACCAGCGCGCTGGCAAACTGGTCCAGCGGCAGGTCAATGCGGGTGATGTTCTGCTGTTGCAGGAAGCGCGCTTCCATGCGCGTCGGTTCCTGCGCCAGCACGGCCCAGTGGCGGTCGCTGGAGCGCTTCATGATCTGGCGGGCAAAGCAGCGGGTGAGCTGGTCGTCAAAGCGGCAGCCCAGGAACAGGAAGTTGCGCCCCGTGCGCCAGGCCTGCACAGCGGCGGGAATGGGGGTCTGGATGTCGATCTCGGTCAGCACTTCGACAAAGTCGCTGTCGGAGACCAGGTAGTTGCCGGCCGGCGCGTGGCTGCCCAGCGGCTTGTACAGGAGGCGTGTGCCCGGGGTCAGCTCGGGCAGCAGCGAACCGTCGGCGGCATAGTCGCCGGTCCAGTCGCCGAAATGTTCGGATTGCGACAGGCCCTGCGTTTGCGCCCAGTCGCCTTGGGGCGCCACCTGCGCCAGCGCCTTGGCAAAGGTGTCGTCGTACCAGGTGTCCACCCACAGCCCCGCGCCGCTGCTGGCCAGGGCCAGGTGCAAAGGTGACGGCGCGGGGGAGGTAGTAAAGGCCTCGTTCATCAGGTGCACCACGGACTTGCGGTGCTTGAAGTTCTCGATGAACTGCGCAGCCTGGGTCAGGCGCTTGCGGATCTTGTGCGGCACGCTGACCTTGGCAGTCATGAACTCGGCCAGGGCCGTCGGCGTGGCAGACACGGTGCTGTCGGGGCACAGCGACAGCATCTCCGGGCCCAGGTAGGGGATCACCGCGCCGGTGTTCAGGCTGCGGGCAATTTCTTGGATCAGGTCGGTCATGGTTTCCCTTAGTCTTAATAAATGGCGGCGCCGGCGCCGACGTTGGTGGCGGTGTCCTTGAGCGTCTTGACGATGTACTGGACCTGTTCCTCGTCCAGTTGCGTGTGCAGTGGGAGCGCCAGCGCGCGGTCGCCGATGCGGTCGGTGTCCAGCAGCACCCCGCGCTGGCGGCCAATGGCGTCGCCGGCCTGCATGTAATAGAACTGCTGGTGCAACGGGTGGCTGTAGGGCGCGGTCTCGATGCCACAGGACAGCAGGTCGTCGATCATCTGCGCGCGGGCGCTGCCCGAGAAGCGTTTGCCCAGGTGCACCACGTAAAGCATCCAGTGGATCTCGTCCACGCCTTCGCCGATGTAGGGCGGCTTGACGCCTTCAAAGCTTTGCATGTTGTCGTGGTACCAGGCCACCACCTCACGACGGCGCTCCAGGCGCTCATCCAGCCCCATCAGCTGCGCCAGACCCAGCGCGGCGGTGAGTTCGCTCATGCCCGCCTGCAGCGGCACGCGCGCGCCGACCGAGACTGAGGCGCGGTCCGCCAGGCGGCGCTGGCGCAGATAACGCAGCTCATGCACCAGTGCGTCGTCGTCGGTGACCAGCATGCCGCCCTCACCGGTGCACAGCGCCGACGGCGCCGAAAAGTCAAACACCGACACATCGCCAAAGCTGCCCACGGTGCGGCCCTTGTAGCGCGAGCCAAAGGACTCGGTGCTGTCTTCGATCAGCGCCAGGCCGTGCGCGTCGGCCAGCGCGCGCAGGGGCTCCCAGGCGGCCGGATGACCATTGGTGTTGCCGGCCAGCAGGGCACGAGTCTTTGGCGTGATCTTCTGTGCGGCTTTCTCGGGGCTCAGGCTGCCGGTCCAGTAGTTGATGTCGGCGAACACCGGCGTGGCGCCAGTGAGCGTGATGGCCTGCGCCACCTGGTGCCAGGTGTGGGCCGTGCAGACCACCTCGTCACCCGGGCCAATGCCCAGCGCGCGCAGCGCAATCCAGGTGCCCAGCGTGCCACTGCCCACAGCCACGGCGTGCTTGCGCCCGACCCAACCGGCAAAGGCGCGCTCAAAGGCTTCCAACATGGGGCCATCGCCCCAGCGGGTGGACTGCAGCACGGTGCTGACCAGCTCGATCTCGCGCGGCCCACAGTCGGGCTCGAACAGGGAAATGGCATCGACTTCCATAATTAGTCTTCCTGCGTCAGGATCAGCGCCGTGGCCTCGGCCGGCTGCTGGGTGATGGACCAGCAGTGGCCGTTGGACGTGGCCAGGTAGACGCGCCGGTGGCCCAGCAGCAGGGCCGGTGTTTCGTCCCGCATGTCCATGGCATCGACCAGCAGCACGCGGGTAGCGGGGTCGCGTGCGCGCCAGATGGCGGCCGCATCGCGCAGGCTGGGGGCGGCGCCAATCACTTCGCTGGCGCTGCGCAGGTAGGTGGCGTCCATGGCCATGGCTATTCCTCGGCCAGCGGGAGGCGGCGCGCCTCCACGGTGATGGGCAGCGGGGTGTCCGCAGGCATCTCGGGCAGGTCAAACTGCCAGCCATTGGCCAACGTGACCAGGCCGCCCCACATGGCGGGATTGGCCATGGCGGTGATGGGCTCCTCCAGGTCTTTCTTGGGCACGTAGCCGGTCAGCACGCCTTTGCTGTCTTTGCGGATCATCAATTTCATGGGTAGCTCCTGGTGGGTATGGGGGTGGTTGGTGCCAGCAAGGGGGGCAGGTTCTGCAGCAGGTACTGCACGTCGTCAACGGTGCTGGTGCGCCCCAGCGACAGGCGAACCGCCGCCAGCGCCTCATCCGCGGGCACACCCATGGCACTGAGCACATGCGAGGGTTCGCTGCCGCCTGACGAGCAGGCCGCGCCGCTGGAGGCGGCCACGCCCAAGCGGTCCAGCCGCTGCAGCACCACGTCCACCGACAACTCGCCAAAGCGCAGGTAGCTGGTGCCGGGCAGGCGTGGCACGTTGCGGCACCAGATGTGCGTATCGGGCAGGGCCTGGATCAGTCCGGCTTCCAATGCGTCGCGCAAGGCCGCCTGGCGCGTGGCCTCAAACGCCACATCGCCCAGGCGCTCCAGCGCGGCAGCCAGCCCAACGATGGCGGCCAGGTTTTCGGTGCCGCCCCGGCGGCCGCGCTCCTGGCTGCCCACGATCTGCGGCGCCAGCGCCACGCCCTGGTGCAGCAGCAATGCGCCCACGCCCTTGGGACCTTGAAACTTGTGGGCCGACAGCGAAACCGCATCGGCACCCCAGGTGGAAAAATGGAACGGCAGCTTGCCGATGAACTGCGTGGCATCCACATGCAGGCACGCGCCTGCGGCTTGCGTGAGTGCGGCCATCTCAGCCACCGGCATCAACACACCGGTCTCGTTATTGGCGGCCATCACCGAGACCACGGCCACATCCGGGCCGATCAACGCCCGCGCGGCGGCCAGGTCCAGCGTGCCATTGGGCCGCACGGGGATCAGGTCCACCGTGACACCGTCCGCCGCCAAGGCCCGTGCCAGGCGCAGGTGGCCCGCGTGCTCCACGCTGCTGAACAGCACGCGCCGGCGCTCAGGTTGTGCGGCTGCCAGCAGGCCGCGCACGGCCAGATGATTCGCCTCGGTGGCGCCGCTGGTGAAGATCACCTCCGCTACTCTGCAACCCAGCACCCGCGCCACCGTGGACCGCGCAGCACCCAGGGCGCGCTTGGCGTTCTGGCCCGGAGCGTGCTGGGACGAGGCGTTGGCCCACAGCGATGACAACACCGGCAGCATGGCCGCGATGACCTCGGGCGCGGGCGGCGTGGTGGCGTTGTGGTCCAGGTAGATCATGGCGAACAGGCCTTCATCCTCAAGGCCAGAACTGGCGCGCGTCGTCCACGCACAGCGCGTCCAGCAACGCATCGATGGGCTGATCGCGCAACTGCGCGACCCAGGTCTGGTTGGCATGGTCGCGCGAGCACAGGCTCCAGCTATTCGGGCCATTGGGTATCAGCAGCGCAATGTCGATCAGGCCGCCGCTGGGGTCCACATTGCGCGAACAGCACGGACTCTGGATGCGAAAGCAGTCGCCCTCGCGCAGGATCTGCGGCTGCACGTAGCGATAACGCACGCGCTCGCGCAGCGCGCGCTGCATGCGGTGCAGCGTCAGGTCCCCAACGGCGCCGCGCCGGGGTGCCACGGCAGCCACTGCCGCATTCACACGACGTCCTCGGTCTCGGGCAGCAGGCCCAGCGGGGCAGGCACCAATTCAATCTCCAGACAGCCCACCACGCAGCCGTCAAACTGCACCAGGTACACCGGCTCGTTCAGGTCGGGCGCGTGGCCAATGTTGACAATCTCGCCAATCGAGCCGCGCGCCGCCAGCAGCGCGTCTTCCGGGCGGTCGGGGTAGCTGCCGTCGTTGGTCAAGTCGTCCAGCGCAATGACGCGCTGGCCCCAGGCGTAAGCGGCCTCGCGTGGCTCCAGGCCGGGCAGGGTTGCAGTGGTGTTCATGTTGGTTCCTCCAGGGGTTTGGCCGAGCCCAGCGTGCGCAATGCGGCGGCCTTGTCGCCCAGTTGCGCCAGCACCTCATCCGGCAGGTTGTCCAGCGTGCACAACTCCTTGGCGCGCATGCCGACGCGGTGGCCGGACTCGACAAAGTCCACCGCGTAGATGTAGTACTGCTGCAGAAAGGTGTTGATATTGATGACGTAGCCGATCTCGCCCTTGTGGACCAGCACGTCACCAATGTCGCGGCCGTTGTAGGTGCCGTCGTTGCGCACCACCGAGCGCGCAATCACCCGCTCGCCATAGCTGAAGCGCGGTGGGTAGGCCAGCTCGATCTCGACGTCGTCGCGGTTGATGTCAGCCATGTCCCACTCCTACCAGGGTCAGGTCGCGCGCCAGCCGCTCCTGCACGACCAGACGCACCTCCTCGTCTTCGTCATGGCGCAAAATCTCCAGCGTGGCGACGTCGGCACGCTGGGCCACTTCCCAGCGCACGCGCCAGTCGGTATCAGCTGCCAGGCGCGCCACCAACGCAGTTGGCAGGCGTTGCGCAACCACGCGGCGCACCTCGGGCTCGGCGTCGTCGGCCATGCGTAAGAGCGCCGGCATTTCCAGACGCTGCGCCACGCGCAGGCGCACCGCGCGGTCGGGGTCGTTCGCCATCGCCGGCAGGATGGCCAGCGTCAGGCGCTGGGCCACCAGTTCGCGCACGCCGTAGTCTGGGTCGAGGCGCAGCGCAGCCAGCTCCGGCGCATCCAGACGCTGGGCCACGCGGATGCGCACCTCGCGGTGCGGGTCGTTCAGCATGCGGAGCAACTGGGCCTGCGGCAGGCGCAGCGCCACCTGCAGGCGCACGGTTTCGTCCGGGTCGTCCATCAGGGCTGTCAGACGGAACACACTGGCGCGGCGCGCGGCAATGGCGCGCACCTCGAAGTAGGCATGCTCAAGCTGCTCATTGCTCAATTCGGGATGCCAGCGGAAGAAGCGGTCAATGCGGCGCGCATACACATCCTGCATGCAGGCATGGCCCGGCTCGCAGCCGGCTTCACCGTCCCGGGCGCGCAGTTGCGCATGCTCACAGGTGCCACAGCGGATGGGGCCACCCTGCCAGTGCTGCGCCGGGATGTCGTCCTGCGGCGCGCGCGTACTGCGAACGGTCGTAGTGCTCATACGCCCTCCTGGCCCCAGCCGCGTACCGGGTAGCCGGAATGGGCGTCGCTGGTCTCGCCCTTTTCGTGGCGGGTGAGCACATGCAGCAGCACAGCGCCGCCCACATGGTCGCTGGGGTCAAGGCGGCGCAACTCTTTCAACAGCACATGGGCTTCATCCATGGCACCCAGGCGCATGTTCAGGTAGGCCAGTCCCTTAAGCGTGAACAGGTAGAAGCGCACGGCGGCATCGTGGCGGGCGGCCTCGTCAGTGGGTGGCTCGTCACCAAAGTCCGGACCCAGCGCCGTGCGGGCAATCGCCAGCGCGTCTTCGCCGACGGAGCGGGCCTGCGCCAGTTGGTGGCCATAGAAATAGAAGCGGTACAGCGCAATCAGCGGTGCCGGGTGGCGCGGCGCGGCGGCCTGTGCCTGCTCCAGCAGGGCCAGGGCCTCCTGCGGCTGCTGGCGCAACGCACCGGCCCGTGTGATGAGCGCACTCACCTGCGGACTCAAGCCCCCGCCGATGGCACCGTCGGCAAAGGCTGCCAGGTCATTGGCTGAGCGCAGGCTGTCCACGTTCATGGTGCGCTCGCTGCGGCTCAGGCTGCGGGCGCCGGCGCCGCAGGGCGGCCACGCGTGATGGAGCCGATCTCGATCTTGGTCACCCCGCTGGGTGCACCCGCCTCAGCGGTGCTGCAGGCACAGGCGGCCTTGTTCGGATCGGTAAAGGTCAGGCCTGACTGGGTGGCCGTTTCGACAAAGTCGATGGTGAAGCCATTGAGCATCAGCCGGCTTTCCGCCCCCAGAAACAGGCGCACGCCACCAACCTCCAGCAGTTCCTCACCCGCTTGTGGCGCCTGCTCGGCGCTGAACTCCGACGAATAGCCGGAGCAGCCGCCGGACGTGACAGCCAGGCGCAGGCCCGCGCCAGCCGCCAGGCCGGAGAAGCGCACGATGCGGTTGATGAACTTGGCCGCAGCGGGGGTGATGGTGACGTTGGGCAGCATGATCAGACCTTCACGATGCAGCCGTCCACCGGGCACACCGCCACGCACTGCGGCGTGTCGTAGTGGCCATCGCAGTCGGTGCATTTCTTGGGGTCGATGACGTAGGTGCCGTTCTTTTCGCGGATGGCGACGTTGGGGCACTCGGGTTCGCAGGCCGAGCAGGCGGTGCAGGTCGAAATGATGATTTTGTGGGCCATGGTGACTCTCCGTTAGGTTTGTGGGTGTGGATGGAAATGCTTATGCGGCCAGGGGCACGCCGCTGGCAAAGCTGGTGTAGGCGCCCTGGCGAATCTGGGCGTCGCCCCGGCTCTGGTGGACCACGGCACCGCTGGCAATGCGGGATCGGTAATCGTTGAACCAGTCCAGCGCGGCCTTCTCGATGAACTCGCCGACATACTGGTCCACCGGCTCGATGCCAGCCTGTGACAACTCATCCTTGGGGCAGGCGCCAATCTTGGCCACCAGCACCGCATGGCAGTCATTGATGGCGCGCACGACGGATGGCAGTTGCTCATCGTCGCCAGCACCGCCCTGGCAATACTGGTCAACGCGGCGGTGCCCGACAAACAGCGCCTGCGCGCTGGATACCTCATAAATCTGAAATTCGGTGACATGGCCAAAGTGCTCGTTGACACGGCCCCCACCCTTGGTGGCCACGGCCACCATCACCTGCAGGTCTTGCGCGACCGGCACAGCGCTGGCAGCGGCCAAAGCCTGCTGCTTGGCAGCGTGCTGGGCCTGGCGCTCCACTTCGACCTGCTCCTGGTAAAGGCGGCGCTTTTCCAGGTCGTAGACCACGTCCATCTGGTCGAGCTTGTCCAGCGTGAATTCCTCGCTGCGGTCTTCGCCGAGCAAACCGACCGCATCGGCGCGGCATTGCCGGCAATGCCGCATCAGATTCGCGCCGCCCATGCAGGCATCCTGCACGGCCTTGAGTTCGGAGGCGCTGGGGCCGCGCTGGCCAGTCAGACCAAACACCGTGCCGTGCTCGGCCTCGGAGATCAGCGGCATGATGTTGTGCAGGAAAGCGCCGCGCTTCTTCACCTCGCGGTTGACGTCCATCAGGTGCTGGTCGTTGACTCCGGGGATCAGCACCGAGTTGATCTTGGTCAGCACGCCTCGGGCGGTCAGCATCTCCAGCCCCAGCATCTGGCGCTCGTGCAGGATCTTGGCGGCCTCATAACCGGTCACCCGCTTGTGATTCCAGAAAATCCACGGGTAGATTTTTTCACCCACTGCGGGGTCCACCATGTTGATGGTGATGGTGACGTGGTCCACGTTGTATTTGCAGATCTCGTCCACATAGTCCGGCAGCGCCAGGCCATTGGTGGAGATGCACAACTTGATGTCGGGCGCTTGGCTCTGCAGCATGCGAAAAGTCTCAAACGTCTTGGCAGGATTGGCCAGCGCATCGCCCGGTCCGGCCACGCCCAGCACCGTCATCTGCGGAATCTCGCTGGCCACGGCCACCACCTTGCGCACGGCCTGCTCGGGCGTGAGCTTTTGCGAGACCACACCGGGGCGAGATTCGTTGCTGCAGTCGTACTTGCGGTTGCAGTAGTTGCACTGGATGTTGCAGGCCGGCGCTACCGCCACATGCATGCGGGCAAAGTGGTGGTGGGCTTCCTCGGAATAGCAGGGATGGTTCTTGACCTTGTCCCAGATATCCTGGGGCATGTCATCGGGTCCATCAGAGGAACCGCAGCTGGCCTTGCCCTCACCCCCCTGGGTGGAACAGCCGCCGGCGGCAGGCACATCCAGCTTGGCGCCCAGCGGTTTGATTTGGCCGATGCTGACATAGGTCGTCGCTTGCTGCATGGATACCCTTCTCGCGACCGACTGCAGTCGCACAAGGGATCTATAGCCAAATCCATGCCACCCGGAAATGGGGGTTTTAGGCGGGATTTTGTCGGGTGTTGGACACCCGCGTGGGGTCCGGTCCGGCGGTTTCTATCGGCTCATGTCGGTGTTGCTACAAAGATGACACAGGGATGCTTGCGCAGGCGCGCAACTGGGTCGGTATTGACGACCATCAATAGTTGAAGCTTTCCATCAGTTTTCCGTTGTCACGGGCGTACCATCGTTCGGCCACACACATTAATGCAGAAAACGGGAGTGCCCACCCATGACTTTTCGATCCAAGATCATTGCATTTGCGGTTATTCCAACGCTGCTTTTCATTGTTGGACTGGTAAGCAGCATTGGTTCATTGATGAATACCCAGAGCGAGTTTGACCGATTCATCAGCATGGAGCAGGCACTTGAACACGGGTTTAGTGACATGTATGCCCAGGGTTTGCAAATGGGGCAGGCTTTACGAAACGTTGTTCTGGATCCCAAGAATCCAAAGGCGCTTGAGAACTTCAAGGCAGCCCAGTCCGAATATGAAAAGACCTTTGCGAATACCCAAAGTTTGGCAAAAGGTGGTCCATTTGAAGTGCCTTTGACACGCGTTCTGGAATTGCGAGTCGCGCATGCCAAGGCTCAAGCAAAAGTGCTGGACCAGGCTGCGTCGGGTGGAGACGCAGTCGGTTTGCTGAATACAGAGGAGACGCCGGCCTGGCGACAGCTCAAGGCTGAACTGCTGAAGCAGGGGCAAGCGGCCGACAAGAATTCAGCCGATGCACACCAGCGGGTCAATCGGTCGACGAGCTTCGCGATTCAACTGTCTGTAGTACTCGCCCTGGTTGCAACCATCGTGGCGATTGCTCTGAATATGCTCTTGCAAGCTACCTTGCAGCGAGAATTGGGGGGTGATCCCGCGCAGGCCAGACAGGCGCTGATCCAGATATCCCTTGGCAACTTAAGCTCCGAAATTACCAACCGGGGCGCTTCGGATAGCCTGATGGGCAGCATGATGGATATGGAGGAATCGCTTGGCAAACTGGTAAGCGGGGTTCGCCAGACTGCTGGTGGTATTGCAAACGCCACTCGGGAGATTGCCGCCGGCAGCCAGGATTTGAGCAACCGAACCGAGCGTCAGGCCAGTGCGCTGGAGGAAACGTCTGCATCCATGGACGAACTCGGGTCAACGGTGAAGCAGAATTCAGATAGCGCGCATCAGGCAAATCAACTGGCGCTGAATGCGTCCGAAGTCGCCATACAAGGGGGAGAGGTCGTGGGTCAGGTGGTTGAGACAATGCGACGTATCAACGAATCCTCACGCAAGATTGCGGACATCATTGGGGTGATTGATGGCATTGCATTTCAAACCAACATTCTGGCGCTCAATGCCGCTGTTGAAGCTGCAAGGGCCGGTGAGCAAGGACGCGGATTTGCTGTTGTAGCGACTGAAGTTCGCGCACTGGCCGGCCGTAGCGCGGAAGCAGCCAAGGAAATTAAGAGCCTCATTGGCGCCAGCGTGGATCGCGTGGAACAAGGCTCTGCCCTGGTTGACAAAGCAGGCGCCACGATGTCCGAGGTGGTGAGTTCCATCAAACGCGTGACAGACATCATGGGCGAGATCAGTGCTTCGAGCACCACACAGTCTCAAGGCGTATCGCGAATTGGCGAAGCAGTGGGCCTCATGGATCAGACCACGCAACAAAACGCGGCCCTGGTGGAGGAAATGGCCGCTGCGGCGGGCAGCCTCAACAGCCAGGCAAATGAACTGGTTCAAGCAGTGGCTGTGTTCACGCTCCGTACAGACAGGTCACACCCCATGCAACGCGCACGCGCAGTGGCGACCATTGCCGCGTGAGTCGAGTGAACGGGAGTTGCGCTCAGAATTTTCGGACTTCAATCCCGTTCTTCTGCAGCGCATAACCCATCTGCCGCGGCGATATCTTCAGCAGCCGCGCGGCCTTGGCCTGCACCCAGCCGCAGCGCTCCATGGCCCAGACCAGACGTTCGCGCTCGCCTTCGGGCTTGCCATCATCGTCGTGTGCCGGCGTGACCGCAGCGGGCGCCTCGGCATCGGTTCCGTCCGCGGCAGCGGGCGAAGCTGAAGCCGGTGATGCGGCTGACGGAGCCATCGGCACCTCGGCAATCGGTATGTCGGCCAGCGGCACCGTGCGCACAGCGTCCACGCGCTCGATGTGGTGCAGCACCTGGGTCAGGCAGCCGTTGCCCTGACAGCGGAAGGCCAGGTCGGAAATGACATCGTCGTGCGCCATGGTGGCGGTGCGTTCCACACAGTTTTCCAGCTCACGCACATTGCCAGGCCAGTAGCAACTGGTCAGCACGCGCATGGCGGCGGGGCTGAAGCGGGTGGCGCGGCTATTCTCCTGGTTGAAGCGGTCCAGGAAGTGGGTCGCCATGGCGGGAATGTCTTCGCGCCGCTCGCGCAGCGGAGGCAGCTGGATGCTGACCACGTTGATGCGGAAATACAGGTCGGAGCGGAATTCACCGGCCTGCACCATACGTTCCAGGTTGCGGTTGGTGGCCAGGATCAGGCGCACATCCACCTTGACGACGGTGCTGCCGCCCACACGCTCAAACTCACGCTCCTGCAACACGCGCAGCAGCTTTGCCTGGAAGGATGGTGAGATGTCGCCAATTTCGTCCAGGAACAGCGTGCCGCCGTTGGACATCTCGAAGCGGCCCTTGCGCTGGCCCTGGGCGCCAGTGAACGAGCCTTTCTCATGGCCAAACAGTTCGCTTTCCAGCAGCGACTCGGTCAGCGCCGCGCAGTTGACGCGCACAAAGGCCGCGTTCTTCCGCGGTGACAGGTTGTGCAGGGCGCGGGCAATGACTTCCTTGCCGGTACCGCTTTCGCCGCGCAGCAGCACGGTGGTGCGCGACGGCGCCACCTGGTGAACCTGCTCAAACACCTCCAGCATGGGTTTGGAGATGCCGACCACCTGGTCAATCTGGTGGTGCGGCTTGAGCATCTTGTCCATGCGGCGCACCTCGTCCTGCAGGCTGTCGTGCGCGGCGCTGACACTGCGCTGCAGCAGCAGGGCCTGCCCCATCAATGTGGCCACCATCTTCAGAACCTGCAGGTCGTTGGAGAAGCCCCGACCTTCGTCCGGATTCAGGCAGTCCACCGCCAGCACGCCAACGGTGCGGCGGTCCGCGCGGATGGGCGTGACCAACATGGCCACCGGCACACCAGGAGTCTGGTCGGCACCCCCGGTGCGGTTCAGAAACAGCGGCTCGCTGCGCACATCCGGCACGATGACCTGGATGCCGTTGGCATAGACACGGCCCACAATGCCTTCGCCGGACTGGAACTGCAGTCGTTGCTGCTCTTCGCGGGTCAGGCCGACGGCGCAGGCGCCGCGCAGGTGTCCGTCCGGCTCCGCCAGCACCACGAAGGCGCGCCGCCAGTCGAAGGCGTGCAGCAAATAATTCAATGCCTCACGAAACGTCTTGGCCACATCCAGCGACGTTGCCAGCGTCTTGCTGACCTCGTAAATCGCATTGAGCTCACGCCGGGATTCAATCGTCTGTGTGTTCACCATATTGATCTCCGGTTAACGCAGCCGCCTGCCGTTGCAAGCGCCACTGGCAGGCGTCAAGCAAGAAACGCACCAAGCCGAACCTGACCCCGATTTCTTTGCCGGATATGCGACAGACGGCGTTGTGACAAACCCCACATGGCAGGCGCGCGGCAGGCCCTGCCAGCCTGACAAAAACAACAATCGGCACGCCAAATGACGCGGTTTGCGCCGAATTCGGCATGGCACCGAAATTGCGAAACAGCCTGCGTCCACCCTTTTTCAGGAGCCTGCCATGTCGGACCCCAGCCGCGACCACGCCAACACCAGTTCCGCCCGGCCTGTGTACCTGGACTATGCAGCCACCACGCCCGTGGACCGGCGTGTGGCGCGCAAGATGATCCCCTACCTGACGGACCTGTATGGCAACCCGGCCAGCCGCTCCCACGCCTTCGGCTGGGCGGCCGACGAAGCGGTGGAGCTGGCCCGCGAGCAGGTCAGCGCGCTGGTCAATGCCGACCCGCGCGAAATCGTGTGGACATCCGGCGCCACCGAATCCAACAACCTGGCCATCAAGGGCGCAGCGCATTTCTACAAGGGCAAGGGCAAGCATCTGGTGACCGTGGCCACCGAGCACAAGGCGGTGCTGGACAGCATGCGCGAGCTGGAGCGCGAGGGCTTTGAGGTGACCGTGCTGCCGGTTTTGCCCAGCGGCTTGCTGGATCTGGACCTGTTCGCTGCGACACTGCGCCCCGATACCGTGCTGGCCTCGGTGATGATGGTCAACAACGAAACCGGCGTGATCCAGGACGTGGCCAAAATTGGTGCAATCTGCCGCGCCAAAGGGGTGCTGTTGCACGTCGACGCGGCACAGGCCGCCGGCAAGGTCGCCATTGACTTAGGTCAATTGCCGGTGGACATGATGTCGCTGTCGGCCCACAAGATCTATGGCCCCAAGGGCATCGGCGCGCTGTATGTGCGACGCAAGCCGCGCGTGCGCATCGAGGCGCAGATGCACGGCGGCGGGCATGAGCGCGGCATGCGTTCGGGCACGCTGCCCACGCACCAGATTGTTGGCATGGGCGAGGCCTTCTGGCTGGCGCGCGAGTGCATGGAGTCGGACAACGCACGCATCCGTGGCCTGCGGGAACGGCTGTGGACGGGCTTCCAGAAGCTGGAGGCCGTGGTGCTCAACGGTGACGAGGCGCAGCGTGCCGCGCAGTACCTGAATGTGAGCTTCAACTACGTCGAGGGCGAGTCGCTGCTGATGGGCATCAAGGGCGTGGCGGTGTCGTCGGGCTCGGCCTGCACCTCGGCCAGCTTGGAGCCCAGCTATGTGCTGCGCGCCATGGGCCGCAGCGACGAGCTGGCGCACAGCTCGGTGCGCTTCTCGATTGGCCGCTTCACCACGGTGGAGGAAATTGACTTCACGATTGCCCAGGTCACCCAGGTGGTGAACAAGCTGCGCGCCATGAGCCCGCTGTGGGACATGGTGCAGGCCGGCATCGATCTGAATTCCATCCAATGGTCCGAACACTGAGACCGGTGCACGTTCACCGATCCACCCCCAACTGTCACACGGAGAGTATTCATGGCTTACAGCGAAAAGGTCGTTGACCACTACGAGAACCCCCGCAATGTCGGCGCTTTTGATGCGACCGATGAGAACGTGGGCACCGGCATGGTGGGCGCGCCCGCCTGCGGCGACGTGATGCGCCTGCAGATTCGCGTCAACGCCCAGGGCGTGATCGAAGATGCCAAGTTCAAGACCTATGGCTGCGGCTCGGCGATTGCATCGAGCTCGCTGGTCACCGAATGGGTGCGTGGCCGCACGCTGGACGAGGCGCTGGCGATCAAGAACTCGGACATCTCCGAGGAGCTGGCACTGCCCCCGGTCAAGATCCATTGCTCCATCCTCGCCGAGGACGCGATCAAGGCGGCAGTGGCCGACTTCCGCTCGCGCCACCCGGCAGGTGGCGGCACCCTGGTCTCCGAACAGATCGCCTGCGCCTCCAGCACGCGCTCTTAAACCCTTCGCGCCCCCAACAAACAAGGAGTCACCATGCAAGCAGCAACTACCGTAACAAGCGCCGCCATGGCACCGGGCGTCATGCCTAGTCAGCTGGAATTCACCCCCGCAGCGGCAGCCAAGGTGGCCGAGCTGATTCTGGAGGAAGGCAACCCGGAGCTGAAGCTGCGCCTGTACGTGACCGGTGGTGGCTGCTCCGGCTTCTCGTACGGCTTTGCGTTTGACGACGCCGTCGCCGAAGACGACTCGCTGATCGTCACCGCCGGCGTGGCCCTGGTGGTGGACGCGATGAGCCTGCAATACGTGCTGGGCGCACGCGTCGATTTTGAAGATGGGCTGGAAGGCTCGCGCTTTGTCATCCACAACCCCAATGCCCAGACCACCTGCGGCTGCGGCAGTTCGTTCTCGGTTTAAGGAGTCTTGCCATGTCTGTGTCACTGACCCCCGCCGCCGCGCGCCACGTCGCGAAATCCCTGGCCAAGCGGGGCAGCGGCATTGGCCTGCGCCTGGCGGTCAAGACCAGCGGCTGCAATGGCTTTGCCTACGCGCTGGAATTTGTGGACGCCGCCAACGCCGAAGATGAATGCTTTGAGACGCATGGCGTGAAGGTCATCGTCGACCCGCGCAGCCTGGGCATGCTGGCCGGCACCGAACTCGATTTTGTGCGCGAAGGCCTGAACGAAGGCTTCAAGTTCAACAACCCCAACGCCAAGGCCAATTGCGGCTGCGGCGAAAGCTTCGCGGTCTGACCCCATGGCCCTGCTGCAAATCTCCGAACCCGGTCAAAGCGCCGCACCGCACCAGCACCGGCTGGCGGCGGGCATTGACCTGGGCACCACCAACTCGCTGATCGCCACCGTGCAAAGCGCCGTGGCGCGCGCACTGCCGGATGAGGACGGTGCGCTGCTGCTGCCCTCGGTGGTGCGCTACCTGCCGGGCAACGGCATCGTGGTGGGACGGGAGGCGCAGGAGAGCCAGGCGGAAGATCCGCAGAACACCATCGTCTCGGTCAAGCGCTTCATGGGCCGCACGCTGGCCGATGTGAAAGAGGCCGCCGGTTTGCCCTACCGCTTTACCGACGGCGCCGGCATGGTGGGCATCTCCACCATCTGCGGCGAGCGTTCACCGGTGCAGGTGTCGGCCGAGATTCTGACGGCGCTGCGCGAGCGTGCCGAGGTGTCGCTGGGCGGTCCGCTGGCCGGTGTGGTCATTACCGTGCCCGCCTACTTTGACGATGCGCAGCGCCAGGCCACCAAAGACGCGGCGCGCCTGGCCGGCCTGACCGTGCTCCGCCTGCTGAACGAACCCACGGCCGCCGCGATTGCCTACGGGCTGGACAAGGCAGCCGAAGGCACCTTTGCGATCTACGACCTGGGTGGCGGCACGTTCGACATCTCCATCCTGCGCCTGACCAAGGGTGTGTTCGAGGTGCTGGCCACCGGCGGTGACTCGGCCCTGGGCGGCGATGACTTCGACCATGCCATTGGCGAGTGGTTCTGCGCGCAGCACGGCCTGGATGGCCTGGCAGCCCTGCCACCTGGTGCCCAGCGCAGCCTGCTGGCCGCGGCGCGCAAGGCCAAGGAGGGGCTGTCCACGCACGAGACCGCGGCCCTGTCACTCACCGGCGCGGACGGCACAGCGCAGCAGGCCATCCTGTCGCGCGCCCAGTTTGCCGAACTGGGTGCGCCGCTGATCGCCCGCACCATGGCCGCCACGCGGCGCGCACTGCGCGATGCCAAACTGCGCGTGGACGACATCACCGGCGTGGTGCTGGTGGGTGGCTCCACGCGCATGCTGCTGGCGCGCGACGCAGTGCGTGACTTTTTCCAGCGCGAGCCGCTGGTCGATATCGACCCCGATCAGGTGGTGGCCATTGGCGCCGCGCTACAGGCCAATGTGCTGGCCGGCAATGGCAGTGGTGGTGATGACTGGCTGCTGCTGGACGTGTGCCCGCTGTCGCTGGGCATCGAGACCATGGGCGGTCTGGTCGAGAAGATCATTCCACGCAACTCCACACTGCCGATTGCAAGGGCTCAGGAGTTCACCACCTTCAAGGACGGGCAAACCGCCATGTCGCTGCACGTGGTGCAGGGCGAGCGCGAGTCGGTGGCGGACTGCCGTTCGCTGGCGCGCTTTGTGTTGCGCGGCATCCCGGCCGCCGTGGCCGGTGCGGTGCATATCCGCGTGAGCTTCCAGATTGATGCCGATGGCCTGCTGTCCGTCACGGCGCGCGAGCAGACCACCGGCGTGGAGGCCCACATCGAGGTCAAACCCACCTATGGCCTGGCGGACACCCAGATATCGGCCATGCTGCAGGACGCCATTGGCTCCTCGCAATCCGACATGCGGCTGCGTGCATTGCGTGAGGCCCAGGTGGACGCCCGGCGCATGCTGGATGCCACCGAGGCGGCGCTGGCGCAAGATGCCGCGTTGCTGTCGCCACCGGAGATGGGCGATATCCGCAAGGCGATGTTCACCGTGGCCGATGCGCTGGAGACCGACGCGCCGGTGGAAGGCCTGCGTGCCGCCACCGCCGCGCTGGGCTCCGTCACCGACGCCTTTGCCGCACGGCGCATGAACGCCTCCATCAGCAAGGCGCTGGCAGGCCAGACCATGGACAGTCTGGCCTGACTCTGCCCTATCCACCAAGGCCACCATGCCCACCGTTCGCCTATTGCCACACCCCGATCTGTGCCCCGAGGGCCGCACGTTGGAAGTCAAGCGCGGCGCCTCGCTGTGCGAGAGCCTGCTCAAGGGTGGCGTCGCCATCGAGCACGCCTGCGAGATGGTGGCCGCCTGCTCCACCTGCCATGTCTATGTGCGCGAAGGCGGCGCCTCGCTGGCCGAGCCGGATGATGAGGAAAACGACCAGCTCGACCACGCCTGGGGCCTGGATGCGCAGTCCCGGCTGGCCTGCTGCGTGCGGCTCAAGGAAACCGACATCACGGTGGAGTTCCCCAAGCACACGCGCAACCATGCGCGGGAGCATTGAGGGGCAATGACTTTGAGCCAAATCAGCCCCTAGCCCTCGTGGATTAAGCGCATATAGCTATCAATTCAATAGCTAATATCTTCCCGCCGTATCATGGAGCCAGCTCGCCGCACCGATGGCGCCCCCACTCCCTTTCATACGGACATCAGCATGAAGAACATTTGTGTGTACTGCGGCTCCAGCCCCGGGCGGCTGGAGGCCTATTCGGACGGCGCACGGGCATTGGCCCAGGCGCTGGTGGCGCGTGACCTGGGCCTGGTTTACGGTGGCGCCAGCGTCGGCATCATGGGCTTGCTGGCCGATGCGGTGCTGCAACTGGGCGGGCGGGCCATCGGTGTCATTCCGCAGGCGCTGGAGCGCAAGGAGCTGGCCCACAAGGGCCTGACCGAGCTGCACATCACGGACTCCATGCACGAGCGCAAGATGCGCATGGCCGAACTGTCGGACGGCTTCATAGCCCTGCCCGGCGGCATTGGCACCTTCGAGGAGATTTTCGAGATATGGACCTGGGCCCAACTCGGCTTTCACGCCAAACCTTGCGGTCTGCTCAATGTGGCGGGCTACTACGATGGCCTGACGGCGTTTCTGGACCACGCGGTTGCGGAACAATTCGTCAAGCCGCCGCACCGCGCCATCCTGCTGGTGGAGCAACAGCCCGACGCACTGCTGGACCGCTTTGCCAGCTACCAGGCGCCCAGCGCGCACAAGTGGATGGAGCGGGAGCAGACCTGACGGCGCGCGTCAGTAGTTGAACCGGTAGGCGGCCAGCTTCTGCGCCATGGCGAGCATGGAGCTTTGCTGGGTCTTCAGGCTCGTGGAGCGTTGACTCAGCGACGCCATCAAGTTATTCACATCGCCACCGGTTGCCAGTTCCTTGGTGGCGGCCTGGTTGACCTGCTGCCCCGTCTTGGCCAGGGCCGTGCGCACAGCCGCCGGATCGGCCTTGTTGGCGGCGTCGAACTTGGCGGTATCCAGCGCCAGGGTTCCATCGGGGAGTTGCTTGACGCCCAGTTTGCGCAGCGCGTCCATTGCCACCGTGTTGGCGGCCACCGAGCGCCCCAGGTCACGGCTGATGCGGTTGGCACTGCTGGATTCGGTGGACACCGGACCACGCAGGGCTGCCGCCGACCGGGCGGTGGTGAGCGCTGCATTGAAATTCGCGACAAAGCGGGCAGCGGCGGTCTTGACGTCGGCAGCACTGGTGGTAGCGGCGAAGGCGTTCAGTGCGCTGGCCGCCAGTTGCACATCCGACACCGCGGATTTGAGCTTGCCAAACGAGGAGAGCTGCGCCGTGGTGGTGTCCAGCTGCACCTGTAGGCGCGAACCGGCCTTCTGCATGGCCTGTGACACGGGGTTGGCGGCGCTGGTGGCCTGCGTGGCGCTTTGACCGTTGTTGGTCAGGCTGCCGGATGTGGCGGAGTTGGTGAGCTGGTTGATGTTCATTTTTGATGGCTCCCTGGTGCACGCGTCAGGATAGCCATTTGGCGGTTGGGCTTCACCGCAATAAGACGGGCAATCACCACCCATCTTTACAACCACGAAGCACTCTGTCCGAAACAACACAATCCCGACACGCCTGCAGCCAGGCGGGCAGTGTGACTGGCCCCGGACCCGACAAATCCGCCGCCAATTGCCACGGCGAAGCGGTTTGTCACCACAAAAACGGATGGCATGCACCTTGCAATATGGGTAGCCAAAGGACGCCACACCATGCCGCTGCATCCCATCATCAACGACACCACGCTGCGCGATGGCGAGCAAACCGCCGGGGTGGCGTTCACGGTCGATGAGAAGTGCGCCATCGCCTGCGCGCTGGCCGCAGCCGGCGTGCCGGAGATGGAGATAGGCATCCCCGCCATGGGCGAGGAAGAGATTGCCTGCATCAACGCCATTGCCGATCTGGACCTGCCCGCCACGCTGATGGTCTGGGGCCGCCTGACCGACTCCGACCTGGAGCAGGCCCTGCGTTGCAACGCGGACATCATCCACCTGTCGATTCCGGTGTCGGACATTCACCTGCGCCACAAGCTGCGCCAGTCGCGCCCATGGGTGCTGGAGCAGATCAGCCGCGTCATACGCAAGGCCGTGGCCAGTGGCCGCAAGATTTCGCTGGGTGCCGAAGACGCCTCCCGCGCCGATGCCGACTTCCTGGCCCTGGTCGCGCAGCGCGCACAGGCCTGTGGCGCCAGTCGCATCCGCTTCGCCGACACCCTGGGCGTGCTGGACCCGTTCACCACCTTCGAGGCCATTGCGCGCCTGCGCGAGGCGGTGGACATGGAGATCGAGATCCACGCCCACAACGACCTGGGCCTGGCCACAGCCAACACACTGGCGGCACTGCGCGCCGGTGCCACGCATGCCAACACCACGGTGAATGGCCTGGGCGAGCGCGCCGGCAATGCGGCGCTCGAAGAAGTGGTCATGGGTGTGCGCCACCTGCACCATGCCGATTGCGGCATTGATACGCAAGCGCTGGTTCCCATCTCGCGCCTGGTGGCGCGCGCCTCCGGGCGGCAGGTGGCATTCAACAAGAGCATTGTGGGCGAGGCGGTGTTCACGCACGAGTCCGGCATCCATATCGACGGCCTGCTGAAGAACGCCTCCACCTATGAGAGCTTCGATCCGTCCGAGCTGGGCCGCGAGCGGCGCACGGTGCTGGGCAAGCACTCCGGCTCGCAGGCGGTGCGCCAGGCTTACGGGCGACTGGGCATTGCGCTGCAGGACGATGCGCTGACCGGCCGCGTGCTGACCCGCATTCGCGACCATGCCATGCGGGTCAAGCAGGAAGCCTCGCCCGACGAACTGCGCCGCTTTCTGCTGGAGTCGCTGGAAGCACCCGTCCAACCCACCCATGGCATGGTGGCATGAGGCCCGACATGGACGCCCAGGACGCCACCCTGCCCCTTGCACCCGTCTCGCCACGGGGAACGGCAGCGACTGCCTGGTGGACGCTGGTCGTTGCCGACGTGCGCTGTGTGCTGGAGCGCGACCCCGCCGCCCGCAGCCTGCTGGAAGCCTGGACCATTTACCCCGGCGTGCATGCGATTGCCCTGCACCGCCTGGCCCACGCCCTGTGGATGCGCGGCTGGCGCTACCTGCCGCGCTGGATCTCTTTTTGCACACGCTGGCTCACCCATGTGGACATCCACCCCGGCGCCCACATCGGCCAGCGCTTTTTCATTGACCACGGCACCGGCACCGTGATTGGCGAGACCGCAGTCATTGGCGATGATGTGACGCTGTACCACGGCGTCACGCTGGGGGGCACCAGCTGGCGCGCCGGCAAGCGCCACCCCACACTGGGCAACCAGGTCGTGGTGGGTGCCGGCGCCAAGATTCTGGGGCCCATCACCGTGGGCGACCGGGTGCGCATCGCCGCCAACTCGGTGGTCATTGATGCCGTTCCCAGTGACACCACAGTGGTCGGCATTCCCGGCCGTGTGGTGGCACCCAGCCGGCGCTCCACCCACGGCTTTGACCTGGAACATCACTTGATTCCCGATCCAGTCGGCAAGGCCATTGCCTGCCTGCTGGACCGCGTCGCCAACCTGGAACTCGCGAAAACCTCGCAAGCCGCAATGGCAACCGCAGACGTGCCCTGTGGCGCATGCGATGACCACTGCACCGAGACCGGATTCCAGCGCGCGCCCCTTTCAACACCAACCATGGAGTAAGTCCTGATGGAAACCTTTCTTCAACAACTCAAGGCCCTGTCGTCTGCGGAAGACTTTCTTCAGTACTTCGGCATTCCGTTCGACCAGCAGGTCGTCAACGTGAGCCGCCTGCACATCCTCAAGCGCTTCTTCCAGTACATCCGCCAGGAGAACCTGCTGGCGCAGACGGACGAGGTGGGTCTGTTCACGCAGTACCGCACGCAACTGGCCAAGGCCTATGGCGACTTCGTGACCTCGACACCGGCGCAGGAAAAGGTGTTCAAGGTGTTCCAGGACGTGAATGGCCGCCAGCACGTGTCGCTGGACAGCCTCAAGGCATCGCTGCCGCAACGCGCATTGGCGTAATAGGGAGACTGACATGCACATCGTTGTTTGTATCAAGCAGGTTCCGGACTCGGCGCAGATTCGCGTCCACCCGGTGACCAACACCATCATGCGCCAGGGGGTGCCGGCCATCGTCAACCCGTATGACCTGTTCTCGCTGGAAGAGGCGCTGCGCCTGAAGGACAAGTTTGGCGGCAAGGTCACCATGCTTTGCATGGGGCCACCGCAGGCCGAAGAAGCCTTGCGCAAGTGCATCAGCTTTGGCGCCGATGACGCCGTGCTGGTGACCGACCGCGCCTTTGCCGGTGCTGACACGCTGGCCACGTCCTATGCGTTGGCCGCTGGCGTGCGCCAGATTGCCACCGAGCAGGCGGTGGACATTGTGTTCACCGGCAAGCAGACCATTGACGGCGACACGGCGCAGGTCGGGCCCGGCATCGCCAAGCGCATGGGCTTGCAGTTGCTGACTTACGTGTCGCGCATTGTGGAGGTGGACGAGGAGAGCCGCACCATCACGGTGGAGCGGCGTGCCGAGGGCGGCGTGCAGTTGCTCAAAACCGCCCTGCCCTGCCTGATCACGATGCTGGAGAACACCAACGAGATGCGCTTTGCCAACCTGCCTGCCATGATCCACGCCGCGGCCTACCCGGTGCGCAAGTGGAACAAGGAACAGGCTGGCATTGAGGATCTGGAAAAGATCGGCCTGAAGGGTTCACCCACCGTCGTCAGCAAGGTGTTTGGCCCCACGCCGCGCAGCGAGAAGGCCGAGATGCTGGACCTGGAAACCTCCAACCTGCGCGACGTGTCGCTCAACCTGCTGCAAAAAGTCTTCACGCGCCACCCGACGCTGGAATCCGATCTGTTGATGAAGGAAATGTCATGAGCGAAGCACCTGTCAAACGCCCGGCCGGCCGCGGCCGCAACACCGAGCTGCCCGAACACCTGAAGGCCTACAAGGGCGTCTGGGTATTCATCGAGCATGACCGGGGCCATGTGCACAGCGTCTCCTGGGAGCTGGTCGGTGAAGCGCGCAAGCTGGCCGATACACTGGGCAGTTTTGTCGGTGTGGTGGTGCTGGGTGGCACCGATGAGCCGCTCGAAAACTTTGCCGCCGAGGCCTTCACCTATGGCGCGGACAAGGCCTACATCATGCACGACCCGGTGCTCAAGGGCTACCGCAACGAGCCCTTTACCAAGGGGCTGACCGATCTGGTCAACAAGTACCAGCCGGAGATCCTGTTGCTGGGCGCCACGTCCATGGGCCGCGATCTGGCTGGCTCGGTGGCCACCACGCTGCTCACCGGCCTGACGGCCGATTGCACGGAGCTGCGCATCGACCCGGTGTCCAAGGCGCTGGCCGCGACACGCCCGACCTTTGGCGGCTCGCTGTACTGCACGATCATGACGCTGGCCTACCGCCCGCAAATGGCCACCGTGCGCCCGCGCGTGATGCTGATGCCCAAGGCAGACCCCAGCCGCACCGGCGAGATTACGCAGGACACGCTGGGCATGGTGGAGACGCAAATCGTCACCAAGCTGCTGGACTTCATTGCCGACGCCAACAGCAACCAGATCAACCTGCCCTATGCCGATGTCATCGTCTGCGGCGGCAAGGGCTTGAAAAACCCCGAGAACTTCAAGCTGGTGTTTGAGCTGGCCCGCGTGCTGGGTGGCGAGGTGGGCGCCACGCGCCCCTGCGTGCAGGCCGGCTGGGTGGAGGCGGACCGCCAGGTTGGCCAGACCGGAAAAACGGTTCGGCCCAAGCTCTACATCGCCGCCGGTGTTTCCGGCGCGGTGCAGCACCGGGTGGGTTGTGAGGGCTCGGACGTGATCGTCGCCATCAACACCGATGCCAATGCACCGATCTTTGATTTCGCCCACTACGGCATCGTCGGCAACGCCATGCAGGTGCTGCCCGCGCTGACACAGGCCTTCGCCGCGCATCTGGCGCTGCGCAGCCGCCAGGCCGCCTGATCCGCTTACAGGAGAACGAGATGAAAAAACCATCGCAATTCGACGCCATCGTGGTCGGTGCCGGTCCCTCCGGCAACGCCTGCGCTTACACCATGGCCAAGGCCGGCCTGAAGGTGCTGCAGATTGAACGCGGCGAATACCCCGGCAGCAAGAACGTGCAGGGTGCCATTCTGTACGCCAAGGCGCTGGAGGAGATCATTCCCGACTTCCGCGACGACGCGCCGCTGGAGCGCCACATCATCGAGCAGCGCATGTGGCTGCTCGACGACACGTCGTTCGTCGGCACGCACATCCGCAGCGAGGAATACAACAAGCCGCCCTACAACCGCTACACCATCATCCGTGCCCAGTTTGACAAGTGGTTCAGCTCCAAGGTTCGCGAGGCCGGTGCCCTGCTGATCTGCGAGACCACGGTCAACCATCTGATCATGGATGGCGACCAGGTGGTGGGTGTGAGTTGCGACCGCCTGCACGGGGACGTGTTTGCCGACATCGTGGTGCTGGCCGATGGCGTGAACTCCACACTGGCGCGCAAGGCGGGTTTCCATGGCGAGATTCCAGCGGGCAATGTGGCACTGGCCGTGAAGGAAATTCTGTTCATGCCCGAAGAGACCATCCGCGCACGCTTCAATGTGGGCGAGGAGTCCGGCGTGGTCATGGAGATGGTGGGGCGCATCACCGACGGCATGATGGGCACGGGCTTTCTGTACACCAACAAGGAATCCATCGCCATCGGCGTGGGTTGCATGCTAGGCGACTTCAAGGCAAACCCGAACCGCACCAGCCCCTACGCGCTGCTGGAGCAGATGAAGCGCCACCCCTCCATCGCCCCGCTGATCGAAGGCGGCGAGATGAAGGAGTACACCGCCCACCTGATCCCGGAAGGCGGCTTCCATGCCATTCCGCAGATCTATGGCAACGGCTGGATGATCGTGGGCGACTCCGGCGGCTTCGTCAACGCGGTGCACCGCGAAGGCTCCAACCTGGCCATGACCACGGGCCGTCTGGCCGCCGAGACTGCGATTGCAGCCAAAGCCGCCGGCAAGGGTTTCCGTGCCGATGCCCTCAAGCCTTACAAGAAGGCGCTGGACGCCAGCTTCGTGATGAAGGATCTGCACAAGTACCGGGACATGCCCAAGGTGCTGCACAAGAGCCCGCAGTTCTTCACCGCCTACCCCGACATGGTGGCGCAGGCCGCCCGCACCATGATCACCGTGGACGGCGTGGACAAGAAGACCAAGGAACGCGAGATTTTTGCCAACTTTCGCAACACCCGCAAGCTCACCGGCCTGGTGGGTGACGCGTACAAACTCTGGAAGGCCATCCGATGAACACCATCACCGTCAACGTCGAAGAGAAGCTGTTCCAGAACCGCTACAAGGTGGATGCCGGACGGCCGCATATCCAGATCAAGGATGCGGCCATCTGCACCAATGACTGCGTGGTCAAGAGCTGCACCTTTGTCTGCCCGGCATCCTGCTACAAGATGGAGGGCAATGGCGAGGTGACCCTGATCACCGACGGTTGTCTGGAGTGCGGAAGCTGCCGCATCATCTGCAGCGAACATTTGAATGTGAACTGGGAATATCCGCGCGGTGGGCACGGCATTTTGTTCAAATTTGGTTGAGCTGCGGACGGTCTGAGCCAGCAAAAACTTTGATCTGAAACAAAGTTTTTTGCCGAAGTAGAACGATAGTTTACTCAGGCGATTGCCTCACGCAAAGCGTGCCCTGTACTCAGGGGTGAACCCGGCTGAAGGCCGGGTTTTTCATTCGATCAGGCCTTTTCGTCGAGCAAGGCCCCGGCCATCTTGTCACTGGTCTTGAACACGGCAATGTTGGCCAGAAACGCATTCTTGGCCTGCAACTGCGCCACCAGATCGGTTTCCAGCGCGCTGCCCTCCACACTGGCAGAGGTCAGCGACGTTGAAACCCCTCCTGCGGCTTGCGTGGTCTGCACGGCCTGCTGCCGGCGATAGCCCGGGGTGTTGAGGTTGGCGACATTGCTGGCGGACGCGTCCAGAGAGGTCTGCGCCGCGTGCAAGCCGGAGAGTGCAATGGATGTGATGGACGACATGAGCGATGCAACTCCTTTGTGGAATCCAGCAATTGATGCACAAAATCCAAGAGCCCTATTTTGCAACACTATGAAGAAGATCACGCATACGCTGGGCGATGTAAGCCAATACTACATTGCTCAGACTGTTGTGCCACTGACCTGCCCCCGGGGCAAGTTGTCAGTCGAGAGGCGCCGTGGTGATGCGGTCGGTCAATTGCTGGCGGGACGACTTTCCTGGGCCAGAAAGACCAGCAAGACGATGAAGCCGACGATGGTTACAAGGATGATCAGTGTGAGTCGCCGCAGTTCCGAATCCCCTCCTCCATCCAATGGCCCTGTCTTTAAAGACGGTCGCAGCCGAATTAACCCATTTTCAACAAGACGGGCTGATGGTCGGAAGCCCGAGTTTGCGTTTTCACTTGCATGGACTGGACACGTGGTTTCAGGTTCTCACTGACAAATACATAGTCGCAACAAATCGGCGTTGGCCCATAGCGCCTGTCAAACAGACGAAAGGTTGGATCCTGCGGGGTATCGCCGTGGACGGTGGCCCAAGCGTCGATCAAGCGGGTGGCATCGGGTTCCAGGGGCGATTGGACGTGCGCATATTCCTCGCTGCCGCTTTCAAAGTTGAAATCACCGCACAAAATGGCGCTGGCGGTATGCACTTTACTCTGGAATGGCTCACCGCTCTCATCGGCGGCCGGTGGCTGCGCCGCATGCGCACAGGCCTGGGTGTGCAGGTTCACCAAGGCCTGGGTCTGTGCCAGACGCTGCCGCATCGAATAGAACTCCAGATGCGTTGTCATGATGCGCAGCGGGCCCATTGGCGACAGCACGGTTGCAACGGAGCACATGCGGGGCATGGAGCGCACTCCACCGTCAGCCGGATATGGCAGCGGGTAGTGCTGCACCTGCGCAAGGGGTAGGCGTGTGGCGATCAGGTTGCCGAATTGCTGACGTGGCCCATGGCCTCTCTGCTCATCCACAGCGGCGCCAAACACTACTTGATAGCCCAGCAGCAATTCACGCAGGCGAGCCGCCTGGTCGAATCCGGCGTTCCCCGCCAATTGTGGGTAGTTGACGGCGACCTCCTGCAGGCACAGCACATCGAAATCCGCCATGGCGCGGGCTTCGTCCACCACGCGATCAACGCTGACAACGCCGTCGAGTCCGCAAAACCATTGAACGTTCCAGGTGATGAGATTCACGAAAGCACCCTCCATCCCGCTATTTGATGCCGGCGCGCATGAAGCTCTGAACAAACTGCCGCTGGAACAGCAGAAAGCCGATCAGCAACGGGGCCGATGTCATGAGGGTCGCAGCCGTGATGATGGACCAGTCTACTCCCTGGTCCGTCGAGGAAAAGACCTGCAGACCCACGGTCAGCGGACGGGATCCAACGCTGTTGGTGATGATGAGCGGCCACAGGAAGTTGTTCCAGTGGAAGCTCACCGACACCAGGGCAAACGCCGTGTAGACCGGTCTCGCCAGGGGAACATAGACGCGCCACAGGATTTGCAGGGCGCTGGCGCCTTCCACCTGCGCGGCCTCATCCAGTTCTCTGGGTATGCCCAGAAAGGTCTGACGCAACAAGAAAATGGCGAAGGCGGATGCAAAGTACGGCAACCCAATGGACAACAGGGTGTCCACCAGACCCAGGCGGGCCATGGTCTTGTAGTTCTCCACCAGCAGGATGTCCGGCATGATCATTAACTGCACCAGCACCAGTGCAAACAGGACACTCTTGCCTGGGAAGACATAACGGGCGAAGGCGTAGGCCGCCAGCGTGCCGAGCACCAGTTGGCACCCCAGTATCAGCAGGACCAACAGGGAGGTATTCAGAAAGTAGCGGGCAAAGGGGGCCGCGTCCCAGGCGCGGGAGAAGTTGTCCAGTGTCAGCGGCGCTAACAACGCGAAGCGGGTGGCATATTCGGAGGGATGAAATGCAGTCCAAATGGTATAGACCAATGGCAGTATCCACAGCATGGCCAGCAGCCATGCGGCTGCCGTGTCGAGCCAGCCTGGCTCGTTGTAGGCCAGGCGCGTTGCAGGTGCGCTCATTGGTAATGCACCTTGCGATCGAGCACAAAGAACTGGAACAGCGCCACCGCAGCAAGCAATGCCAGCAGGACCACCGTGATGGCGGCGGCGTACGCGGTGTCCCAGAACTTGAAGCCCACCTCATACAGGTGGTACAACAGCAACGTCGATGCGTTGTCTGGCCCACCGCGTGTGAGGACCACGACATGATCCACCATGCGCACCGCATTGATGACGGCATTGATCATCACAAACAGCGTGGTTGGCATCAGCAGCGGCCACTGCACATGGCGGAAGAAATACCAGCGCGAGGCACCCTCTATCGCCGCGGCTTCGCGCAGACTCGGACTCAGGGACTGCAGCGCTGCCAGATAAAAGATCATGAAAAATCCGGCTTCCTTCCAGACCGCAATCAGCGTGATGGCGCCCAGGGCAGTGCGCTGGTCACCCAGCCAGTTGTGCGACGGCAACCCCAGCAAGCCGGTGAGTTGTTCCAGCAAGCCATAGCCGGGTGTGTAGAAAAACAGCCAGATGTTGGCGACGGCAATCATCGGCAACACGGTGGGCGTGAAGTAGGCCATGCGTAGAAAACCACGCCCGGTCATCCGCTCATTGACCCACAGTGCCATCACCAGCGCCAGTCCAATCGAGAACGGAATGGTGGCCAGAGCAAACCACAGGTTGTTGGTGGCGGCCTTCCAGAACACCGAATCTGCCGCCATGACTTCGTAGTTTTCCAGCCCCACCCAGACGGCCGGGCGGCCGCCCCTGGGAGTGGAAAAGAAGCTGTCGATCAGCGTGGCTACGGCTGGGTAGTGCGTGAACGCGACCAGCAGCACCAGCGCGGGAAGCAACAGCAGGTAGGCCTGAAGCGACGGGTTCGTGAACGGGTTTCGCGGCATCGGTTACTAACGAAATCGACGCTTAGCCCTCGTCGATATTACGTTGGTAGCTACATTATTTATAGCTACGCAGCAGACGATCGGCTTCCTTCTGGGCGTCCTGCATGGCCTGGGCCGGCGTCTTGGCACCTGTCAACGCGGCTTGCAGCCCATCATTCAGGGCCTTGGTCACGCGCTGGTTGTCGTGTGTGGAGAACTCCGCAACAGCGTAGGGAAGTTGGTCGCGTGCCACCACGGCGGCCGGAAAATCACGGCCGTACTTGCGCAGGGTGTCGGTGCCATAGGCCGCTTCCGAAACGGCTACGTAGCCGGTTTCCATGCTCCAGCGCGCCGCGCGCTCGGGCTGCGTCACCCATTTGATGAACTTGAAAGCGGCTTCCTGCTGCGCCGGTGCCGATTTCTTGAAGATATAGAAATTGCCGCCGCCCGTGGGCGAGCCCTTGCGCTTGGCGGCTGGCAGCATGGCCACTCCGAAATCAAACTTGGCGTTGTTCTTCACATTGGTCAGATTGCCGGTGGTGGTCCACATCATGGCCACCTTTTTCTCGAAGAAGTCCTTGGGTGTTGTGCCCCACTCGACGATGCCAGCCGGGTGCGTGCCCTGCTTGGACAGGTCCACCCAGTATTGCAGGGCTTCAATGACCTTGGGATCATCAAACTTGACGGCATTGCCCGCGTCATTGGCCAGAACCGCATCATTCTCAATGGCCAGCGCCTGGAACAGCCAGTACGGGAAGCCACTGGACGGAATCTGGACACCGTATTGGGTCACCTTGCCAGCAGCGTCCTTGACGGTCAGCTTCCTGGCAAAGTCGGCCATCTCCGCCCAGGTAGCAGGGGCCTTGTTGGGGTCCAGCCCGGCGGCCTTGAACAGTTCCTTGTTGTAGTACAGAACGATGGTGGAACGCTGGAACGGAACGCCCCAGGTCTTGCCGCCGGTCTGGCTGTTGAGCATGAAGGCCTTGTAGAAGCTGCCCAGCCAGGCCTTGTCGTCGGCGGTCTTCACAAAGTTGTCGATGGGAACAATGGCGTCTTCATCGATCAGCGTGAACATGTCGGTGGATAGCAGCACCGAGGTCACCGGTGGCGTGCCCGATTTGTGGGCAGTCAGCGCTTTGACGATGGTGTCCTGGTAGCTGCCGGCGTAAATCGGGTTGACCTTGATGCCAGGATTCTCCCGGGTGAAGTCCGCTGCCAGATCGTCAATGTATTTGGCAATCGTGCCGCCCACCGCGACCGGGTAGAAGAACGAAATTTCGGTTTGCGCCTGTGCCAAGGCGCCCAAGGGCGCAATTCCGAAGGCGAGCGCAGTCGCAGCGATGATGCGCGTGAAGGTCTTTCGTTGCATAGTGATTTCCTGTCCTGAAGGGTTAAGGGCTTCTGTTTCCGTTGTGATCAAAATAGTGTTCCGCGTGGGCAGGCCAAGCCAGCATGACCTGGTTGCCAACCACCAGGTCCGAATGCCCGTCGGTTCGCACGGTTATCCGTTCTGTTCCCACCGTGCAACGTGCCATCAGGTCCGCGCCAAGGTACTCAATGCCTTCAATGGTTGCGGGTATCGACCCACCCGGGTCCACAACCACTGCCTCCGGGCGGATGCCCAACTGAGCGGCCGAGCGGTTGACCGTAACCAGGCTGCCCGCAATGTGTCCGTCGTTGAGGCGCAGCAGGTTCATTGCCGGTGTTCCGATGAAGCGTGCCGAAAAGGTGGTCTCTGGCTTGGCATACAGCGCGCGCGGCGGAGCGCATTGTTCGATGCGTCCGTTGTTCAACAGCACCACCTGGTCCGCCATGCTCATGGCTTCCGCCTGGTCGTGGGTGACATACACCACGGTAAGGCCCAAGCGGCGCTGAAGCTCACGCAACTCACTTCGCATTTCCTGCCGCAACTGGGCATCCAGATTCGATAGCGGTTCGTCCATCAGGCAAACGCTCGCCTGGGCGACCAGCGCGCGTCCCAGGGCAACGCGTTGCTGCTGACCGCCGGATAGCTGGGACGGTTTGCGGTCCAGCAGCGCCTGCAGTCCCAGCAACTCCGCTGTCGCCAGAAGGCGTTTTTGCGCCTCTGTAGCAGGAACGCTTCGCACGGAAAGCCCGAACGTGATGTTCTGCGCGACATTCAGGTGTGGAAACAACGCATAGTTCTGGAACACCATCGAGATGCCCCGATCCGACGGCGGGAGGTTGGTCACGTCCCTGCCGTTTACAAAAACCTGGCCACTCGTTGCGGTTTCCAGGCCAGCGATGATGCGCAGTGTCGTTGACTTGCCGCACCCGGAAGGTCCCAGCAGCACACAAAAGGAACCGGGCTCAATCGTCAGATTGATAAGGTCCAACGCCTTGGCCTCGTTCCAACTTTTGGTGACGTTCACGAGCTGGATGGATGACATCCCGTCACTCTATGGCCGCACAGTGACGGTTTCGTGACAGAGAGTGTCACGAAACCAGTGTGGTTCAGTTAGGCTGCACGTTCTGGATGGTGTACGGCGCCCGTTCTAACGCTACGCTGAACACGTAGCGAAGCGAGAAGCCACTGCAATGAAGTCACGCTACTGCCGTCAGTCAAAGAGCGACATTTCATTCTCAACAATGGCAAGTTCCGTCTAATTCGGTGAGCATGGACCTGCATAGCACTGGCCTCATCCAAAGGCCCCATGTTCCGGGGTGTGTTCGGGCACCTACTGCAGCGGATCAAACACCTCAAAGTGCTGCGAACGGTGTCTCGCTGGGTTTGCGCCTAGCAACTTATTAATGACGCCCCATATTCACTTCCACGGTGTGAACCAGTTCTACCAAACGCGGTCCGAGATCAGCCATCAAGGTTTCACGCGGCAACAGGAAGGCCGCACCGCCGCAATTGAAGGCCATCGTCTCTTCTCCGTTTGGATCGATCAATGGCACACCAACTGAATTGATGTTTGACTCCCATTCGCCAACCGTGACGCAAAAACCAAGGTCTTGGTAGTCTTTCATTGCCTGTTCTAAACTGGCTTTGATCTGCGGCCATTTTTCTTCGTTCTTCAGGCGGATGTGGTCCATCAGAAAGTCGCGCTCGGTTTGCGGCAGCGCGCATAACTGGGCCTTGCCCATCGCGGTGGTGGCGATCGGGATACGCGAACCAACATCACGGCGCAGCGTTACGGCCGAACTGCTTCGGCAGGTTTCGATATACACCATGTCAAGGCGGTCACGTATGCCGATGGCGACGCTGGCTTGCGAATACTCGGCAAGCTCCCGCATCGCAGGGCGAGCTAGTTTGCGCACATCAAGGCTTGAGAGCAGGGAGTTGCTGAGCGAAAGCACCCCCGAACCCAGGTAATACTGCCCTCGATCGCTAGAAAATCCTAGATAGCCGAGCTTGGTGAGCGTGTAGGTCAGCCGCGATATGGTGGGTTTTGGCATGCCGGTTCGCTTGGACATCTCGGTGTTGCTTAGGTACTTCTCTCCTGAGCGAAAACAACGCAGTATCTCCAGACCGCGCGCCAAAGCGTTGACGAACTGCCGATCATTGTTGGCGGCCGGATCACCCACCGTCTGCATTTGATCTTCCACGTATTGGCTCCAATATTATTTTCGTCGCAACAAATTGCTATCTCGGGCTATTCCGTCAGCAAGCCATTCTTGTCGTTGTAGTTCTGCCTTGCTGGAGTACTGTCTTTGGTTCCGCATCTAGACCCAAATCAATTGGAAGCGAAATAAGTAGGGCTGGATGGTTGCATAGCTGATAGCAAATTGTCAATTATGCGCAAGCACTTGTTTTGCAATGCGGTCCTACAACGAAACCTTATCCGTTAGTTGAATCGCTCAATCCGAAGTCCATCGTAGACCACGCTGATCGAACTCATCGCGGAGATAGTCGGAGATTACTGTCTGCTTCGTGACAGGGCATTCGTCAATTGTTTATGCCATGTGCAAAAAATCGGTTATTGTTCGCGACACTAATTATGCAAACCAGTGTTTCGCATAGCGAACCAAAATCGCTTTAAATATAGATGCCCGATATGAGCCAGGACCCATCCACCGAAATCGTCGCACGCGAACTGTATGGCAACGTTCTTTTAGTCAAAATCAACAACCCGCCAGTTAACGCGTTAGGTGTTGAAGTACGGCGCGGCATCTCCGCTGCTATTGATGCAGCAAATATGGATCCCGCCATCAAGACAGTGCTCATCGTGGGGACGGGGCGAAACTTTATCGCTGGAGCCGACATCCGCGAGTTCGGAAAGCCGGCTTTACCGCCCTCCTTGCCCGACGTCTGCAACCAGATCGAAGTCTGCGGCAAACCAGTCGTAGCAGCGATTCACGGCGCAGCCTTAGGCGGTGGGCTGGAGATCGCTCTGGCAGCCCACTACCGGTTGGCGGCGGAGGATGTCAGGCTTGGTCTGCCAGAAGTGTTACTCGGCTTGATGCCGGGTGCGGGCGGTACGCAACGCACCCCCCGTTTGATCGGGGCAAAAGCCGCTTTGGATCTGATGCTCAGCGGCCGCCAGATCGGAGCTGATGAGGCCCTCAAGCTGGGTCTGGTTGACCGCGTGGGCACGGCGCCCGACGCCCTGGCCGAAGGCCTGGCCTATGCCGGCGAGTTGCTGGCCCAGCAGGCGCCGGTGCGCCGCAGCTGCGATGCCCCCGCCCTGGCCGACAAGGCCGCAGCGCAAGCCCAGCTCGACGTTTTGAAGGCTGATACGGTCAAGAAGAGCAAGGGCCTGTTCTCCCCCCTCAAGATCATCGACGCCGTGCAGGGCGCCCTCGACCTGCCCTTTGACGAAGGCATGAAGCGCGAGCGCGAGCTGTTCCTGCAGTGCATTGATAGCCCGCAGCGCGCCGGCCTGATCCATGCCTTTTTTTCCGAGCGCGAAGTGGTCAAGGTGCCCGAGGCCAAGGCGGCCCAGCCGCGCCCCTTCAACACCATCGGGGTGGTGGGCGGCGGCACCATGGGCGCCGGCATCGCGGTGTCGGTGCTCGATTTCGGCCTGCCGGTCACCATGGTCGAGCGCGATGCCGAGTCCATCGCCCGGGGCCGCGCCAATGTCGAGAAGGTGTACGACGGCCTGGTCGCGAAGGGCCGCATGAGCCCCGAGGCCAAGGCCGCGGTGATGGCGCGCTTCGGCGGCAGCACGTCGTACGACGCGCTGGCCCAGGTCGACCTGGTGATCGAGGCGGTGTTCGAGGAAATGGGCGTCAAGAAGGCCGTGTTTGCCGAACTTGACCGCGTCTGCAAGCCCGGTGCCGTGCTGGCCACCAACACCTCCTACCTCGACATTGACGAGATCGCAGGCAGCGTCAGCCGACCCCAGGATGTTGTGGGCCTGCACTTTTTCTCGCCGGCCAACATCATGAAGCTGCTCGAGATCGTGGTGCCCGCCCAGGTCAGTGCCGATGTGGTGTCCACCGCCTTCGCGCTGGCGCAAAAGCTCAAGAAGGTGCCAGTGCGCGCCGGCGTGTGCGACGGCTTCATCGGCAACCGCATCTTGGCGGTGTACCGGGCGGCCGCCGACCACATGATGGAAGACGGTGCCTCGCCCTACCAGATCGACCAGGCGGTGCGCGACTTCGGCTATCCCATGGGCCCGTTCCAGGTGTCTGACCTGGCCGGCGGCGACATCGGCTGGGCCACGCGCAAGCGCCGTGCCGCCACCCGCGACCCCCAGGCCCGCTACGTGCAGATCGCCGACCGCATCTGTGAGCGCGGCTGGTTTGGCCAGAAGACCGCCCGGGGCTATTACCTGTACCCCAACGGTGCCCGCGTGGGTAGCCCGGATCCCGAGGTGCTGGTCATTGTTGATGCCGAGCGCGAGCGCGCCGGCATCACGCCGCGCGCCTTCAGCAATGAGGAGATCATGCGCCGCTACATGGCTGCCATGGTCAACGAAGGGGCCAATGTGGTGCTCCAGGGCATCGCGCTGCGCCCGCTCGATGTGGACGTGACCTTCGTCTACGGCTACGGCTTTCCGCGTTTCCGTGGGGGCCCCATGAAGTACGCCGACATGGTGGGGCTGCCGCAGATCTTGGCCGACATCGAAGACTTCGCCAAGGACGATCCGCTGTTCTGGAAGCCCTCGCCCCTGCTGGTGGAATTGGTCGCTAAGGGCGCCAACTTCGATTCGCTCAACAAGCCTGAATAAACCATTTCAAAAGAGACACACCATGCGCCAAGCCGTCATCGTTTCCACCGCCCGAACCCCGCTCACCAAGTCGCACCGTGGCGAGTTCAACATCACCCCTGGCCCCACACTGGCCGCCTTTGCCGTCAAGGCCGCTGTCGAGCGCTCCGGCATCGACCCGGCCCTGATCGAAGACGCTATCCTGGGCTGCGGCTACCCCGAGGGCATCACCGGCCGCAACATTGGCCGGCAGGCGGTCATCCGCGCCGGCCTACCGTTGTCCATCGGCGGCACTACCGTCAACCGCTTCTGTGCCTCGGGCCTGCAGGCCATTGCCATGGCGGCCGGCCGCATCGTGGCCGAAGGCGTGCCCGCGATGATCGCAGGCGGCGTGGAGAGCATCTCGGGCATCAAGAGCCGCGACGACGCCCAGCTTACGTTCGACTCCTGGATCGTCGAGCACAAGCCCGAACTGTACCTGTCGATGATCGAGACCGCCGACATCGTGGCCCAGCGCTACGGCATCAGCCGCGAGGCGCAGGACCGCTTCTCGGCCGAAAGCCAGCGCAAGACCGAAGAGGCGCAACTGGCCGGCCGCTACGCCGACGAGATCGTGCCCTGCACCACCACCATGGCCGTGGTCAACAAGGAGACCAAGGAAGTCACGAAGCAGGAGGTGACGGCCACCGCCGACAACTGCAACCGCCGCGGCACCACCTACGAGGCACTGGCCAAGCTGGCCCCGGTCAATGGCCCCGACAAGTTCATCACCGCGGGCAATGCCTCGCAGCTTTCCGATGGCGCCTCGGCCTGCGTGTTGATGGAGGCGGCCGAGGCCGAGCGCCTGGGCCTGCAGCCCCTAGGCGCCTTCCGTGGCCTGGGGATTGCCGGCTGCGAGCCCGACGAAATGGGCATCGGCCCGGTGTTCGCCGTGCCCAAGCTGCTGGCCCGCCACGGCCTCAAGGTCGAAGACATCGACCTGTGGGAACTCAACGAGGCCTTTGCCTCGCAATCCATCTACTGCCAGCAGAAGCTGGGCATCCCCGATGAGCGCCTCAACGTCAACGGTGGCGCCATCTCCATCGGCCACCCCTTCGGCATGACCGGCGCCCGCCTGACCGGCCATGTGCTGCTGGAAGGCCGCCGCCGCAAGGCCAAGTGGGCCGTGGTCACCATGTGCATCGCAGGTGGCATGGGTGCCGCAGGCCTGTTCGAAATCTTCTGATCACGGAGCCTCCATGGACCTGAATTTCACCCCTGAAGAAGAGGCCTTCCGCGCCGAGGTGCAGGGCTTTCTGCGTGAGCAGTTGCCGGCCCGCCTGAGCGCCAAGGTCAAGGCCGGGCTGCGCCTGAGCCGCGCCGACTCGGTCGAGTGGCACGCCATCCTCAATCAGCGCGGCTGGCTGGCCAACCACTGGCCCACGCAATACGGCGGCCCTGGCTGGAACGCGGTGCAGAAGTTCATCTTCGAGCACGAATGTGCCGTGGGCGGTGCGCCGCGCATCGTGCCCTTCGGCGTCAACATGCTGGGTCCGGTGCTGATCAAGTACGGCAGCGAAGCCCAGAAACAGTATTGGCTGCCCCGCATCCTGAACGGCGACGACTGGTGGTGCCAGGGCTATTCCGAACCCGGCTCGGGCTCGGACCTGGCCTCGGTCAAGACCACGGCCGTGCGAGACGGGGAGCACTACATCGTCAACGGCCAGAAGACCTGGACCACGCTGGGCCAGCACGCCAACATGATCTTCTGCCTCGTGCGCACCAACAAGGAGGCCAAGCAGCAGTCGGGCATCAGCTTCTTGCTGGTCGACATGAACAGCCCCGGCGTGGAAGTGCGCCCCATCATCACGCTGGACGGCGAACACGAGGTCAACGAAGTCTTCTTCACCGACGTCAAGGTCCCCGTGGCCAACCTGGTGGGCGAAGAGAACAAAGGCTGGACCTACGCCAAGTACCTGCTGACCTACGAGCGCACCAACATCGCCGGCGTTGGCTTCAGCGTGGCAGCACTTGAGCGCCTCAAGCGCATCGCCGCCAAGGTGCAGCGCCATGGCCGCCCCCTGATCGAAGACCCGTCCTTTGCCACCCGCCTGGCCAAGGTCGAGATCGACCTCGAGAACATGAAGACCACCAACCTGCGCGTGATCGCCGCCGTGGCCGGTGGCGGCGTGCCGGGTGCCGAGAGCTCGATGCTGAAGATCCGCGGCACCGAGATCCGGCAAGAGCTCACCTCGCTCACGCGCCGGGCCATGGGTCCTTACGCCTTGCCCTTCATCGAAGAGGCCATGTACGAAGGCTATGCCGACGAACCCGTGGGCCCGCCCGAAGCGGCCCAGGCAGCAGCCAACTACTTCAACAACCGCAAGCTGTCGATCTTCGGCGGCTCCAATGAAATCCAGAAGAACATCATCTCCAAGATGATCCTGGGCCTGTGAAGCAAGGGACACCGCGATGAACTTTGAACACACCGAAGACCGCCGCATGCTGGCGGACACGCTGAACCGCTTCATCACCGAGCAGTACCCCTTCGAGGTGCGCAATCAGGTGGCGGGCAGCGAGCAGGGCCTGAGCACCGCCGTCTGGCAGCAACTGGCCGAGATCGGCGCCTTGGGCGCCTTGTTCCCTGAATCCGTGGGCGGCTTCGGCGGCGCGGGCTTTGACGTCAGTGTGGTGTTCGAAAGCCTGGGCCGCGGCCTGGTGGTCGAACCCTTTCTGGGCGCGCTGATCGTGGGTCGGGCCTTGACTGCGACCGGCAGCCCGGCGCAGCAGGCGGCGTTGGCAGGCCTGATCGACGGCAGCACGGTGGCCGCCCTGGCGCATGACGAGCCCGGCAACCATTACGAACTGTCGCGCGTGGCCACCTGCGCCAAGGCGACGGCCACTGGCTGGCAACTCGATGGCGCCAAGGCCGTGGTGCTGCAGGCCCAGGCCGCGCAACTGCTGTTGGTCAGTGCCCGGGTGTCGGGCGACATCGAGTCTGAGGACGGCATCTCGCTTTTTCTTGTGCCGGCCGATGCGGCCGGTGTCCACCTGCGCGGCTACTGCCGCATCGACGGTGGGCGTGCCGCCGAGTTGAGCCTGCACGGCGTGCAACTGGGAACCGATGCCCTGTTGGGCGCGGTGGGGCAGGGCTTTGCCACGCTGGAGTTGGCCTTAGGCTGGGGCCTGCTGGCCCTGTGCGCCGAGGCCCTAGGTGCGATGGATGTGACCAAGCAGTACACACTCGAGTACCTGCAGACGCGCAAGCAGTTCGGCGTGCCTATCGGCAGCTTCCAGGCCTTGCAACACCGCATGGCCGATGTGCTGCTGGAGATCGAACAAGCACGCTCGGCCGTGATCAATGCCGCGGCCGCCATGGAGGCCGATCGCCTGACCCGCGAGCGAGCGCTGTCGGCAGCCAAGTTCAGCATCGGGCGCATCGGGGCCCGGGTGGCCGAAGAAGCGGTGCAGATGCACGGCGGCATCGGCATGACCTGGGAACTGCCTCTGGCCCACTACGCCAAGCGTCTGGTCATGATCGACCACCAGCTCGGCGATGAAGACCACCATCTGCAGCGCTACATTGCGCTTGGAAAGCAACTCGCTGCATGAATAGCGCAGTATTAAGTCGGCAGGAAGGCGCGGTGCGCATCCTGTGTATCAACAATCCGGCCAAGCGCAATGCGCTGACAACAGAGCTGTATGCGGAACTGCCGGCGGCGCTGGTCGATGCCCAGAGCGATGCCACGGTTGGTGCGATTGTTCTGACCGGCAGTGGCGATTTCTTCTGTTCGGGCGGTGACCTCGGCCGGTTGGCCCTGCGCCGTACCATGGCCCCGGCGCAGCGGCGCGCGCGCCTATATGGTTTGCATGATTTGATCCGCGCCATTCGCCAATGCAGCAAGCCTGTGATTGCTGCTGTAGAAGGCGGCGCCGTTGGTGCCGGTATGTCGATCGTGCTGGCCTGCGACATGCTGGTCGTCGCCCGCGACGCATTTTTCTCTGTGGCCTATGCCAAGGTCGGGCTCACGCCAGATGGCGGTGTCACTGCATTCCTTGCGGAATTCGTCTCGCGCCAGGTCCTGAGTGAACTGTGCCTGACCGGCGAGCGCATCGGTAGCGAGCGTCTGCACGCGCTGGGCGCGGTGAACCGGTTGGTTGACAACGGTGCCGTCCTGGGCGAGGCCGTGGCACTGGCAGCGCGCATCGCTTCCGGTCCTACGCGCGCAAACGCTCGCATCAAAGCCTTGTGCTGGAACGCCTTTGGCGTTGACGCGGCGACTCAGATGGAACTCGAAGCGCAGTTCATGGTCGCGTCGCAAGGCGACGACGAAGCCGCCGAAGGCATCGGTGCTTTTCTGACCAAGCGGCCAGCGAATTTTGGCGAGCTGCGGAGTAAGCCCCATGCGCCTTGATGCGACGCCGCGCCTGTCGTTGCGCTCGAGCACAGCGAATTGTTGAATCACTGGAATATTGATGTCAGACACAAAATCATCGTTGCCGCTATCAGGTGTGCGCGTTCTCGATCTCTCCCGCATCCTTGCCGGTCCCTGGTGCGCCATGGTGCTGGCCGATCTCGGCGCCGAAGTGATCAAAGTCGAGCACCCGCAGCGCGGTGACGACACGCGCGACTGGGGCTTGCGCATCGGTTCCACCGAGACGGCCTACTTCAACAGCGTCAACCGAAACAAAAGCTCGATCACGCTGGACCTGCAGAAGCCGGAAGCGCAGGAGATCGTGCGTGAACTGGCGCAGAAAAGCGACGTCATCATCCAGAATTTCAAGTTCGGCGGCATCGAAAAGATGGGTCTCGGCTACGAGCAACTCAGTGCCCAGCATCCGGAGTTGATCTACTGCTCCATTACCGGCTACGACCGCATCGGACCGGAAGCTGCACGCCCTGGCTATGACCTCGTGATCCAGGGCGAAGCCGGTCTGATGGCGCTCAATGGCGAGGCCAGTCAGCCGCCCTTGAAATTCGGAGTGGCGGTGGTCGACATGGTTACCGGCATGTATGCGGCGCAAGCAATTCTGGCGGCGCTGTATGAGCGGGAAAAGACGGGCAAAGGAAGGCACATCGGGATGGCGCTGTTTGAGTGCGGCCTGATGATCACAGCCTACTATGGGCTCGAAGCGTTGCTCAAGGGAGAAGATCCGCCCCGCTTTGGAAATTCACATCCGTCCATCACGCCCTACGGCGTTTACGAGGCACAGGACGGACCGGTGGTGATCGCCTGCGGCAACAACGCCCAGTTCGCGCGCTTTTGCGCAGAAGTGATCGAACGCCCTGATCTGGCCGCGGACGAGCGCTTCAAGACCAACTTGAACCGCACAACCAATCGGGAGTTGCTGGTGCCCGAGATCCAGCGCGAGATTCTGAGTCGCAAACGCAAGGACTTGCTTGATCGACTGACGCAGGCCGGAATACCCTGTGGTGAGGTGGCCGGTCTGCATGAGGCACTTACGTCGAAAAGGGCGCTCGATGCCGGACTGGTCACGACGATGCCTCACCCTGAGGCTGGAAGTGTGCATGTATTGGCTCCGCCTTACCGATTTGACGGTGAACGCTTGCCGATACGCAGTGCACCACCTCGGTTGGGCGAGGATACGAAGCAGGTCCTGCAGTCGCTGCTATCCATGTCCGACGAGAAGGTTTCCGAGTTGGTGGCCAAAGGCATTGTCTGATGCCATGCGACTGCATTGAAAGGAGCGCGAGATAACCATAGATACATCACAGATAGGCAATCGTGGACGCTGCACCTTGGTGGTGGCGCCCGCCAAATGTTCCCAACCGGTCCCTCAGAGGGCCTGTTCGCAATAACTAACGAGACGGAAATAATGAACAAAACTTTTACACGCATAGGTCTGGCAGCATTCGTGGCATGTGGACTCGGTCTGTCCACTGCCCAGGCAGAAGAATTATTGGTTGGTGTGGAGCTGCCCATGACGGGCGCCTTGGCCCGCGTCGGAGCCGGCATGCAAGAAGGAATCATGGTTGCGGTAGACGTCTTTAACAAGACAAACGGCAAACACAAGATCAAGGCCATCACGGTTGACAACGAGTCGGCACCTGCCAAGGCGATTGCAGCGGTCGAGAAACTGGCCAGCCAAGGCGTTTTGGCGATTGATGGCGGTTACGGCTCCAACAATATCGCTCCCGCATCGGACGCTGCCGGCAAACTCGGCCTCGTCTATGTCACGTCGGGCGGCGTCGATGACAGTCTGGTCAACAGTGGGCGCAAGAATTTCTTTCGCATCAACAATTCCGCCGGCTACCAGAAGGCCATGGTCGGACTGCTAAGTGACCTGAAGGTCAAGTCCGTCTCGATTGTGTATTCGACCAAGGAAGCGACGTCGGGCATGGCCCATGATCTCGAGAAAACGCTGGCACCCAAAGGCGTGACCGTGGTAACGCACGCTTTCGATCCCGCCATGACCGATTTCAAGCCGATCATCAACAAGATCAAGTTGCAGGACAAATCGGAAGTCATTGCAATGGTGGGATATGAGAATGACTACGTCGGCATACTTCGTGCGGCGCGGGTTCTCAAACCCAGTGTTAAAGCGATGGTCGGTGTGTGGTCCTTGGCCACGCCGAAAATGGCCGCCGACTTTCCGGACCTGATGCCCAATGTCTACGGTACGGCGGTGTTGTCATTCCCGGCAGAGTTCAAGACGGCTGAAGGCAAGTCCTTCAACGAAGCCTATCAGCGGCTGTACAAGAAGGAGCCCGACTATCTGGGTCAGTTTGGCTATGTCCAGTCGATGCTGTTGTTCAACGCCATGGCGCGCGCCGCTGACAAGGGCACGCTGAAGAAAGACGGTGTCGCCGAGGAGATGCGAAAGACCGATGTGGAAACCCTGATCGGCCGCGTCCAGTTTGGTAGCAATGGCGACAACCTGAACTTCAGCCATCGCATGGGCCAGCACCAAGGCAACAAGATTGTCATCGTCTGGCCGCAGGCAGACGCAACGGGCAAAGCTAACTTCCCAGGCGTACCCTGGTAGGCAATGGTCCAGGCAGTGGAAGTGTTAGCACCAGAGATGCGGCCAACGCTTCCACACTGCAACCAATCAACGGGATGATGATATGACGGAATTGATATTGCAAGCGCTCTACTCGGGGGCGCTACAGGGTGGATCGTACGCTTTGATCGCACTTGGCCTGGCGTTGGTTTTCGGCGCGATGAAAGTGATCAACCTAGCACACGGGGAACTGGTGCTGTTGTCAGCCTACATCGCCTACTCTGTGGAGGCGGGCTTGGGCTGGAACCCGATCTTCGCAATACCGATTGCCTTGGTTCTGGTGTGCCTGACGTCGGTCATGGTCTACTTCGTGGTCGGTCGCATCAAGAAGGATCGGGAGATCAACTCACTGATCCTCACCTACGGCATTGGCGTGATCCTGACCAATCTCATCTTGTTGATCTGGAAGGCCGACGTGCGTTCCACCGGTTCCACTTGGATGCAGGAGGCCATTGTGTTGGGCCCGTTCTACAGCATGCGTAGCGAGGTTCTGTTCTTCGTCGTCAGTCTGGTCATGATGGTTGGCCTCTGGTGGTGGCTGTCCCGCAGTTGGTATGGGCGCGCGGTGCGCGCGGTATCGAGCAACCGTGATGCAGCCAAATTGATGGGAATCGATCCCGGCTACACCGAGTTGGTCTCGTTCGTCGTCGCCGGCATCCTGGCCTCCGTTGCCGGCGTAGCGCTTTACAGCTATGGCGTTGTCAGCCCTGCCTATGGCAGTGTTCTGACGGTCAAGGCCTTCATCATCACGGTGCTGGCCGGCATCGGCTCGATCCCCGGTGTGCTGATAGGCGCATTGTTGCTTGGCATCGCGGAAGCGCTCACCGTCACGCTGGCCAGTTCTGCATTGCAGGAACTCGTTGGCATGAGCCTGTTTCTTCTGGTGCTGTTCGTTATGCCGAACGGTCTGTTCGGCGCAAAAGGGAGACGAGGATGAAATTCAACAAGACGATTGCCGTCATGCTGTTGACGGTTTATGTCGCCGTGCCGCTGGTGTTCGGCAGCGACAACTATGTGATGAGCCTGGTCGTCGCCGCGATGGTTATAGGTGGCGTTGCGCTGTCCTGGGCATTGCTTGGCAATCTGGGTGGAATGGTCAGCTTTGGACACGCCGCATTTTTCGGCGTCGGTGCCTATGCCTCTTCGATCCTGAGCTTGAAGCTAGGCGTTCCAGTCCTGATTTCAATCATGCTCGGTGGCGTCGGCGCTGTGGTTGCGTCGCTGGCCATGCTGCCGGTGTTGCGCCTGCGGGGGCCCTATTTTGCGTTGGCGATTCTGGCCTATGCCCATATCTTCCGGATTCTTTCGACGCAATGGACTTCGGTGACCGGCGGCGCTGGCGGGTTGTCCAACATTCCGCGCTTGCCCGAAATACTCGGATATGACCTGAGCAGTAAGACTGGCGGTTACCTAGTCATCCTGACCATTGTTCTGGCGTTCGCAGCGATCTATCAATACATTCGTCGCAGTCAATACGGTCTGGCATTGCGCGCGATGCACGAAAGTGAAGATGCTACCCGGGTCGTCGGCGTCAACAGCACGCTGCTTAAAGGCCTCATGTTGCTGGTGTCGGCGTTCATGTGTGGCATGGTGGGTGCCTTCAACGCACACTACATCAACTTTCTTGAGCCGGATTACGCCTTCAGCGGAATTTGGGTGACCTTGCCGATCGTGGCGGCCATATTTGGTGGCTATCGCACCATCACGGGACCAGTTGTCGGTGCGGTGGTCGTGTACCTGATTGACCAGTTGATCTTCAAGAACATCATTCCATCGGGGCACCAACTGGTGCTCGGCGTATTGCTGGTCGCGATGATTGTGTTCAGCCCGGATGGCTTGATGTCGCTGTTGCGCAAGTGGACAAGGAGAAACCATGTTGCAGCTTAAGGACATTTCGGTACGGTTCGGCGGGCTTACCGCGCTGGACAATGTGACGCTCGCCGTTGGAACACACGACGTCGTGGGTCTCGTCGGGCCGAATGGCGCGGGGAAGACCACGCTCTTCAATGCGATCTCGGGTTTGGTGCGCCCGACCAGCGGCCAGATCACATTTGACGGCGTCGATGTGATTGGCTCGCCGCTGTACCAGCGTGCACGGATGGGTATCGGTCGAACCTTCCAGGTTCCACAACCGATGCATGAACTGACGGTCAGGCAGAACCTGACCGTCGCCCAGCGCTTTGGAACCGGAAAGATCGATCAGAACAAGATTGAAGAAATCCTTGAGTTCACAAGCCTTGGCGCAAAGAGCGAACGCAATGCAGCGACTGAGCTCGCATTGACGGAATTGAAGGCGCTTGAAGTGGCCAAGGCCTTGGCGACCAATCCAAAATTGCTATTGCTCGACGAGGTGTTTGCCGGTCTGGAAACAACAGGCAAGCGGCACTTCATGACGATGCTCAAGGAACTGCACCGCAAGTTTTCGGTGGGCATCGTCATCATTGAGCACGATATTGAAACCATCAGCAATCTTTGCCAACGGGTGGCGGTGCTTAACTTTGGCGAATTGATTGCCGAGGGAACACCGGACGAAGTGTTCAGCAATCCGGCCGTCATCAAAAGTTACACAGGAGGTGCACATGCTTGAGATCTGCAATGTTCGCGCCGGCTATGGTGCGATCAACGTCCTGTGGGACGTGTCACTGACGATTGCCCGTGGTCAGTTGACCACGATTATCGGTCCCAATGGCGCGGGAAAAACGACCTTGCTGCGATCCATCATGGGCCTTATCCCAGTGTTGCAGGGTGAGGTCAAGCTCAATGGCAAGACCTTGAATGGGATGCCGACATGGAAGATGGCTGACGTATCCATGGCCATGATTCCGGAAGGCCGTATGACCTTTCGTGACATGAGCGTCGAGGAAAACCTGATCATGGGCGCGTTTCCGAAGCAGCACCGAGCGCTCGTTAGGGAAAACCTCGAAAGGTCTTATCAGATGTTTCCCCGACTCAGTGAACGACGCAAGCAACTGGCCGGTTCGCTGTCGGGTGGTGAGGCGCAAATGCTGGCGATGGCGCGCGGCCTCATGGCAGACCCGAAGTTATTGATCATTGACGAGCCTTCGCTGGGCTTGGCACCGGTCATGGTGAACGAGCTGTTCGAGATTCTGGGTCGGCTCAAGGAGGGTGGTCGAACCATCATTCTGGTGGAACAAAACACGCATAGAGCCGTCAGCGTGGCAGATCACGTCTACCTGATGCAAAGCGGTAAGGTGATCTTGTCCCAGGCTGCTGCCGAGGTCAGTCTTGATCACTTGCACGATCTGTATTTTGCCCGGTGAGCCGGCATTGCAGGGTTGTTGTTGACCTCAATTATTTTGAAGAAGTAAAAATATCATGACGATACTTGTTGCCTACGTGCCACGCCCCGAGGGCCAAACTGCTTTGGACAAGGGCATTGAAATTGCGACGCGTCGCAACGAGCGCCTGGTGGTTGTCAATGCCTCCCCGGGAGGAAGGAAGGACGACCCGGCGTTCGCTGACGCGCATGAATTTGAGCGAGTACAGAAATTGTTGGCGAGCACCGGCCTGGATGCGGAAGTAAAGCAATTCGTTCGCGGTCACAACGCCGTCGAGGAGATTGAAGCGTTGGTCGAGTCATTGCAGGTATCGGTGCTAATTATTGGACTGAGAAAACGTTCGCCGGTCGGCAAACTTCTTTTGGGTAGCGTCGCCCAAGAGCTTCTCCTATCCGTGTCTTGTCCAGTGCTGGCCGTCAAGAATATTGGGTGAGCTGAATTGGACTGTTGAATTTAATCCAAATTCATAGAAAGGTGCTTAAATTGGATTTTGTCTAAAAACACCGTTTGCCCATTTTGCTCAGTCTCCGCATCTGGCGAGAAAGCGACTTGCTTCAACCTTCTGAAGTGGAGTGTCTTGAGTGCTGCGGAAAAGTCGGAAATTCCAACGTTTTCGATAGGACTTTCAACCCGGTATCCCTTGCCTGACGCGAACTGACGAAAGCATCTGCGAACGCCTTCGAGACAATTCTCATCCCATACAATATCCGGCATCTGCAGCATATCGCCCTTGCGATAGATGTCTGCGCCAAGTCGCAAATAACGATCCACCTTGGCCAGTATGTATGCCCAACCTTCGGGAGCGTCATCCGGAACTCTCAAGTCCGTAGCCTTCAAGCTGTGGCCTTGTTCCACCAGGCCGCGTTCATTCAGAAGGACCATTGCACCTTCAAGGTCGCCCCCGGATTCGCCAAGCACCTTTAGGCACTCCGACATGCTTACTTGGTTACTGAAATACGACCGCAATGTCTGTATCAATTCAGCTTTATTCGGCATCATCTTCTCCCCTGTAATCACAGTTTGCAGCCTATTTCCGTGTTGCACAAAGATGTCGCCGCGCTGCTCCTGCGCTAGCTCCTCGATCAATGCCATGGCTTCAGCAGTAGACATTGAATATTGATCGTCCAGAAAGGTACGTCCGTCGCAAGCACTATCACGCCAGAAAACCCACCAGCGGTACTTGTAGAAGCGCGGCTCGGGATGCATGCGCTGCGCATAACTTTCACTCTCTCCAGATGGTAGCGCTGCAAGCTCTGGAAAATTTGGAATTCTCATATTGCTTGTCATTAATGATGGGATTACTTTAGTGCTATACAAAGCCCACACGCCTTTTGAGCGAGGGGTTTCGCAGTGCGTGTTCGCGCTCCAGTTCAGTGATCCAGGCTTCGAGGCTAAACCGCTCATCAATCAGTACCTCCTGGCGGCGAACGGTCGCGAAGTCTCCGGGCGCCAACTCCGACAATGCGCTGAGCCGATCACAAATTGGACGCGGTAAGTCTGCATCGGCATTCGACAGCGCGAAGCGGGCCAGCATGCGACGGCGACGCGGGTCGTCCAAGGGCAAGAACTTGACCTTAAAGGTGAACCGCCGCAGTGCGGCCGAATCAATGTCCTCCATCAGATTCGTAGCGCAAATGAATACACCCTTGAATGACTCCATTTGCTGCAGGAGTTCATTTACTTGCGTCACCTCCCATGAAGCGCGTGCAAGACGCCGGTCACGCAAGAAGCTGTCCCCCTCATCCAGGAGTAGGACCGCGTTCTCTGCGGTGGCCTCCCGGAACATATTTGCAATACATTTTTCAGTCTCCCCAATCCATCGACTGGAAAGATCTGAAACCCGCTTACATATCAGCGGCTTGTTGAGAGACTGCGCGATATGGGTTGCCAATGAGGTCTTAGCCTATGGCGCTATAAGCCCGCCAATTGTCTTCCTAATGCCGGTTATTGGCCGCCGACCGCAATTGGCCCACAGAGCCACTATGCGTGCTGTCGCGTAGGAATACAGCAGTTGAAGTTGATACCCGATGAAGCACCGCT
>JBBQLM010000012.1:0-97238 GCA_038327925.1 Burkholderiales bacterium | reverse complement strand
TGGCGCCGATGAACCAGAACAGCGCCGCAGCGATGCCAAACATGACGGCCAGTTTGCTGCCGGCCATCGGCTCGCTGCTGCCGCCATGACCGTGGCCCTTTTTCGCCGCAGGTGCTGCCGAGGGTGCCGCCGCCGGCTTGGTTGCTGCGGCAGGAAGCTTGGGCGCGGGCGCCGGCCAAGTAACTTCGCCGTCCTTGATGACCGTCAGGCCGCGGATGGCGTCGTCGTCCATGTTGACGTCGATGATGCCATCCTTGGTTTTGCACAGTTCTTCGGCAAGGCGAAACAGGTTGGAGGCGTACAGCGTCGACGACTGCCGGGCCAGACGGCTGACCAGATCCGTGTAGCCGACGATGGTCACACCATGCTTCACGACGACCTGGCCGGGATCGGTCAGTTCACAGTTGCCGCCTTGCTCAGCCGCCATATCCACGATGACGCTGCCCGGTTTCATGCTCTGCACCATCTCGGCGGTGATCAGTCGGGGCGCCGGCTTACCGGGAATCAGCGCCGTAGTGATGATGATGTCAACTTCCCGGGCCTGCTTGGCGTACATCGCGCGCTGCGCCTGCTGGAAGCCCTCGCTCATCACCTTGGCGTAACCACCACCGCCGGAGCCCTCTTCTTCGTAATCCACCTTGACGAATTCGCCACCCAGTGACACCACTTGGTCCGCCACTTCGGCGCGGGTGTCGTTGGCGCGCACGATGGCGCCCAGACTGGCTGCGGTACCAATGGCGGCCAGGCCAGCCACGCCGGCACCAGCGATGAAGACCTTGGCCGGTGGCACCTTGCCCGCGGCCGTGATCTGGCCGTTGAAGAAACGGCCAAAGGCGTTGGCGGCCTCAATCACGGCACGGTAGCCGGCAACGCCGGCCTGGGAAGTCAGCGCGTCCATCTTCTGGGCCCGGCTCAGCGTGCGCGGCAGCGCGTCAATCGCCAGCACGGTCACCTTCCTCGCCGTGAGTTGCTGCATCAATTCGGGGTTTTGCGCCGGCCAGATGAAACTGATCAGGGTCTGGCCCTCGTGCATCAGCGCGACTTCTTCCGTCGTCGGGCCACGCACCTTGAACACGATGTCCGACGTGGACCACAGGTTGGCGGCACCTTCAATGACCTCGGCGCCGGCTGCGCGGTAGGTGTCATCACTGAAGTTGGCCAGCGCACCGGCACCGGATTCCACGGCGACCTTGAAGCCCAGCTTGATCAGCTTCTCCACCACCTCGGGGACTGTCGCCACACGTTTTTCACCCGGAAAAATCTCGCGGGGCACGCCAATGCGCTGTGCCGTTCCTGTAGATACACCCGTTTCCATGAAGCGACTCCTCGACTAGTTATTGCAAAAACCCATGTCCTGCACTGCATGGAAGCTGTGCGAGACGTAAGCCACCTGAAAGCTTAACTGAATTTAACCCCGTTCTTTGCGGGGTCTGCGCTGATGTGCATCAAACTGCCGATGGATAGGCGCCGCCTCGCATAATGGAGCATGGACACACGCTGGAAGCCCCATGTCACTGTCGCCGCCGTGATAGAGCGGGACGGCCGATTTCTGCTGGTCGAAGAGGAAACCGACGACGGACTGCGCCTGAACAACCCGGCTGGGCACCTGGACAGCGGCGAATCACTGCCGCACGCCTGCACACGCGAGACGCTGGAGGAAACCGCCTTCGCCTTCACACCGCGCGCACTGGTGGGCATCTACCTGTCGCGCCAGCAGCGCAGTGACGGTAATGGCATCACCTATCTGCGCTTTGCTTTCTGCGGGGAACTGGGCCTGCACGACCCGGATCGCGCGCTGGACACCGGCATCGTGCGCACCGTCTGGATGACGCCCGACGAGATTCGCACCAGCACCGCGCGCCACCGCAGCCCGCTGGTCCTGCAGTGCACGGAGGACTATTTGCGGGGCAAACGGCACCCGCTGGACCTGGTTCACGCAGATCCCAGTGCTTTCATCTGAGTGCATTCGCTACTATTTTTATAGCTACTTAGGCAATATCCACGAGGGCTAGGTGCCAATTTTGATCAGAATGACCTGGCCAAAGCCGACGCTCTAAAATCACAGCATGAGCAAGCAAAGAGTGGTGGTGGGCCTCAGCGGCGGTGTGGATTCGGCGGTTACGGCGCACCTGTTGAAGAGCCAAGGGCATGAAGTCATCGGCATCTTCATGAAAAACTGGGAAGACGATGACGACAGCGAATACTGCTCGTCCAACATCGACTTTGTGGACGCCGCCGCCGTGGCCGACGTGATCGGCATCGAAATCGAGCACGTCAACTTTGCCGCCGAGTACAAGGACCGGGTCTTTGCCGAATTCCTGCGCGAGTACCAGGCCGGGCGCACCCCCAACCCCGACATCCTGTGCAACGCCGAGATCAAGTTCAAGGCATTCCTCGACCACGCCATGCGGTTGGGCGCCGAGAAGATTGCCACCGGGCATTACGCCCGCGTGCGCCAGAACCCCGCCAATGGCCTGTTTGAGCTGCTGAAGGGTCGGGACCCGTCCAAGGACCAGAGCTATTTCCTGCACCGTCTGAACCAGGCGCAATTGTCCAAAACGCTGTTTCCCGTGGGCGAGTTGCACAAAACCCAGGTGCGCCAGATTGCGCTGGACATGGGCCTGCCCAACGCCAAGAAGAAGGACTCCACCGGCATCTGCTTCATTGGCGAGCGGCCATTCCGCGAATTCCTGAACCGCTACATCCAGAAAGAGCCCGGTCCCATCCGCGACGGCACCGGCCAGCCCGGCAGCCGCGGATTTGGTCGTGCGCTGGGCCAGCACCAGGGTCTGAGTTTTTATACGCTGGGCCAGCGCCAGGGCTTGGGCATTGGCGGCATCAAGGCCAAGGGTGCACAAAAAGGGGGTGGCGAACACGCGCCCTGGTTTGTGGCGCGCAAGGACATGCAGACCAATACGTTGTGGGTGGTGCAGGGGCATGACCACCCGTGGCTGCAATCGCACACGCTGACTGCGCAGGATGCCAGCTGGATTGCAGGCGCCCCGCCGACGACAATGGAACTGGCTGCCAAGACCCGCTACCGGCAAAGCGATGCGCCGTGCCACGTGGACAGCGCCAGCCAGCAGGCGTTCGCGCTGACCTTCCCCGAGGCCCAATGGGCCGTCACACCAGGGCAGTCGGCCGTGCTGTACGACGGCGATGTCTGCCTGGGTGGGGGCGTGATTGCATCAGCCCATGCGGGCGAGTAGGGTCTCCAGGTCCTTGAGCATGATGTCCAGGTCGGCCTTTTGCTCCGCATCCGGGTGCATGCGGGCCTGCAGTTCCTGCTCCATGAAGCAGACCGTCATGCGCAGGTAGGTGCTGTCCAGCGCTTTGCGGACCGCTGAAAACTGCTGGCCGATCTTCAGACAACTCTCGCCCTCTTCCACCATGCGCTGGATACCGCGAATCTGCCCTTCGGCGCGGCGCAGGCGGTTGAGCACGTCGGTGCGGGCTTCCACTTGATTCAATACGGTCACGGAACAGGCCTCTTTGGTTTGTGGTGATGAGGTGGCCATTTTCGTTTCAATTTCTCAAGTTTGTCGGATGCCGGCCCAATTAGCGCTGGCAGCTCACGCTGCCCTCGGGCACGCCCAGCTTTTTGAGCATCCAGCCCAGCGGGCACATATTGGTGATGCCGTACTGAAACAGATTGACGCCCACAAACGCGGTGAATGCCAGCCACCACTGCGACACAAACAATGGGCTGCCGTTCACTCCAAGTGCCAATGACAGCAGGATGAAGGTTCCCGCAAAGATATGGATGAAACGATCGACGGTCATATTAATACTCCTGATAAAAATGGATAAAGGTCCGGCTTATTTCTTGCGATCCGCCAGACGCACAATGCCCAGGGCCTTGAGCACGTATTTTTCGTAGATGGGCTCGGACGTCCCGTTCTTGATCTTGCGAATGAAATACTTTTCAAACGCAATCTTGGCCAGATGGACCCACTTGCCCTTTTTGAACCAGTTCACATTGCGCGGCGGAATCTGGGGCAGCGCCACAAAGGCCGCGCCAGTGTCACCCATGTCGGCCAGGCAAATGGCGTTCCACGTGCCTTTGGCTTCGGCCGGGCGCCCATTCAGGTCATCCAGAATATTGTGCGCAATCGCACCCACCATGCTCTCGATCATGTAGCCGGTCTTGGGCGTGCCGGTCGGCACCGGGGTGACTTCGACCGGGGGAATAGCGACGCATACGCCGGCGGAAAAGATATTGCGGTAGGCCTTGCTGCGCTGGTGCTCGTCGATCAGCACGAAGCCGCGCGGGTTGCACAGGTTGGGCACGGCGGCCACGGCATCCACGCCCTTGAAGGCCGGCAGCATCATGGACAGCTTGAAGCCCACTTCGTGCTCCTTGTACACCGCGCCCAGGTCATCCAGCTGCGTCACGAACAGCTTGCCATCTTCGACGCGGGTGGTCTTGGCATTGGTGATCCACTTCATGTCGCGGTTGCGCATTTCCGACTCGAGCATGGACTTGCTGTCGCCCACGCCGCCCAGGCCCAGATGCCCGATATACGGCTCACTGGTCACATAGGTGATTGGCACCTTGTTGCGCAGTTTGCGCTTGCGCAGGTCGGTATCCAGGATGAAGGCGAACTCGTAGGCCGGGCCAAAGCAACTGGCGCCCGGCATGGCCCCAATGACCACCGGACCCGGGTTATCCAGGAACTTCTGGTAGTCGGCAAAGAACGCCTGCGCGTGGTCCACGCTGCAAACAGAATGGGTAAATCCACCACCGCCCGAGCTCACCGGACCGGCGCCTGGCACCTCGGAGAACGCGAGCTTTGGCCCGGTCGTGATCACCAGGTAGTCATAGTCCAGCGTGGTGCCATCCGTCAGCGTCAGGCGGTTGGCCGGCGCGTCGATGGTGGTCACGGCCTTCGCAAAGAAGTCTATGCCCTTGCGTGCCAGATAGGGGGCAATGGGAACGGTGATCTGCTCCCGTTCCCGCCAGCCCACCGCTATCCACGGGTTGCTGGGAACGAACTGGAAGTAGTCCGTCGCATTGACGACGGTCACGCGGTGCTCTTTGCCGAGCAGTTCGCGTATCTCATAGGCGGCGGGTAAACCGCCAATGCCAGCTCCAACGATAATGATATGTGCCATGGTTTGTCTCCTCAGGGGTTGTAGTTTTCAAGCGGGATCAGGCAGCATCGGCACCGCTCCTTGCCTCCTGGCGATGGCGGTACAGGGCGTAATAGAGGACGGGAATGACAACCAGGGTCAGCAATGTTGAGACCAGGATGCCAAAGATCAGCGAAATGGCGAGCCCGTTGAAAATGGGGTCGTCCAGAATGAAGAAGGCACCAATCATGGCGGCCACACCGGTCAACACAATGGGCTGGGCCCGCACCACGGCCGACTGCAATACCGCCGTCTTGAATGGCAAGCCCTCGCGCACCTGCAGCTCGATGAAGTCCACCAGCAGGATGGAGTTGCGCACGATGATGCCGGCCAGCGCGATCATGCCAATCATGCTGGTGGCGGTGAACTGGGCACCCAGCAGGGCGTGGCCCGGCATGACACCGATGATGGTCAGCGGAATGGGCGCCATGATGACCAGCGGCGTCAGGTAGCTGCGGAACTGGGCCACCACCAGGAGGTAGATGAGGATCAAGCCCACGCCATAGGCCGCGCCCATGTCGCGGAAGGTCTCGTACGTGATTTGCCACTCGCCATCCCATTTGATGGCGTATTCCTTGTAGGGGTTGGTGGGCTGATGAATCCAGTACTCCCCCACTGGGTCCTGTTGCTGCGCGGCGGTCTTCTCCAGCGTTGAACGGGTTGCGAACAGACCGTACAGCGGGGAGTCGAGCTTGCCTGCCATGTCACCCATGACATAGCTCACCCCCTGCAGATCCTTGGTGAAAAGCGGTTTGTCAATGATGCCGCGCTCGACCTGCACCAGCTCCGACAACGGAACCAGTTGACCATTGGCCGCCCGCAGGGGCAGGGCCAACAGCGCTTCCAGTCCGACCTGGCTCTCGGGCGGCAATTGGATGCGTACCGGCACCGGGTATTTGGACTGCTGGTCGTGCAGGTAGGCCGCATCCGTTCCGGATAGCGCCGACGACACCGTCTGGGCAATGGCTGCTACTGGAATACCCAGCGACTCGGCGCGCTGCCTGCGCACGCGCAGGAAGGCCCGGGGCGCGTCCTCACGCAGGCTGGTGTCGGTTCCCACAATGTCAGCAGTTGAAGCGAATGCCGTGGCAACGCGGCTGGCCAGCTTCTGGCGACCGGCTTCATCCGGGCCGTAGATCTCCGCAACCAGCGGTGACATAACGGGTGGGCCTGGTGGGACTTCGACCACTTTGATCCGGGCGTGGTGGCGGACACCAATTTCCTCCAGGGCGGGACGCAGGCGCTGTGCGATCACGTGGCTTTTTTCGCTGCGATGGTGCTTATCCACCAGATTGACCTGCAGATCACCCTGCTCAGCGTCGGCGCGCAGGTAATACTGGCGGACCAGACCATTGAAGGTGATGGGCGATGCGGTGCCAGCGTAGGCCTGCAGGTTCAGCACTTCCGGCTGCTGGGACAGGAAGCTGCCCAGGTCCTGCAAGGTGGCTGCCGTATCTTCCAGTGGCGTGCCGGCCGGCATATCGACGACGACCTGGAACTCGCTCTTGTTATCAAAGGGCAGCATTTTCAGGACCACCCATTGCACCATGACCATTCCCACGGACAGCACCAGAGCCGCCAAGATTCCACCCAGCAACAACCAGCGCTTGCGGGCGCTCTCCAGAAACGGCGTGAGAATGCGTCCAAACAGCTTTTGCAGTCTGGATGGCTTGCCAGTGGCATGGTCCGACGACGCGACTGTGTGCCCCGCATGGCCGTGCTGGCGCATGAATTTCAGTGCCAACCAGGGTGTGACGGTGAAGGCGATGCCGAGTGACAGGGCCATGCCCAGACTGGAGTTGATCGGTATGGGGCTCATATAGGGCCCCATAAGACCCGAGACGAACGCCATGGGCAGCAAGGCAGCGATCACCGTGAGCGTGGCCAGAATGGTGGGGCCACCGACCTCGTCCACCGCGACGGGAATCAGATCCTTCAGTGGGGTGCCCGGCGACAACTGCTGATGCCGGTGGATGTTCTCGACGACGACGATGGCATCGTCCACCAGGATGCCGATGGAGAATATCAACGCGAACAGGGACACGCGGTTGAGGGTGAATCCCCAGGCCCAGGATGCAAACAGCGTGGCGGTGAGGGTCAGTATGACGGCCGAGCCCACAATGATGGCTTCACGGCGACCCAGGGCCAGGCCCACCAGCAGGATGACGGAGCCCGTGGCAAAGCCCAGTTTCTGAATCAGCTTGTTGGCCTTCTCCGCCGCCGTTTCACCGTAATCACGGGTCACGGTGGCCTCGAAATTGGCCGGAATGACCGCATTGCGCAACACATCCAGGCGCGCGACCACTGCACGGGAAACGTCCACAGCGTTCTCACCCGGCTTCTTGGTCACGCTGATGGTGACTGCCGGGAAAGACTGCCCACTGCCCGCTGGGGCGGAGTCCGCAGACGTGCCATTGGTTGCCGCGACGCCTGGGGTGAATCGGACATAGCGCAGCGCCTGCTGCGCGCCAGCCTCGACCCTTGCCACATCCCGCAGGAATACGGGCGCTCCCTTGCTGCTGCCCACAACCAGGTCAGCCACATCGTCCGCCGTGCGCAGGAACTCACCCGCCTCGACCGTCAGCATCTGCGCGCCCGCTGCAGCGCTGGACGTATCCAGAACGCTTCCTGCCGGGAGTCCAAAGTTGGCGGCGGCAATGGTCTTGCGCAAGGCAATCAGGTCAACGCCCCGTGCGCGCAGACGAGCCGGATCAATGACCACATTGATCGCCCGGCCAGGCCCGCCAACGGTCTGCACTTCCCGCACACCGTTGACGGCTTTGAATTCAGCCTCGATCGTGTGGGCCACGCCTTCGAGTTCGGAGGCCGGCAGCGCATCCCTGCTCCACAGGGTCACCGCGACCACCGGAACGTCGTCAATACCCTTGGGTTTGACGATGGGCGCCAGAGCGCCCAGGTCGCGCGGGAGCCAATCCTGGTTGGCATTGAGCACGTCATACAAGCGAACCAGCGCTTCGGTACGCGGCACGCCCACCTTGAACTGGACGGTCAAAACAGCCACACCAGGGCGCGCGACAGAGTAGGTGTGCTCGACGCCCGCAATCTGGCCCAACACCTGCTCGGCCGGTCGGGCAACCATGTTCTGGACGTCCACGCTGCTGGCACCCGGGAAGGGAATCAGCACATTGGCCATCGTGACGTTGATTTGCGGCTCTTCTTCCCGCGGCGTCACCAGCACGGCGAACAGGCCCAGCAGCATGGCAACCAGCGCCAGCAAGGGCGTTAGTGCATTCGATTGAAAGGCTGCTGCAATGCGACCCGAGATGCCCACAGACGGTTTGGCGTTCATGTGCGGCTCACTTTTTGGCTGCGGATGCGGCGGACGTTGTGGGCGCAGCCGGAACGGCCTTGGCAAAGCCAGCCCGGATGGGATCCAGCGCAATGGACTCGCCGTTTTGGACTCCGGCCAGAATCTCGACACCCTGTGCGCCCAGATCAGAGCCCAGCCGCACCGCACGCAAGGAGAAGGCACCCTTGGTGGCCACATAGACTGCAGTCAACTCACCACGTCGCACGATGGCTGCCTGTGGCACCAGCATTTTGGAGCCCTGCGTGCCACCTTGAGGTAGGACAAAGCGCACCCGGACCTGCTGACCAGGAAGCAGATTGGCACTGTCTTTGGGAGCCAGCTCAAAACGCCACTCACCGGTCTGCGAAACCGGGTCAGCCGATGGCACTGCGCTGCTGGCAACTGGCAAGACCCAGGCCGATGCAACCTGCCCGGTGTTCACCTGCACCAGGGTTTGCGCTGCAGTTCGCACCACCTGTGCACGCGAGGCTGGCACCTGCACCACAGCGCGCAATGGCAGTGGCGCATAAATCGTGAGCAGCGGCTTGCCCGGCACCGCCAGGTCCCCAGCCTCAGCTTGGGTCTGCAGCACCCACCCGTCATACGGGGCAGTGACGCGGGTGAATCCCTGGGAAATGCTGGATTGCAGCGCACCGGCACTGGCCACATCACGCGCAGCAGTTGCCCCCTTGTACTGGGCCTCCGCCGTATCCAGCGCCGCCTGGCTGACAAATCCTTTTCGCTGCAAATCGCGCGTGCGCTCCACCTGTGCCTTCGCATTGCGCAATTCCGCATCCGCCTGGCCGATCTGTGCTTGGCTTCGCTGAACTCCGGCCGCGGCTTCGCGGTCATCGATGACTGCCAGTACCTGGCCTGCACGGACCTTGTCGCCCGACTTCACAGACAGCGTGACAATCCGCCCCGCAGCCTGAGCGGAAATGGTGCTTTGCCGTACCGGCTGAATGACTCCATCCAACTCGTAGGCGGAACCGACCGACTGAGCCTGAACTACCGTTATCGGCACCGGCACCGCCTGGGCGTGCCCAGGCACGTACCACACCAGCATTGCCGCCAGCAGCACCCCTTGCATGGGAAGAAAACGCCCGCTGCAGTTTTGACACCGGGAAACATTTGTGTTCATCTTGACTCCTGTATACCCCGTGCAGTATATCAAAATACTAGATAGGGTATTCAAAGGCATGCATCGAACTCTCGCCGTTTACATTTACTTACACACAAGTTAAATGCCGATAAAATGCAAGGCGCTCGGTCTACTCTACGGTCTCTCCAATTGCTGGTGGTCCGTTGGCAATGGCGGCAATCAATTCGTCGGGCTCTGGCCGTATGCCCTACATGTTGAACGTGAGCGCCCCTGAATGCTGACTGCCACCACTGCATTGTGTTTGACACCCAACGCAGTGTCTTCTGGAGTGCGGCAGAGTCGGCTTGATATAACTGTGAGCATTCAATATGACCAACGACCATCTAGAAAACTACTTCAGAGGGCAACAAGTCTCCCTTCAATGGCTGCCCATGTTGCGTGCCATGGCGACCGAAATGGCAGAACACAACGAGGCCAGTGATTTACGCCGTCTCTTTTTCAAAATGGGGCAACGCTGGGCTAGCGACGCGAGCGATTTTTTCCAATCGGCAAAATCATTGGTACAACTGGAAGAATGCCTTAACGATTTTTGGATGCGGATCAATTGGGGATGGGTTGAGTTCGCGGAGAAAGAAAGTCATATTGATATTGCTCATCACGCAAGCCCGCTCGCAGAAGCTTTTGGCGAAGACGCATTGGAATGGAGCGTGGGTTTGTTGGAGGGGTTTTATCAAAACGTATTTCATGCGCTCGGGGCCAGCAACACCATGGCTGTGCGCAGTCTGGACAACGCCTGCAAGGGAATGAGCGTCCATTTTCATTTCGGGCGCCCAGGGAAATAGCGCACAAGTAGGGGGAATTGACATGCACCATTCTGACAATGATCTACCCGGGCTGTTCCGGTCGCTAAAGCCTGACAAAGCAGATTTGCAGAACGACGCAGCTATGTCTGCGAAGGCGGCGGAACAAAAGTGGCCACTCCTCAGAAATATGTCGCCCAACATAGGCGAATTGCCGCCGGCGCTGTCGGCAGATGATCGTCTAAGCTGGACCAACACAGATGGTGCGGCAAAGAGCGCCACACGCAAACCCGCGCTGTCACTACCCGGTTTGGGCGAGAAGATGGCCAAGAGTCTGGAAAGAATGTCCACAAAAGTAGCCAACGTCGTACCCCCCCATACAGCGACAAGAGCTGAATCTCAGCCACCACGTGCAGAAGCACCCGCACCCGGCGAGCGCAAACAGCCACCGAGCAAGGCCAACGCCACTCCAATAGACCTTGTGGCGGCCCCTTTCGCCGCGCTGAATATGAAACTGGATAGCCCCGCTCCGGCATCCGGCAACCTGACGTCATCTTTGGACGTACCTTCGGACAAAACTGAGCCAGCCCAAGCAGAAAATTCACTCGCGCAGGTTTTTAGCCGCCTGGAGGGGAAAAAGAATTCCGCCAAAAGGCCTCCGGTAAAGTCGGCATCGTTCATGGGCCGCTTGGGTAAACGATGAGCGTTATTGGTGTCGTTTCAATGAAGGGGGGAGTTGGTAAAACCTCAGTCACCAGCAACCTTGCGGCGGCGATGGCAGCAGCTCTCGGTCCGTCCCGGGTATCGGTCGTCGATCTTGATCCGCAAAACGCACTCCATTGGCACTTTGGGTTGGATGGCAGGACGCAGTCCGGAGTCTGCCAGCAGTCGCTAGCAAGTGCCCCTTGGAACGAAGCCATGCTGCCCTGCGCGTTTGATGTGGCATGTCTTCCTTATGGCGAAGTGGAAGAGATTCAAAGGGAAGCGTTCGAGGCACTGCTGGCAACGCAACACGACTGGGTCGGCTACCAAATTGAGCGGGCCGGATTGAGCAATGATGCCGTGGTATTGATCGATACCCCCCCCGGGCCATCGGTCTATCTGAAGCAGGTTCTTGCGTGCGCAGATCTTGTGTTGGTTATTCTGCTTGCCGATGCCGGATCGTATGCGACCATTCCTGCGATGGAAGCTTGCCTGCAGTCGTTGCCACCCGCATTTGACCGGTCGAAATGCGTCTATCTTCTGAACCAAGTAGACCGGACCGATGCGCTGAATCGGGACGTTGCCGATTTTTTGAGTCAACTATTTGGGGATCGCTTGGCTCCCATTCGCGTCCATCGTGACGAGGCGGTTGGCGAGGCGCTCGCATTTCAGCAACCCGTCCTGGTTTATGCGCCCCATGGGCAAGCCAGCCATGACTTGGCCAGCCTTGCAGTGTGGGTAGTCGATACGTTGAACCGATGAGCCCCCATTTGCTGCTTTCCCTCTGGCGCGAACGTTGGGGCAAGACAGCTGAGGCAAGCTTACGCGTGCCCTACCTGCAGGGCAAGCCGACGACTTTTGGCAAGTGGTTGACGCATGCCCACGTATGGTCTCTTACCGGAGTCAGGTCCAGCGTTCTGACAGCAACTGTCGTAATTTTTGTGTGGATGTTGTCGATCCGGTTTTCACTGGGCGGCCAGGTTGCGTTTTCTCTGTTGCTCGCTGGGTTTGCACTGTACCTCCAAAGGTACAAGGGAACGCTGGTCACACTCACATTGCTGGGTCTATCTTTGCTGGTCTCAGCACGCTATCTCGGATGGCGTTTTACGGCTACGTTGGGTCATGGTTTCAATTTCGATTTTGTGCTTGGCTTTGGGCTGTGCGTTGCCGAACTCCATCTCTGGATGTTGGGTGCACTCGGACTCATAAACACTCTATGCCCCCTGAAGCAAGCGATGGAACCCCTACCTGAGAGCCAAAGCTCATGGCCCACGGTTGATATTTATCTTCCCACGCGAGACCAGAGCCAAGACGCAGTGCTGCAGACTTGCACAGATGCTCTGGCACTTGACTGGCCAAGGGAGAAATTGCGCATATTTCTTCTGGATGGCACCATTCGTCCGCCCATCCAATATCTTGCAGAATCATTGGGGGTGACTTATCTCGCATCTCTTGGCTCAACGCTTGCACCATCCGAGTCCATCAACTTAGCTTTGCGGCAGACCGAGGGGGAATTGGTTCTGATTTGCGAAGGTGACGCGGTGCCAGAAAAAGACTTCCTGAAAATGACCATAGGGTGGTTTCTGCGAGATCGCGCAATTGGATTTCTGCAAACGCGGCAAGACCCTCCTGATACTGAACTAGGTCGACACAATCCAGCGTTGTTGCCGAGCGCAGGGAAGGCTATACCGTGCGCACTGTTTCGGCGTTCCCTGGCGGTCGAATTCAGCGGCCAGGACCTCGGTACAACGACTCCGTATGCAGCCTTGACAAGCGAACTGCGCAAGCTGGGCTACCGCAGCGGTGACATTGGCTTCAGCTCGCATCCAAGCCCGGCAATCGGCATCTTTCGCATGGACCACTCGTTTTCCGGAACCGTACCCCTCTGGAAAATGCGGCTGGTCAAAATGCTGGCCATGCTCCACTTTTATTTTCCGGTAGCGCTATGGGTGTTCTTCACCGCACCATTCGCGGGCCTCGTGGCCGGTGTGCACCTGATTCAGTCAGACTTCGCGTCTTTTGCGGCTTATGCGGTTGCGCACGTACTGCACGGGCACCTTGTGCGGGCCAGACTGAGCGCATCAAGGAGACTCACGTTGTGGGCAGACGTGCGTAATACCCTGTTGGGTTGGTATATGTTTTTGCCAACCACAGTTTCCACCCTCCGAACGGAATTCCACCAGCAACTTGCTGGCTATCGGGCATTGGTAGTCGAAAGCGTTTTCGATGTGAATCAAGGACAATGCAGGCCCCAGCAAGGATCGTCTTCACCAAAGATACCGGTCCAAGGATTGGCGGTGGATCAAAAATCCGGTGGAGCACGGGCCGCGGTGCCCGGTGTGCAGCCAACTCCACCAAAGCTAGACAAGCTGCCAGGCTCAGGTGATGCAAGCATGCCCCCTCCCCTGGCACGTTTTCATTGGACGAAGAGTCTGCCCTTTTCCGTCGTTCTGTCCCTCAATCTATTGGGCTTGACTCTGGGCCTCGCCCGCCTCGACCCATCGGGGGGGCATGGCTTTGCTGAGTCAGTGCTGTATCTGCTTTGGTCCGTTTGCAACCTGGTATTGCTCGCCGCCAAATTGGCCGTTGCGCAAGAGCGCCGGCACATCGAACAGCATGTGATCAAGCTGTCCCGACTTCCAGCCATGATTCAAACGCCATCCGGTCACACCTTGAGGTGTGTGACCGAGAACTTTCCAAGCACGACACTGGCGTTCAGTCTACCCGCCCTACTACAGATCGAGAACGAGTCAGAAGTCAGCGTTTCCATCTTTTTCGATCACCACGAGTTCAACTTCTCGGGCCGTGTTGATGGTGTTGAAGAAAACCTATTGCATGTACGTATTGATGAGGTCGCGCTAAATGAATATCAATTTGCGGCAAGCGCCATTTTTTCACGGGGCCCGGACTGGCCGCAGTGGTTACCGGGACGCAACTCTGATCACCCCCTGCCACAATGGATCACGACACGATTGAGCACCATCTTCACCAAGACAATTGCGCTCATGGTAAAGATTGGCAACACCATAAAATCTGCGCGATCTCTGCGCTGGATACAAAAACGGACGAATGCAACATGACGATCCACCAACGCTCCATCTGCTCACCACGCCCTGCGATCATTGCCGTCACCTTGTTGATCGCTTTCATCGCCGCATCCACGCTGCCATCAGCCGAGGCAAAGTCGTCACGATCCAAGGCGCCCAAGGAAGATGTGACGCAGATCGCGCAAGATATACCAGTCGACGTCGAGACACGCGCCACAAACAAGCAGCGTACCGTGTCGCTCACGTTCAAGCAGATGGGCGCCTGGTCAGCGATTAACCTGCGTGGCGTCGACGCTTCGCGTACGCTGTCCTTCCCAGTTCGCAGTGATGAAGTTGTCATCGCGGCCCGTCTGCGCTTTGCGTTTGACTATTCACCAGCGCTCATCCCTGAGCTAAGCCACCTGCGGGTGCTGCTTAACGAACGCATAGTTACCTTGGAGGGATTGAAGAAAGACAAGGAACTCAGCAACGCCCGCGAAATCAATTTGGACCCCAGGCTATTTAAAGACATGAATAGCCTGCGCTTCAACATGATTGGACACTACACACGGCAATGCGAAGATCCGTTTCACTCGTCACTGTGGCTCACAATCAGCGATCTGAGCCGGCTTGAGTTGACATTGGCCCCTGCCTCCCGATCGAATGACCTCAAATACCTTCCTGCCCCATTTTTTGACAAAGGCGAGAACACCGCACTGAGGCTGCCATTTGTCTTTGGCAGCGCACCTTCCTTCGGCACTCTCAAAGCTGCGGGCGTTGTAGCGTCCTGGTTTGGCGCCCAGGCGGGCCTTCGTGGCGCGCAGTTTCCGGTAGCTCTGAACGCCTTGCCAGACACAACCGCAGTGGTTTTTGTACAGGGCACAGACAACATCGAGTCGGTCAAGGGCGCCGCGGGCGCCAGCATTTCAATTCAGCAGCATCCAACAAATCCGCATGCGAAACTCCTGGTAATAGCGGGCAGCAACGATGAAGAAATGGCCCGCGCCGCGCGGACACTGGCACTTATTGCACCAACCCTGACAGGCCAACAGGTTACGGTTACCAAAGAAACCGTACCGGCCCCGCGCAAACCATACGACGCGCCAGCTTGGATTGCGTCTGACCGTCCAGTGCGATTTGGTGAGTTGACACGACCCGATGAGCTAAGGGTACAAGGCTATTTCCCGGAAACCGTGCGCGTGAATTACCGCGTTGCGCCAGACATCTTCACTTGGCACACCCCCGGCGCCCCGCTCAAACTCAAGTACCGCGCCACCCGGTTGCCGATCCACAAGAACTCGAGCTTGAATATCAGTATCAACACCAGTTTCATTGAGGCATTGGCACTCAACGTTCCGTACAAAAAGTCCAATGAACTGGTAACACTGAATGCCGGGGGCGCCGAAAATAGCGCACTCAGAGAAGAAGATCTTTTTGTACCGCCCTATGGTGTTGGTGGCCGGGATCAGTTGCAGCTGAGTTACTTTTTTGATGTCATCAAGGAAGGGGAATGCCGAAATCTGCCACCTGACAACTTGCAAGCCGCCATAGACCCGGAATCCACAATTGATTTCAGCGGATTCCCTCACTACGTTGCCCTGCCCAATCTGGCGCATTTTTCAAACATCGGTTTCCCTTTCACGCGCATGGCGGATCTTTCGGAAACAGCCGTCGTACTGCCTGATCGCCCAAACGCTGAGGAACTTGGCGTATACCTGACCGTCATGGGCCGCATGGGTGAAGCGACCGGCTACCCGGCCTTGAACCATGCAGTCATAACGGCCGCCGACGTCGAAAAGATGTCAGCACGGGATTTGATAGTCATCGGGTCCGCCGCTGATCAGAGCCTCATGACCACATGGGTAAAACACCTGCCAATGGTGAAAATCAACGGCGAGCGGCATGTACGCGAGCCCGATGCCCGTTGGTTACCAACTTACCGATGGGAACAACAGGACGTACAGCCATCAGCGCAACCCAAAGGAAGCTTGAATTTGACCGGCAGCGGTAACCTGACGGCGCTCATGGCCTTTGAGTCTCCCATGCAAGCCCAACGGAGTGTGGTTTTCATGTACGCAGACAAGGCGGCAGACCTGCGTAAGATTTCCGATGCCTTGGCCGATCCCGAACGCATTGCGTCGATCCAAGGCGATTTCGCCGTGATCGATGACAAGACAATTGAGCACACCAAGGTCAGTCCAACCTACTACCTGGGATCGTTGCCGACTTTGAGCAAGTTGCGTTGGTTTTTTTCTGATCAACCCCTGTTGCTCGGTCTTCTGGCATTGCTGATTTGCGTGGTCTTGGCGACCGCACTGTACAGACCGCTGCGGCATGTCCTATCGAAACGCGTTCAACAGAAACCCTGAGCCCGTTGAATTGGAATATGAAAACAATGACACTGGTCGCATGCTTGATCGGATCACTGGCTCTGCCAGTGTGGTCCGCTGACGACCTATTCTCCAGTGAGCTGATGGACCAGGCATACCAATGGCAACAAAAGAATCGCGACGACCTTGCCGCCGAACTTTGGCAGGTGCTTTTGCGTGCCGACCCCAAGCATGCCAAGGCGCTCATCAATCTGGCGGCTATAGAAGTCCGCGCGGGCAACTTCCTGGCAGCCGATGCGCTGTACCGCCGTGCACGCAGGCTGAAACCGCCACCCTCCGACCTCAACACCTTGGCCAGTTTGCTGGAGCAGGCAAAACGCACGCACGGACAGCGCATTGGGATCTCGACCCCACTACATGCCCCCGCCCGCACAGTTCGAAAGAAACCCGATAACGGAATGGTCACCCCAGCGCGCAGCCACCCTGAAAATAACCTCCCGTCAGAATCAGATACTGACGGATTACTGTTGAAGGCTTCTCCATCACTGGATTCACTCCATTGAAGCCGCGATCTTTCAACCCGTGAGTAGAAACTGCCAATGCAAGTAATCGCTTTTATATCCGGCAAGGGAGGAGTTGGAAAAACCACCCTCACTACCAACATTGCCGTCGCACTGGCCCAGCACAAGAAGCGGGTGTTGCTTGTCGATCTGGATCCACAAAACGCGCTGCGCCTTCACCTTGGAATGGATCCAGACGATATTGCAGGACTGGCTCGCGAAGGCATTGCACTGACATCCGTGTTTGACAGTCCCTTCGATGTCAAATTTATCCCATTCGGACGAATCATCGAGACCGATCTGGTGGAGTTTGAATGCGAACTGAAGAACAATCCACGTTGGTTGGTTGACGCGATTGATTCGCTACCTCCCAATTCGTTTGACTTCATCCTGCTCGACACACCGCCTGGACCGTCCGTGTACCTGCGACAAGCGTTAAATGCTGCGCATTGGGCGCTCTTGGTCGCACTGGCCGACGCTGCCTCGTATGCCAGCATTCCAAGAATGTTGTCTCTGGTAAAAGAATACACCGTGGTGCGCAGCGATTTTTATGGGACGCATATTCTTATCAACCAAATGCCGACTGACGGGAAGCTCGGACATCAGGTCCGTTCCGCGCTTTATGCAGAACACGCCGCAAGCATGGTCCCGGTTGCTGTTCATAAAGACATGCAGGTTTCACAAGCGCTGGCCTTTGAGCGTCCAGTATTGCAGTATGAACCAGGCTGCAAAGCCAGCCTGGATATCCAATACGTTGCCGATTGGCTGCTCGCCAACGTTGCCCGATGACGTTGCGCAAGTTGCGGCTGGCGATGTTGTGCGCATTGGTTCTCAGTCAACCCTATGCGATGGCAGGATTTCCGAAGGCTTTGGGTTATCTTGGTTGGTGGCAACCTCAGAGTTGGCGTAGCGCGCCGCTGGAGCAATTTGATCGATTGCTATTCTTTGACCTTAAAGTCGACTCTGACGGCAATATCACGGAGCGTCACGGGTGGCCAGAAGAGTGGGCTGATTTAAGAAATGCCACGCAAGAGAGCCGCACCCCACTGGATCTGACACTTACACTGTTCGATCCGAACGACTTCAACCGTCTGTTTGCTTCGTTCGACAACACGCAGCGTCTGATCAATGAAGCGGCTTCATTGGTTGAACAGCCAGGTGTTGCGGGTCTGCAGTTGGATTTTGAAATATACGGCGTTGTCCGTCCGCAAGTCATCGAGAATTTCAGAACCTTTCTTCGTTTGCTGTCTGTCCGACTGCAGAGAATGACCCCGCCCAGAAACCTATCGGTTTTCTTTCCGGTCGGTGCTGAAACCGCGCTGTACGACTCCAACTCACTGGCATTGGTTGACCAAGTGGTCTTGCAGGGATATGACGTCCACTGGCGGGATAGCAAAACTGCAGGACCGGTCGCGCCTTTGGGCGGCGATGACGCCTGGACCTGGGAAAAAATGACAGCTCACGGCGAGTCTCTTGGCGTGTCCACGGATAAGCTTTTTCTCGGATTTCCTCTGTTTGGATACGAGTGGCCCGTCAACGGGCGCGCCCTGCGAAGCGCCACTCAGGCAAAGGGTTCAGCAACCTCATTTGCTCCGATTGCCGCGGAATCCATCGGCGAAATGAAGTTCAGCGTTCAAGAGCGTGTTCGGCAGTATGGCGCGGCCCATGACCCAATCAGCGGATCGTCTCACTACCAGTTCAGACGCATTGATGGTCAGTATGTAGAGGGCTGGTTTGAAGACTGGTGGGCTCTTGGCAGGAAAATCGATTTTCTGACAGACAAACACTTGGGCGGCATCGCATTTTTTCTGCTTGGCTACGACGCAGGACAGTTGGTTGACTTCTTCATGCAACGACGCGGTGGCAACGCATCGCGAGACCCGAGTGTGCAAACCCAGAAGCGTGGCCCTGTCTTACCTAGCACCCAATAGAGTCCACCCGCAGGCGGAATCACCATGGTTTTCAGTTCAAACATCTTCCTCTTTGCCTTTCTTCCGCTATTTTTGGTTTGCTACTACCTGACTCCGTGGCGCGCCAAGTCCGCGTTGATCCTGGTATTCAGCTATGCTTTTTATGCTTGGTGGAGGCCAGATTTCCTGGGTTTACTGGTTGGTGTTACTGCCGTTAGCTATGCCTTTGCGTTAGCGATTGAAGCTTCATCCGACGAATCCAAACGCTACCGCTTGTTGGCGGTCGCAGTAACCGCCAACCTCGTGGCGTTGGGGTATTTCAAGTACGCAAACTTTGGGGTAGAAAGCCTCAACGCAGCAATGCTGGGGCTAGGCCTTGAACCTATCGCCTTCGCCCGCGTCTTGTTGCCAATCGGGCTGTCCTTTTACATTTTTCATGCAATCAGTTACCTGGTCGACATCTACCGGCGCGAGGCACCGCCTGCCCGCAACTTCATTGACTTTGCGGCGTTCATCGCCCTGTTTCCCCACTTGGTTGCCGGACCGGTTTTGCGTTATCACCTGTTAGCAGCGCAATTCAAAAATCGGGTGCATTCCCTTGACAACTTTTCGCGTGGTTGTGCTATTTTCATGGTCGGCTTTTGCAAGAAAGTACTGATTGCCGATACGGTGGCACCGTTGGCAGATGCGGCCTTTGGTGCAAGTTTTCCGACGCTTGCCGACGCCTGGCTCGGGGCCACTGCGTACACCATTCAGCTGTTTTTCGATTTCAGCGGATACACGGACATGGCAATTGGTCTGGCGTTGATGATCGGTTTTGTTTTTCCCGAAAACTTCAATGATCCCTACGTTTCGCGCTCCATTACCGAGTTCTGGAAACGCTGGCACATGTCACTCTCCAATTGGTTGCGCGAATACCTCTACATAGCGTTAGGCGGAAACCGCAAAGGGCTGGTGCGCACCTACGTCAATTTATTCCTCACCATGCTGCTGGGTGGTTTATGGCACGGTGCAAACTGGACGTTTGTGCTTTGGGGCGCATGGCATGGCGGCATCCTGGTGCTGGAACGCTATTGGGAGCAACGTTTTGGAAAACCGCTGCTGCCGGACTGGTTGCGAGTTGTTAAAACGATGCTGCTGGTCATGATCGGTTGGGTCGTATTCCGTGCAACGGATATTGCGGGTGCGCTGCACATGTTCAAAGGCATGCTTGGCCTCAACGGCTTGGGATTCAGCCCCTCCATCGAGTGGCAGGTGACTCCAGACCGCTTGGGTGTTTTGCTTGTAGGTGTAGGGTTGGTCTATACCATGCCCTGGCTTAGGCGACAGGGCGGTTCGGTTTTTCGCTATCTGCTAGTCCCACTTTTTTTGTGGGCAGTCGCGACGCTGTCGTCTCAGTCGTTCACGCCCTTCCTCTATTTTCAGTTCTGAGAGATTGCGATGCAGAGCCCATACTTTCACGCCGACCATTGGAAAATGCCGTCGCTCCACCGCGCTGCTGCAGCACTCACCTTGCTGAGCGTCTTGGTGGTCGGGGCATGGGAAACCTATTCGGCCGCCTGGGGTATCGACCTACTTGACGTTCCCCGTACGGAATCGGACTTTCGCGAAGGCCGAACCACCAGTGCTCTGGAAAAACAGATTGACAAAAAACTGCCTCTGCGCAAAACCTTGATTGCGGTCGCGAATAGTCTGCGTTTTCTTCTCACTGGCGGCGGCGGCGAGCAGGTGCGCGTAGGAAGGCACGAGTGGCTTTTCCTTACAGAAGAGTTACGATTCGATACTGCGGGTGGCGCAAATCTCAACGCCAGGGCCGAACTGCTGGGCGCTGCTGCTCGCGAACTGGACGGGATGGGCGTCAAGTTGGTTGTTGCGCTGGTTCCCGACAAAGCCCGCGTATACCCGGAATACTTGAGCGGAGGTCGATACCCCGAATACAACCGGCCGCGTTACCGGGACACCCTGAAGGCATTGCGCTCACGTAACATCGCCGTCATTGATTTACTTGAACCTTTGACATCGGGCGCAACGCAATCGGACGTCTATTACCGCACCGACACCCACTGGAACCATACGGGTGCAAAGATCGCCGCGGACACCATTGCAGCAGTTGTGAAACAAATGGGTATCGATCTGGGAGACACCACCCCATTCAGCACCACAACTTCAGATGAGACCGTCGAACGACCGGGTGACTTGATCCGACTAATGGGATTGGAAGACACTACAGAAGCCCTGCGGCCGCGTGCCGACCGAGAAGCCCCATCGGAAACCATCCAGATCAGTACAGACAATTCCAGCGGGCTGTTTGGGGATGCTGGCGTGCCCGTTGTCCTAACTGGGACATCCTATTCATTGCGCGGCAACTTTCATGGTTTTTTGCAGCAGGCGTTGGCAGCCAAGGTTCTCAATGCGGCCAAGGATGGCGGAGGCTTTTTGCAGGCCATCACCGATTACCTGAAAGACGATTCCTTTCGCCTTGCCAAACCAAAGTTGCTGATTTGGGAAGTCCCTGAGCGCTTTGTATGCAGTGAGATCGACGGTGAATCGACATGGCTAAAAGAAGTGGGGTTCAAACGCTGAGTCTCATTCCAATAGATCACCCGGTTGGCGACAAACGCGCAAGCGCTGCAACTCAATACCGCCACTTCTTCCGGGATAAACTCTGACTTTAGTAAACCCATTTCCACGTGAAGGGAGTGGAGTTTTGAGCAGGTGTGGCGCACCATCACCCATGACATTGAGCGTGAATTTACGGCTAGCTGCTCCGACTCCGGAACCCTCCATGACCAAGGTGGTAGCGCCACTCACGGTTGCCCGAACATCCACGTAATCGAGCTTGTCGAGTGGTCGATCAAAGCCAATTTCGAGAAAATCGCCCTCATTGGTTGGCCCCGTCGTTAAGTCCCCCCCTCGAAGATTGCCGGCCCGACCACCCAAGCCCGCCGACGATATTTTTGCACCCACGGTCGAAGGCTTGCATTCGGCTTGCACCCAGGCCGATGCACGCAGCAACCACTCGGTGTTATTGCTGATATACCGTAGCTCGCGAAACTCATAATCTGGCGGTGCACGCATATCCCGCTCAGGCATTTCCCAGATCAACAACTTGGGCGCTTTGAGCTGAAAAGCATCATCACGCAAGTAGGTTTCCATACCGACCCATGACCCTTGATCAGCACCCACGCCCATGCTGAAAATGTCACGCTGAAGGACATACCGTAACGCGTCAACAAACCCGGTCCAGTCGCGTGAGTAACTGCTGCCGAGTAACGCAACACCACCAGAGCCATTGGCTCCAAACAACCCCTGCTGTGCTGGCCGAACGCGCACCACGCTGACCGGAGTGACCTGTTCATAGGCAAACTTAATGGAGTTCGGTGGCAATTGTCCAATCAAATCCCTTCCTTCGGATGGAATCTTGCGCGTCCCGACTACCAGGTTGTAGCTCTCCTCAGGCGTCGCGACGAGCGCCTTCTTTAACCATGGCGTGGTTTCAATCTCCGCTTGAATCGTCTCCGCTGCCACCATGGCTCCGGTTTGAGTCCAGTGAGTGTCCAGTTTATAAAACAAGGGGGAAGAACTGTTGCGCTTCGGGCTGTTCAAGAATGCGGCATTGAGATCAACCACAGCCACACCAGACTTACGAAGTAATTTACTCATCCGTTCGTAGTTGACTTCCATGTAAGAATTGAGCTTGACGTCGTCAGGTAAGTGTTCCGCGTAGATGCGCATCTTGAGCGGCACCATAACCACCGCCAAGGTGATACCGTTTGATGCAAGTACCCGGCTGAACCGATAGACCAGATCCAGAGACTGGTCCGTCGCAGTTGCGTCCGAGCGGTCAGTCAGCTCATAGCGGTAGAAAAGCCATTGGTTCTTGCCGATGATGCCAACCGGAGGCTCCTCAGCATGCAAGACCGCAACAGCAACGCAATACGATACCGCTGCGATCATCGACCACTTCACAAGTTTGACAACATCCACAACTCAACAACAGTTTCTTATCGAGGACCAGCTTCACTGCAGCAGTGACGTAATCCGTGAAACCCACTCATCGTTGTTAATGATATAACGCGGATCGCGCGCACCGTTATTGGGAGGGGAACGAAGCTCACGCTCTGGTATTTCCCAAATAATGAGTTTGGGCTTCTTTGTCTTAAAAGACTCATCTTTGAGATAAGCCTCCATTCCAACCCACGGCCCTTGGTCCACCGGAATGGACAAATCAAGCAGATTGCGCTGCAACGTGTAACGCAAACCATCAGGATAAAGGGTGTTCTTGTTGGTGTAACTACTTCCAATGACGGTGATTTCCACACTGTCGTCTGCGCCCAAAAGACCGGATTGATTCTCCCGCGCACGGCTAACCTTAAATGGTAAAACCTGTTCTGGCGGAAAGTTGGGCGCGCCTTCAGGAAGCAAGCGCACAAGATCTCTAGCCCGCGTAATGACCTTCTTGGTATTCATCACCAATGAATATTTCTCTTCGACAGTCTTGGAATACGTTGCCCTCAACACAGGATCGGCATCGATTTCCCTCTTGACTGTTTCTGCCGCAAGCAAGGCCCCCGCAGGAGACCAATGGGTATCCAATCGCAAGAATAAAGGTGTGTCGCTTGTGCGATGAGGACTGGCCAAAAAAGCCTCGTTCAAAGTGACAACATGGACACCACGCTCACGCAAGGCGGTAACCGCTTTTCCGTATTTATCCGCAGTATATTGATCCAATGGCTTGTTATCCGGCAACTTGTCTGCGTGAATACGAATCTTTGACGGCACGATAACCAATGCCAACGTAATTCCCTTGCCTTCAAACAACTTATTGATCTTCTGGAACATCTGTATGGATGCCGCCGTATCCTGAGCATCTGCAGAAGTAGCAAATTCATATGGGGTAAATAGCCAACTGTCCTTTCCAAATAGAACTGGAACCGTATCGGCGGCACTTGCAAGGGACGCACCCAAAGTCAATGCTGCAATGGTGCTGTGCATCAAGGTTGAAAAGCTGAATCTGTTCATGGGGAACCTTTGGTTAAAACCACTACCTCTAGTTTGAAAAACGATCAGTCGAAACCCAATCGTCACCGCTTTTTGGCGTATTTTTCAGTCTTGTTTTCCTGCACATGGGCCGTCATTTTCCGAACGTCCTGGGCTAACAAAAACACACTGTAGTTGCCACCCTGTGTCATTTTCAACACGGGGCTGCCCTTGATATCGCCATCACTGGCGGCCGTGGCGATTAAATCAATCGAAATCGGGTTGACCTGAATGGATGCTGACTTTCCAAAGGTTATATCGGAAAAAACTCTTGTTTTTCCGTCCGCACTAGAGATATTCAAGGCGCCAACATTGGGATCAAGGTGGTACACCGTCAACAAGGCCTTTAGCTTGTTGGAATTGGCTTTGTCTGGAAAAAAGATGGGCGTAGTGCCAGCTTTGAGTGACGCAAAGCCAACGGTCATCGCATTTCCACGCACCACGTCAACCGAAGTTGTAATATGGTCTGGTGCCTTACCCGCCAAGCGGATGGTTAAGGTGTGCTTGCCCGCTTCGAGAACCATGTAGTCGCTGGCGATGCCTGACTTCAGGTTTTTGACGCGTGCCTGTCCATCAACGATGACATCAATGCGCTCGTCCTGACCAGCAGTCAACACCCGCACGTAGGCCGAATCTGCCGGCGGTTCCGGATCGTACAGGGTCCCTGCGGGTTGGGCAGCGGCGGACAATGCCGTACACAACAGCAGACTGCTCCAAAAATAACGCGCTGAAATTTTAGAAACCACATTCACTCCTCTCAGAAGGGAACCAAAAGCCAAACATCATGGTCGCGATCCTATCGATCCGGGTTTATCAAAGTGCAATTCCCACTGGTGTTCTCCGGCAGGGAATTGGTCCAACACGATGGCACTTCTCCAGGCATCAACGTCTGCAATTTTGGGAATCCTGAATTTGCCGGACTTGCCCACCAGCCGCAGTTTATCCCCCTGTTCAGGAAGGTTTATCCAAATGGAGGCCGCTGCGCTCATTGGTCGATCTCCCAAAATGGAGACCGTCAATTGGGGTGCGTGAAGGCCAGCCTCCAAACGAACACCAATCCTTTCGCGTTCATGCCACCAATGGGCCACTTGAGTTGCTGTGCCCATCCACATCCGGCCATGCTGATCCTTCAGGTAGCCGGAGATTTCGCCGAGTTGCTCGGGGGTCAATATGCTTTGATTCGGCACGGGGACCACAGACAAGCCGCCCATTTGCCGAGAAATATCGAGTTCATGGAAGAATCGCTTCAATCCGTCGTCCGGATCGCCCTGCTCCAGCGATTCTTCTGGCCCTTGTTGGGTACGGGGCAAGACTACCAATGACTGGCCTGAATTGGCTACGGGATTCGTCGCAACAAAGGGCAATCGAGAATCCGAAACGTCCATAAACGCCACGTGGTAGCCAAAACCAAGTTCCAGTAGTAGCTTTTGCGTAGTCTTGTCATAGGAGTCCATCGGCGCGCGAAAGCCGGCAGTGGCTGCAATGGGCAACCCGAAACCGCTCATGGTTTGGCGCATGGTGACTAGGCGCCGGGATTGCACCGCCGCCGTTTGATCCCTGAAGCCTTCAAAACTGTTCCCAAAATATGCGAGTTCATGTCCACGGGACATTAGTGTCTTGATTATTTCCAAGGACTTGGACACATTCCCGCTTGACACAAAGTAAGTTGCCTTTGCCCCGGCTTCCTCCAACATCCTTGCAAACGCAAGATCGACCGGACCAAAATTATCGACCCCCTCAACCGCCAGCACAAAGGCGCTCGCGAAAGGATGTGGCCATGCAGACAAATAAGCGTCAGGCTGGCGCAGCAACCACAACAAGGCATTGTGGGCGATCGCCTCGACAAGCTTTGGGTCGGCGGAAAGCCACGTCCGCTCGGAATATCCAAGTACCACAGAACGCGACAATACACCTGTGGGTTGCCTGCGCTCATCAAAAACGATTACGGAACCAGGCTTCCCGGAGCCAGAGGTGCGCGACCAGTCCATCATTTGTGCTGCCGGGTGACGCCCCACCAGGCGCAATGGATACCATTCTTTTAATCGCTCCAGCCAGATGCGAACCCCGGCCTGCAAGCTATGCGTCACGGGACTATTCCCGTAAGGCATCAAAAAGGTATCCTCATCTTCACCTTCTGTTGTGCCGACTACGGCGACATCCAGCGCGCGCGCCATGAAATCCAGACCACGCCATTCACCATTTTCGCTGCGAACCCCTGTCAACCACGACGCCAAAACCCCCCCACCCTTGGCCCGAAACCCCACCACAGCCTGCCGTTCGCGGTCCGACAAAGCCACGGAAGATGGCAACAGCAGTACTCCAGGCTGAGTCGCTTCCAGTAACTCCACTGAACTGACAAGCTTGTACGGTATCTTGTATTTCCGCAGAAACACCTCCCAAACCCCTGTGTTGACCTTGGAATCCAGCCCCCCCGTGGAAAAATAGTGACGAGTGGAAGGTGATGCATACAACCAAACCATCGGAATCCGTGAAGCAGGAAGCACTTCCAGCGCATCCGTTGCTTCATCCGACGTCCTTGCAGTTCGTGGCGCGTTCACCGCCGGTATTTCTGTGACTGACGGACCGCTAAAAGCCGTCTTGGGCAAGAAATATCCTGGCGGGAGAAGGCCACCTGAACCACTTGCTTGGTTGGACTGCAACGGATTTACAGAGACGCAACTCTGCAAAAGAACGGACGAAACGCCGACCACATAGCAAGCGATCAGCTTGCGGCGCACCAAAAACGATCGACAAAATGCGAACAAATTCACCGTTTCACCTTAATTATCAGGAATACTGGAGCCACACAAAAAAATAACCTGTTTTTATGATAAAAGACAGTGACTTTTTTCTGGATTTTGATTATGAGCGACTCATCCGCAAACACTCCGTCGAGACCTGCCGTTCGGGTTGGGATTCGCGGTTTACCGAATTTGACAGACGGAATGATCGATGGCGGTCTGTATGTGCTCGTCGCAGAAACTCCTCCCGCGAGGTTTCCAATATTGGCGGCTAGTCTAACCAATGCACTCAGGAATGGAACTGCTTGCACGATTATTGTTGCTGCAGACCCAAAATCGTTCATTCAACGCATTGAATCGTTTGGCGCGATACGCACAGCGGAAGTGCTAAGTACCAATCAGCTGCGATTCTTCACCATGCAGGCCGAATTTTCAAAAAAACTGTTCCAGTTCGGCGCCGAGAGTTTTGTACAGGAATTGGAGAATTTCTCAATTCCACCAAACAGCTACCTTGTCTTTGACCAAGCCGACGAACTACTCAGCCTGCACGACATCGCACTCGCCATTGATCAGGTCGACGTCTTGCGGAGGTGGTGTTTGACACAGCGAGTAACCCTATTACTCGTTTTTTTGCGCGCTGCAGAAGTACACATCAGCACGTTGAACGCACTCATGGACAATATGACAGGCATTGCTCGGCTTGGAGGCAACAAAGACGGTTTGGAGTTGACCTTTGACTACTGGCAATCGCCCGAAGGTACCGTGGCGGCCCGAAGTTTCCAATTGGTGACACTGGATTCAGGGTTGTACGAAGCCACCGCGAATGCAGCCCCGCCAGAAAAAAACACCGACAGAGACCGCTTTGTCGAACCGGATTACCCTGTCGATGCTGGACTCGACTTCTTCTACATGGACCCTGACCTGGGTAGCTTGGCCAAACAGATGACGGGCGTCTGGCGCCATGTCGACACCTTGGTAGGAATGATGCATGCCACGCGAAACAAACGCGCTGCGACATGTATATTGACCTACCAACGTGACACCAATCTTCGGCAGTTGGCGGAGGCTGTCCATACCCTGCGCTTGAGTTTAGGCAAGCACGCCAGAATCGTTGTTCAAGAAAAAGAAGCGTCACTGCGCTATCAAAATGAAGCTCTGCTGTTGAGCCTAGGCGTCAATCTGGTTGTGAATCGGGACGTACCGTCCAGTCGTTTGCCACTGATGCTGGACTCATTGGTTGGGCAAATTTTTGCCCGTGATGTTGACATCAATTTTGAAGCAGCCCTGACCAGCGTGCTGCCTACGCAGTTGCGCGGCTATTTGCCCCCGTTGCGCTTTCTGCGGGAAGTGACCGCTATCTTATCGCGAGGAGAAACACTCAACATACCTTGCGCAATGATCAGGGGCAAGCCCGGGCCGGGCGTAGAGATTGCGCATATTCTTGCCAGCAGCGGGCTGTCGAGACCTGGCGACCTGATCACCGCCGACGGCGAGTATTGCTTTCTGTTCCTCAATGCTTGCCCACAGGCGGTCATGTTGGTGACGATCGACAGAATTCTCGGTAAGTCAACAGATGCGCTATTTGAGGACGTTCGCTTCATGGTGAAGCGCGAGGAGATCCAAACGGTGCTGGACGCTCTGGCGCACGACGCGGCAAAAGGAGAATTGCCTGACTATTCCTCCATAGTAAGTACTACCCCCATAAGCAGCACAACACCCGCAGCAACCCAACCAGCCAGCGTCGCTCCTGTAGTGCAGGTTGCTGCAATAGAGAGCAAGGATTTGCACGTCAAAAGCGTGCCACAAACAGTGGTCACTGCGGGAGGAGCCACAGCGATCACAATATTGGCTGACGTGAACTCGGCACCTCCCTCCCCAAAACCAGAGAAGCGCCTCTACAGTTACAACCACGCGCCCCCGACAGTCCCCGTTGGCCGAAGTACGGCCCTTAGGGCCAAGCGCAGCCAGTTCGCGGCGAACTCCACGACAACACCTGTCGAGCCAATCCAGTGACTACCTGGGTGAATGCACCCCTCCCTGCACTGAAAGATGCAGGCTGGGTTGTATACCGATTGCAGGAAAATAAACGCGGGCACAGTACCTCATATGCAACAATTCTCCCGCATATTGAGATTCCGCCTTTGCTGCGGGCACCACCCATTCTTTCTCCGTAAGGCCAACACTATGCCGTGCAAGCATCCAACCTGTCGTCGAACTACATCCGCCCGTAACATAAAGAGTGAACCATGGAAGCTGACGCCACTGATCTTATGTCTGAGCTTATGGCAGAGCGGCATCTCACGCGCGGCCGACGCTTTGCCGAATACGGTACTTGACCCGCAAGACAACGCCGCGCCCAGTGGCGGGCCTGCAATTCTGGCTCCGTTCAAATACATACCGCCACCTGGCCCCGCAAAAAAACCCACGACAGATACTGCTACGCCCAACCGCAGCAAAGAGCAGCAACGCATCATCGAACTCAACGCAGCGGGCAATTACCAGGCCATTGCACAGGAAGGTCTGGTCATGATGGAAAAAGAGAAGCCCGACGAAGAGTTGCAGCTTATTTTTGCCAATAGCTTGGCATGGACAGGACGCCTCCAGGCCGCGATCACAACCTATAAGGGCCTGACAAAGGGAGCGTATGCGAATGAAGCGACCGTTGGGCTCGCCAACGTGGATCGCTGGCTGGGGCGGGATGACCTGGCCTTGCCACTATATAAAACCGTGCTCGAAAGAGATCCGGGTAACGCCGACGCAAGCGAAGGGCTTGAACTGGCTACCCGCGAGTTGAGTCCGCGCACATCACTGAGCTTTGGAAACTCCAGTGACTCTTCCGACATGCAACGTCATTCTGCGACGATCAGCCACCGCTGGCGCGGTGCCAATGGTTCGACCATCATGGAAGTTGAAACCAGCGGCGTCAATGACTCGCTTCCAGCCAGCCAGGCCAGGCAACAGGATGTCACCTTTCGGTACCAGGATTTGGGCTTAACACTTAAACCGAGTGTCGAACTCAGCATGCCCACCAGCGACAACAAGACCTTGTACGCCAGCGCAAAAATCCAGTTTGATGACGACCAGGAAACTATCGAATTGGGACGTGTCAATTGGGGCAAGTTGGCAACCAACGCAAATGCACTTGCTTCTCATTTGTCGGCATCGCATATTGGTCTAAGTGCCTCTCGAAGCTTATCGTTGGGCGGTCTGCTAGGTCGAATCGACTACTACGACATTTCAGATGGTAATTCCATCGTAAGTGGTCGCTTGCAATTCAACTCTGCATGGAGACCGTTAGGTAGCCATTTCAAACCATTTTTGTCAATGGAGTCTCGCCAAGCCAAGTTCAACACCTTAAGCTATTGGTCCCCCAAGCAAGGATCCGCGTCACTGAATGCGGGAATATTGTCGGAGTGGGGACTGGCGGACTGGAATATTTTCGCATCGGCTCAGTACGGGGTAGGCCTGTCCGGTGAAGCAGGAAATGGCTGGAGTGTGTCAGCCGGTGGAAAGCGATGGATGTCGAATGACGTAGCGCTCAGCATGAATCTGTGGTCCATGTCCAGTTGGCGCGACAACGCAACCTATCGAGCCCAATCCGCGATCTTGACCCTGGAGAAACTTTGGCGGTAGGCAAGCTTTCTCGCTACGCATGGGCTATGGCCGCTGTTATCGGCATCTTGTCGTTATTAGCATTTAGCTACAAATCCGTTAGCAAGGCCCAAGGATCGTTCAGCGTCCTCTTGGAGAGCTACGTTCTAATGGCCGTTACCATTTATTTAATGGTCTTCTTATTGCTTCTGATACTCCGTTATGCTGCATTGATACTGTATTCGTTTATGGACCATCTGGAGTCCTTGATCCATAAACGTACAGCGCCACCACCCAAGTACCGAGAAGAAAGCACACTGCCTATGGTGTCGCTGGTTGTTCCAGCCTATAACGAGGGGATTGTCATCCAGGCTGCCATTCGCTCGCTGCTGTTACTGGACTACCCTAACTACGAGATCATTGTGATTGACGATGGCTCCACCGATGACACCTATGAAAAGGCCACCGCGGTCGCCAGGGAAACGAACAACATTCCTGTTCGCGTGGTCACCAAGCGCAACGCAGGCAAGGCTGAGGCGCTAAACACTGGCATGGCACTTGCGTTAGGGGAGTTCATTCTCAACATGGATGGAGACTCGAAACTCTCAGGTAACACCCTGCGGGTTTGTATTCGCCACTTCGAGAATCCCCGAATCGGTGCGGTTGCCGGAAACGTCAAGGTTATCAATCGCGAAAATATTTGGTCCCGTATCCAGGCACTGGAGTACGTGGAAGGGCTGGCCATGGCTCGCAAGGCGCAGAGCTTCATGCGCACAGTCAACATCATTCCGGGCCCATTGGGTATGTTCCGTAAGAGTGTTTTGCAGCAGGTTGGCGGCTATGACCACGACACCTTCGCCGAAGACTGTGATCTGACACTTAAACTGTTGATGCGAGGCTGGCACATTGCGTACGAGCCTGCCGCCATCGCTTGGGTAGAGACGCCTAGCCGCCTGTTGGATCTTCTCAAGCAGCGGTATAGGTGGACACGTGGCATCCTGCAAGCAACCTCCAAACACAGTCATGCGTTATGGCAACCACGCAAGGCTGGCATTAATTGTTTCATTCTGTGGTACATGCTGTTCGAAGGCATCATGTGGCCATTTTCAACTCTGCTTGGCAATGTTTTTTTTGTGTATGTCGGCATCCAGTACGGTCTTGCAACCTTGCTTTTCTACTGGTGGCTTCAACTAACTGTATTGGATGTAGTCGCTGCTGCTTATTGCGTCGTCATTGAAGAGGAAGATCCCTCACTGATTTTTTACGCAGTAATGTTCAGACTTTTCTACATCAACATCATTGACATTTCCAAGGTATTCGCAACCATTGAAGAATGGCGCGGCCACACCATGACCTGGGGAAAACTGGAACGCGAAGGAAAGCTCTGACATGGATCTCGTCTCAATATTAGCAACCGTCATTTTGATAACGACCATCGGTACGATGATTGTCGGCGTAGGCGCCTACGTAGCCTTCAAGCTGCGCGACAAACGTAAGCCTTCCAAAAAGAGAACCGACGATACGATGGACAACAATGGTTCCAGAGATCCGATTTTTCTCACACCTTATTTGCCCGACAAGGCAACCTCATCCGAAGCCATCAACGCTCCGGTTGCCGACGTTCAATGAAGCATGTTCTTTTCCCCTCACCAGTTTTCATGAAACCCGCTAGCTCGCACCATCGCATTCGGCGGCCGTTTTTCAAGCGCATCGGGCCGTACATGCATTTGATATTGGTTTTGGGGCTGGCGGCGCCGATATTGGTGTACCTAGGAATCATGCAGACATTGGGTTGGCGTGCACCCGTGGTGGGCTCCAACGGTGCGCTCTCTTACATGCCATCAGCCAATAGCAACGTGATTTTGTATGCCTCTCCACACACCAAAGCTTATTTGCAGGGAATCGGTGGAAATTACGAAGTACTGCTGGAGCCTTGGCGCAACTATTTTTCGCAGCGCAAATTCAATTTCAAGGAAATTCAGGACGAGACCCAGCTACGCAAATACAAGGCGGGGGTCTTGATACTTCCATCCTCAGTCGCGCTGAGTGCTTCCGAGCGCAATGAGATCATGGCATTCCACGCCAGTGGAGGCTCGATCCTCACAACATGGGCAACCGGTACACGCAACGGCGCGGGTGAATGGGAAGGCTGGAAATTCCTGGAATATCTGGGTACGCGTATGCAAGGTGAGTTGCCCTCGGACACCGATGCCAACCACCTGATTCTGACCGGGGAGTCACCCATATCGCACACACTGCCCGCTGGGCAGCGAATTTTTTTGAGCAAAACGTCAGAGGCGCTGTTGCGTTTCAAAGGAGAATCCGTCGGGGCACGACTGATGGATTGGGCGCGTATTGCAGGCAGTGACCGACGCGACGAAGGCGCCATCGTCTATTCCGAGCAGGCTACTGCGGCTGGGCGCGTGGTTTCCTTCGCGTTCGCGGAGTCGGTTTGGGAGTCGCACCCGCTGACCATATTCCCCGTGCTTGACGACACTTTGCTTTGGTTACAGAGGGAACCTGTGATCATGCGTGCTGCCTGGCCACACGGCAAGCAAGCAGCCCAGATCATTGAAATGGATACGGAGCAAGGTTTTACTAACGCGACAACTTTCGCCACAATGATGCGGGCGATGGACTTTCCAGCTACGTTTTATGTCCTTACTTCAGTGGGCAAATTGTTCCCGGAGATTCTGACTGGGCTTGCGCGCGAATTTGAAGTTGCTTACCACGGTGACATTCACACCAGCTTCAAGGGCCAGGCTGTCAATGTGCAAGAGCTCCGGCTAAAAAATATGCGCACTGAAATGGCCTCTGCAATACCCAACGTTGCCGGAATGACGGGCTTTCGCGCTCCCACGGAAGGCTACGATGCCACAACCGAACAACTGTTGCAGAAAATGGGCTTTCGACACCACACCGCAGACCCAAATCGGACCGACGGACGCCTGCCTCTTGTGGTTCCCATGGATGGGGTAACACCACAAGACGCTCTGATCGTGCTTCCCCGGACGCAACGCGATGACATCAACTTGCATTGGGAAAAACTAACCGCTGAGCAAACCACCACAGCGCTGATCAACGATGCAGATCACGCCTTCAACACCGGTGCACTTGGACTTCTGAGCGTTCACAGTCAGAATTTCAATCCGGACAGCCAGCTACCCAAGGCATTGCCAGGCTTGTTGCTACATCTAAAAGGACTTGGTCGCCCCCTCTGGGTGGCGTCGGCCGGCCAAGTCGCCGACTGGTGGAGGGACAGGGATCGTTTCAAGATGACGTCAAACTTCGCGGGGAAGAGGCTTGAATTCAACATCACAGTCACCGGTGACCAGCCACTGCGGGGTGCCAGCCTCATAGTGATGCTGCCCAAAAAGGGGATCCTCCCCACGGTTCAATCCACAAAAATCGGTGGCAAGCTACCCATAGTCTCAAAAATAGACGATTACCGCGCCGCCTTTGTTTTTGACTCCCTACTTCCGGGCAATTACTTTTATCAAACCACGTTTGAACAGTAATTGGATCCGGATTCCCAGATGCAATCCATCGCCTCTGGTGTAAGTCACTTTTGAACGCCCTGTCGATCAAAAGCATAGTCGCCACCGAAGACGTCAGCTCGTAACGCTGTTCAATACCGCAAGCCCCACCAATAGCAGCGGCTGGTGCAGCATGTACCAGCTCAGGCTCCAGCGGCCCATCCACGCCAGAGCGGCCGCAACCGGCTGGTCGGCATGGATGTCAAGCCGCGCAATCCAGCCCCGGGATTGCGCCAGCCGACCCGCCGCAATGCCCCACCACATCACACCCAACCAGGGAAAAAGTGGCACGTAGTCTTCGGTGACCGGTTTGTGGCTGATCAGGCCGACCCAGTTCAGCGTCTTGGCATCCCACGTTGCCGGAAACGGCAACATTGCCTGGATTGGCGCTGCCCACCAGCCCACGGCCAGGGCGACCAGGCCGGTCAACCACAGCCACGCACCCCACCCGGCCGTCAACCGGCACAGGATCAGCATCACGGCCATGCCATGCAGCACACCAAAGTAAATCCAGCTGTTGGGAAACATCAGCGCCGAGCCAATGCTGACCGCAACGGCGCAACCGGCAATCTGCAGCCACCGGCGCCAAAACCGGCCCCAGCTCTGCCCGGCCTGCACGGCCATGGCCTGACCAAAACCCGCACAAAACAGGAACAGGCTCAGGATGCAGGTGCGCTGCACCGTCCACAGCGGTGCGCGGTAGAAGTCCTGCTGGATGTAGCCAAAGTGGTTCAGGTCAAACGCGAAGTGGAAGACCGTCATCCACAGGACCGCGCCGCCGCGCAACAGGTCCAATGCCGGGAATCGCCCGCCCGAGACGGCTGCAGGCGCAGCGCTGGTCTTTTTGCTGCGTGCCATCACTTGCTGAGTGCAGGCATGTCCAGCGTGATTGGTGCTGCCCCCTGAACGTTCTCCGCCAGCACGGCATGCCGACCATTGACGGACTGCAACACCAGGTTGCCATCCACTGTCGCACCGACACTAAAGGGTTTTGCAGGTTTGCCATCCACCGAAATCAGAGCCGCTCCGCCCTTGGCACGATCGGCCAGCACGCCCACCAGCACATAGGGTGCGCGCACGGAGGCCGATACCGCACCCGGTGCCGCCAACAGGGCCGCCTGTCCGCCACCCAGCGCACGTGCCAGTGCCTGGGGGTCCATTGCGGCCTGGTTGGCGTTCGCCACCGCAGCCGTGGCCGATACACTGTGGCCCTGCATGCTCTTGAGCACCCAGTAGGTGGCGCTCAGTGCCGCCAGTGCCGCCAGAAAAAATGTGGCAGCCCTGACCCGCCAGAGGGAGAAAGCGTTTGTTTGCATAGCGAGATTATGATTGACACGACCATGACATCCACACCAGCACACGCCCTGCACCGGGGACCATCCGCACCACGCCGCCGCGCCACGGGCTTCACCCTCATTGAATTGATGGTGGTGCTGGTGATCATCGGCGTGCTAGCCGCCCTGATTGTTCCCAATGTACTGGACCGTGCCGACGACGCACGCGCCACCGCAGCCAAGACCGATGTCAACAACCTGATGCAGGCACTCAAGCTCTACAAGCTGGACAACCAGCGCTACCCCACCGCCGCACAGGGCCTGCAGGCGCTGCTGACCAAACCCACGGAAGGGCCTGTTCCATCCAACTGGAAGCACTACCTGGACAAGCTGCCCAACGATCCATGGGGCCGCCCCTACCAGTACCTCAACCCCGGTGTGCGCAGCGAGGTGGACGTGCTGTCGTTCGGTGCCGACGGACAGCCCGGTGGCGAGGGCAAGAATGCGGACATCGGCAGCTGGGACTAGCGGGTTCACCCTGCTGGAACTGCTGGTTGTCGTGGCCATCATGGCCCTGGCAACCGCCGGTGTCGGCTTGGCCCTGCGCGACTCGTCGCAGACCCAGCTGGAACGCGAGGCCCTGCGTCTCACTGCCCTGCTGGAGTCGGCCCGGTCCCAGTCCCGCATGACGGCCAATGCCATGCGCTGGCGCACGACACCGGCTGGATTCGCCTTTGACGGCACTACCGGCACTCCACTGCCTACCCAATGGCTGGGCCAGGACGTCGGCACGGCACAGCCCACCACCGTGGTACTCGGCCCCGAACCCATCATCGGGCCACAGCGCATACGCCTCGTCTCCCGCACCGACCCCACCCGCAGCCTGACCATTGCCACAGATGGCGTGGGACCCTTTGCAGTGCAGGCCGACAGCGCCTCCACCCAACCATGAGCCAACGCAAGCGCGGGTTCCAGACAATGCGGGGCTTCACCCTGGTCGAGGTTCTGGTGGCCTTGGGCATTGTGGCGGTGGCGCTGGCCGCCGGCGCACGCTCCACTGGTGCCCTGACCCGCAACGCGGAGCGCCAGTCCGACCTGCTGCTGGCCCAACTGTGCGCCGAGAATGCGCTGGTGGCGGTGCGACTGTCCCGGCAGATGCCACCGATTGGCGACAACACCAGCACCTGTGAGCAGGGCGGGCGCAGCCTGGACGTGACCCTGTCGGTACGTCCCACGCCCAACCCCAACTTCATGCGCACCGAGGCCCAGGTGACGGACCGCGCCCAGCCGTTGCTGACCCTGTCCACCGTGGTGGGGCGGTATTGATGGCCCCCACGCTTGTCGCTTCGCGTACTGCGCTGCCCCCCAAGGGGGCTGAACTTGCTTGGGGCGGCCCTGCGCTGCGTTCGACGTCCCTCAAAAAAATCCGCGGCTTCACGCTGATCGAACTACTGGTCGCCATCGGCGTCATGGCCCTGATGGCGGGTTTGAGCTGGCGCGGCATCGACGGCATGACGCGCACCCAGGCCCACCTGCAACAGCGCGCCGACCAGGTGCTGCGCCTGCAGGCCGGACTTGGGCAGTGGAGCGCCGACCTGGACGCACTGGTGCAATTGCCGAACACCCCGGCGCTGGACTGGGATGGCCGCGCCCTGCGCATTACGCGTCGCAGTTCGGTGTCACCCGGCGAGGGGCTGCTGGTCGTGGCCTGGACCCGCCGCAATGTGGACGGTGCCGGCCAATGGCTTCGCTGGCAGTCCGCACCGGTGGCGACCCGCGCCGAGCTACAGACAGCGTGGGCTGTGGCCGCACGCTGGGCCCAGAACCCGGGTGACGCCGAGAAGGCGTCCGAGGTGCGCGTCAGTGCACTGGACCAGTGGAAGGTGTTCTACTACCGCTCCGACGCCTGGACCAACCCCCTGTCCAGCGACGCAGTGCCACCACCCCGCCCCAGTGGAGAAAAACCTGCCGGCCCGGACCTGACCCTGCCCGACGGCGTGCGCCTGGTGCTGACCCTGCCCGAGGACGGCGCCGTCAAGGGCACGCTGACCCGCGACTGGGTACGCCTGTCCCTGGGCGGAGGCAAGTCATGAGGCAGGACACACGCGGAGCGGCCCTGCTCACCGCCATGCTCACCGTGACCCTGGTGGCCAGTCTGGCTGCCGCCGCGCTGTGGCAGCAGTGGCGCAGCATCGAGGTCGAAGCGGCCGAGCGTGGTCGCAGCCAATCGCTGTGGGTGCTGACCGGCGCGCTGGACTGGGCCCGCCTGATTCTGCGCGAGGACGCCCGCTCCGGCGGCGCCGACCACCTGGGCGAGCCCTGGGCCGTGCCACTGGAAGAGGCCCGGCTTTCCACTTTTCTGGCGGCCGATAAAGGCAACAATGCGGACGGCATCGACCCCAGCTCCCAGGTCTTTCTGTCCGGACGCATCAGCGACCTGCAGGGCCGCCTGAACGTGACGAATCTGGTGGAGAACGGCAAGGTGTCCGAGCCCGCCCTGCGCGCCTTTGCCAAGCTGTTTGAACAGTTGGGCCTGCCCCGGGCCGAACTGGCAACACTGGCCGAGAATCTGCGCCTAGCCCAGGCCAACCCTGCCGACGGCAACACGGCCGGCTATGCGCCACTGCTGCCCCAGCGCGTGGGGCAGTTGCGCTGGCTGGGCCTGTCGGCACGCAGCCTGACCCTGCTGTCCTCGTCCATCACCCTGCTACCGGTGCGCACCCCGGTCAACCTCAACACCGCCAGCGTAGTGGTGCTGTACGCGTGCATCCCCGGGCTGGACATGGCACAGGCCCAGCGCCTGGCGAGCAGCCGCCAGACCGCACACTTCCGGTCGCTGGCCGAGGCCGGCAAGCTGGTCCCGGATATCGCCACCGAACTGAATGACCAGCAGCACGGCGTCAACTCCCAATTCTTTGAAGCGCAGGCTCGCCTGCGCATGGACCAGACCATGGTGGAAGAGCGATCCGTGGTGCAACGCGAGGGCCTCAACGTGAAGACCCTGTGGCGCGACCGCGGTGCACTCGGCATTCAGGGCGCCCCCCTACAATGAGCCTGCTCAAAAAAACCGCATGCCCACGCTGACCATCACCCTCCCCTTTGGCCTGCCAACCGCCAGCGCATCCTGCATGGCGGTGCTGGGTGACGACACCGGCACGGTGATCCGCCACGTGGAGGCACCCCTGTCCCTGCTGCCCGACGCGGCGGGCAGCGAAATCGTCGCTATGGTCCCGGCCGAGCGGTTGTCCTGGCACCAACTGGAGTTGCCCAAGGGAACGCTGGATCGTGGCCTGTTTCAGGATGGCGGCGCGACGCGACTGCGCGCGGTGCTGGACGGGCTGCTGGAAGACCGTCTGCTGGACGAGACGGATCAACTGCACTTTGCCCTGCAACCGCAGGCCCGAGCCGACGCGCCGGTCTGGGTCGCCGCCTGCAACCGGGCCTGGCTGCAGGCCTGGATGCAGGCCCTGGAGCAGGCCGGCCGGCCGGTGGCGCGCATCGTGCCCGAAGTGGAGCCCAACGCCAGCGGCACCGCAAGCCTATGGGCTGCGGGCACACCGGATCAGGCCCGCATGCTGTGCGCCACGTCCCTGGGCGTATCCGCACTGCCACTGTCCCCAACGACCGTGAATCTGCTGACGCATGGCGACACACCCATCGACGCCGTGGCCGAACCCGGCGTGGCCGAGCTGGCCGAACACCTGTTCAAGACACCCGTGCGTCTGCAAACCGCACCGCAGCGTGCGCTGGCAGCGGCCCAGTCGGCCTGGGATCTGGCGCAGTTTGAATTCCTGCGCACCCGGCAAGCCCGCACGCGCAAGCAACTCTCAACGCTGATGGCCAGCCTGTGGCGCGCCCCGCACTGGAAACCGGCGCGCTGGTCGGCTATCGCCCTGGTTGTGGTCAACCTGATCGGCCTGCAGGCCTGGGCCTGGAAAGAACAAGCCGCGCTCGGCGCCAAACGCACGGCCATCCGCGAGGTGCTGACCAGCACCTTCCCCGATGTGCGCGTGGTGGTGGATGCACCGGTGCAGATGGCACGCGCGCTGGCTGACCTGCAACGCCAGAACGGCGCCGCCTCCAGCCTCGACATGGAAACCATGTTGGGGCTTTTTGGCACGCTAGCCCTCGAAAACATTGCTCCGGAAGCTATCGAATTCATAGCGGGCGAGTTGCGCCTGAAAGTCCCCCCCATGCCCGATGCCGACGTTGCCCAGCTTGCAACCCGGCTACAGACCCACGGTTACACCGCCCGGATGCGCAGCGACAGCCTGGTCATCACCCCGGAGCGCCGCCCATGAAGTCGTCCACCGGCCATTCCGATACCCCCTCCCTGAATGCCCTGCAGGCGCGCTGGGCACAATTGGCGCCGCGTGAACGCAATCTGCTGACGCTGGCAGCCAGCGTGATCCTGGTGGCGCTGCTGTGGCTGTTGCTGCTGGCGCCGTCACTGCGCACCCTGCGGACAGCCGCGGCCCAGGGCCAGGCGCTGGATGCCCAGCTCCAGCACATGCAGTCGATGCAGGCGCAAGCCAAAGCGCTGCAACAGCAAGCCCCCCTGTCCTATGCCGACGCCGTGCGCGCACTGAACCAGGCCACCAAGCAGACCCTGGGCGCCAGCGCCCAGATCAGCGTCAACGCCGAGCGCGCCACCGTGACCCTGCAGGCCACCAGCGCCGATGCACTGGCGCAGTGGCTGGCACAGGCCCGCCTTAACGCCCGCGCCACCCCGCTGGAGGCGCGGCTCAATCGCTTTGCCACGCCGACCGGGGTCACCTGGTCTGGCGTGCTGGTCATGGGCCTGCCCCAGCGGTGATCAGCATGGCGGGTCCCTACGGTTCATCCCCACCCGCAGCACCCTGGCGTTGGGCCATGGGCGGTGCCGCGTTGGGCCTGCTGCTGGCGGTCGTGGTGTTTGCACCGGCGCGCTGGCTGGCAGCGGCCGTGCACCAGGCCAGCGCAGAGCGGGTCAGTCTTTCCGAAACCCGTGGCAGCGTCTGGGACGGTTCGTCCCTCATGGTGCTCACCGGCGGTGCAGGCAGCGGCGCTGGCGTGGCCCTGCCGGGGCGAGTCCACTGGCGCATACGTCCGGTTTGGCCGGGTCTGACCATCGCGATTCGCGCCGAATGCTGCATGCAAGAAGCCGTGCAGCTGCGGGCCACGGCCAGCGGGCTGGGGCGGGCGCATCTGCTGCTGGCGGACAGCCAGACCCAATGGCCGGCCGGACTGCTGAGCGGCCTGGGCACACCGTGGAACACCATCCAGTTGCAGGGCCAGTTGGAGGCTCGCACACAAGGCCTGGAACTGAACTGGGCGCAGGGACAGCTGACCCTGTCGGGGCAGTTGCAGCTGGACGCATTGGGCGTCACCTCGCGCCTGTCCACGCTGTCTCCCATGGGCAGCTACCGCATCCAGCTGCAGGGCGGCCCGGCACCCAGTCTGCAGCTGTCCACGCTGGATGGCAGCCTGCAGCTCAGCGGCCGGGGTGAATGGCTGGGTCAGCGCCTGCGCTTCAGTGGCGTAGCCAGCGCGGCGCCCGAGCGGGTCGAGGCCTTGTCGAATCTTTTGAACATTGTGGGGCGACGCGACGGTGCGCGCTCCATCATCACCGTGGGCTAACCATGCACTCTCGCAACATGAACACACCCATCCTGCAACACCCCAAGTCCACTATTGTTTCGATAGCGGTCTACGCCCTATTGACGGGGGCTAGCAGCCTGTTTTGCCTGAATGCCTGGGCGCAGGCAGCAACCACTCCGGCACCCAGCAGCGTGAGCAAGCGCGGCGAGCCCATCACGCTGAACTTCACCAACGCCGAGATCGAAGCCGTGGCCCGCACCATGGCCACGCTGACCGGGCGCAATGTGGTGGTGGACCCGCGCGTCAAAGGCACCATCACGCTGACCACCGACAAACCGGTCAGCCCTGCCGCGGCCTATAGCCAGTTCCTGGCCATGCTGCGCCTGCAGGGCTATACCGTGGTGGACGCCGCCGGCCTGGACAAGATCGTGCCCGAGGCGGACGCCAAGCTGCAGGGCGGCGCGGTGTTCGATGGCAGCCTGGTGGCCGGCAACCAGATCAGCACGCAGATCTTCAAGCTCAACTTCGAGAACGCCAACAACCTGCTGCCCATCCTGCGCCCGCTGATCAGCCCCAACAACACGATCAACGTCAACCCCGGCAACAACTCGCTGGTCATCACCGACTACGGCGACAACCTGCGCCGCATTGCACAGATCATCGCGGCCATGGACGTGTCCAACGCCACCGATGTCGAGGTGATTTCGCTGCAGCATGCCATCGCGGTCGATCTGGCCCCGCTGGTGCTGCGCCTGCTGGAGTCGGGCGGCGGCGTGGCAGTGGCCCCTGGCGGCCAGGCCGACGGTTCCTTCAAGACCACGCTGGTGGCAGAACCCCGCTCCAACACCCTGATCCTGCGCGCCGCCAACCCGGCCCGCATGGCGCTGGCCCGGTCGCTGATCAGCCGGCTGGACCAACCGGGTTCGCAAAGCGCCAGCGGCAATATCTATGTGGTCTACCTGAAGAATGCCGAGGCCACCAAGCTGGCCGCCACCCTGCGCGCGGCGCTCTCGGGTGAGGCGCGCAGCCCGGCCACCACCAGTGCAGCCGGCACCACACCAGCCACCACCGCGGGAGCCACGGCCAGCAGCACGGCGACCAGCCAGTCCTCCACCGGCGGGCAAATCCAGGCCGATGCGGCCACCAACTCGCTGATCATCACCGCGCCCGAGCCGCAATACCGCCAGTTGCGCGCTGTCATCGACAAGCTCGACGCCCGCCGCGCCCAGGTCTATGTGGAAAGCCTGATTGCCGAAGTGAATGCCGACAAGGCCGCCGAGTTCGGCATCCAGTGGCAGGGCGCACTGGGGCAGAACGGCGACGCCAACGTGGGTATCTTGGGCACCAATTTCAAAATTGGTGGGACCAATATCATCGATCTGGCCACCAAGGCGGTGAGCGGCGGGGCGTCGCTTGCCAACGGCGGCAACCTGGTCGTGGCCAACAAGGTTAATGGCATCTATGTGCTGGGCTTTCTGGCGCGCTACCTGCAGAGCAATGGGGATGGCAACATCCTGTCCACACCCAACCTGTTGACGCTGGACAACGAAGAAGCCAAGATCGTCATCGGTCAGAACGTACCGTTCGTCACCGGGCAGTTCACGAACACCGGCGCCTCCACCGGCACCGTCAACCCGTTCCAGACCATTGAGCGCAAGGATGTGGGTCTGACCCTGCGCGTGAAGCCGCAAATTAGCGAAAACGGCACCGTCAAGCTGACCATCTTCCAGGAAGTTTCCAACGTGCAGGCCTCCACGCTGAAAGATCCCAACGGCCCAACAACCAACAAGCGCTCCATCGAGTCCAATGTGCTGGTCAATGACGGCTCCATCGTCGTGTTGGGTGGCCTGCTGTCCGACGAGTACGGCGGTAACGTAGAGAAGGTGCCCGGGCTGGGCGATGTGCCGCTGTTCGGCAACCTGTTCAAGAGCGAGACGCGCAGCCGCAAGAAGACCAATCTGATGGTGTTCCTGCGCCCCGTGGTTCTGCGCGACTCCAGCGCCACCGACGCCCTGACGCTGGACCGCTACGAACTGATGCGCGCCACCCAACAGGGTGCCCAACCTCAATCCAGTGTGGCGGTTCCGGTCAATGCAGGCCCGGTGCTGCCGACTGCTCCCGCTGCCAAGGCGCAGCCCTAAGCACCATGGCTGCACCCCTGCAATACCCGCTGCCCTACGCCTTTGCCCGCAGCCAGCAGTTGCTGCTGGAAGACGAGGACGGTCAGTTGACCCTGTGGCTGCATGCGCTGGACAGCGAGCGCAGCACCAGCGCCGTGGGCGAAGTCATGCGCAAGTTTGGCGTGGCCCGGGTGCAGACCGCCAGCACGGAAGACCTGAGCCAGCGCATCAGCGCCGCCTATGCGCAAAGCGAATCCAGTGCGGCCACCGTGATCAGCGAGGTGGAGGCCGACGTGGACCTCTCGCGTATGATGCAGGCCCTGCCTGCGATTGAAGACTTGCTGGAAACGTCCGACGACGCCCCCATCATCCGCATGCTCAATGCGCTGCTGACCCAGGCCGCGCGCGACGGCGCCAGTGACATCCATATCGAGCCCTACGAGCGGCACTCCAGCGTGCGCTTCCGCGTGGACGGCTCGCTGCGCGACGTGGTGCAACCCAACCGCGCCCTGCACGGCGCACTGATCTCGCGCCTGAAGATCATGGCCGATCTGGACATTGCCGAAAAGCGCCTGCCACAGGACGGCCGCATCAGTCTTCGCATCGGCACCCGCGGTGTGGATGTGCGCGTCAGCACCCTGCCCAGCGCACATGGCGAACGCGCCGTGTTGCGTCTGCTGGACAAGAGTGGCGGCAAGCTGAGTCTGGAATCCGTCGGCATGCAGGGCGATGTCCTGCAGCGCTTTGAGCACCTAGTGGCCCAGCCCCACGGCATCATCCTGGTGACCGGACCCACCGGCTCCGGCAAGACCACCACGCTGTACGCCGCGCTGCAAAAGCTCGACACGCGCCGGCAGAACATCATGACGGTGGAAGACCCCATTGAATACGAACTGGCGGGTGTGGGCCAGACCCAGGTCAACGCCAAGATCGACCTCGACTTTGCCAAGGCCCTGCGCGCCATCCTGCGCCAGGACCCGGACGTGATCATGATCGGCGAGATCCGCGACTTCGAGACCGCGCAGATCGCCATCCAGGCGTCCCTCACCGGCCACCTGGTGCTGGCCACGCTGCACACCAATGACGCCGCCAGCGCGGTCACACGCCTGACGGATATGGGCATCGAGCCCTTTCTGTTGAGTTCATCCCTGCTGGGCGTGCTGGCGCAACGGCTGTTGCGCAAAACATGCACGCAATGCCGGGGCACGGGCTGCGAACATTGCGGCCACACCGGCTACCAGGGGCGCACTGGCGTGTTTGAACTGCTGGTCACCAACGATGCCATCCGCGCACAAATCCACCACCAGGCCTCCGAGGCCGACATCCGTGCCGCCGCACTGACCGGTGGCATGACCCTGATGCGCGACGACGGCGAACGGCTGGTGCGGGACGGCATCACCTCACGCGAGGAGCTGGTCCGTGTTACCCGGGATTGAGCGCATGGCCTGCGCCCGGGTTGTGCAAATCACAATTGCTTGCAATTTCATGCCTTTCTCTCACTTTAGTTTTGCCGCGCGCAAACCAGAATAGGTTCCATCAAGGAAGACTTATGGCACTGCAATACCAGCTTAAACAAGGCAACTACCACCTGTATGACCTGAGCACGCCGCCCAGCAAGGTCACGGGCGAGCACCGCCTGCGCCTGCTGACGGACACGGTGGCCATTGCCTTTGATGCCCGCACCGGCAAGCTGCATGAGCACGGCAACCCGTCGCGCATCCACTCCTGGGCCAGCAACACGCGCCGCCGCCTGCGCGCCGCTGGCGCTATCGACAGCGCCAACGACATCGTGGTGGTGTCCGGCCCGCTGCCGGTCGATGAGATCAACAAATGCCTGCAGATCACCGGCTACTGCCGCAGCCTGTACGCACGCCTGGCCAGCCTGCCGCACGGCAAGCGCCTGGCGCACTGAACCTGGCCGGGTTCACCGCAACGTGAACCCCTGTGAAGAATTGAACTGGCGCAGATTGCGCATCCGGTAGCGGTTCGGCCCCTCCTGCCACCAGTTCTCACCCGTATGCTCGGGTGCAATGCTGCCCAGCGTCAGGTCAGGCACCAGCGTGTACTCCACCCCATTGATCCGCGCCAGCAGGGTACCATCCAGTTGTACGCTCATGGTGGCGGCGGCGTCGATGACGTGCAGATAGGTCAACAGCGTGTTGGGCTCCAGAAACGCCGGGTACAGGGTCTGGCGGCGGCCTGCGCCAGCAGGGCCGCGCCCGGGTCGTTCGCATGCCGCACCACAATGCCGGGACGGATCACACTGGTCACACCACCCAGCGCGGCTGATGCCACCCCGGTCTCGGTCACGCACGCCAGAGTGCCCGCCGGCAGGAGGCGGATGAACTGGTCCAGACTGGCCAGTGACGGGGCCACGGTCAGCAATGCCGGCACCGGAGCCCGGCCCGGTGAAGGTCACGCTTTCGCCGTCCAGCACCACACCCATGGAGTCAACCACCCGCGCCGCCATGGGTGGCGTGACCCTGGTGGTGCTGGATCCGCTGGAGGTGCATGCGCAGACCATCGAGGTGGGTGCGGCCCTGGGTGACCACCTCATGGATGCCGAGCTGCACCGTCTGCAGGGGGACTGTGTGTGGCAATCCAACCCTGCCATGCGTTGGAGGCAAAGGGGTGTTTTGAGGAGGCCCTGCGGGTGAGCCAACGCCAAGGGGCCAAGGCACTGTTGGCGTCTCTGGCGGCTCGACCGGTTTAGGGTATTGCGCCAACCGGACAATTGGCCGGTGCCGGGCGGGTTGCCCCGCGCGCGGTGAAGGGCACCACGCCTGACAAGACATCCAGAATCGCCTCGGTCAACTCCGGGTAGGCGCCGTGCACATTGCCCGGGCCGTCATAGCCCGCCTCGCTGGTCATCTCGGGGAAAACCTGTCCCGGCGTGATGTTCAACGGGTCGGCATCCGGCCCGAAGATCGCCTTGTAGCGGCTGATCACCTGATAGCCCAGCTTGTCGGCGTTGTCGTAGATCACCTTGTTACGGGCACTCCAGCCTGCGGCCTGGGTGGAGATGGTGGCGGCAATGTCGATCCAGTAGTAGCGTGCCTGCGGCGCCAGTGCCTTGAGCTTTTGCATCAGCAGTTGCTGGCTCGCCGTGAAAGAACGCTCCAGCTGGTTGGTGCCCAACGCAATCACAATGATCTGGGCTTGCGCTATGTGCGCCTGGTCCCGCTCAATGCTCTCCAGCGCACTCCGTTTGATTTGGCTGCCCGGCGTGTCGATGGACCGCCCGGTATCAAAGTTGATCCGCACAGGCCCCCCCAGCATGGCTGTCAGTCGGTTGGCCAGGCGGTCCCGGTGCAGCCCGTAGGCGATCGAGTCCCCCAGGACGTAGGTGGCCCAGCCGGGCGCCTTGTCGCACTTGTCACGTTGGGGCCGCTCTGCCAGATGCAGCCTTGGGGGGATGGTGTCTGGACGAAGCGGTGCTGCGGATGCGCCCGCCACGGCCACCATGATGGCCCGTGCCAGTTCAGCGTCAAAACCATGGACATTGCCCGGCCCGCCCAGACCGGCCTCACTTTTCCAGCCTGGAAAATTCTGACCCGGCGTGATGTGCAGGGGGTCGGCGGCCGGGCCGAAAATGGCCTTGTAGCGGCTGATCACCTGGTAGCCCAGCTTGTCCGCGTTGTCGTAAATCAGCTGGTTGCGCGCACTCCAAAGTGCCGCGTGGGTGCTCACCGTGGCACCGATATCCACCCAAAAATACCGGGCGTTGGGGGCAAGGGCCTTGAACTTGCCCATCAACATCTGCTGACTCTCGGTGAACGATTTTTCGTTCAGGTTCATGCCCAGTTCGATGACGATGACGCCTGACCCGGCAATGTGGTCTTTGTCTATTTCCACGCTCTCCAGGGCCGATTTCTTGATCTGGCTGCCCGGGGTATTGATAGAGCGACCGCCGTCAAAATTGATGCGTGCGGTGCCGCCGAGTGTTTCCTGCAACTGCGTTTCCAGCCCCGCCAGTTGCAGGCCATTGGCGATCGAGTCGCCCAACACATACGCGCTCACCGGAGCGCCTAATGGCGGCGGTGTAGTCGAACTCGCCGCAAATGGGTGCGCCAGCGAAGCGAGCAACAGGAGAATAGAAAGTACAAATTTTCGACTGGGGGTCATGGCAACCTGAATGCATTTTCGTCTCGGACCCCGCGCATTATTCCCTACTCGTAGGCCGCCAGCCGTGGGCGTTCCGCCTCGCTAAACAGGCTTTGCTGCAACTGGGCCACGCTGGCCTGGCGCTCGGACTCCGAGATGAGCGCGCCCAGCAGCCGGGCGCGCTCGTTCAGGTAGTGGGCGATGCGGCTCTTCCAGGCGGCCTCGTCCCGGTCCACATCCGCCAACCGCGCGGCTGCTTGCGGATCAAACTCCCTGGCGCGCATACGGTAGATGTCATCCTCGCTGGCACCCTTGGCACGCAGCGCTTGTGCTTGCTGTTCCACGCGCACCACGACATGCGTGGCATCACGTTCATTGCGCAAGGCGGCGGGCAGAGAGGCATCCAACGCCGCCAGCCGCTGCTGCTTTTGCTGCGCGCTCAGGGTTGGGTCCTGGCTGATTTCCAGGCGCGCCACGGCATCCATGTCGTAGGCGTCTTCCAGGCCAAACATGCCCTGCGTTTCGTCGTGGCTGAAGTAGCGTGCGCGCAGATCCTGCATGGCCAGCATGCGTCGGCGAATGGCGGACACACCACTGCCGGCGAGTTCCGGTTTGCTGTCCAGCTCCACCAGTTCACGCTTGAACTCGATGTACAGGCCCAACAGGCGCTGCGCCTTCTGCGCCTGTGCTGGCGCGAGGCTGCGCTGCAACTCACCACGGATGTGGGCGGTGATTGCCTCGATGGTTTGCTCACCGACGGTACTCAGGTAGTAGTCAAACATGCGCCGCAGTTCGCCGTAGGCCAGACTGCCGGGCGCCCCGGCCACACCGCTCGCCTGCGGGGCCCGCAGATCACCATCCGGGAGAGTGTCCTGCAGTGAACGGGCAAAGAGGGCCGGCTTGCCGGCCTGCGCCGCCGGGGACAGCGTGACCGTATCCCGGGAATCACCGCTTTGCCAGAGCACCAGCCCCGCGCCGGTCAGCGCCAGGGCCAGCAGCCCCAGGCCAACGCGGGCAGTGCTGCGAGGCATCAGCACACTCAGAGGCCCAGGCCCCGCAGGCGGTTGGCGTGCTGGCGGTACAAGGTCACCGGGTTGGTTTCAAACAGGTTGACCAGGCCTACCGTCTGGTTGACCTCGTCCATGTGGTTCATGGCGTAGTCGTCGCGGATGACGCGACCCAGGTGGGTGGAGCAACTGGCCACCAGGCCGTCGTTCTTGGCGCCGCCAAAGGCCAGTGAGGTCAGGGCCAGGGCCGGGTCCATGATGTCGAACACATTGGTGTAGGACTTGGCGCCGCTCCAGGAGAAGTAGTACACGCCACGCGCCGTGTACGCACCTTCACCGCACGCCGTGGTGGGCACGCCCGCTGGGTGGGCTGCGTTGAACTTCAACGAACCGGCTGTGCTCAGCGACTGGGCGGCGGCCAGGGCATTCTGGTTCAGGCCGGAGCCGCCGGACAGGAAGTTGATGACCGTGGCCAGGCCGTTGGTCACCGACACGATCACGGTGTTCGACAGCGATCCTGGAGGTGCCACGCCCAGCAGCACGTCCGCCACGGAAGATCCCTTGTTCACCCCACCGACCGACGTGGCCGATGCAACCAGGTCCGGGCGCACGGAGGCCACGTAGCGGATGGTGGGGCCGCCGTGGCTGTGGCCGATCAGGTTGACCTTGGTCGCGCCAGTGGCGGCCAGGATCTGTTTGACTTGCGTGAGCAGTTGCTCACCGCGCACTTCGGTGGCGTTGGCGGCCGACACCTGGGCCACATACACCTTGGAACCGTCGGCGCGCAGCGCCGAGGGAATGCCATACCAGTAGTCCACCGGGCCAATATTGTCAAAGCCAAACAGGCCGTGCACCAACACGATGGGGTATTTGGTCTGGGTATAGCCCACCGCAGAGGCGGTGGTCGGGAACAGCGCCAGGGCCAGCATGCAGGCACCCAGCCAGGTCATCATGATTTTCTTCAAGGTAATCTCCAGTTGGGCCATGCGGGCCCCAGGGGTTGAAAGGAATCCGTCTGAAAAGGCAGTGCGACCTCTTGGGTGGGGGCGGTGTCGCGGGATGACCCGGCACTGGTTGCTTGTGTCAACCAGTCTGAATCAAAAAAAGCACGGTCGTGCGCTTCAGTGAATGGTAGTCCGGTGTCGCGCACATGTCATGGTGGGAAACCCGGATGACGTGAAAAAAGTGGGTAGTAGGCCGGACGCCAGAAATGGAAAAAGCCCTGCCGCGCAATGCGCGACAGGGCTTCGTTTTGAGAACCCTTGAGAAACGAGGCGGCTACTTAGAAGCGCCAGCCCAGGCCGATACCGAACAGAACGGGGTCAACCTTGAAGGTGCCAGCGTTTGCTGTGCCAACATAGACGTCGGACTTGATGTAGGCCTTCTTCAGATCGAAGTTCAGGTACATGCCTTTGGACAGAGGAATGTCCACGCCGACTTGCAGGGCGCCGCCCCAGCTGTCTTTGTTCAGAGTGGCTGCGCCGCCCAGGATGTCGGTCTTGGTGAAACGGGTGTAGTTGATACCAGCACCGATGTAGGGCTTGGCGCCACCATTGGTGTCAAAGTGGTACTGGACCAACAGGGTTGGGGGCAGGTGTTCGACGGTGCCGATGTCCTTGCCCAGGGTAGTAGAGTTCAGCGTGTGCGATTGGGGCACGGTCAGGATCAGTTCCACAGCCACGTTCTTGCTGAGGAAGTAGCTGATGTCCACTTCGGGGATCCACTTGTTGTTGATGGACAGACCCAGACCGGTGTTGTCGGTGTTGGCGCTGTTCAGGCTAACGGCGCGGGCACGCACCATCCAGGGACCATCCTTGGCTTGGTCTGCGGCAAAAGCGGCTCCTGACACCAGGGAGCACAAAACGGCGGCGGCGATGACTTGCTTTTTCATATGCGTGAAATATTTGAGTGCTGGGGACATTCCCAAGGCGCATTGAACTCCTTCAAGAAAAATAGCGGTTGATTTGCATCAAGGGTTATCCCTAGCGACGACAGGGGATCACAAACTGTTGCGCAAGTTCCACACGCTGACACATTTTTTCTGCCAAAGGACTGGACAGGATCAGCGGATAACATCGCCCCATGCCCGCATACGCATTTGAAGCCCTGGACGCCGACGGCAACACCCGCAAGGGCGTCATCGAAGCCGATACCGCCAAGGCGGCGCGCGGTGTGCTGCGCGGCCAGTCCCTGGTGCCCATGCTGGTGGAACCGATTGTGGCGGGCGCCAGCAGTGACCCAACGACCGGCCAGCGCGGCACCACGCTGTGGAGCACACGTGTGTTCAACGCCACGGCCCTGGCCATCTGGACACGCCAGATCGCCGGCTTGGTGGCATCCGGCCTGCCGCTGGAGCGGGCGCTGACCTCGCTGTCCGAAGAGTCAGATGATGAGCGCCAGCGCCATCTGGTAGCCGCCCTGCGCGCCGAGGTCAATGGCGGCACCGCCTTTGCCACGGCGCTGGCCCAGCACCCCCGGGAATTCAGCACCACCTATTGCGCCGTGGTGGGCGCGGGTGAGCACAGTGGCAACCTGGGCCTGGTGCTGGAGCGGCTGGCGGACGACCTGGAGCAGGGCCAAACACTCCGATCCCAGCTGATCGGCGCGGCGCTGTACCCAGCCATCGTGACGCTGGTGGCCATCGTCATCGTGATGTTTCTGCTGGGCTATGTGGTGCCGCAGGTGGCCGAGGTCTTTGCCGGCAGCAAGCGGGCTCTGCCCCTGCTGACCGTGATCATGCTGGGCCTGGGCAATTTTGTTCGCAACCAGGGTTGGCTGCTGTTAATCGCTATTGTTTTTATAGCCATCGGCGCACGTTTAGCGTGGGCAAGACCTACATTTCGTGAACGCTTCGACGCTGCCTGGCTAACGCTGCCGGTGCTGGGCAAGCTGTCCCGCGGCTATAACGCCGCACGCTTTGCCAGCACGCTGGCCATGCTGGCCGCCGCCGGGGTGCCCATTCTGAAGGCCTTACAGGCCGCCGCCGATACCGTGTCCAACCGGGCCATGCGCACCGATGCGCTGGACGCCTTGGTGCTGGTGCGCGAGGGCGCGCCACTGGCGGCTGCCCTGGCGCAAAAGAAGCGCTTCCCCGGTCTCCTGGCCATGTTCGCCCGGCTGGGAGAGCAGACCGGCCAGTTGCCGGTGATGCTGGAGCGCGCCGCCAAGCAACTCGGCACCGAGGTGCAGCGCCGTGCCCTGCAACTGGCCACACTGCTGGAGCCGCTGCTGATCGTTGCCATGGGCCTGGTGGTCATGCTGATTGTGCTGGCGGTGCTGCTGCCCATCATCCAACTCAACCAGTTGGTGCGCTGACTATTCGATCTTGTGAACGTAGGCCAGTGCCACCCGCGGCGCGCAGTGGAGCAGTTCGGCAATGTCGTTGATGTCGTCCGGCACAGCGGCATTGTCCCAGCCCTGTGAGGTGTGGCGTGCCAACCGCTGGGCCAGCACGACGTTGCGCACAATGGGCAGATCGGTGTGGCGGTTATCGGAGATGCGCACCAACAGCTCCGGCAGGTGCCACAGCTTCATCAGGTTTTGGCGCAGATCGTCCAGCTCGATTTTGAGCACCTCACGCTGGATGGAGGTGCTGCGCAGGGTGGGGTCGGCACGCTGGGCATCGCCGATGCGCTGTTGCAAGGTGGGTGCGTGGCACCACATCAACATTTCCGGAAAGTCATACAAGAAGGCCGCCAACTGGATCAACTCCACATCGGGATCGCCCCGGTGGACGGCAAAGCCCAGGGCAAAACGGGAGGCCCGGTAGGCACGCTGCATCAGGTTGCGCAAACCGTCCAGCGCCCGGGGCTGGTCGTGCAACCAGTCCTTGATGGTCTGCTGGGGCCCAAAGGTGCGGAAAAAGGGCGCGATCCCCATCAGAACCAAGGTGCTGGTGATGGTCTCGGTATCGGTATCCTTGCCCGGACGGCGCAGGCGTGCCGCATGCGCCAACAGCTTGACCGTCATGAACGGATCGCCCTGGATCACGTCGGCCAGCATATGGGCATCGGCGGTTTCCTGTTCGGCACGCAAACGCTCCAACGCCTGCGCGGTGCTCGAACGGATGGGCATCTCGGCGTCGCGGAAATAGCGCGTCCAGGCTTCCAGATCGGGCAGCGGTGCCGTCAGGTACGCAGGAACGGCGGTCGGCACCGGTGGTGGAACGGGTTCGTCAGGGAGCATCGACATGGCCGCGAGTATCGGTTCCACTCATCCACCGGTCAAGCCGTAGTAACCAGCGGTGCAGCGTCTGCGGACAGTTGCGCGTGGCGGTCCTGGCGCTGCGCCCGAACCCGGGTGCGTGGCAAAGCCGGCTGGTGGGGCATCACACCATGCAGGCATTGCGGCATGGCGCGCGCGCCACTGGCCACGTAGTCGGCCAGCAGCGGGGAACGTGCCACATCGTGCGGCACATCGCGCTCGGTAGTGAGGTAGGTGAACAACGCATCCACCAGGTCTTCCGGCGTGAGGCCGTGGGTCTTGCCCGTGTTCCCCCATAGCCAGTCGCTCCAGGCCAGGAATGCCGCAAAGGCCGAGGGACCTTGCAGCAGCAGGCCCAGCGTGGCGGTGAAACGCCCGGAGTTGGCGACCAGATCCCAGTAGCGCGCCAGGCGCGTGAAGCGCTGCACCGTGGTCGCATCCACGGCGCTGGTCTGCAGCACGGTGTAGGGCGGCTCAGCGGCGTAGTGCATGCCCCAGGCCTGCGTGTGGCGTGCAATCGGCGTGCCGCGCAGGCGCTTGAGAACACCGAGCTGGATCTCATGCGGACGCAGCGCATACAGCCGGTCAAAGCCGTCGGCAAAACGCTGCAGCGGCTCACCCGGGAGACCAAAGATCAGGTCGGTGTGCAGGTGCGCGTGGGTGTGCTGCACCAGCCAGGCGAGATTGGCCACGGTCTTGTCGTTATCCTGGCGGCGGGAGATGCGCTGCTGCACCTCCACATCAAAGGTCTGGATACCCACTTCCAGTTGCAGGACCCCGGGCGGAAACTCCACCAGCAGTTCCTTCAGGCGCGCGGGCAAATGGTCGGGGATCACCTCGAAGTGCAAAAACAGATCATCACTCAGGCGCTCCAGAAAGAACTGCAGAATGCGCATCGAGGTGTCTACCTTGAGATTGAAGGTGCGGTCCACAAACTTGAAGTTACGTGCACCCCGACGGTACAGAGTGTCCATGGCGGCCAGGAACGCATCCAGCGGAAACGCCCGGGCCGTCTTGTCCAGCGAACTCAGGCAGAACTCGCAGGTAAACGGACAACCGCGCGAGGCCTCCACATACAGCAGACGGTGCGCCAGATCGGCATCGGTGTACTGGTCATAGGGCAGCGCAATGTCGGCCAGATCGGGCTGCACGCCGGTGATCACCTTCATCAGCGGGCGCGGGCCGTGCAACAGGGACTGGCACAGCGCGGGGAAACTGATGTCACCCCAACCGGTGATGAGGTGGTCGGCCCGTTGCACGATCTCCTGCGACTGCCACTCATGGCTGACCTCCGGCCCACCCAGCACAATCTTCACATCCGGGCGTGCCTGTTTGAGTAGACGCACCAGCTCGGTGGTTTCAGTCACATTCCAGATGTAGACACCCAGGCCGATGATGCGCGGCTGCAGGGCCAGCAGTTCGTCTGCCAGTTCTGCCGGCTGTCGGTGGATCGTGAATTCCCGCAGTACCGTGCGGCTAGTCAGATCCCCCATATTGGCCAGCAGATAGCGCAGCCCCAGCGATGCGTGGATGTACCTGGCGTTCAGGGTGCACAGGACGATTTCTGTGGGGCATGCAGGCATGGCGGACCAATCAATTGACCTGAGTCATGTAGAAGAAAAACTTATTGAGGGTTTACCCTAATTAGGAATACAGTGAGGTCCTATTGAAGGAGTTCACCATGGACATTCTCTTGCAAGTTGCCATCATTCTGGTCTGCCTGTTCTACGGCGCGCGCAAGGGGGGCGTGGCACTGGGGTTGCTGGGAGGCATCGGCATCGTCATCATGACCTTTGCCTTCAAGCTGCCTCCGGGCAAGCCGCCGGTGGATGTGATGCTGACCATCATCGCGGTGGTCGCCGCATCGGCCACGCTGCAGGCATCCGGTGGCCTGGAAGTGCTGCTGCTGGGCGCCGAAAAGATCCTGCGCCGCAATCCCAAGTATGTCTCCATCCTGGCGCCGTTCACCACCTGCTTCTTGACCATTCTGTGTGGCACGGGGCACGTGGTCTACACCATGCTGCCCATCATCTACGACATCGCCATCAAGAATGGCATCCGGCCCGAGCGTCCCATGGCGGCCTCCTCCGTGGCCAGCCAGATGGGAATTCTGGCCAGCCCCGTCTCGGTGGCCGTGGTCTCGCTAGTGGCCTTTCTGGCCAAGGCACCGGTGGACGGCCATGTCATTGATTTCATCCAGGTGCTGTCCATCACCATCCCCTCCACACTGGCGGGGGTGCTGCTGATCGGCATGTTCAGCTGGTTTCGCGGCAAGGACCTGGCGGACGATGTGGACTTCCAGAAGCGCATTGCTGACCCCGAACAGCGCCAGATCGTTTACGGCGAAAGCGCCACACTGATGGGTAAAGTGTTGTCCCGCGACCAATGGATCGCCATGTGGATCTTCATCGCCTCCATCGTCGTGGTGGCCATCCTGGGCGCGTTCCAGTCTCTCAGACCCCTGATCAATGGCAAGCCGCTGTCGATGGTGTTGACGATCCAGATGTTCATGCTGCTGGCCGGCGCACTGATGATCGTGCTCACCAAAACCGACCCCAGCACCATCGGCAAGACCGACGTGTTTCGCGCCGGCATGATTGCCGTGGTGGCAGTGTTTGGTATTGCCTGGATGGCCGACACGGTGTTCGAGGCGCACCTGCCCGAACTCAAGGCCGCGCTGACCGAACTGGTCAAGACCCAACCCTGGACCTATGCCATTGCCCTGCTGCTGGTGTCCAAGCTGGTGAACTCGCAGGCGGCGGCCATCAGCGCCATGGTGCCGGTGGGCCTGGCTATTGGTGTGCCACCCGGCTACATCGTGGCGTTTGCGGCGGCGTCCTATGGCTATTACATCCTGCCAACCTACCCCAGTGACCTGGCCGCCATCCAGTTCGACCGCTCGGGCACCACGCATATCGGCAAGTATGTGGTCAACCACAGCTTCATCGTGCCCGGCCTGATTGGCGTGGGCACCTCGTGCCTGGTCGGGTATCTGCTCGCGACGGCTGGTGGGCTGGTCTAACGGAATTGCTGGTCGCCTATATTGCTCCTGGTTTTATAGCAACAAAGTTGGTATTCACGAGGGCTAATGGCCTAAAAGGCTCTAAAGCATCTGCTCAAACCTTGAGGGCGGACAGCGGTCGCTCCACGTAGCGCTCAAACACCATGGCGAGCACGGTGCAGGTCACCCACGCGCCCAGCGTCACCAGACCCAGCGCCCGGTTCGACACCCATCCAGACTGTGCCCACAGCGCATTGGCCAGCAGCAGGACGGAGAAATGGACCAAGAAGAGCGCGTACGAACTGCGCGCGCCCGTTCTGATCCACTGGGTCAGCATGGGGCGTGAGACGGGTGCGGAGGCATCCATCGCCTGGCGGCGTCTGGCAATGCCGAGCCAGATCGCCACAGCCAGCGCCAGGGCAATGCGCTCCCGGAAGTCCCAGGCCAACGCGGCGATCCCCACGCCTGCCAGGGCCAACAGCAGCTTGCCCGCATGGCGGGAATGCCCCGCCCACCAGGCGAAAGCCCCCATCGCGTAGGAGCCAAAAAAATACAAGGCCCAGACATCGGCGTCGGTCTGGCGATTGAAATGGAACAACGAAGCCACTCCCAGTGCGGCAACCAGCCACTGTGCCCGCCTGCCGCCCATCCACAACAGGATTGTCATCAACGCAAAGAGCTGGAAGTCGATGGCGACGTACCAAATACCGACCGACAGGGGTTCAATGCCCAAAATATCGTAGGTCAGGGTGGCGTGCGCCAGCAGTTGCCCGACGCTCGGCGCGGTCGGCACAAAGTCATCCGGCAACCACAGACGGGTCAGCGTGCTGCTGGCGATGGTGAGCAACAGGGCCGCGCCCAGCGGAAGCACCAACCGCACAAACCGCCGGGCGATGTGGTGCCAGGGTGCACCGCGCTGAAAATAGCCATGTGCAGCCAGCGAGCTGGCGGCAAAGTAGCCGCCAATCACCAGAAACACCTGCACGGCCATACGTGCGTACTCGAAAAACCAATCGGTCAGCCTGGGCGCCGCCAGGTCCAGCGCGTCGGCCAGGGGGCCGTAGACGGTGAAGTGGTGCAGAACAATGAGGTTGGATGCGACCACCTTGGCCGCATCGATGTGTATCAGACGTCGGTGCATGGAATCAGGAAAGTGGCAACACCAGATCGGCGGTCCCTGGGCGCACCCAGCGGGCAAACTCGCGTGTTGTATCGATGCAGCCTCCAGCAGCGGTATAGACGCCCCGCGGCTCGCGGTAGCGGGCCATGAGCGCAACAATCCGGGCAATTTCAGCCGCGTCCTGCATTGTCGCCTCTATCCTGCATGCAACCCGGTCTTCGTCAATGCGCTCGTCTCCCTGCGCATCCCGGTACAAACCGTGGCGCCAGTGGTAAATCTCCAGGCACTTGTCCGTCAGGGTGTAGGGCTGGTCGCGCTTCCAGAAGTTGTTGAACAACCCGCCCCCCAGGTACATGACCCACGAGCCTTCAAAGCCCGACGCATCGGCCGACGGCTCATCCGGGTTGCGAAACCAGGTGCGGTCGCCCGGCACAAAGTAGTTGGGAGGCAGGGGCGCATCCATGGAACCCTGCTCGTGCAGGAACACATCATGGAATCGTCCAGACTTGATCGGATGGGTGGACCACATGGCCTGCAACTGTGCGTACAGCGGCGGATTGCAGTGGGACAACTCCTGTGCAATCCCCAACAGGATCACATACTCCGATGCCCGGTAGCAGGAAAACGAATACAGCGCACCCGACACTGCCGGTTGCGTGGCCATTTCCAGTGCCCGAATCAGTGACACCCCCGGCCGGATGATGAACCCACGGTCCTCGTCATACGTCCAGCAGTCCTGCGGGCGCTCGGCTTCGCTGGTGTGAAAAGCCAGGGTCGTCTTGCGTGCGGCCTGCACGATGTTGATGCGGATCCGCACGGCGCTGACCAGCTCGTCCACGTTCGGAAACTCAAAGGCAATCGGGCCCATCAGCATCGACACCACAATCTCCCGCGTCAAATCCTGAACGCTGGCCGTGGTGTCCAGACGCAATCTCTCTGACAGTTGCAGGGTATCCAGTCCGGGCGCCCATGCAGCCACCTGCTCGGGCCGCAGGCGCAGGGACAGGCCCACGCTGGCGTTGTGTTCCACCCGCTCGGCAATGACCAGCGCAAAGAGATCAGGCAAGCCCAAGCGGGCAAGCACACCGATGCAGGCCTGCTCCGGGTCGGCCGTGCCGCAATCGCAAATCAGACACCCTCGCCCCAAGGGCGCCGGCTGTCTGCTCCAACGTGTATTTACCGCGACTGATTCTTCTTGCACCGGATCGCTCAATGTGTTTTGAGCGTGCAATATAACCCACAAATTAACTAGGGTTTTTACCCATATGGACTACTCCAACAGGGTTTTCTCCAGGAAGCGCACGGTTGCATAGAACTCGAAATCCGCATTGGCTTTGCGCCGGAAACCGTGGCCTTCGTTGTCGGCCAGCAGGTACCACACCGGCACGCTGTTCTTGCGCACGGCGGCCACCATCTGCTGCGCCTCGGTGTAGGGCACGCGTGGATCGTTCTTGCCCTGCACCACCAACAGCGGCACGGTAATCGCCGCCGCGTTGTTCAGCGGCGCAATCTTTTCATGGAAGGCACGCATCTCGGGGTCGCGCTCGTCGCCATACTCCACCCGGCGCAGGTCACGGCGGTAACTCTCGGTGTTGTTCAAAAAGGTGACAAAGTGGCTGATCCCCACCACGTCGATGGCGCCGCGGATCAATGGGCTGTAGTCCACCGCTGTGGCCAGGCTCATATAGCCGCCATAGCTGCCACCCGTCACCACGATGCGCTTGGCATCCAGGCGCGGATGGGTGCCGGCCCACTGCAGGAAGGCACCACCATCCTTGACCGAATCCTTGCGTTTGAATCCGTTGTCCAGGTCCAAGTAGGTCTTGCCATAGCCCATGGAGCCGCGCACATTGGGCATCAGAACGGCCACGCCCATCTCGTTGAGGAAGTAGTTGTAGCGCCCCATGAAGCGCACCGTGGACTGACCTTCCGGACCGCCATGAAAGCCCACCAACACCGGGCGCTTGCCCGGGAATTTGGTGGCGTCCGGCAGGAACAACCAGCCACTGATACCCAAGCCATCAAAGCTCTTGATCTGGACCAGCTCCGGACTGACAAATTTCTCTGGCTGCACGCCAGGCGCCGATGCGGCGGTGGTCCAGCGCTCGGTCTTGCCACTCGCCGCATCCAGCGTGTAGACATCACCCGGACTTTGCGGGGAATTCAGGGAAAAGGCCAGCAAGCCGCGCTGAATCTCATGCCACTGTCCACCACCCAATGCGCCTGCGGGGATGTCGGGGCGCGCCAGTTCCTGGCCGGTGGTCGCATCAAACAGGTGCACTTCATCGCGCCCGTTGGCATTGGCCACGGCCATCAGGCGCTGGCCGTCGATTGAGAGCGCGATGTTCTCAATATCCCATGGAATGTGGCGAGACAGAACCTTCAGCGACTGGTCCCGGCGGTCATACACCGCCAGCTCGGAAAACTCGCCACCCTGGTTGGTCGTGAGGTACAGGCGTTGCCCGTCGGGGCTCCACTCGAAACCGCTGAAGCCGGCGGCCGGGTTGCCCGCCTTGGGCAGTATTTTTTCGCGGGCTCCGGTCTTTGCGTCGATCAGGAACACATCCGAATCATTGGGTGTGCGGTACTGCTGGGCAGCCATGGTGGCGTCATCCGGGCTGAAACGAAAATTCCCCCAACCACCCCCCGGCAGTTCGGCCAACCGTACGGGGTCCTGCGGTTTGAGTGGGTCCAGCAGTCGCAGCGTGGTGACCACCTGGGCGCGGCTACCGCCCTGCGCGGTTTTGTCGAGTGGCACGGACTCCAGCAACAGGCGATCACCCGCGTGCGTCCAGGTGTAGCCGCTGCGCTCATCCGGGCTGGACAGCAGCTTGGACTGCCGGGTGGCCAGGTCCATGCGGAACACCTGGGTGGCTTCGTTGCCGCCCACATCGCGACTGTAGACAATGAAATTCCCATGCTTGGGCGCGAACGACGCGGTAGACACGTAGTCGGAGAAGTCGGTGATCTTCTCCAGCTTGCCGCCAGGTGCCTTGAGCCAATAGATTTGGGCGATATTGGCGCCCTGTTCGCGGTGGCGCACCAGCATGGACCGCTCGGTGGGGTGCCAGCCCACAAAACCATAGCCGCGAAACTCGGTGTACAGCGAAACCTTGTCAGCGATGGCCCTGGGTATGGCCGGGATTCCATCGGCCAACAAGTTGGCGTTGGGTTGCACAACATCCTGCGCGCATGCGGCGGCCAGGGTCAGGGCGGCAATGGCGCCCACAATGGTTTGTCTCATCGGAGTCCTCGGTTATTTTGGGAGAGAGGCCCGGTAGCATTCCATCAGGTGAGCCTCGATTTTCGCGACCACATTCTCATCGAGCCGTCCCCGGGCTGCCTCATCTTTCAGAATTGCCAATATCGCCGGTGGTGCCAATGGCCCTCGGTAGGGCCGGGTCTGGGCCAGTGCCTGGAACACGTCTGCCACCGCCACGATGCGGCTTTCAAGGGAGATTTGCCCCTGTTTGCGTTGGTAGGGGTAGCCGCTGCCATCCACGCGTTCGTGGTGCTGGCCTGCCCACAATGCCACTTCTTCGAGGCCATGGATGTTCTTGAGGATGCTGAAGGTGTCGAAACTGTGGCGTTTTACGTCGGCATATTCGTCCGCCGTGAGTTTGCCGTTCTTTTCCAGCAACTCGTCAGGTACGCGGAGCTTGCCCAGGTCATGCAGCAGGCCGGCCAGCTCCAGCATTTCACAGGTCCGCTCCGACAACCCCATGAGTTCACCCAGATAGTGGGCCAGGCATGCCACACCATCGGAGTGCTCGCGGGTGAACGTGCTCTTGGCATCCACAATGCGGGAAAAGACCTGCACCAGGTTGCGCAACGCCCGAAAGTCGATGTCAAGCGCTTCGGACTCGGACATCCACTTCGCCACATATCCCGAGACGTGTTCATTCTCCAGCGCAAACCAGAACGCCTCCGAATGAGAAACTTCCAGGAACACATCCACCAGTTCCGGGGCAAACCAGGTGCCCCGCCTGTCTGCGATCAACTTTCGGATGTGATCCTTTGACAGCAGTAGGTTGGCGGTGGTGCCTCGCACGGTCAGGCAGGAGATATCGATGCGATCCGCCATGTAAATGCAATTGGCAGCCAGCTTCAGACTTTCCGGCAAATCCAGCGCCTGGAGCTCCTCCCAATGGGTATGGTGGTACAGCACCAGTCCCGCCAAGGGACGCAGTAGGTCACACTCCCGCAACAACTCGGCACCGCGACTGCAGTGTTCGGCTTCGTTTTCCCATTCAAACTGTGCCAGTCTGGCGTGCACCAGGGTCTTGGATACGCCACAGTCGTGCAGGATGGCTGCCTGAAAAAGTGCATTCAGTCGGTCTGTTGCCCACCCAGCCTGCTTGGCGCATTCGGCCGCAATATAGGCCACCCGCTTGCCATGGTGGATCTGGGTCACACCGACCAGGTCCAGCGCATCGGATAGCGAATAGATCGCCTGGTGCAGGTTGATTCTGAAAATGGACATGGGCCTGGGGTCTTCGTATGGATCGGTATGTGGTTTCAGTCTAATCCGTTTGTCGCAAAAGGCGTGCCGACCCACCGCCCGCCCCCACAAAACTGCAGATCATCACATCAGACTGTTGCCGGTCGCATTGCACGTGCAGCCGGATGCGGCCTTGTCTACAGTGCGCTCCATCACTACACGGAGCCCACCATGACTACCAGCAAACGCCATCAATTCATCGCATTGATCTTGGGGGTTGGCCTCTCGGCAACCTGGCTGAGCACCGTAGTGGTGGGTATGCAAAGCTCCGCGGCGCCCACCCTGCGCACCATTGAACTGGCGCCCGTGGTCATCGTCGCACGCAAAGCATCGGCCCCACAGGCCACGGCACAAACCAAACCAATTGCTGCTAAATGCGGCTAAGCTTGCGCTCCCGCGCCCTCCGAACGGCTGTCTGGCGGTGCGCGGGGGTTGACGCCATAATCGCGACCTTGGCGTCAATGCTTTGATGCAGATCAAGCATTTGTTTCTTCCAAACCCTTTGATTGTCCCCCACGGAGAGTTCCCTATGCTGCGCCCCCTTCTCCTCGCTATTACCCTGACAGCAGGCCTTTCGGCCTGTGACAAATTCCCGGGGAAAGGGGACAAGAAAGAGGCCAGTGCTGCGCCAGTCAAACTGGTGATTGGTGCCGAAGACATTCTGACGATTGAAGCCAATGCCCTTGCCTCGGGCCCGGTCGTCACCGGCTCCATCCAGCCCGAGCGCAAGGCCGATCTGCGTGCCGAGGTCTCGGCCGTGGTTCTGCAGGTGCTCAAGGAAAATGGCGACGTGGTCCGCCGGGGTGATGTTCTGGTGCGCCTGGACCAGACCGCCATCCGCGACAACCTGAATTCGGCACAGGACAATGCCCGCAACGCCACCCAATCGCTGGACCAGGCCGAACGCAACCTGCAGCGCCTCAAGACCCTGCGGGCATCCGGCATGACTTCGCTGCAGGCACTCGATGATGCCGAGGTACGCCGTAACGGCGCGCAGAGCGAACTCTCAGCCTCCAACGCACGGGCTGTGCAGGCCCGCCAGCAACTGGAGCGCACCATCGTCCGCGCCCCTTTTGACGGCGTGGTCGGCGACCGCAAGGTTTCTGCCGGCGACACCGCCTCCATCGGCAAGGAATTACTCAAGGTCATCGACCCCAGCAGCATGCGCTTTGCCGGCCGGGTTTCGGCTGACAAGATCAGCGAGGTCAGCGTGGGCCAGCTCGTCAACTTTCGCATCAACGGATATGCCGGACAGGCGTTTCGCGGCAAGGTCACCCGGGTGGACCCCAGCGCCAACGATGTGACGCGCCAGGTGGAGGTTCTGGTGAGTATTGACGATGCCAAGCAACCGCGCGTTGCCGGCCTGTACGCCGAAGGCACGATTGAAGCCAACAGCGTGAAGGCACTGACCTTGCCCGAATCGGTTGTGGCCCGCTCGGGCGACAAGGCATCCGTCTGGCGCGTGAAGGGCAACACCCTGAACCAAGTGGACCTGGCCCTGGGCGCCAGGGACCCGCGCACCGGCAACTATGAGGTGCGAAGCGGCCTGGCGGAAGGTGATCTGGTGCTGCGCAACCCCAGCTCCAGCTTCAAGGACGGCCAGACCGTGGAAATGGCCGGTGCCAAGCCACCGGTAGCGGCCGCTTCCTTCGCATCGACAGCCAAAGGAACATAAGCATGTTCCTGTCCGACTTCAGCATCAAGCGCCCCACTGCGACCATCGTCTTGATCATTGCCCTCATGGCACTGGGCCTGCTGGCGATGAGCAAGCTGCGGGTGAACCAGAATCCGGACGTCGAAGTGCCGGGCCTGTTCGTGACCATCGCCTACCCCGGCGCCTCGCCCGACACGGTGGAGCGTGAAATCGTCAACCGCATCGAGAAGTCCCTGCAAAGCATTTCCGGGGTCAAGGAGGTGTACTCCAACTCGACCGAAGGCAATGCCCGCTTCGATGTGCAGTTCTCGTTCAAGAAAAACATGATCGAGGCCACCGACGAGGTGCGTAACGTCATCTCCAGCGTGCGCTACAAGCTGCCCACCGAGATGCGCGAGCCGGTGCTGCGCCGCTACGACCCCTCGGCACAGCCCATCATGAACATGGCACTGTCCAGCAGCAAGCAAAGCCATGCCGAGATCTCGCGCCTGGCCGAAGACGTACTGGCCGACAAGCTGCGCGCCATTGCGGGCGTGGCTACCGTCAACATCAACGGCTCCCTCAAACGCGAGCTGTCCGTGCTGCTGCGCGCGGAAAAACTGCGTGAACACAACGTATCAGTCAGCGAGGTGGTGTCCGCGCTGCGGGCCCAGAACACCAATGCCCCGGTGGGCAAGGTGCGCGGCACATTGGATGAGGAAAGCATCCGCCTGGTCGGGCGCATCGAGTCGCCGGACGAGTTTCAGAATATTGTCGTCAAGCGCTTTGGTGGGCAGGTCGTACGCCTGGCCCAGGTTGCAACCATCAAGGACAGTTTTGCCGACATCGACAGCTTGAGCATCCGCAGCGGCAAACCCAATGTCGGCATTTTTGTGACCCGCTCGCGCGATGCCAGCACCGTGAGCGTGGCCACCGAGATCCGCAAACTGGTCAAGGACATCAATACCGAACTCGAACGCGACCACCCCGGAACCAAACTGGAGATCACCCGCGACGGCGGTGTGGATGCACAGCGCAGCCTCAACAACGTGATCGAGTCCCTGGTGTTGGGCGCCGTGCTGACCATCTTTGTGGTGTACGCCTTCCTGAACTCCTGGCGCTCCACGCTGATCACGGCCTTGAGCCTGCCGACCTCGGTCATTGCGGCCTTCATTGCCGTCTGGCTGTGCGGTTTCACGCTGAACTTCATGACGCTGCTGGGCCTGTCACTGGCCATTGGCGTGTTGATCGACGACGCCATCGTGGTGCGGGAAAACATCGTGCGCCACATGCAGCGCGGTTCGGACCGGCGCACCGCATCCCTGGAGGGCACAGCGGAAATCGGTCTGGCCGTGGCGGCCACCACGTTCTCGATCATCGCGGTGTTCATCCCGGTGGCCTTCATGCCCGGCGTGTCTGGCGAGTGGTTCCGTCCCTTTGCCTTGACCGTGACCTGCTCGGTGCTGGTCAGCCTGGGCATCTCCTTCACGCTGGACCCGATGTTGTCGGCCTACTGGGGTGATCCACCGGACTACCACAGCGCCCCCAAGACGGGCTTAAGCCGCCATCTGCAACGCTTCAATGACTGGTTTGACCACCAGGCCGACCGCTACGGCAACGTGATTGCCTGGGCCCTACACCACCGGCGCTGGATGACGGCGATTGCGGTCGCATCGCTGGTTGGTGCCGTCGTATTGCAGGTGACCAAGGGCGGCACGGAGTTTCTGCCCAAGTCCGACTCCGGCAATCTGATGATCGAAGTGCGCACGCCGGCATCCTCGTCGGTCGAATATGCCCGCCTGAAGATGGAGCGTGCTGCAGAAATTGCCTGCAGCATCCCCGAGACCCGCGAGACCAACAGCAACATCACCGCCAGTGGTGGCCGCATCTACGTGGACATTGGCAAGCGCCACACCCGCAGCCGCAGCGCCAAGGAAATTGCCACCGAACTGCGCGAGAAGGTACGCCCACTGGTGGGGGCCGAGTATGTGGTGCTGGACGATCTGAACAACGGCGCGCGCAAGCCCATCCAGATCGACTTCACCGGCCCTGACTCGCGCAAGCTGCTGGAAATCACCAGTGCCTACATGGACAAGCTGCGGCAGATTCCCGGTGCGGTGGATGTCGGCCTGTCACAGCAGGACCCCAAGAAAGAGCTGAAGATTGAACTCAATCGCGGCCTGGCCAACTCCATGGGCATCTCCGCGAATGACGCGGCGCAGGCCCTGCGTGTGGCCTTTGCGGGCATCGAGGTCGGCGACTGGGTCGACCCCACCGGCGAGACCCGCGACGTGGCGGTGCGCCTGCATCCCGAAGACCGGGTTAGCAAGGAAAACATCGAGCGCCTGCCGATTGCCGTCTCGGGCAGCAACCTGATGGTGCCGCTGGACCAGATAGCCACCATCACCATGGGCAAGGGGCCGTCGGGCATTGAGCACGCCAACGGCAAACGCAACATCACGGTGTCGGCCAACGCCCAAGGCCGCTCCAACGGCGAAGTCACGGACGATGCCATGAAGCTGGCCAAGTCGCTGGACTATCCGCCCGGCTACGGCCTGTCGCTGACGGGCGCCGGGCAGGACCAGAAGGAACTGTTCACCGAGATGCTGATTGCGCTGCTGTCCGGCATTGGACTGATGTACCTGATTCTGGTGATGCAGTTTGGCTCCTTCACCGCACCGCTGGCCGTGATGCTGTCGCTGCCGCTGTCGCTGATCGGCGTGGTGCTGGCGCTGCTGGTGACGCGCAGCACGCTGAACCTGATGAGCTTCATCGGCGTCATCATGCTGATGGGACTGGTCGCCAAAAATGCCATCCTGTTGCTGGATGCCGCACGCAAGCGCGAGGCTGAGGGCGTGAACCGTGAGGAAGCCTTGATGGATGCCGGCCGCGTGCGCCTGCGCCCCATTCTGATGACCACCTTTGCACTGATCGCCGGCATGCTGCCGGTGGCCATCGGCCTGGGTGAGGGCGGCGAGTTCTACCAGCCACTGGCCGTGGCCATCATTGGCGGCACGATTACCTCCACCCTGTTGACGCTGCTGGTGGTGCCCACCTTCTACGACAGCATCGAGATTGCGCGCGACCGTATGGTGGCCAAGTTCCAGCGGCGCCTGCAGTACCGCAATGGCCTGCTGGCCTTTCTGCAGACCTTTGCGGAGGCGATCCTGACGCTGCTGCTGGTGCGCGTGCTGTACCGCATGGCAGCGCGACTGTATGGCCGTATCGGGGGCTCCGGTCGCATGGCCCCGGCGCAGCCGCTGTGAACCGGCCTCAATTCGTCGAGCAGAGGGGCAGATAAACCTTAGAACGGAATATCGTCGTCCATGTCATCGAAGCCGCTGGCCGGGCGCGGTGGCGGGGCCTGGCGGGCGGCGGGGGCCGCTGCGGCGGCGCGGGGTGCCGGTGCGGGACGGCGGGGCGCGCTCTCGTAACCGCCTTCGTCGCCACCAGCGGGCTCGCCCATGCCTTCGCGGCCACCCAGCATCTGCATCTCGTTGGCGATGATGTCTGTGGCGTATTTTTCGATGCCGTCCTTGTCGGTGTACTTGCGTGTCTTGATACGGCCTTCCACATACACGGGACGGCCTTTCTTCAGGTATTGACCGACGATCTCGGCCAACTTGCCAAAGAACGTGACGCGGTGCCACTCGGTCTCTTCCACCATTTCACCGGACTTGTTCTTGTATTTGCTGCTGGTCGCAATGGTGATGTTGGCAACCGGCTCGCCGCTGGGCAGGTAACGGATTTCCGGATCACGGCCCAGGTTGCCGACCAGAATGACTTTGTTTACGGATGCCATGGTGTTCCTAATGGGTTGGGGCCAGTGTCCGCCCGGCGCGCAGGCAGCGGAGGAACCGGCAGGGTCTCAAAGTATGGGGAGTTTAGCCGGCCTTGGGCGTCTTCATGGGCCAGGCAACAACCAGCCAGACCACCATGGCTACGGCACAGGTGCCAAACAGGGCCTGGGGTCCGGCGCTCTTGACGAGCCAGCCGCCCAGCGCGCCGCCGGTGAAAAGTCCCAGCGACTGCAGGCTGTTGTACACACCCAGGGCCGCCCCGCGCGCGTTGCCAGGTGCAATGCGCGAGGCCATGCTGGGCTGGCTGGCCTCCAGCACGTTGAAGCCGCAAAAGAACACAAACAGCAACACCGCCAGCCCCATCACCGTGGGCGCGCTGGACGCCACACCCAGCAGGCCCAGTTGCACCACGGCAATCAGCCCCACCGATGACAGAAACACCGCCCGCAGATAACCCCGGCGCTCCAGCGGGAACAGCGTCGCCCCCATGACCACAAAGGAGCCCAGCACGGCCGGCAGGTAAACCCACCAGTGGTGATCCTTGACCAGCCCCGCCTGCACCAGCAGGGTTGGTAACGCAACCCACATGGCCAACTGCACCGCGTGCAACACAAACACCCCAAAATACAGGCGCAATAACGCCGGATGCCGCAGCACGGCGGCCAGGCTCTCCGACAGGCTGACAACGGCATGCCCCGCATGCTTGGCTGGTTCCGCCGGAACCCACCACAACACGACGGCAATACCGGCCAGCGCCAACACAAAAGTGAGCGCAAACATGCCGCTCAGGCCCAATAGCGTATTCAACAGGGGTGACAGCACCAGAGAGATCGAAAACACCAGCCCGATACTGGCACCCACAATGGCCATGGCCTTGGTACGCACGACATCCCGGGTCTGGTCCGCCAGCAGGGCCGAGACGGCAGCTGAAATGGCACCCGCGCCCTGCAAGGCCCGCCCGGCCAACAGCCAGGCCATGGTCGGCGCCAAAGCCGCGATGGCGCTGCCAATTGCAAAAATGACCAGGCCAATCACCATGACCCGCTTGCGGCCGAACCGGTCGGACGCAGCACCAAAGGGGAGTTGCAACAGGCCCTGTGTCAGGCCATAAATGCCCATGGCCAAGCCCACCAGCGCCGGGTCATCGCCCCCCGGATATTTGCGCGCCTCCAGCGAAAACACCGGCAACACCAGAAACAGCCCCAGCATGCGCAGTGCAAAGATCAACGCCAGTGAAGCACTGGAGCGGCGCTCCTGCGCGGTCATGGCAGTGGAAGCGGGGGGAGCCCCGGCGTCCGGGGACAAAGTAGAAGTCGAAGACAAGGCGGTTATTCGTGGTCTGGCGAAAAGGGTTCCATTGTCACGCATCTGCCTGAAAACGCCTGGCGGGGCGTTGGAAGGGTTGCTGAAAGCCGCCGCAGCAATGACGCTGCCTATACGATAGCGGCATCATGACCCGCATCGCCATCATCGACTTTGAAACCACCGGCCTGTCCCCCGCGATGGGCGACCGCGCCACCGAGGTGGCCATCGTGATGCTGGAAGACGGCGAGGTGGTGGGGCGCTTCCAGAGCCTGATGAACGCGGGGGTGCGGATTTCGTCCTTCATCGAATCGTTCACCGGCATCAGCAACGCCATGATCCAGGCTGCACCACCGGCGGCCGAGGTCATGGCGGCAGCCAGCGAATTTGTGGGCAACGCCCCGATGGTGGCCCACAACGCATCGTTTGACCGGCGCTACTGGATGGCCGAACTGGAGCGCCTGGACCTGCCCGCACCGCAGCCCTTTGCCTGCACGGTGCTGCTGTCGCGCCGTCTCTACCCCGAGGCCCGCAGCCACTCGCTGGGCGCCATGGCCGCACTGCACCAGCTACCCAGCGCAGGGCGCGCGCACCGCGCGCTGGCGGACGCCGAAGTAGCCGCCGCGCTGCTCAAGCGCATCCAGGCTGACCTGTGCCAACGCTTTGACCTGCCCGAGGCGCAACATCCGCTGCTGATGAAAGTGCAGTCCAGCCCCAAGCACGCCATGGCCGGGGCCGTCAGAAAGTACCTGGCGACAGCGTGAGCAAGACCCGAGGCTGGAGTGGGGAGGGGTTGGGGGCGATTTTAAAAAGCGCAGCGTATGAGCCCCCGGCCCCTGCCCCGCTCCAGCCGGGCGAATACCGCGGACAAACGCCCAATAGCGCCAGATTCCAACAGTCACTATCATGGTGGGTTTCCCCAACGCCGTTCATCCTCTCTCTTTCGCAGGCCACGAACTTGAACTCCTCTACTGACGGCACCTACCTTGCCCGGGCTTTGCAGCAGCAGACCATCAGCATCCGGGGTGCGCGCACCCACAATCTGAAGAACATCGACCTGGACATTCCGCGCAACCAGTTGGTGGTCATCACCGGCCTCTCCGGTTCCGGCAAGTCCAGCCTGGCCTTTGACACGCTGTACGCCGAAGGCCAGCGTCGCTATGTGGAAAGCCTGTCCACCTACGCGCGCCAGTTCCTGCAGCTGATGGACAAGCCCGATGTGGACGTGATCGAGGGCCTGTCACCCGCCATTTCCATCGAGCAGAAGGCCACCAGCCACAACCCGCGCTCCACGGTCGGCACGGTGACCGAGATTCACGACTACCTGCGCCTGCTGTTCGCCCGCGCCGGCACGCCCTACTGCCCGGACCACGACCTGCCGCTGCAAAGCCAGACCGTCAGCCAGATGGTGGACGCCGTGCTGGCCCTGCCGGAAGACACGCGCCTGATGATCCTGGCGCCGGTTGCGCGCGAGAAGAAGGGCGAGTTTCTGGATATTTTTGCCGAAATGCAGGCCCAGGGCTATGTGCGCTTCCGGGTCAACGGCGCCATTTACGCCTTCGATGACCTGCCCACGCTGAAGAAGACCGAAAAGCACGACATCGACGTCGTCATCGACCGGATCAAGGTGCGAGCCGACCTGCAGCAACGCCTGGCCGAGAGCTTCGAAGCCGCCCTGCGCCTGGCCAATGGCCGCGCCCTTGCCGTCGAGATGGACGAAAGTGCTATCGAAAATGATAGCACCTCACGCAGTATTGACGAGGGCTACAGGCCAAAAGAGCACTTATTCAATGCCAAGTTCGCCTGCCCTGTCTGCAGCCACTCGATCTCCGAGTTGGAGCCGCGCCTGTTCTCGTTCAACTCACCGGTGGGCGCCTGCCCGAGTTGCGACGGCCTGGGCCAGCAGGACTTTTTCGACCCGGCGCGGGTGGTGGCGTTTCCCACGCTCAGCCTGGCCAGCGGCGCCATCAAGGGCTGGGACCGGCGCAACGGCTACTACTTCTCGATGCTAGAGAGCCTGGCCAAGCACTACAAGTTCGACATCGATGCGCCGTTTGAATCCCTGCCCGAAGCGGTGCAAGCTGCCATCCTGCAGGGCTCGGGCGACGAGGAAATCAAGTTCAGCTACGTTATGGACTCCGGTGCCTCGCAGGGCAAAAAACTGAGCAAGAAGCACCCGTTTGAAGGCATCCTGCCGAATATGGCGCGGCGCTACCGCGAGACCGACTCGGCCCTGGTGCGCGAGGATTTGTCGCGCTACCGCAGCACGCAGCCCTGCCAGTCCTGCAACGGCTCGCGCCTGCGGCTCGAAGCCCGCCACGTCAAGATTGGTGAAGGTGACCAGGCCCGGGCCATTTTTGAAATCAGCCACGCCACGCTGCGCGAGAGCTACGCCTATTTCCAGACCCTGACCATGCACGGCGCCAAGGGCGACATCGCCGCCAAGGTGGTGCGCGAAATAGGCCTGCGCCTGAAGTTCCTAAACGACGTGGGCCTGAACTACCTGAGCCTGGACCGCAGTGCCGAAACGCTGTCCGGCGGCGAGAGCCAGCGCATCCGCCTGGCCAGCCAGATTGGCTCGGGCCTGACCGGCGTCATGTATGTGCTGGACGAACCCAGCATCGGCCTGCACCAGCGCGACAACGACCGCCTGATCGACACGCTCAAACACCTGCGCGACATCGGCAACAGCGTGCTGGTGGTCGAACATGATGAAGACATGATGCGCGCCGCCGACCACATCATCGACATGGGTCTGGGTGCCGGCGTGCACGGCGGACGCGTGATTGCGCAGGGCGACTTTGAGGCGGTCAAGGCCAACACCCAGTCGCTGACCGGCCAGTACCTGGCGCAGACCCTGAAGATTGCGGTGCCCAAGCGACGCACACCGTGGCTGCCGACCGTGGCGCCCAAGCCAGGAGAGGAGGAACGCTTCAAGTCGCGCCATGCGCCCAGTCCCGCTGCCGTGCGCCGCGCCGAGCGCGAAGCGCACCACCGTGCCACGCAAGGCGAGTTGCAGACCCTGCGCGTGGTCGGCGCCACCGGCCACAACCTGAAATCCGTGAGCGTGGACTTCCCCGTGGGGCTGTTCACCTGCGTGACTGGCGTCTCCGGTTCCGGCAAATCCACGCTGGTCAACGACACGCTGTACGCCGCTGTCGCCCGCACCATCTACCGCGCCCATGAGGAACCGGCGGCGCACGAGGCCATTGAAGGCATCGAGCATTTCGACAAGGTCATCAACGTGGACCAGTCGCCGATCGGGCGCACACCGCGCTCCAACCCGGCCACTTACACCGGCCTGTTCACCCCGATCCGCGAATTGATGGCCGAAGTGCCCACGGCGCGCGAGCGTGGCTACGGCCCGGGACGCTTCAGCTTCAACGTGGCCGGGGGTCGCTGCGAGGCCTGCCAGGGCGACGGCATGGTGAAAGTGGAAATGCACTTCCTTCCCGATGTGTATGTGCCCTGCGACGTCTGTGCCGGCCAGCGCTACAACCGCGAGACGCTGGAGGTGCTGTACAAGGGCAAGAACATCGCGCAGATCCTCGACCTCACGGTGGAGGCCGCGTTCGACTTTCTGCAGGCCGTTCCCACCATCGCCCGCAAGCTGCAGACGCTGCTGGACGTGGGCCTGAGTTACATCAAGCTCGGCCAGGCGGCGACCACGCTATCGGGCGGCGAGGCGCAGCGCGTCAAGCTGGCGCTGGAACTCAGCAAACGCGACACCGGCCGCACGCTCTACATCCTGGACGAGCCCACCACCGGCCTGCACTTTGCAGACATCGACCTGCTGCTGAAAGTCTTACATCAGTTGCGCGATGCGGGCAACACCATCGTCGTCATCGAGCACAACCTGGACGTCATCAAGACTGCTGACTGGCTGATCGACATGGGGCCCGAGGGCGGCTCCGGTGGCGGCACCGTGCTGGGCGTGGGCACGCCGGAAGACATTGCGGCCAACCCGGCCAGCCATACCGGGCGGTATCTGCAGCGCCTGTTGTAGACCAGCATCCACCCCCACCAAGCTGAGTAACGGGGGGGGCCGAGGGGGCTTTACTTCGCCGCTGCGCTGGGGCGATCCGCCACGCGGTCGCGCCAGGCCTGCAGCGCCGGCATGCCTTCCTTGCCGGGATGGAATTTCATCAGGCGCGCGAACTCGATGGCACAAAACGCCGTGATGTCGGCAATGGTGAAACGCTCGCCGGCAATCCACGGCTGGTGCTCCAGCACGTGGTCAAACCAGGCCGCCACCTCGCGCACCTTTTGCGCCTGGGAATGGCCATAGTCCGGAAACTGGGGCTGCTCCAGCGGCGCCAGGCCCGGGTGCGTGTGGCGCACGGTGTTCGCAATGCCGGCCAGCAAATACAGCTCGGCGCGGCGGTCGGCCATCTCGATAAAAGCGCGTTCCTCAAAGTCCTTGCCCATCAGATTGGGCTCGGGATAGCGCCCTTCCAGATAGGTGCAAATGGCGCGGGTTTCGGTCAGTACCCGACCGTCATCCAGCTCCAGTGCAGGCACCTTGGCCAGCGGACTCTTGGCCCGGTAGGCCTGGCCCTTGTGTTCCTGGGCATTGAGGTCCACGCTGACCAGATCGATGCCCGCGATGTTCTTCTCCACCATGAACATCATGACCCGCCGGGGGCTGGGTGCGCCGGGCGAAATAAACAGTTTCATACTCACACTCCTGATTGGCTGGACTGGCCCATTTCTACCATGGTGCGGGCCTGCTCCGCGAACTGTTTGGCCTTCTCGTCACCGTCGCGCGTGAGGTCCATTTTGGATGGTGGGCTCTCTATCCCTTTTTGCACCGCAGGCCGCGCGCGGATAGCGGACAGCCAGCGTTTCAGGTTCGGCAGATCATCCACTTCCACGCCCGACCAGCGGTGCGTGCGCACCCAGGCCCAATTGGCAATGTCGGCAATGGAATAGTCACCGGCCAGGTATTCGTGGTGCTGCAGATGCCCATCCAGCACGCGGAACAGACGCTTGCTCTCGCCTTGGTAGCGGTCGATGGCCGGCTGGATCTTTTCCGGGAAGTAGCGGTAGAACACATTGGCCTGGCCCATCATGGGTCCAATGCCGCCCATCTGGAACATCAGCCACTGCATGACGCGTGAGCGCCCCTTGACGTCACTGGGCATGAGCTGGCCAGTCTTCTCGGCCAGATAGACCAGGCAGGCGCCGGACTCGAACACGGCAAAGTCGTCCGCGTCCCGATCGACGATGGCCGGTATGCGCCCGTTGGGGTTGATGGCCAGAAACTCGGGCGTCTTTTGCTCGCCCTTGGCCAGGTCCAGCACGTTCAGCGTGTAAGGAAGCGCCAGTTCCTCCAGGGCAATGGAGACCTTGTGGCCGTTGGGGGTGGCTGCGGTGTAGAGATCAATCATGGCCCCAATTAGGCCATGAAACCCAGATTTGCCGGGTAATCTGGGCGACCGGCCGCCGCGCCAAAATGCCGCAGATTGGGCAGGATGCCAGCCAGCTCCCCGTCAGCCACGCCAAACCAGTTGGCCAGCGTAGCCGCATACTGATCCACCGATGTGGACGGCAACAGGCGCCCCTGGCCCACATGCCACTGGTCCTGTGCCGCCGCCGTGTTGGTCACGCTGACCGGTGGCGGCGTGCCGTAGAAGGCCGCCCCCCTGACCGCGCCACCCACCATGAAGTGGTGGCTGCCCCAGCCGTGGTCGGACCCATCCCCATTGGACGCCAGCGTCCGGCCGAAATCCGACGCGGTGAAGGCCGTGACCTGGTTGGCCACACCCAGTTCCACCGTGGCGTTGTAGAACGCGGTCATCGCATCGCTGACTCGGCCCAGCAGGCCAGGGTGCTGCGAGATCAGGTTGTCATGCAGGTCAAAGCCACCAATCGACACCATGAACACCTGGCGCTTGGCGCCCAGTGCATTGCGTGCACCGATCAATCGGGCCACCATCTTGAGCTGGTCTGCCAGCGAGTTGCTGGTGGGAAATACCGTGCCCAGCGAAACACCGGCCAGACCCGAGGTGATCTGGGCCTCGGCACCCACGGCACGGGCGGTCACCCGGTTGTATTCGTTCTCCAGCACGTGAGTGCGTGGCTGCTGGACCAGCCCGGCCAGTGCGGTCTTGACGGCGGACGAACCATACACATTGTTCTTGACGGCATTGATGGCCACCGCACCACCCGTGCTGACCTGGTAGGACAGGGCACTGTCACCCGACAGAAACACGGCGTTGCCGGTCACATTGATGCAGGTGAACAAGGAGTTGGCATTGTTGGACAAGGCCAGGTCCCCGATGTTGCCGCCCCAGCCTATGGTGGAGCCTTCCGGCGATGAGGACTGCCAGATGGACTGCTGGTCGTTGTGTGAGAACAGCTTGGGTGGCAGGGGAAAGTTAGCGCGGTCCGCGCTGCTGTATTGCGCCCGGGTCAGCGGCACCACCAACGGGCCGACATTGAGTTGCACCGCGGCCCGACCTGAGTTGAACAGATTGGCCAGCCCGGTCATGGCCGGGTGCAGCGCGTACTGGCGGCCACCGGCCAACGGCGTGGACGGATTGAGCAGCGTCGGCGCCAGTGCCGACTTCGCAAGTGCAATGCCACCGGCGGTTTGACCTGCGCCGCCGCCACGGATGGTGCTGTACGGGTTGTAGCTGGCATCGTCATACGTGACGACGGTGTTGGCGTAGTCATTGCCACCGTAGAAGAACACGCAGACCAGGGCCTTGTAGTCGGTGGCGTCAAAGGCGGCGGCCTCGCCGATGGCCGCCAGATTGAGGGCAAACGGCAGTGCCGTACCGCTGAGGGCCAACTGGGCACTGCGACGCAAAAAGGCACGGCGGCTGTGGTTTTCGGGCTGGAGCAGGTGCATGGCAGTTCCTATTTCTGGATCAGGTATTCACTGGATGCCATGACCAGCAGCACCGCTGCGGCCACGCGGTTGAGCTTGGCGCTCTCCGTGCTGCTGGCGGTCAGGGCCGTCGCGCTGATGGCGCCCACGATCAGGGACTGGTTGGCTGCCGACATCTGCCCGGCGCACAGCAGCAGGTTCAGGCGCCGCACCAGGGCCGGCGGGTCCAGCACCAGCGCCAGCTCGGCCGTGTAGGTCGCGGTGATGTCGTAGCCATTGGTCCCATTGCTGGCGCTTTGCGGCAGGTCGGGTGCATTGACAAAAATGCCGTTGCGGATGACTCCCTGCATGTAGTTGAGGTAGCCCCCCACGCTGCTCTCGTTGACCAGTTGGAATTCGGGAGCGGGCGTCTGCGCCGCACTCAGCGCAGTGCTGGGTGGCACGTAGCCGGGCCGAAAGAAATTGAACACACTGGGAGAGCGCAGGGGGCTCTGGCCCAGTTGCGTGGCTGGATTGCTGAGATCGCCCATCTTCCAGCTGCCGCGCGCGGAGCGGATGCCAAAACTGCGGCCCCACTGCACCATGCGCAGCATGGGCTCACGCAGCTTGCCAAAACCGGGCTGGGTCAGCCCGGCCGGGCCGCGGGCTTCGTCATCGAGCAGCACCGCGGCAAACACGGCCTGCAGGTCGCCGCGCACGCCGGCACCGTTGTTGTTGAAGGCGCTGGCCACGCGGGCCACGTAGGCCGGACTGGGGTTGCTGGTGACCAGCCGCTGGATCATCTGCTTGCCAAAGAACGGACCGACATTGGGATGGTTAAACAACGTGTCCAACACCGTGCGCAGGGCGGTCACACCGTTGGTATTGGCCGGGATCGTGGTGCCCAGGAAGGTTGCCGCCAGCGTGGAGTGGTTGGCGTCTGTGAGCCGCATGGGTATGCGGGTGAAAACCGTATTCGGAATGTTGCGGTTGTTCACCGGCTCCAGCGTGTTCACGTTTTGCGTCTGGTCGAAGTCCCAGCCCGTGAAGACCCGGGCGATGTTGGTGATGTCGCTCTGGGAATAGGACTCGATCTTGTTGCCGTTGCCGTCGCGCTTTTCGGTGCCGTCCAGGTTGAGCTGATACAGACCCAGCGTGAACAGCTGCATCACCTCGCGGCCGTAGTTCTCATCGGGCGCGCGACCGGTCCGGGTGTTTTCCTTCAGGTTGCCCTTGGTGTTGAGGTAGTAGCCCATGGCCGGATTCAGCGTGACGTCCTCCAGCAACTTGCGAAAGTTGCCAAACGCGTTGCCGCACAGCATGTCCCACCAGGCGGCAATGGCGTAACTGCGCCAGCTGAAATCCAAGCCCGACAGCGACACCACAAAAAATTCCGACAGCGCCAGCGCAACCCGTTTGCGCACCGCATCGCCAGACGTCATGAGCTGGTTCCAGACCATGTAGTCGCCGGGGTAGCTGTTGTCGTAGTACCGGGTCGCACTGTCGATGCTGCCGTAACCGCGCACATTGAGCCAGTCAAACCCGGTCTGGCTGGGTGGCACAGCGAATTGTTCGGTCAGCCAGGTGGCGTAGCCCTTGGTCCGCACGGCGGCCATATCGGCGTCGGACGCGGAAAACTGGGCCTGCAACAGGAAGCGTGCGGCTTCCTCATCGGTGGTGGCCTGCGTGAAGTTGCGTCCAGGCCCCTGATCAGTCGAACCGTTGCCGCCAGGCGTGGTGACGGTGACTCCGCCACCTCCACCACCGCCACAGGCGCTGACCAATGCGGATGCCGCCAGGACGGCAGCGAGGGCGGATGGGGCGGCGGGGTCGGTCGGGGCAGCAACCGTGGATTCGCCCTCCGTGAATTCTGTGACACGCATAGTGTTTGCACCTGTTTCAACAAGGAAATCAGCTTAAGCGTAAACACCGCACGGGTTGGATACAAATGCGCCGCCTGGCGCTTCCCAAGTGTTACGGCGTGTAACGGGCCGCCGCAAGAAGGTCGCGGGTGCGCAGCGCCTCCCTGCGCGCGCAATCGGCAAAGTCCGCACCCGATCCGGCATACAGGATGGCGCGCGACGAGTTGACGACGATGGGCGCCACGGTCTGGCCGTCCTGCTGGCGCCAGCCGGCCTTGACGGTGGCCACGGCGTCGCCACCCTGGGCACCAACGCCGGGGATCAGCAGCGGCACCGTTGGGGCAATCGCCCGCACGCGCTCGATCTCCGCCGGGTAGGTGGCACCCACCACCAGACCGAGCTGACCATTCAGGTTCCAAGGCCCCTGAACCAGGCGCGCAATGTGTTCGTACAGCAGCGGCTGGCCATCCACGGAGGACAGGCGCTGCGACTGAAGATCATCTCCGCCGGGGTTGGAGGTGCGGCACAGCAGGAAGGCGCCCTTGCCGTGGTACTTCAGATACGGCGCCACCGAGTCAAAGCCCATGAAGGGCGACAGCGTCACGGCATCGGCACCATAGCGCTCAAAGGCCTCGATGGCGTACTGCTCGGCGGTGCTGCCGATATCGCCACGCTTGGCATCCAGGATGACCGGAACCTGGGGTGCGGCGCTGCGGATATGCGCCACCAGGCGCTCCAGCTGGGCTTCGGCCCGATGCGCGGCAAAGTAGGCGATTTGCGGCTTGAAGGCCATCGCCAGATCGGCCGTGGCGTCCACGATGGCGGCGCAGAAGTCAAAGATGCGGCTGGCGTCCCCGCGCCAGTGCTGGGGAAACTTGGCCGGCTCGGGGTCCAGCCCCACGCACAGCAGGGAACCGTTTTGCTGCTCGGCAGCGCGCAATTGCTCTAGGAAGGTCATGGCTTGCATTGTAGTTTTTGAGGGGGTCAGCTTGATGCATCCAGTACATCCATCGCAAGACACAGGTCGACCCAGGCCTTGGCCTTGTCGGCACTGGCGCGCAGCAGCACCTTGGGGTGGTAGCTGACGACCACCGGAATGCCCTGGTAGCGGTAAACGGCGCCGCGCTGCTTGCCCAGCGGGAGTGCGGCCTGCTCCGGGTGCTCCTGCAACAGCAACTGCGTGGCAAAGCGCCCAACAGCCAGAATGACCCGGGGCCGCACCAGGGTGATTTCCCGCTGCAGAAACTGCGCGCACTGCGCCAGGTCGGCTGCCTGGGGCACGCGCCCCACCGGCGGGCGGCATTTGACGACATTGCTCAGGTAGGCACCCTGGCGCGCCTGGCCGCTGCGGTTGGCACCCACGGCCTTCAACATGTTGTCGAGCAACACACCGGCCTGCTCGGCAAAGGGCTGGCCCAGGCGGTCTTCGTCCTCGTCCGGCGGATCGCCCACCACCATCCAGTCGGCCTGCAGGGTTTGTCCGGGATCACCCAGGGTGCTGTGTTTGCGCCCTGCGCACAGGCCACAGGCCTGGCAGGCGGCGGCCGATGCGGCGAGAGCATCCCAGCCCAGAGCCTGCAGGGCGAGGGACTCGCCCGGCATGACCCGTGCAACAACCGACGCAGGCGCGGCTTCCTGCACCGGCCGCGCCACTACTACTACTGCGGCGGCGGGCGCTGGCGGCGGGCGATTGACGGGAGCCGCCACCGGCTGTGCCGCGGGAGCATCGGCCACCACGTGCGCGTCTGGCAGCCAGACGCGCACGCCCATCTCCAGCAGCATGGCGCGTTGGCGGGGGTCGAGTTCTAGTTCCATGGGTTCAGTCAGTTGGGGGCAGGGCCAGTCGCAGCCCCATGACCACCGCATCCTCGCGCTGGCCGTGGCCTGCCGGGTAGTATGCCTTGCGGTATCCCACCCGCTGGTAGCCGTGCGCCTCATAGACCCGCATGGCCCGTGTATTTCCAACCCGCACCTCTAGCCACAGCCACTGCGCCGCGCGGCCGCGCGACCACAGGGTCAATGCGTCCAGCATGACACGCGACCAGCCCTGGCCCTGGTACTCGGGCGCCACGGTGATGTTGAGAAGGTGCACCTCCTCAACCCCCTCCATGGCCACGAAATAGCCCAGCACCACGTCGCCCGCCACCAGCATATTCGCTTGGTAGCCCGACTCCAGTGCGTCCAGAAAATTGATGCGGTTCCAGGGGTGGGCATAGGCACGCTGCTCGACCGCCAGCACCGCATCCAGGTGCTCGGGCAGCATGGTCTGGAACTGCGCCTCCACCGCTGGCTTGCCTCCATCCATGCTCACCCCTGCACCCCCGCCGTGAGAGCGGCCTTTTCCGCCATGCGTTCGGCCGTGGTCTTGGCCACCTTGTCGCGGATGTAGCTGGGCCAGGCCTGATCGGCCGGCACCGTCTTGCCCGCCGCAATCAGCTGTGGCGCAAGCCGAACCATGGCCGTGGCCGTGGGCAGGGCCACCACACGCTGGGCGGTGGCACCTGCAGGGTCGCTGGCGGCCACGCGTTCGCCGTACACGGCAAACACATTGCCGGCCAGCAGCCAGGGCGTTGTCGACGGCTGCGCGGACTGGCGCGCCACGCTTTCCGGCCGCACCAGGGAACTGGGCTGCAGTTCGCTCCACAGGCCTTGCGCATCCCAGGCCCAGGTGGCGCAGTAGAGCTCGTCCATGCGGGCGTCCAGCAACGCCGTCACCACCCCGTCGGGCTGCTGCGCCCAGGCGGTGTGGCGCGCCTCTTCGGCCACGGCCAGCAGGGAATCCACCGGCAGCACCGCCACGCCGGCGCCGAACGCCAGGCCCTGGGCCACCGAGCAGGCGGTACGCAGACCGGTGAACGAACCCGGCCCGGCACCGAAGCAGATGGCATCCAATGCCTGCAGTTGCAGACCCGCCTGTTGCAGCAGGCCCAGGATGGCGGGAATCAGGTCGGTGGACGCCTTGGCGCCACCCGCGGCGCTGTGCTGCCACAGGCGCGTCTGCCCATCCACCGTGCGGGCGACGGCAATGGACAGGATTTCGGTTCCGGTATCAAACGCCAGCAGATTCATGGTTTGCGCCCGTCATTTTGAATCATTTAAGCCTCTAGCCCTTGTGGATATTGCCTAAGCAGCTACTGATTTAATAGCAATTTTTGGTGCCATGCGCACCCCAAAAACGATGCCGCAGGTCACCAGGGCCAGACCCGCCCACAAATTCCAGACCAGTGGCTCACCCAGAAAAATCGCGGCTGACACGGCCGACAGCCCCGGAACCAGGGCCGTGATCATGGTGGAGCGCACCGGGCCAAAGTGCTGGATCATCTTGGTGAAGCCAATGCCCGATACCACCACCGAACCCACGCCCTGGAAGAACATCTGGAAGGCCATGTCATTCCAGGGCGCCACCAGCGCCTGCCCCGGAACCAGCTGCAACCACAGCAGCACCGTGTAGACCGGGACATAGATGACAAACGACAGGGCCGTGATGGCAATGGTGGCGCGCACCGCGTCCAGCGCGAAGCGACGCGCCAGCACGCTGTAGGTGGACCAGGTCATGGAGGCCAAAATGAACAGCACATCGCCGCGCCAGATGCCGCTGCCATCCAGCGCGTGCAAGAGACTGCTGCCACCCACCAGCAGGTCACCGCCCACAATCAGGGCGAGCCCCAGCGCCCGGTTCGGCGTGATGCGGTCACCCAGGATCAGCACCGCCAGCAACGCGGTCCACAGCGGCAGGCTGCCCGGCATCAGCACCGAGGCGTGGGCGGCCGGCGCATAGACAAAACCGCTGTATGCCAGCATGGCGTACAGCATGCCGCCAAACAGACCGGTGATCAGGGTCTGGCGCAGCGGCAGCGGCGACAGGCCCAACACGGAGCCGGCCCAGGGCTGCGTGCGCCGGTCGCGGCGCACCAGCCACCAGCCCCAGGGCAGCAGGATGGCGCCGGCGCCCAGCAGCCGGGCGTAGACGATGTCAAACGGGTTGAGCACGCCACCGCGTGTCGGGTCGGCCGAGGCGCGGGCGATCACGATGAACGCGGTCCAGATGGTGACCGTGACCACCGCCGCAATCACGCCGACCGCCTTGGGTGACAGCGCAGCGAAAGGGTTCTTGAACGCGGTGGACATCGCGTGGATTATCGGGGAAGGGGCAGCGCCACGCCGGGCGCCGGATAATCCCGCGCATGCTGCCTATCGCTCCACGATTCCCTGCCCTGCGCGCCTGCACTGCGGCCCTGATTAGCCTGCTGGTCGTAGCCACCCACGCCCAGAGCCTGCCGCCGGAAGTGGACGCGGCCCTGGCCCGGGCCAAGGTGCCGCGCGAGGCCGTGTCCGTGCTGCTGGTGGAAGCGCAGGGCCCGGCCGCACCGCGCATCAGCCACCGCGCCAACGTGGCCATGAATCCGGCCTCGGTCATGAAGCTGGTCACCACCTATGCCGCGCTGGACCTGCTGGGGCCGGCCTACACCTGGAGCACGCCGGTGTTCATCGACGGCGCTGTGCGCGACGGCACGCTGTATGGCAACCTGACCATCCAGGGCCAGGGCGACCCCAAGCTGGTGCTGGAGCGCCTGTGGCTGCTGCTGCGCCGGGTGCAGGGCCTGGGTATCCAGACCATCGCCGGGGACATCGTACTGGACCGCAGAGCGTTCGAGGTGCCGCCCACCGACCCGTCCAGTTTTGACGGTGAGCCGCTGCGCCCCTACAACGCCGCACCCGACGCGTTGCTGATCAATTTCAAATCCGTGGTGATGACGCTGACACCCGAGGCCAGCAGCAATGTAGCCCGCGTGCAATACGACCCGCCGCTGGCCGGCGTGCAGATGCAGGCCACGGTGCCGATGCTCGCCGGTGACTGTGGCGACTACCGCGCGGCGTTGAAGGCGGACTTCAGCGACGCCAACCGCATCCGCTTTGCCGGCGGGTACCCGGTCAGTTGTGGTGAAAAGGTCTGGGCTGTGGCCTATGCCGATCCGGCCAGTTATGCCGCCCGCGCCGTGCAAGGCCTGTGGCAGGACATGGGCGGCAAGCTGGTGGGCAGCGTGCACCTGGGCAGCCTGCCAGTTGGTGCCAGCGCGCCGCGACCGGCGTTTGAGGTGCGCTCCGCGCCGCTGGCCGAGATCGTGCGCGACATCAACAAGTTCAGCAACAACGTGATGGCCCAGCAGGTGTACCTGACACTGGGCCGGGTGCTGCCTGGCACCACCGTTGGTGCCAGCGAGGCGCCCCTGCAACCCGGCAGTTTTGATGCCTCGCGTGCCGTGGTGCAGCGCTGGTGGAAGGAGCGCATCGGCAGCGCCGACCTGCCCATTCTGGACAACGGCTCCGGCCTATCGCGCAACGAGCGCATCAGCGCGCAGGCGCTGGGCCGTCTGTTGCAGAGCGCCTACGCCTCGCCGCTGATGCCGGAGCTGATGGCCTCGCTGCCCATCACCGGCGTGGACGGCACGCTGCGCCGGGTCAAGTCGCGTGCCAACGGCAGCGCCCATCTGAAGACCGGCAGCCTGGTGGATGTGGTGGCCGTGGCCGGCTACGTGCACGGCGCCGGCGGCAAGCGCTGGGTGCTGGTGGCGCTGGTCAACCACCCCAACGCCCGCGCGGCCCGCCCGGCGGTTGACGTGCTGGTGGAATGGGCAACCAAAGAGCGCTGAACTCCACGCCAATACCGTTTTCCACATTTAAGCTGCCAGCTCCAAACCCGGTCAGTGTTTACCCCATGGTCCGCGTGGGCCTTCCATTCTATGATTTACCGTTCAAAAACGAACGGTCGTTCTATTTAATGGAGACAACAATGAAACAATGGAAATGGGCAGCGGTCGCAGCAAGTTGCGCGGTGGTCTTGGCAGGATGCGGCGGCGCCAGTGACGGCTCCAACACCACACCCAAAACCGTGGTGACTTCAGTCAAGGTCTTTGGTGACAGCATCATGGACAGCGGCACCTTTGGCTACAAGTTCACGATCCAGAGCGCCAATGCCGCAGCACCGTTCCTGATCTTCCCTGAAGTGGTGGCTGCCAACTTCGGCGTGAGCAACCTGTGTTCCTTCTTCCGTTTCAACGGCACGACCTTTGTTCCCAACACCTCTTGCACCAGCTATGCGGTGGCCAGCGGCCGCGTGAACAACCTGACCAATACATCGGCACCCAGCAACACTGTTCCGTTCTCCATCCCCTACCAGATGTCGGTGGGCGCTGCGACCCTGACTCCCTCTGACCTCGTCATCATTGACGGCGGTGGCAACGATCTGGCCGACCTGACTGGTGCCTATCTGGGTGCCACCACGCCGACGGGCATAGCCACCTATATGAACTTGCTGAGCACCCTGCTGCCGTCGGCGACCGTCGCAGCCATCGTGGGAAGCACGCCCACGGCCACCAGCCTGGGTACCGCCGCCGGCGCCTACGCACAAGCCGTCGGCCAGACGCTGGCGGCCTCGATCAAGACCAACGTGGTCGCCAAGGGCGTCGCCAAGGTCGTCGTCGTCAACGCGCCTGACATCACCACTTCACCGCGCTTCCAGGCTGTGCTGAGCGCCGTTGCCGCAGCCGGTGGCACCGCGCAGCGTGATGCCGTGCAGGGCGCCGTGCGCGCCTGGACGCAGGCGCTGAACGCCAGCCTGGCGCAAGGTCTGGCCGGCACCAATGTGCAGATCTGGGACTTCTACAACGAAGGCGCAAAAATCACCGCCAACCCTGCGCAGTTTTCCCTGACCAACATCACCACTCCGGCCTGCCCGAAAGTAGCTGGCGGCATCAGCAGTGTCGGCCTGGCCGCGCTGGACTTCCCCCAGACCGTTGCAGCCTGCAACTCGGCCAGCATGTCGGCCAACATCCCTGTGGGTGAGACCTCGCCCAATTGGTGGAAGGGCTACGCTTTTGCGGACCAATTCCACTTCACTCCGGCCATGAACCAGTTGATCGGCCAATCCATCAACCTGCAACTTGCCAAGGCTGGCTGGCTGTAATTCACGGAGCACACCCATCATGAAAAACACAAGCACAGTGAAATTCCTCCTGGTTCCCGCCCTGCTGATGTGCGCGGCGGCGGCGCAGGCGCAGACGGCCGGTACCTGGCTGGGGCGCGTTGGTGGCACCACCATCACGCCCAATGTCTCCAGCGGCGACCTGACAGCCCCCAGCCTGGCCGGCACCAAGGCCAGCATTGGCAGCTCCAGCCGCCTGTCGGGTGGCATCACCTACATGGTGAGCGACAACTTCGCCGTTGACGTACCGCTGGCCGTGCCGTTCCAGCACGACATCTCGGGCGATGGTGCCATCCTGGGCGCGGGCAAGATTGGCGACGTGAAGGCCCTGCCCGCCACCGTGCTGGCGCAATGGCGCTTCCTGGACGCCAATGCACCGGTGCGCCCTTATGTGGGCGCCGGCATTACCTACGCGGCGTTCTACGGCGCGAAATCCACTTCCACCCTGACGGCGCTGACCGGCGGCACACCGGCCAACCCCACCACCCTGTCGGTGGACTCCAAATGGGCGGCATCCTTCCAGATCGGTGCCAGCTTCCAGCTCAAGGGCGGCTGGTTCGTGGATGCAAACTACACCTACACCCCCCTGAACACCCGCACCCATCTGTCCAGCGGCCAGACACTGGATGCCACGCTGAACCCCAGCTCGGTGAGCCTGACCGTCGGCATGCGCTTCTGACCCCGGCGTCAATGCCCACAAAAAAAGCAGCCTGCGGGCTGCTTTTTTTTATCTCGTCTAAATCAGTGACTTGCGTATCCGGGCAGAAATCACATCGATGATGGTCACTGTGACCACGATGATGATCATCACCGCGCAGGTCTCGGCGTATTGAAAGGCCCGGATGATTTCCCACAGGATGACCCCTATGCCGCCGGCGCCCACCATACCCACAACCGAAGCCGAGCGAACATTGGACTCAAATCGGTACAGAGAATAGGAAATCCAGAGTGGCAGCACCTGCGGAATGATGCCGTAGGCGATTTCCTCCAGCGCGTTGGCGCCCGTCGCCCGTATGCCTTCCACCGGTTGGGAGTCAATCGCCTCCACCGCCTCGGAAAACAGCTTGGCGAGAATGCCCGTGGTGTGCACAAACAGCGCCAGCACTCCGGCAAACGGACCCAGCCCCACGGCCACGATGAACAGCATGGCGAAGACCATCTCGTTGATGGCGCGCGCGGCATCCATCGCACGCCGGATGGGTTGGTGCACCCACCAGGGGGTTATGTTCACGGAAGACAGAAGTCCCAGCGGCACCGCGAATACGACCGCCAGCGCCGTGCCCCACAGCGCAATTTGCAGCGTGACCACCATCTCCTGCAGGTACAGGCGCCAATCGCCAAACTTCGGAGGAAAGAAGTCCGCAGCGTACGTGAGCATGTTGCCCGAGTCCCGTACCAGATCGAAGGGACGCATGTCCGCGCCGCGCCAGGACCCGGCCAGCAATGCCAGCAAAACGCCCCACGCCAGCCACCCCAACATGCTGGTGCGCGGTCCGTGCCGCACCACGGTGGGCGCACGCAACAGGGCTGCGCCGTCGGATGGGACTGCCTGCATCACTTGGCCTGGCTCAGCGCCGCGAGTTGCTTGTCGATGTCAGCCAGCTTGACCTGCTTGTCGGCATCGGCCACGGTGGCATCCGCTTCGAGCTTGTTGCGGCTCTTGAATAGTTCCAGCTGGCGAATCGGCGTGAGCTGGTTGTTGTTCGAAGCCTTGAAGCCGGAGAGCTTGGACAGCTTGAACAGGTTGTCCTTTTCCTGCTGACCGCCCTGGCCGTAGGTATAGAAGAAGTCTCGCACTATGGCCTTGGTTGCCTCGGGCAGGTCCTTGCGCAGGACCAGCGGATCCAGCGGGATCAGCGGCGAGGTCCAGATGATGCGGATGTCATTGAACTTCTCGGGTAGGCGTTCCTTGAGCTTTTCCAGGTTCTCGCTGTTGTTGGTGGCCACATCCACCTGCTTGTTGGCGACCGCCAGCGCGTTGGATTCATGGTTGGCGCTGCGCGTGAGCCGGAAGAAGGTCTTGGGGTCGATCTTGTTTTGCGCGAACACGTAGTAACCTGGTACCAGGAAGCCGGAGGTGGAGTTGGGGTCGCCGTTGCCGAACGACAGGCTCTTGCCCTGCTTGAGCATGTCGTCCATCGACTTGAGCGGGCTGTCCTTGTGCACAATCAGGTGCGAGTAATAGCCCTGGCTGCCGTCCGCGTTGACCATTTGGGCAAACACTTCACCACCAGCGCGGTCCACCGCTTCCATGGCCGACTTGTTGCCAAACCAGGCTACGTGCACCTTGTTGAAGCGCATGCCTTCAATAATGCCGGCATAGTCAGACGCGAAGAAGGCATTGACTTTCATGCCCGTCTTTTTCGCCATGCCGTCCAGAATCGGCTGCCAGTCGGACTTGAGGTTTTGTGACGACTCCGTGGAGATGATGCCGAAATTGAGCTCCTTGGGTTCATCGGCAGCGACGGGGTTGAGCGCCAGCAGCGTGGCTCCGGCCAGGCCAAACAGCAGTTTCTTGATCATGGGAAGTACCTTTCGTAGTGAGAGCAATCGGGGAATGGAGGCTGTCAGGCGGCGCAGGCCACCGGTGCAAGAGGCGCGGGCCAAATCAGATGCGGCCCGGCGGACTTGACGTCCTGCAGGCTGGAGATGTGGTCGCCCAGGGACAATATGTCGTCGGCTTCGGCGCCATACAGTTCGCGCAGCAGGGCCGGTGTCAACGCCACCGAGGGGCCGTCGTACACCACGCGCCCGTGGTGCAGGGCCACGGTGCGTGGGCAATACTTCATGGCCACGTTCACCTGGTGCAACGAGACCACCACCGTGCATTGGTCTTCCCGGTTGACGCGGGCCAGGATGTCCATGACCTTGCGCGAAGACTCCGGGTCCAGCGAGGCAATGGGTTCGTCGGCCAGGATCACCTTGGCGCCTTGCACCAACGCCCGCGCAATCGCCGCGCGTTGCTGCTGACCGCCGGACAAAGTCGAGGCACGCTGGCCGCAGCACTCTTCGATGCCAACGCGCTTGAGGGCATCTATGCCACCTGCCACTTCAGAAGCGGTGAACCAGCGCATGAGGCTGCGCCACAACGGGATGCGGTGCAGCGTGCCGGCCAGCACATTCACAATGACCGGTAGCCGGTCCACCAGATTGAACTGCTGAAAGACAAAGCCCACGCTGGCGCGCGTGCGGCGGATGTCGGGTGCGATTTTCCCGTTCTGTTGCACCGTCCTGCCATGGATTTGGACCAGTCCCTGGCCGCAGTGGTCGCCGGCCATCAGACCCGCCATGTGCCGCAACAGGGTGGATTTGCCAGAGCCCGATGCGCCAATCAGCGCCACCATTTCGCCCGATTGAATACTGATGTCAATGCTTTGCAAGGCCTTGCGGCCACCGTGAAACGTCTTATTGAGCGCTTGGATGCGGATAGCGGTAGTCATGGTTACTCCAGAACAATGCAGGCGACCATAGGGCCGCAATATGACAAGACGGTGTCAGCCTTCGAACGCTCATGGCGCATACCGGGCCAGAAAACCGCGCAGGTCCTTGAACTCCGGCAGGCGTGCGGTCAACGTGTCGTGGTCCCAGTCCCACCAGGCTGTGGCTTCCAGCGCGTCGGCAATGACGCGCGGGAAACGCTGACGGATCACCTTGGCGGGCGCTCCCGCGACGATGGCGTAGGCGGGCACATCCTTGGTGACGACCGAGTTGCTACCTACCACCGCGCCATGGCCAATGCGCACGCCGGGCATGATCACCACGCCGTGGCCGATCCAGGTATCGTGGCCAATCACCACGCGCTGGCGGCGGCGCCAGGCAAAGAAGTCGGCATCGTCGTGGTCATCCATGCCGTACATGGTGGGCCGGTAGACAAAGTGGTGCAGCGAGGGCCGCTCCATCGGGTGAAAACCGGGGTTGATGCGCACCATGTTGGCAATGTTGGCAAACTTGCCGATGTCGGCCGACATCAGGTCGCAGTAGTGCTGCACGTAAGCGTAGTCGTCCAGCAGGCAGTCTTGCAGGCGCGTTTGCTCGCCGACCTGGGTGTAGCGGCCAAAGCGGCAGTCCTGCACGATGGCGCTGGGTGAAAGTGTGGGGGCCAACCCCAGCGTGACAGCAGCTGGCAGGTTGTGGGCGGCGATGTGGGTGTGGCTCATGGTGAATGGTCTTGGTCAGTTGAGGACAGAGCTGGCTCGCTTCGCGTAGCTGCGGTCTGTCCCACAAATTTTTAAAAGGCTCTTTTGCCGGCACACCAGGTTTCCAGCACCATCGGCATGCCCGCGCTATTCATGCGCACGCGCAGCAGGTCGGCGCGCTGGCCAACCGCCACATCGCCACGGTCTTGCAGGCGGATGGCGCGCGCCGGGTTGCGGGTGACCGTGCGCACCGCCTTGGGTAGCGTCCAGCCGTCCAGGGCTCTGAGCATGAAGGTGGCCAGCAGCAGGCTGCTGGGCACGTAGTCGGACGAAAAAATATCCAGCAAATCCAGCTGCGCCAGCTCGGCCGCCGACACATTCCCCGAGTGCGATCCACCCTTGACCATGTTGGGCCCGCCCATGATGATGGCCATGCCCGCAGCGCGCGCAGCCCGTGCCGCTTCCACCGTGGTCGGAAATTCGGACATCGCCACGCCTTCGGCAACTGCCTGGGTGATGTCGCTGAGCAAGGTGTCGTCGTGGCTGGCCAGGGGCAAGTCACGTGCCTGGCTGGCACGCACAATCTCCACCCGGTGCGGCAGCGAGAAGGCCTGCTGGTCGGCTTTGCGTTGGGCGATCATGGCGTCGAAGTCGGCATCGGTGTAGCTGCCGTTGCGCTCGGTGTAGCGGCGGTAGGTCTTCATGTCGCGCCATTGGCGCTGGCCGGGCGTGTGGTCCATCATGCTGACCAGGGTCAACAGCGCGTCGTCGGCATATTCGTGGAACACCTCCAGCATGTCGGGCGCGGAGAGTTCGCAGCGCAGGTGCAGCCGGTGCTCGACCCGCATCAGCCCTTCGTCGCGGCATTGGTGCAAGGCAGCAATCGAGGTGTGCTGCGTCTGGCAGCGTGGACCACCTTCATCCAGGTCGCCGATCACCACCGAATCCAGCACCGTGGTGATGCCAGCGGCCGCGCACTGTGCGTCGTGCACCAGCATGGCGGAATGGGCGTTCCACAGCACGCCGGGGCGCGGCGACAAGTGCTTTTCCAGGTTGTCGGTGTGCACCTCCACCAGGCCGGGCATCAGCCAGTCGCCGCCCCAGTCCTTGGCGCCGGGAACCGCCGTGTTGCCGCTGTCCATGCTCTGGATGGTGCCGTCTTGGATCACGACACTGCCGGTGAATTCGTCGTCGGCCGTGACGATGCGGGCGTTGCTGAAAATGCGCTGCTTCATATAACGTATTCCTTGAATATCAGACAGGGGTTCGGTGTTGTTCGACGTCAAAGCAGCGCGTGGCTACTGCCTGGCGCACCTCGTCGTCGTGGAAGATGCCGACGATTGCCGAGCCCTGCGCGCGGGCGGCGTGGATCAGCTCCACCACCACGCGACGGTTGTCGGCGTCCAGCGAGGCGGTGGGCTCGTCCAGCAGCAGCACCGGCGGGGCGGTGATCATGCCGTGCGCGATGTTGACGCGTTGCTGCTCGCCGCCCGAGAAAGTGGCTGGCGGCAAGTGCCACAAGTGCTCATGCAGGTTCAGCCGCTGGAGCCACTGCGCGGCCCGTGCGCGGGCCTCTTCGGCGCCGACGCCAAGGCGGCGCAACGGGTCTGCCACGATGTCCAGTGTGGCCACGCGCGGGATCACACGCAGGAACTGCGAGACATAACCCAGCGTGCGCCGGCGCACGTCAAACACTTCGCGCGGCGCGGCGCTGGACAGGCTGACCCAGTCGCCCAGATGGCGAATGCGCACCTCGCCACTGCTGGCGCCGTAGTTGCCGTACAGGCAGCGCAGCAAGGAGCTTTTGCCGCTGCCAGAATGCCCGGTCAACGCCAGGCATTCGCCGGGACGCACGCTCAGATCGATACCGGCGAATACCGGCAATTGCAGGCCGCCGCGTCCGTGCAGCGTGAAGGTTTTGGACAGGGCCGTGGTTTCAATGAGAGCGGTCATGGCGTGAGCACCGAGGAAACAAGCAGTTGGGTATAGGGGTGCTGGGGGTCGTCCAGCAGGCGGTCGGTCAGGCCTTGCTCCACCACCTGGCCGTCTTTCATGACCAACATGCGTTGGGCCAGCAGGCGCGCCACGGCCAGGTCATGGGTGACGACCACGGCGGCCAGTTGCAGCTCGTCCACCAGCTCGCGCAGCAGGTCCAGCAGGCGCGCTTGTACCGACACGTCCAGGCCGGTGGTGGGCTCGTCCATGAACACCAGGCGCGGGTGGGTGACCAGGTTGCGGGCAATCTGCAGGCGCTGCTGCATGCCGCCGGAGTAGGTGGCGGGCAGATCGTCGATGCGGCCGGTGTCCAGCTCCACGCGCTGCATCCATGTGAGCGCCTCGCTGCGCAGGTTTCCGTAGTGGCGAGCGCCCAGGGCCATCAGGCGCTCGCCCACGTTGGCACCGCCCGAGACATTCATGCGCAGGCCGTCTCGGGCGTGCTGCTCAACGAAGCCCCAGTCGGTGCGGGCCAGCCAGCGCCGCCGGGCCTCAGACAGCTCAGCCAGGTTCATCAAACCGGTGGATTCGTTGGCTGATTCGGCCCGCACGTCATAGTGCACTGAACCCTCGTCACAAGCCAGGCGTGCCGCCAACAGGCGCAACAGCGTACTTTTGCCCGAACCGGATTCCCCCACCACCGCCAGCACTTCGCCGGGGTAGAGGTCAAAATTCACGCCCCGGCAGGCCCAGCGCGGTTGGCCCTGGTGCACAAAGGCCTTGCCCACTTGGCGGGCGGACAACAACACGTTCGGCTTCATGCAGCCTCCTGTTCGTTGGGTATCGTGTCGGCGGCCAAGGCATCGTGTAGCGTCACGGCCTGTTGCGTTCCCACATGGCCGACATCGCGCCGCTCCTCGCAGTAGTCGCTGTCGGAGCAGACGAACAGGCGGCTGCCCGCATCGTCCACGATCATCTCGTCCAGGTAACTTTCCGTGGCGCCGCACAACGCGCAGGCGTGGTCCCAGCGCTGAATTTCAAACGGGTGGTCTTCAAAGTCCAGGCTGCGCACCGGTGTATAGGGCGGAATGGCATAAAGCCGCTTCTCACGCCCGGCACCGAAGAGTTGCAGGGCCGGGTTCATGTGCATCTTGGGGTTGTCAAACTTGGGGATGGGTGAGGGCGACATCAGGTAGCGCTCGTTGACCATCACGGGGTAGTCATAGGCGCGCGAAATGGCGCCGAGCTGCGCAATATCCTCGTACAGGCGCACATGCATCAGGCCGTATTCACTGAGCGCATGCATGGTGATGGTCTCGCGCCGGCTGGGCTCCAGGCGCGACATGGGCTCGGGCATGGGCACCTGGTAGACCAGAATTTGCGACTCGGTCAGCGGCACCTCCGGGATGCGGTGGCGCGTCTGAATCAGCGTAGCATCGCGTGTTTTTTCGGTCGTCGCCACGCCGGTGGTGCGGGCAAAAAAGCGCCGGATGTTGACCGCGTTGGTGGTGTCGTCCGCGCCCTGGTCGATGACCTTGAGCACGTCGCTCAAGCCGATGATGCTCGCCGTGATCTGCACGCCGCCAGTGCCCCAACCGTAAGCAAACGGCATTTCGCGCGAGCCGAAAGGCACCTGGTAACCCGGCACCGCCACGGCCTTGAGCAGTGCGCGGCGGATGCGTTTCTTGGTGCGCTCGTCCAGGAAAGCGAAGTTGTAATTCGGGTCCATCATGCGGCCTCTTGCTGGATCGGATTGAAAGGAACAGCGGCGTCGCGTGAAGTCTGCGCGGCCTCGGCGTGGGCCACGCGCAGCTTGCGCACCACCTCCAGCTCGGCCTGAAAGTCCACGTAGTGCGGCAATTTGAGGTGCTGCACAAAGCCGGAGGCCTCCACGTTGTCGGCGTGTGACAGCACAAACTCTTCGTCCTGCGCCGGGGCCACGCGTGGCTCACCCAGCTCGTCGGCGCGCAGGGCGCGGTCCACCAGCGCCATGGCCATGGTCTTGCGCTCGGCACCGCCAAAGGCCAGGCCGTAGCCCTGGGTGAACTGCGGTGGCACCTCGCGGCTGCCGCTGAACTGGTTGATCATCTGGCACTCGGTGACTTCCAGATCGCCGATGTCGATGGCAAAGCCCAGCTCGTCGGGCACCAGTTCCACACTGACAAAGCCGCGCCGGATTTCGCCGGCGAACGGGTGTGAATTGGCGTAGCCGCGCTGGGTGGAGTAACCCATGGCCAGCAGCCAGCCTTCGTCACCCCGGGCCAGGGCTTGCAGGCGCAGCGCGCGGTCGGCGGGAAACATCAGCGGATCGCGGGTCAGGTCGCCCGGTGGTGCGGCGTCCACCGGTTGCGGGGTTTCCAGCAGACCTTCGCGCGCCAGCAGCTCGTTGATGCGGGGCACGCTGGCGGGTCCCGATTCGGCAGGTGCCGGTTCTGTCGCCCGGGCCACATTGCGCAACTCCGATGGCAAACTGCCCTCGCCTTCGGCCAGCAGCGCAAAGTCCAGCAGGCGCTGGGTGTAGTCATAGGTCGGCCCGAGTAGTTGGCCACCCGGAACCTCCTTGAAGGCGGCCGAGATGCGCCGCACCAGCGCAATCCGCGCGGTGTCCAGCGGCTCGCTGTAGCCCAGGCGTGGCAAGGTGGTGCGGTAGGCACGCAGCAGGAAGATCGCCTCCATCAAATCGCCGCTGGCCTGCTTGATAGCCAAGGCGGCCAGCTCCGGGTCATACAGAGAGCCTTCACTCATCACCCGGTCCACTGCCAGCGAGAGCTGCTCGCGGATCTGCGCTACCGACAGCTCTGTGATCGCGGTATTACCCCGGCGCTGGGCGTCCAGCAGGCGCCAGGAGCTTTCAATCGCGGCGGCGCCGCCCTTAACTGCAACATACATATCAGACTCCCGCCGGGCCGCCCCAAGGGAGGCCTGCGCCCCCTCGGGGGGCAGTGAATACACGAAGTGATGAACGTGGGGGTTTCATCCTAGACTCCTTCCAAGCGCCGCACGCGCGTCGTGCGGGGCAGACCCAGGGCCACTTCGCCGCAGGTAAATACAATGTCCAGGCCTTGCGGGAAAACCGCGTGGTTGGCCTGCCACTGCGCCCAGAAATCATCCGGAAGACCTTGCAGACCGACGCGCTGCACGGTCTCAATGCCGGGGCCACGCCACTCCAACGTTGGGCCATCCACAAGACTGGGCAGCTCAATCAACAGCGTGGCGGAAAACTCGGGCGATTGCGCCGTCCCCGTCGCAAAGTCGCTCAGCGCGAGCCCTTGAGCGAAGTCGGTGAACACCGCGAAACTGGCCGCCTGCGACCGCTCGGCCAGTGGCGCACCGGTGTGAAAACGCAGCCAGTGCTGCAGCCCCGCGTCCCCACGCTGCCACCACACGGGGGTTTCGTCGTCGCTCAGACTCAGCAGTAGCCGTGCCAACGCGCCGCCCAATGCCACGCCGTGCAGGGCAGGGCCAATGTGACGCACCTGCCCGGGCCGGGCCAGCGCATCCAGCACAGCGCGAAAGGCCTGCTGGCTGTCATGCACGCCATCCACCAAACCAGGTGCCAGGGTGTGTGCGGCGTTCATGCCTCACCCCGCACAAAGGTAAAGAATTCAACCTTGGAGGCAGCCACGTCACTGTGCCGCTGCGCCCGCGCCTGGGCTTGCGAAAGGGCCAAGGGCGCAATGAGATCGCGTTGCAGTTTGTCGTGGTACCGCGGGTCTTGCAACATGGCATCAAACAAGGCCGCCAACTCGGCCCGGCGCTTGTCACGGCCCAGCGCATAGGACACGCCCAGCGGCCCATCCCCCAGGCGCACCGCGCAGCGCACCACGCTGGCCTCGCCCAGGTTGAAGGGGTTGCCGGTGCCACCCACGCGGCCCCGCAGCATCACCATGCCGATCTCCGGCGCTCGCACCGGCAGCACCGGGGGCAGCGCATCGGTAGCCGGGGCTTGCGCCTGCAGTTGCGCCAGGGTGGCACGCGCCAGCACGGCCAGCCAGGCGGGGCGCGTGCTGTGGTGGTGGGCGGCGGATAAGCGGTCGTTGTTGTTCATGCAAATACCTTGTCTAGTGCCCTTGGTAGGGACGGTGCACGGGCCCCGGGAGGGGTGTGCAAGGCCTGTAGTTCACTGCGACAACATGAAGGATTTGTGACAGATTTGGATTTTTTGTGGGTCGATTGATGGATAGGGGGCTCTTCATTTTGCTATTGTTTTTGTAGCTGCACAGTCAGTTTTTTAGAGGGCTAGTGGCTTTTTTTGTTGTAACCCCCACTCCCCCCAGCCCCCTCGCCTCGCCGGGCGAGGGGGAGCTTGAACAGCCCTATTTGGCCGCGTGTTTAAAGGGGGCACGTTCAACGTGTGACGTGGGGAAGATCGCCAGAATGTTTGCGACGATCGACTGTGCGTGGCGCTGGCCTGGAGCAGGCTGCCCAACCAAGCCAAACCAAGTTCTGCCAGCGCCTCTTGGCTAGCGGCCCATCATCTGGTACGTCTTCGCTTAAGAGACAAGGCCACATAGGGCTGTTAGGCTCCCCCTCGCCCGGCGGGGCGAGGGGGTTGGGGGGAGTCGGGGAAACGGGAAAGTGAAAAAGCGAAAAAAACCAAGCCTGTCATACAGATGTCTAAATCAGCAACTAAAGTCACGGCCAAGAACAGACCCGCAGGACCATCCATGCCGTTCGCCCAACTCACCTCCACCGCCCCCGGACGCCGCTCCGGCGTCTCCGTGTGGCGCCAGATTGCAGACACCCTGACCAACGAAATCCGCGACCGCGCCTATGCCGACTCCGGCCGCCTGCCGGGCGAGGTTGAGCTGTCCGCGCGCTTTGCCGTCAACCGCCACACCCTGCGCCAGGCCGTGGCCGCGCTGCAAAGCGAGGGGCTGGTGCGCATCGAGCCGGGGCGGGGCATGTTTGTGCAGCACGAGCTGCTGGACTACGCGCTCACGCGGCGCACCCGCTTCAGCGAAAACCTGTTGCGCCAGGGTCTGTTGCCCAGCCAGCAGTTGCTGACCGCGCGCGAAGTGCCAGCGCCCGAGCGCGCGCGCCAGGAGCTGCAATTGGACAAGGGCGCGCCGGTGCTGATGGTGGAAATGCTGGACGAGGCCAACGACGCCCCGATTGCTCTGGCCACGGCGTATTACCCGGCGCGGCGTTTCTCGGGACTGCTGGAAATGCTGACGAAGGGCACCCGCACCACCGACGTGCTCAAGCACTTTGGCGTGCAGGACTATCTGCGCGCGCAGAGCCGCATCACCACCCAGATGCCGGACGAACAAACCGCCAAGCTGCTCAAGCAGGCGCCCAACCGGCCGCTGCTGTGCGTGGAGTGCGTGGATGTGGACATCGATGGCCTTCCGATCAAATATGGCGAGACGTTTTTTTGTGGCGACCGGGTTCAACTGGTCGTCAACGCGGGGGACGTGGCATGAGTGCGCGCTACGCCATTTACTTCTCGCCCGCCCCCGCCTCGCCCTGGTGGGAATTCGGTAGCTGCTGGCTGGGACGCGACGCATGCAGCGGCGACCATCTGGCTCAGCCCGTATTGCCCGAAATCGAACCGGCAGCGCTGCGCAGCATTACCGAGAAGCCACGCCACTACGGCTTCCACGCCACACTGAAGGCACCGTTCGCGCTGGGCGGTGGGCATACGTTTGCCGCGTTGCAGTCGCGCATGGATGCGTTGGCCAGCACACTCAGACCCCTGGCGCTGGGGCCTATGCAAACGGTCACGCTGGGTGACTTTGTGGCGCTGGTTCCGGCCGCTCCTCCTGACACATTGGCGCACCTGGCGGCGACCTGTGTCACAGGACTCGATGACCTGCGTCGACCGTTGACTGCAAGCGACTTTGAACGCCGCCAAGCAGATGGACTCGACGCACGCGGCCTTGAACTGTTGCAGCAATTTGGCTATCCGCACGTGCTGGAGCGCTTTCGCTTGCACTTCACACTGACGGGGCCAGTACCCCCCCCGGTCGCGCAGCGGGTGCAACTGGCGGTGCGCGATGCGGTGGCGCATTTGAATGCGACGGCGCCACTGGTTCTCGACCGTCTGTGCCTGTTTGCCGAGAGTGCCTCTGGCGAGGCGATGCGACGCATTGGCGACGCGGAGCTGCGCGCATGAGCGGCGTCTGGGTCTTTGTGTGTGGGGCCTCGGGTGCCGGAAAGGACAGTGTGATTACCTGGGCAGCCCAGCACCTGGCGCAGCGTTCAGAGATCGTTTTTGCCCGGCGCATGGTGACCCGTACGCCCCACCCCGGTTCGGACCACGACGCCGTGACATTGCCCCATTTTTCGGCGTTGTTGGATTCGGGAAAATTGGCCTGGCACTGGGAGGCGCACGGATTTCACTACGGCATTGACGCCCGCTACGCCCAGAAAGTGACGGACGGTCGCACGGTCGTCGTCAATGGGTCGCGCGAACACGTCGCAGCGCTGGAGCCATCTCCGAACGTGCGCGTGGTGCAAGTCATTGCCGACGCCACCCAACTCGCCACCCGCATGGCCCAACGCGGTCGGGATGCACCGAACGCGGTTACCCAACGACTGGAGCGCAATGCGTTGTTCGCCGATCTGCCGGCCGATTACAGCATCCGCAACCAGGGCGAACTGGCCCATGCCGGGAGTCAGTTGGCAGACTATCTCCTGACTGCCGTCCAGTGTGCGTGATCGGGCTGGTGGGAGGATTGCCCGGTGGACTTTCGGCCACCACCGCATTGAACCCGCTTCCCTATATGCTTGGCACCCATGTATTCGCAACATTTCGGCCTGACACAGGATCCGTTTTCAATTGCCCCCGATCCGCGCTACCTGTTCATGAGCGAGCGCCACCGGGAGGCTCTGGCGCATCTGCTCTATGGCGTGGCCGGGTCCAGTGGCACGGGTAGTGGCTCAGGCGGCGGCTTTGTGCTGCTGACAGGCGATATCGGCACCGGCAAGACCACCATCTGCCGCTGCTTTCTGGAGCAGATTCCCGCCGGCTGCCATGTGGCCTACATCTTCAACCCCAAGCTCACGGTCACCGAACTGCTGCAGTCCATCTGCGAGGAGTTCCATATCGCGGTGGCGAGCCCATCGCCGCAGCCGACCACCGTCAAGGCCTACATCGACGCGCTCAACGCCTTTCTGCTGGAGAGCCATGCCAACGGCCAGAGCTGCGTGCTCATCATTGACGAGGCGCAAAACCTGCAGGCCGATGTGCTGGAGCAGCTGCGCCTGCTGACCAACCTGGAAACCAACCAGCGCAAGCTGTTGCAGATCATCCTGATCGGCCAGCCGGAATTGCGCGACATGCTTGCCGGCGCCGGCTTGGAGCAGCTGGCGCAGCGTGTGATTGCGCGCTACCACCTGGGGCCGCTGACGGCGCCTGAGACCGCCGCCTACCTGGCGCACCGGCTGGCGGTGGCCGGCCACAACGCTGCTGTGCCGTTTGACGCCGCGGCGCTGCGCCGCATCCACCAGCGCAGCGGTGGTGTGCCGCGCCGCATCAACCTGCTGGCCGACCGGGCCCTGCTGGGCGCCTACGTCGAAGGCCGGGCGCTGGTCGACCGGCGCATCGTCGACCGCGCCGCGGCGGAGGTGTTTGACACCCGGCGGGCGCCCACCGCTGCGGGCCGCTGGCGCTGGGCCGGGGTGGCGGCGGCAGGTGTGGCGGCGGGTGGCTCGGCCGTGCTGCTGGCGCTGTTTGCGCTGGGTGTCTGGCCTGGGGTGCGGACCGGCGGTGAGCCCGGCGCGGCCGCGCTGGCGGTGACTGGCGGTCTCACGGCCACCGTGGCCCAGGCCTCGGGCGCCGCGTCGGCAGCGGCGGCATCGACGGCGGTCATGACAGCGCCCGCCTCGCCGGCATCAACCCCGGCCGCTGCCCGTGCCGCTGCGGCGGCGGCGATTGGCGCGCAAGGCGCGGCTGCCTTGCCAGCGACCCCACCCGCCGCAACCGACGTGCCGGTGCTCGACCTGTCGCAGGGCCTGGCGATGTTCCCCACCAACGAAACCACGGCCTGGCGCAGCTTGGCCGGGCTGTGGGGGCTGGATGCGGCTGCGCTGGGCGATGCCGACCCCTGCCGGGCGGTGCGCAGCCACCAGTTGCGTT
>JBBQLM010000011.1:0-101976 GCA_038327925.1 Burkholderiales bacterium | reverse complement strand
AGATGGTGATGCCTGGTGACAACGTCTCGATCACGGTCAAGCTGATCAACCCCATCGCCATGGAAGAAGGTCTGCGCTTCGCGATCCGCGAAGGCGGTCGTACCGTGGGCGCGGGTGTGGTTGCCAAGATCATTGCGTAAGAATTCGCGAAGGGGTATAGCTCAATTGGCAGAGCGTCGGTCTCCAAAACCGAAGGTTGTAGGTTCGATTCCTACTGCCCCTGCCACCCGGTTGAAATAAAACTGGTGGTGCATAGGCCCGCTACGCTGTAGCGGGCTTTGGCGTCTTGAGCAGAGTAAGTTTGAATCGATCCAGAAACGCGAATAACAAAGAATATGGCCACGACACAAATACAAACCGTCAATACAGGGGCAGACAAGGCCAAGTTGGTTGCTGCTTCTGCTGTGGTGGTGGCTGCGCTGGTTGCTTTTTATCTGTTGGCCAAGCAGGGCCCGCTGGTCCAGTGGGTAGCTTTGATTCTGGGTTTGGTGGTTGCGATTGCGTTGTTCTTTACCTCTGAGACGGGCAGGCAGCTTGCGGCGTTTAGCCAGGATGCCTGGCGCGAAGTCAAAAAGGTTGTCTGGCCTGCACGCAAGGAAGCTGTTCAGATTACCGCATACGTGTTCGGATTTGTGCTGGTGATGGCGCTGTTCCTGTGGCTGACTGACAAGACGCTGGAATGGCTGTTGTACGACCTGATTTTGGGGTGGAAGAAATAATGACTGATGTCGCTGAAAACCCCGTGGTCGATCCCGCAGCTGCTCCTGCCGCATCCAATCCTGATCTGCGCTGGTATGTAGTGCATGCTTACTCCGGCATGGAGAAGGCGGTTGAGCGCAATATCCAGGAGCGTATCACGCGCGCCGGCATGCAAGGCAAGTTTGGCCGCATCCTGGTTCCCATGGAAGAGGTGGTTGAGGTCAAGAACGGCCAGAAGCGAACGACCGAGCGCAAGTTTTTCCCCGGCTATGTGCTGGTGGAAATGATCATGGATGATGACACCTGGCACCTGATCAAGCACACCAACAAGGTGACGGGTTTCGTTGGTGGCGCCAAAAATCGCCCCGCACCCATCTCCGAAGCCGAGGTGATGAAGATTGTCAACCAGATGCAAGAGGGGACCGACAAGCCTCGCCATAAGGTTGAATTCGTGGTGGGTGAGTTCGTTCGCGTGAAGGAAGGTCCGTTCACCGATTTCAACGGTTCTGTCGAGGATGTGAACTACGAGAAGAGCAAGGTGCGGGTGTCCGTCACCATCTTCGGTCGTTCGACCCCAGTAGAGCTGGAGTTCTCCCAGATCGAGAAGACGTGATTTTTTTGTGTAGACCACTTGCGAAGCAAGGCGCTCTGCCCCTCATCAGATTAGAGGTTGTTTGCATTTACCGACTCGGTGCGAACGGTATAGAGAGTCGTTAACCCCGGGGAGCCACGGTCTGAGTCACTCGGTACCAAGGCGTTTTTACCCGTAAGGAGAAATCATGGCGAAAAAAATCGTCGGTTTTATCAAGCTGCAAGTGCCAGCCGGTAAGGCCAACCCATCCCCCCCCATCGGCCCGGCTCTGGGTCAACGCGGCTTGAACATCATGGAGTTCTGCAAGGCATTCAATGCGCAGACCCAAGGTGTTGAGCCTGGTCTGCCCTTGCCCGTGGTGATCACGGCTTTCGCTGACAAGAGCTTCACCTTCATCATCAAGACGCCTCCTGCGACCGTCCTGATCAAGAAGTCCATCAAGCTGGACAAGGGTTCTGCCAATCCGTTGAAGGACAAGGTCGGCAAGATTACCCGTGCTCAGCTCGAGGAAATCGCCAAGACCAAGATGAAAGATATGACGGCCGCCGATCTGGACGCCGCCGTTCGCACCATCGCTGGTACTGCCCGTTCCATGGGCGTGAATGTGGAGGGCGTATAAATGTCCAAGCTCACTAAAAAGCAAAAGACCCAAGTCGGCAAGATCGATAGCACCAAGCTGTATCCCCTGGCGGACGCACTGGGCATCGTGAAGGAATTCGCGACCGCGAAGTTCGACGAGTCCATCGACGTGGCCGTTCAGCTCGGCATTGATGCCAAGAAGTCAGACCAAGTGGTGCGCGGCGCTGTCGTGTTGCCCAACGGCACCGGCAAGACCAAGCGCGTGGCCGTGTTCGCTCAGGGTGCCAAGGCTGAAGAAGCCAAGGCCGCTGGTGCAGACATCGTCGGCATGGATGATCTGGCTGCCATGGTCAAGGCTGGTGACATGCCCTTTGACGTGGTGATCGCTGCTCCCGACGCCATGCGCGTTGTGGGTACCTTGGGCCAAATCCTGGGTCCACGTGGCCTGATGCCCAACCCCAAGGTTGGCACCGTGACGCCCGACGTGGCAACTGCGGTTCGCAATGCCAAGGCAGGTCAGGTGCAGTTCCGTGTTGACAAGGCCGGTATTGTGCACTCGACCATTGGGCGCCGATCATTTGATTCGGACAAGCTGCAAGGTAACTTGGCGGCTTTGGTGGATGCGCTGCAGAAGGCCAAGCCTGCTTCCAGCAAGGGTTTGTATTTGCGCAAAGTGGCGGTGTCGTCCACCATGGGCGTGGGTGTTCGCGTAGACATCCAGTCCATCGCGGCGTAATCGCAAAGAATTTGAGGGCCGCACAAGTGGTCCTCAATGTGGTGGGCTGCCGGAGCTTTCGGGGTTCGGCAGGTCATCCAAGACCGTTGGCGCACAGCTTGTCTGTGCTTAATTGATCAGCCAACGCAGATGGCGATCCCGCTGCAGATGGAATGAGAATTTCTGTTAACAGTTGGTCGCTGCAATGTGGAGCGTGGCGCGGTGTAAACCGTTAAGCGCATAAAAAGGAGTAGACCTTGAGTTTGAATCGCAGTGAGAAAGAAGCGGTCATCAGTGATGTGACCGGCCTCGCCGCTAAAGCTCAAACGCTCGTGATCGCGGAATACCGTGGCATCACGGTCGCTGACATGACCAAACTGCGCAATGCTGCGCGCAGCAATGGCGTGACCCTGAGTGTGTTGAAAAACACCCTGGCTCGCCGTGCTGTCGCAGGTAGCGGATTTGAAGTCGTGTCCGACCAGATGACCGGTCCTCTGATCTATGGCTTTTCTGAAGACGCAGTGGCTGCCGCCAAGGTGGTGGCCGAGTTCGCGAAGACCAACGACAAGTTGGTGATTCGCGCTGGTGCGTACGGCGGAAAAGTTCTGGACGTGAACGGCGTTAAACAGCTCGCAAGCATCCCTTCCAAGGAAGTGTTGTTGGCGCAGTTGCTGGGCTTGATGCAATCCCCCATTTCGCGTACGGCACGTGTGCTGTCCGCACTGGCGGAGCAACGTGGCGCTGGCGCAGCAGAAGCTGCACCCGCAGAGGCTGTGGCAGCGTAATTGCGGCCGGCCTGTAGTAACCAATATTGTTAGGAAATCAAAATGGCATTCGATAAAGACGCATTTTTGACCGCGCTGGACAGCATGACGGTCATGGAACTCAACGACCTGGTGAAAGCCATCGAAGAGAAGTTTGGTGTGAGCGCTGCCGCTATGGCTGCTCCCGCTGCTGGCGGTGGCGCTGCTGCTGCAGTTGCTGAAGAGAAGACCGAATTCAACGTCGTTCTGCTCGAAGCTGGCGCCAACAAGGTGTCGGTCATCAAGGCTGTGCGCGAAATCACCGGCCTGGGCCTGAAAGAAGCCAAGGACCTGGTTGACGGCGCTCCCAAGAACGTCAAGGAAGGCATTGCCAAAGCTGACGCCGATGCTGCCAAGAAGAAGCTGGAAGACGCTGGCGCCAAGGTCGAACTCAAGTAATCGATCTTTGTGTCTGGGCTGGGAGCTCCTTCAAGGGCTCCCAGCCTTTGCCGCTTATAAGAGCGCACTAAAAAGTGGTTGGGCAACCATTTTTTAGTGTCTTCTGACCCGACTGCAGAAGATGCCTTGGAACGGGTTGTGTGCAATGCGCAACCGTCCGCCAATGATTGGTAGTGGCCAATCGCCAAGAAAAGTTGGGCGTGATGCCCAGCGCGACAGTCGCCTAGGACCCCCTGGTTCCTTTAGTCTTTGCCCGGAGATCTAATGGCTTATACATACACTGAACGCAAGCGAATTCGCAAAAACTTCGGTAATCGCGATAGCGTGCTCGAAATCCCCTACCTGCTGCAAATGCAAAAGGATGCCTACACGGCATTCTTGCAGGCAGACGTTGCACCCAAAAAGAGAACCGTCGAAGGTTTGCAAGCTGCGTTTGAAGCGGCGTTCCCCATCGTCTCGCACAACGGTTTTGTCGAGATGAAGTACCTGGAGTACAGCCTCGCCAAGCCAGCATTCGACGTGCGTGAATGCCAGACCCGGGGCCTGACCTTTGCATCGGCCGTTCGCGCCAAAGTGCAATTGATCATCTATGACCGTGAGTCCTCCACTTCGCAAAACAAGGTGGTCAAGGAAGTCAAGGAACAGGAAGTCTACATGGGCGAAGTGCCGCTGATGACGGGCAAGGGCTCGTTCATCATCAACGGTACCGAGCGCGTGATCGTGTCCCAGTTGCACCGCTCACCCGGTGTGTTCTTCGAACACGACAAAGGCAAGACTCACAGCTCGGGCAAGTTGCTGTTCTCCGCGCGCATCATTCCCTACCGCGGCTCCTGGCTCGACTTTGAGTTCGACCCCAAGGACCTGCTGTACTTCCGTGTCGACCGTCGCCGCAAGATGCCGGTCACGATTCTGCTCAAGGCCATTGGACTGACCAATGAATCCATCCTGGCCAACTTCTTCGTCAACGACAACTTCCGCCTGATGGACAGTGGCGCGCAGATGGAGTTTGTGGCTGAGCGTTTGCGTGGCGAAGTAGCCCGTTTCGACATCACTGACAAGAGCGGCAAGGTCGTTGTTGCCAAGGACAAGCGCGTCACCGCGCGCCATACCCGCGAACTGGAGCAGTCGGCAACCACGCACATCAGCGTGCCGGAAGACTTTTTGATCGGTCGTGTCGTGGCCCGCAATGTCATTGACGAGGACACCGGCGAAATCGTGGCCAAGGCCAACGAAGAGCTGACCGAAGCCTTGCTCAAGAAACTGCGTCTGGCCGGTGTACAGGATCTGCCCTGCATTTACACCAACGAGTTGGACCAGGGTGCCTACATTTCGCAAACCCTGCGGACCGATGAAACGGTGGACGAGTTTGCTGCCCGCGTTGCCATCTACCGCATGATGCGCCCCGGCGAGCCGCCAACGGAAGACGCCGTGCAGGCCCTGTTCCAGCGTTTGTTCTACAACCCCGATACGTACGACCTGTCGCGTGTGGGTCGGATGAAGTTCAATGCCAAGATGGGTCGTGCCGAATCGACCGGCCCCATGGTGCTGACCAACGAAGACATTCTGGCCGTGGTCAAGATCCTGGTGGATCTGCGCAATGGCCGCGGCGAAGTCGACGATATCGACCACCTGGGCAATCGCCGTGTGCGTTGCGTGGGTGAACTGGCTGAGAACCAGTACCGCACTGGTTTGGCACGTATCGAGAAGGCTGTGAAAGAGCGCTTAGGTCAAGCCGAGCAAGAGCCGCTGATGCCGCATGACCTGATCAACAGCAAGCCGATTTCGGCTGCGTTGAAGGAATTCTTCGGTGCATCCCAGTTGTCGCAGTTCATGGACCAGACCAATCCACTGGCAGAAATTACCCACAAGCGCCGCGTGTCGGCCCTTGGCCCAGGTGGTTTGACCCGCGAACGCGCAGGCTTTGAAGTGCGTGACGTGCACGTGACCCACTACGGTCGCGTGTGCCCCATTGAAACGCCGGAAGGTCCCAACATCGGTCTGATCAACTCGCTGGCGCTGTATGCCCGTTTGAACGAGTACGGTTTCATTGAGACTCCGTACCGTCGCGTGGGGGACGGCAAGGTGACCAACCAGATCGACTACCTGTCTGCCATCGAGGAAGGCAAGTACGTCATCGCCCAGGCCAATGCGGCCCTGGACAAGGACGGCAAACTGACCGGTGATCTGGTGTCGGCCCGGGAAAAGGGTGAATCCATTCTCTGCGGTGCAGATCGTATCCAGTACATGGACGTGTCGCCTGCGCAGATCGTCTCCGTGGCGGCCTCGCTGGTGCCATTCCTGGAACACGACGATGCGAACCGCGCATTGATGGGCGCCAACATGTCCCGTCAGGCCGTGCCCGTGCTGCGTCCCGAAAAGCCCATGGTGGGTACCGGTATCGAGCGCGTGGCGGCTGTGGACTCTGGCACCGTGGTCACGGCAACTCGCGGTGGCGTGGTTGACTACGTCGATGCGACCCGCATCGTTGTGCGTGTGAACGACAACGAAGCGCTGGCCGGCGAAGTCGGTGTCGACATCTACAACCTGATCAAGTACCAGCGTTCCAACCAGAACACCAACATCCACCAGCGTCCCATCGTCAAGCGTGGCGACAAGCTGGCCAAGGGTGACGTGATTGCCGACGGCGCGTCGACCGATCTGGGCGAAATCGCCATCGGCCAGAACATGCTGGTGGCTTTCATGCCCTGGAATGGCTACAACTTCGAAGACTCGATCCTGATCAGCGAGCGTGTGGTGGCCGAAGACCGCTACACCTCGATCCACATCGAAGAACTCGTGGTCATGGCCCGCGACACCAAGCTCGGTGCCGAGGAAATCACCCGCGACATTCCGAATCTGTCGGAACAGCAACTCAACCGCCTGGACGAGTCCGGCATCATCTACGTGGGTGCCGAAGTCATGCCTGGCGACACGTTGGTTGGCAAGGTTACCCCCAAGGGTGAAACCACGCTGACACCGGAAGAGAAGCTGTTGCGTGCCATCTTCGGTGAAAAGGCCAGCGACGTGAAGGACACGTCGTTGCGCGTGGACCAAGGCTCTCAGGGTACCGTGATCGACGTGCAGGTGTTCACCCGTGAGGGCATCCAACGCGACCGCCGCGCCCAGCAGATCATCGATGATGAACTCAAGCGCTTCCGTCTGGACCTGAATGACCAGCTGCGTATCGTGGAAGCCGACGCCTTCGACCGTATCGAAAAACTGTTGAACGGCAAGGTCGCCAATGGTGGTCCGCAAAAGTTGGCCAAGGGCACCAAGATCGACAAGGCCTATCTGGCTTCCGTCGAGAAGTTCCATTGGTTCGACATTCGTCCGGCCGATGACGAGGTGGCTACCCAGTTGGAGAGCATCAAGAACTCGCTGGAGCAGACCCGTCACAGCTTCGACCTGGCTTTTGAAGAGAAGCGCAAGAAGTTGACGCAAGGCGACGAGTTGCCCGCTGGCGTGCTGAAGATGGTCAAGGTCTACATCGCGGTCAAGCGCCGCCTGCAGCCCGGTGACAAGATGGCCGGCCGCCACGGTAACAAGGGTGTGGTCTCCAAGATCACGCCAGTGGAAGACATGCCTTACATGGCAGACGGTACACCGGTTGACATCGTGCTGAACCCGCTGGGCGTGCCTTCGCGTATGAACATCGGCCAGGTGTTGGAAGTGCACCTGGGCTGGGCTGGCAAGGGTCTGGGCCATCGCATCGGTGACATGTTGCAGCGCGAAGCCGCCGCAACCGAGATCCGTGGCTTCCTGGAGCAGGTGTACAACAGCGCAGGTCGCAAGGAAGACCTGGCCCAGCTGTCTGACGCTGAAGTGCAGGAAATGGCGAAAGAGCTGACCAACGGTGTGCCGTTTGCGTCTCCCGTGTTCGACGGCGCAACCGAGCAGGAAATTGGTGACATGCTCAAGCTCGCCTTCCCGGACGACGTGGCCAAGGCCAAGGGTCTGACCGCTGCCCGTACCCAGGCACAGTTGTACGATGGTCGCTCGGGCGACGCCTTTGAGCGCACCACGACGGTGGGCTACATGCACTACCTGAAACTGCACCACTTGGTGGACGACAAGATGCACGCCCGTTCAACCGGTCCGTACAGTCTGGTCACCCAGCAACCTCTGGGCGGCAAGGCCCAGTTCGGTGGTCAACGTTTCGGTGAAATGGAAGTGTGGGCGCTGGAAGCGTATGGCGCCTCCTACACGCTGCAGGAAATGCTGACTGTCAAGTCCGATGACGTGCAAGGCCGTACCAAGGTCTACGAGAGCATCGTCAAGGGCGAGCACTCGATCGAAGCCGGCATGCCGGAATCGTTCAATGTGCTGGTCAAGGAAATCCGTTCCTTGGGCATCGACATTGAACTCGAGCGTAACTGATCGCGAACAAGCAAAGGATTGAACCCATGAAATCATTACTCGACCTGTTCAAGCAGTTCACGCCCGATGAGCACTTCGGTGCCATCAAGATCGGCATGGCCTCGCCCGAAAAGATCCGTTCGTGGTCCTTCGGCGAAGTGCGCAAGCCCGAAACCATCAACTACCGCACGTTCAAGCCCGAGCGCGACGGCCTGTTCTGCGCCAAGATCTTCGGACCCATCAAGGACTACGAATGCCTGTGCGGCAAGTACAAGCGTTTGAAGCACCGTGGGGTCATCTGCGAGAAGTGCGGCGTTGAAGTCACACAGACCAAGGTTCGCCGCGAACGCATGGGTCACATCGACCTGGCTGCACCCTGCGCCCACATCTGGTTCCTGAAGTCCCTGCCCAGCCGTTTGGGCCTGGTGCTGGACATGACGCTGCGCGATATTGAACGCGTGTTGTACTTTGAAGCCTATGTCGTCACCGATCCCGGCATGACCCCGCTGAAGAAGTTCAGCATCATGTCGGAAGACGACTTCGATGCCAAGTTCAAGGAATACGGCGACGAATTCCAGGCCAAGATGGGCGCCGAAGGTATCAAGGATCTGCTGCAAAGCATCGACATCGAAGGCTCGATCGAAAAGCTGCGCAACGACCTGACCGGTTCTGAACTGAAGATCAAGAAGAACGCCAAGCGTTTGAAGGTTCTGGAAGCGTTCAAGAAATCCGGTATCAAGCCCGAGTGGATGGTGCTGGACGTGCTGCCCGTGCTGCCGCCGGACCTGCGTCCGCTGGTTCCGCTGGACGGCGGCCGCTTTGCGACCTCCGACCTGAACGACCTGTATCGCCGTGTCATCAACCGCAACAGCCGTCTGCGCCGTTTGCTGGAATTGAAGGCCCCTGAAATCATTGCGCGCAATGAAAAGCGCATGTTGCAGGAAGCCGTCGACAGCTTGCTGGACAACGGCCGCCGTGGCAAGGCCATGACCGGCGCCAACAAGCGTGCTCTGAAGTCCCTGGCTGACATGATCAAGGGTAAATCCGGCCGTTTCCGCCAGAACTTGCTGGGCAAGCGCGTGGATTACTCCGGTCGTTCCGTGATTACCGTGGGCCCAACCCTCAAGCTGCACCAGTGCGGTCTGCCGAAACTGATGGCTTTGGAATTGTTCAAGCCCTTCATCTTCGCGCGCCTGGAAGCCATGGGCATTGCGACCACGATCAAGGCGGCCAAGAAGGAAGTCGAATCCGGCACGCCCGTCGTGTGGGATATCTTGGAAGAGGTTATCAAAGAGCACCCCGTGATGCTGAACCGTGCGCCTACGCTGCACCGTTTGGGTATCCAGGCCTTTGAGCCCATCTTGATCGAAGGCAAGGCCATTCAGCTGCACCCCCTCGTTTGTGCGGCCTTCAACGCCGACTTCGACGGTGACCAGATGGCCGTTCACGTGCCGCTGTCGGTGGAAGCACAAATGGAAGCCCGCACGCTGATGCTGGCCTCCAACAACGTGCTGTTTCCTGCCAACGGTGAGCCTTCCATCGTGCCAAGCCAGGACGTGGTGCTGGGTCTGTACTACACGACCCGCGACCGCATCAACGGTAAGGGCGAGGGCCTGATCTTCGCCGACACCGGTGAAGTGCAGCGCGCCTTTGACGCGGGTGAAGTCGAGCTGAACGCCAAGATCAATGTGCGTTTGACCGAGTACACCAAGGACAAGGAAACTGGCGAATTCACGGCCTCGACCAAGCTGTGGGAAACCACGGCGGGGCGTGCGCTGTTGTCCGAGATCCTGCCCAAGGGCTTGCCTTTCTCCAACATCAACAAGGCGTTGAAGAAGAAGGAAATCTCCAAGCTGATCAATGTGTCGTTCCGCAAGTGCGGTCTGAAGGACACCGTGGTGTTTGCCGACAAGCTGCTGCAAGCCGGTTTCCGTCTGGCAACACGTGCCGGTATTTCCATCTGTATCGACGACATGCTGGTGCCGCAAGAGAAGCACGGCATCATCGAGCGGGCGCAGAAAGAGGTCAAGGAGATCGAGCAGCAATACGTGTCCGGTCTGGTGACCTCTGGTGAGCGCTACAACAAGGTCGTGGATATCTGGGGCAAGTCGGGTGACGAAGTGTCCAAGGTCATGATGGCCAAGTTGTCCAAGGAAATGGTCACCGACCGCCATGGCAACCAGGTTCAGCAAGAGTCCTTCAACTCCATCTACATGATGGCCGACTCCGGTGCCCGCGGTTCTGCGGCCCAGATTCGCCAGGTGGCCGGTATGCGGGGCCTGATGGCCAAGCCTGACGGCTCCATCATCGAGACGCCCATTACCGCCAACTTCCGCGAAGGTCTGAACGTGTTGGAGTACTTCATCTCCACCCACGGTGCCCGTAAGGGTCTGGCTGATACGGCGTTGAAGACCGCGAACTCCGGTTACCTGACCCGTCGTCTGGTGGATGTGACACAAGACTTGGTCGTGACCGAGCAAGACTGCGGCACACACGGTGGTTACCTGATGCGCGCCATCGTCGAAGGCGGTGAAGTGATCGAATCCCTGCGCGACCGCGTGTTGGGCCGCACTGCTGCTGACGACGTGTTGCATCCGGAAAACCGCGCCGTTTTGGCCACTGCCGGCACCATGCTGGACGAGGACCTGATCGACGAACTGGAACTGGCTGGCGTGGACGAGGTCAAGGTGCGCACTGCGCTGACCTGCGAAACCCGCTTTGGTATCTGTGCCAAGTGCTATGGCCGCGACTTGGGCCGTGGTGGTCTGATCAACGGCGGCGAGGCCGTCGGTGTGATCGCTGCCCAATCCATCGGTGAACCCGGTACCCAGCTGACCATGCGTACCTTCCACATCGGTGGTGCCGCGTCCCGTGCTGCGATCGCCTCCAGCGTGGAAGCCAAGTCCAATGGCAATATTGGCTTCAATGCCACCATGCGCTATGTGACCAACAGCAAGAAGGAGTTGGTGGTGATTGCCCGTTCCGGCGAAATCATCATCCACGACGAGCATGGCCGCGAGCGTGAGCGCCACAAGGTGCCCTACGGTGCGGTTCTGACCGTGAAGGCCGACCAGACCATCAAGGCTGGCGCCATTCTGGCTAACTGGGATCCGTTGACCCGCCCCATCATTACTGAATTCGCCGGCAAGGCGCATTTCGAGAATGTGGAAGAAGGCCTGACGGTTGCCAAGCAGGTTGATGAAGTGACCGGTCTGTCCACCATGGTGGTCATCGATCCCAAGCGCCGCGGCGCGACCAAAGTGGTTCGTCCGCAGGTCAAGCTGATCGACGCGACCGGCAACGAAGTCAAGATCCCCGGAACCGACCACTCGGTGACCATCGGCTTCCCGGTGGGCGCGCTGATCCAGGTGCGTGATGGCCAGGACGTCGGCCCCGGCGAAGTGCTGGCCCGTATCCCAATCGAAGGTCAGAAGACCCGCGACATTACCGGCGGTCTGCCGCGTGTGGCCGAGCTGTTCGAAGCCCGTACGCCCAAAGATAAGGGCACTCTGGCCGAGATCACGGGTACCGTGTCCTTCGGCAAGGAAACCAAGGGCAAGATTCGCTTGCAGATCACCGACCCCGATGGCAAGGTCTGGGAAGACCTGGTGCCCAAGGAAAAAAACATGCTGGTCCACGAAGGCCAGGTGGTCAACAAGGGCGAGTCCGTGGTGGACGGCCCGGCCGACCCACAGGACATCCTGCGTTTGCTGGGTTCCGAAGAACTGGCCCGCTACATCGTGGACGAAGTCCAGGACGTGTACCGCTTGCAGGGTGTGAAGATCAACGACAAGCACATCGAAGTGATTGTTCGCCAGATGCTGCGCCGGGTCGTGGTGGAAGCTGCAGGTGACTCCAGCTATATCAATGGTGAGCAGGTCGAGCGTTCCGAGATGCTCAATACCAACGATGCACTGCGCGCCGACGGCAAGATCCCTGCAACCTACAGCAATCTGTTGCTGGGTATCACCAAGGCGTCCTTGTCCACGGACAGCTTCATCTCTGCTGCTTCCTTCCAGGAAACCACCCGCGTGCTGACGGAAGCCGCCATCATGGGCAAGCGCGACGAACTGCGCGGCTTGAAGGAGAACGTAATCGTGGGTCGCCTGATTCCCGCTGGAACCGGTCTCGCGTACCACGAGGCACGCAAGATTCGCGAGAGCATGGACGACGCAGAACGCCGTGCCATCGCCGAAGCCGAGGCTGCCGAACTGGCAGGCAACGCCGAGACGGTTGGCGAGCCTCAGCCTAGCGACGACGGCGCCAGCGAATAAGCCAGCGCTGCTATACTAAGCATAGCACCCCAAGCCCGTTTCACGAGGGGCTTGGGGTGTTTTCGTTTCTACTCTGAAATGGAATGCCTGATTTGTCTGCGTTGGAGCACCATGAGCGGTTCGTTGATACTGTGGATAACACTGGCACTGTCCCTATTCTGGAGTGTGGGCCTGTATAACCGTCTCATGCGCATGCGGGCCCGTGGCCTCGGCGCTCTGGGTTCGGTGCAAAAGCACATGCACCATTACCTGGAGCTGGTTCTGGAACAGGGCCTGGTGATCGATGCCACATCGGACCCCGTCGAAGAAGTGGTGGCAAAACAGGCTCCCGCTCGCTGGGCCCACCTGCTGGCCGATGTGCAGTCGCTGGAGCAGTCGCTGAAGGAGGCCGTTGCGACACCTCTGACGGCCGAGTCACTGGCGCGTCTGGGCGAGGACTATGCGACGTTGCAAGGCACCTGGCGCGAGTTGCACGAGACACCTGCAGACCTCGCAGGTCCAGTCGTGCCGGTGGCTATGCAGGCGCGGTGGGAGGCAATCACCCTGCGGGTTGAGTCTGCCCGGAGTGGATTCAACCAGATTTTGATGAAATATAACGAAGCGCTCGGACAGTTTCCCGCCCGATTGGTGGTTGGGATGATGGGTTTCAAACCGGGCGGTCTGCTGTAAGGAAACGATGAACCACAAAGAAGACAGCCTGCCCTTGTGGCGCCAACTCGGGGCCACTGGTGGCGTGATCCAGTCCGTCCGCGGCGGAGCATCCGGCACCGCTGCCATTGAGTCAGTTCCGCCGGAATTGCGACCTGGCGTGCAAGCTCTGTCGTTTCATGTGTGGCGCAACATGGGGCGAGCCGAGGCTTTGCGCCGCAAGTTGGCCAACCGGCCACCGCCGCCCGCTGCCGATGCACTTCTGTGCGTTGCGCTGGCGTTGGCCTGGGATGATGCGAAGGCGCCCTACGACATGTTCACCCTGGTGAACCAGGCGGTCGAGGCGGCCAAGCGCAATCCGGCTACCAAGGCGCAGGCCAATTTCTTGAATGCCTGCTTGAGGCGATTCCTGCGGGAGCGCGAAACGCTGATTGCCAGCACCGATGAGGATCCTGTAGCCTGCTGGAACCATCCGTTGTGGTGGATTAACCAGCTCAAACGCGAACAGCCCGAGCAGTGGCGCGCCATTCTGGAGGCCTCCAATAGTCAGGCACCCATGACCTTGCGCGCCAATGTGCGCAAGACCACGCCGCAAGCCTATCTGGCGACCTTGAACCAGGCGGGCATCGCCGCCCAGATCATGAAAGGTGGGGGCATCGTGCTGGAGCGCGCAGTTGCTGTGCAGCAACTTCCGGGTTTTGCACAGGGCCTGGTTTCGGTGCAGGATGCAGCCGCCCAAATGGCCGCACGCTTGTTGTTGGACGGAATGCCGCCCGAGGGTGGACTGCGTATTCTTGACGCCTGCGCCGCGCCTGGTGGAAAGACCGGGCATTTGCTAGAACTCACTGATGGCGAGGTTGTGGCCTTGGAAGTTGATCCGCGTCGCACGGATCGCATTCGGCAGAATCTGCAGCGACTGGGACTGCAGGCCCAGATCATGACGGCCGACGCGTCGCAGCCAGAGGCCTGGTGGGACGGTAAGCCGTTTGACGCCATCCTGCTGGATGCCCCTTGCACGGCCTCCGGGATTGTTCGCCGCCATCCAGATGTGCGCTGGTTGCGCCGGGAATCGGATGTGGCACAGTTGGCCGCCGTCCAGAGGCGCATGTTGCAGGCCCTGTGGGGCTTGCTGCGCCCGGGAGGGCGGCTGTTGTATTGCACCTGCTCCCTGTTCCGTGCCGAGGGCAGTGGTCAGGTGCAAACGTTTCTCACACACAACACCGACGCGGCTTTGCTGCCATCCCCCGGTCATTTAATTCCCCGAAGTGTCGTAAAAAGGGAACCTGTCCCGGACAATGAACCTTGTGACCACGATGGCTTTTATTACGCGTTGCTGCAGAAACGGCTGGCTTGACAGGGCTTTGCGTGCGCTGTGCATGGCAGTGCTGTTGGGGCTAACGGGGCTGGCGCAGGCCCAAAACGTTGCGGAGATTTCGCAGTATCAGGTCGAGCGGGTGGACGAAGAAGTGCTGCTTTCGGCGCAGGTTGTTTTCGATCTGCCAACGGCCGTCGAAGATGCCTTGCTCAAAGGCATTCCCATGTTCTTTGTCACCGAAGCAGAATTGTTGCGGGAACGCTGGTACTGGTACGACAAGAAGCTCAGTGCCGTGGAGCGCCATATGCGACTGGCCTACCAGCCGCTCACGCGGCGCTGGCGGCTCAATGTGACAGCAGGCCCCGGTCGCGATAGCAACCAGGGTTTGGCTCTCAACCAGAGTTTTGATTCCCTGGCGGAGGCCCTGTCTGCGGTCAAACGGGTTTCGCGCTGGAAAATTGCCGAGACCTCGGATCTGGATGGCAGCCAGAAATACCGGGTGGATTTCCGCTTCCGCTTGGATCTGAGCCAGTTGCCGCGCCCCTTTCAGATCGGTGCCCTGGGCCAATCGGATTGGGATCTGGCTGCAACAGCCACCACGGTGGTGTCGCTGGCTCCTGCGAAATGATGGGCGATCTGCGCAGCAACAAACTCGCGCCGGTGTTGCGGAGTTCTCCGGCGCTGCGCTGGACCTTGGCAATCGGCGCGCTGACCATGGTTGCCATCGGGCTGGTGCTGCTCTATCTGCTGATGCAGGCCACCAACAACCGTGAAATGTACGAGCGCAACTATGCGCGCCTGTTCACCATTAACGTGGTGGTGGCGTCTGTGCTGTTTGCGGCCATTGGATGGGTGGGTTACCGCTTGCTGGTGCGTTTGCGGCAGGGGCGATTTGGCAGCCGGCTCTTGGTGAAGCTGGCGATGATTTTTGCGCTGGTGGGGGTGGCCCCGGGGTTGCTGATCTACGTGGTTTCCTACCAATTTGTTTCACGCTCGATCGAAACATGGTTTGATGTGAAGGTTGAAGGTGCGCTGGAGGCCGGTCTGAATCTGGGGCGGGTAACCCTGGACACGCTGTCCAGCGACTTGACGGCGAAGACCCGGGCGGCCGCAGCGCAATTGGCAGAAGCACCCGAAGGCACTGTGGGACTGATGCTTGATCGCCTGGTCGAGCAATTGGGCGCTGCGGATATCACACTGTGGAGCGCTAGCGGAACCTCGCTTGCCAGTGCGGGCCAATCGCGCTTTCAGCTCAATCCAGACAAACCGTCGCCTTCGCAGTTCCGTACGGCCCGCTCAGAACGCTCCCTATCATGGGTCGAGGGGCTTGACGATGCGGCATTCAGCAACCTCAGCGGCGTGCGGATCAAGGTTTTGGTTCCCCTGTCCAGCGCAACCTTGGGGCTTACGCCGCAGATGCGCTTCCTGCTGGTCAGTCGGGCCCTGCCACCCAACCTCGTAGCCAATGCGCTGGCGGTGGAAAGTGCCAACCGGGAATACCAGGAGCGTGCCCTGGGACGTGAAGGCCTGAAGCGCATGTACATCGGAACGCTGACCTTGAGCCTGTTTCTGGCGGTATTTGGTGCCGTGCTCCTGGCGGTCATTCTGGGGGATCAGATTGCGCGACCATTGCTCATGCTGGCCGAGGGGGTCAGCCAGGTGGCTGCTGGCGATTTGACGCCCAAACTGGCCCTGCAGGGCAATGATGAACTGGGCGGGCTGACCCGGGCATTTGCATCCATGACCGCACAACTGGCCGACGCCCGCCACACCGTGCAGCAAAGCATGGAACAAGTGGATGCCGCGCGTGCCAATCTGCAAACCATCCTGGACAACCTGACGGCTGGCGTGATGGTGCTGGATGAACAAGGGGCGATTCGTTCATCCAACCCGGGGGCAACCCGAATCCTGCAGGTGCCACTCATGGACTACGAGGGGCAAACCCTGGCGACCATCGATGGCCTACAGGAGTTCGGACTTGCGGTGCAATCCCAGTTTTCAGAATTTCTGGTGCGGCGGGCCGAGCAGGGGCTGGACCACTGGCAGCGCTCGTTTGAGTTGGGCGGTGGTGATGCGTCCCGCCATGGCCCGTTTGACCGGACCCTGACACTGGTAGCCCGCGGGGCCGAGTTGCCGGGCGATGCGCGACTACTCGTGTTTGACGATATTTCCGACATCGTGTCGGCCCAGCGGGCCCAAGCCTGGGGCGAGGTGGCGCGGCGGCTGGCACACGAAATCAAGAATCCGCTGACACCGATACAGCTTTCTGCCGAGCGGCTTGAAATGAAGTTGACGGGCAAACTCGCACCGCCGGAGCAGGCCGTCCTGATCAAGTCGGTCAAGACCATTGTCGATCAGGTGGATGCAATGAAACGCTTGGTCAACGACTTCCGGGACTACGCCCGCCTGCCGGCGGCGGAACTCAAACCGGTGGAGCTGAATGCGCTGGTGGCCGACGTGCTGCAACTCTATGAGAACGAAACCTTGAATGTGCCGGTGCGCCTGGAACTCGACGCAGCCTGCCCCAAGGTCATGGGAGATGCGCAGCAACTGCGCCAGGTCATTCACAACCTGCTCCAGAATGCACAGGATGCCAGTGAGTCGTCCAGGACAACTGCTCTGGATGATCGCAGCGTGATCCTGCGCACCCAGTACCAGGCAGCGGTTGGCAGAGTGCGCATGAGCGTGCTGGATTGTGGTGGAGGGTTTCCAGAGCACATCCTCAAACGCGCCTTCGAGCCCTACGTCACTACCAAGGCCAAAGGGACCGGGCTTGGGCTGGCGGTGGTGAAGAAAATCGCGGACGAACATGGGTCGCGTATCGACATTGTCAACCGGGTGGTAGACGGGGTCGTGGTCGGCGCGCAAGTATCGTTATCATTGGCTGCAGATAGCAGCATTTTGGCTGCGGCACCGCACAGCGGCACCTAAGGGACAACGCAAACAACATGGCAAACATTCTGGTTGTTGATGACGAGCACGGCATTCGCGATCTGCTCTGGGAAATCCTCAATGACGAAGGTCACAATGTGGAGCTTGCGGAGAATGCAGCGCAGGCGCGTGCCGCGCGCACGCGTGAACGCCCGGATCTGGTGCTGCTGGACATCTGGATGCCGGATACCGATGGCGTCACGCTGCTCAAGGAATGGTCTTCGACCGGTGTACTGACCATGCCCGTGATCATGATGAGCGGACATGCCACCATTGACACCGCCGTGGAGGCCACCAAGATTGGCGCGTTGGCGTTTCTGGAAAAGCCCATCACACTGCAGAAGCTGCTCAAGGCCGTGGAGCAGGGCTTGGTGCGCAGCAGTTTGCACAAGGCCATGGCCACCGCCGCGCCGCGCCCACTGGTTGCGCCGGTAGAAGTGCTCGGTTTTTCGCAGCCTGCGGTAGCAGGACCGGTTGATGCCGGCTTGCAGGCGAGCCAGAACTTCGTGCTTGACAAACCTTTGCGCGAGGCGAGGGACGAGTTTGAAAAGGCCTATTTCGAATACCACCTGTCCCGCGAAAACGGGTCCATGACGCGGGTTGCCGAGAAGACGGGTCTGGAGCGCACCCACCTGTATCGCAAACTCAAGCAGTTGGGCGTTGACCTGACGCGCGGTAAACGCAACGGAATTTGATGCGTTGGTTTTATTTTCGCTAAAACTTCCTGCTATAATTTCAGGCTCAGGCCCGGTAGCTCAGTCGGTAGAGCAGAGGATTGAAAATCCTTGTGTCGGTGGTTCGATTCCGCCCCAGGCCACCAAATTGAATTTCCCATCTTCGCGATGGGATTTTCTCTGATCACTTCGGTGGTCTCCCTGCGGGAATAGCTCAGTTGGTAGAGCGATACCTTGCCAAGGTATAGGTCGAGAGTTCGAGCCTCTTTTCCCGCTCCAGATTTCACACAATGGCCGTTGCGGCCATCAGTGGCACACGCCACCAATGCACAAAGCCTGTCCTTAGCGATGGGCTTTTCTGCTTTCCCGCTTGCGCCATTGGCCAGAGGGAGTTCGGCACAGGTTCGGTGGCGTGTCAGGTAGGCTGCCTGACTTGCAAAAGCTAGCCACAGGCTTTACTTAAAACAATAACGATGAGGGGGGAATCTCCATGCGACCAATCAAGCACCACAACAGGGGTGAATTCAGGATCGAGAGCAACCGCACTTTGCGAAATCCGCACTGGGCTGTGGCCACGGGCAACGAGATGCTGGTGCACGAGCGCTCATTGGCGGTGGCCATGGCGGCCAAGACGCGGACTGTGCCTTGCGGTGGCGAGGTAAGAGTGGTTCACACGCCGACCGGGGAAGTGATTTTCAGGAAGCACAGCGACGGCGGGTGTGTGCGGCACGGGTGAACTGAGCCTGTCCACGGCCGATATCACATGTACCAGGCCAGGGGCATCGCCACGCGAGTCCAGCACGCGCTTCACCAGTTCTACTTTGCGGATATGGCTTTTGCTGACGTGCTCTATCGCAAGACCGGCGACCTCGCACACTTCCAAAGCACGGCTGAGAATGCGTTCGCGCAGAGGCTCGGCAAACTGCGCATAGTAAAAAATGCGCACCCGTCGGCTATACAGAAAAATGGTCATGCCGTCGGCGTAACTGGCACCAAGTATGGTGCCCGTGATCAGGATGCGGTCATAGCAAGATAACACCCCGTGCATGTTCACCGTGTAACGATTGACCAGTTGTGTTTCCATGATTTTGCCTCGTCAGCTGAGATGCATCATGGTATTATTTCTTTGATTCCGGCTCGTCCGGATTAGGAATGTGTCATTACCAAAAAATATTGTCTATATTAAAGGTGGGGGATGTGTCTAAAATTTTTAATTTCCATATTTTAAAGTTCATTTTTATATCCTTTCTTGCTGTATTGGGGAGTCGACAGGCATTTGCACAAGAATGGACAAGTCCTCAGTCGATTTCTCAATTCCTGTATGAGGGCACCGCAGATCTCACTTATATAACTGCCCCAGCCGGTTGGGGTTCTTCAACTTGCCCTGCGGCAGTGTATGCCTACATGAGCAGTGCAGTGGTGATCGGGCGTAAACAGATGTGGGCAATTTTGCTATCTGCCAAGGCAACTGGCGCTAAGGTTCAGTTTCAAGGTACTTGCTATAACTCCAATTACTTTGTGTTTACGTATGTCATCGTTCATTAAGGGATACATTAATTACTAACTGAACAGTGCTAAGTTTCCCGCCGCTGTTCACGCCAGCATCCGTTCCTTATTAGAGGGTGGGCTTAGGCGCTGGAATGCGTTGCTGGTGCATGTGGACGATGCTCGGGTGCCGGTTGACAACAATGCGGTGGAGAGCGTGATTCGCCCCATTGCCCTTGGTCGTAAAAACTGGTTATTCATCGGCTCACAACAGGCCGGTGAGCGTGCCGCAGTCTTGATGAGTTTGATCGAGTCGGCCAAGCTCAACGGGCATGACGCTTGGGCCTACCTCAAGGATGTCCTGACAAAGTTGCCAACCTGGCCCAACTCGCGCATCGATGAATTGCTGCCTTACCGCTGGGTGGCTCCGACAACTAACTGATTGCTTAAACGCGGTCAAGGAGGGATGGCCGAGCGCATACAAACCACATCGATTGAGGAACACACGCATCGTGAGATGCACGTTGGGCGACCAATGCAGAGAGCTCTTTGAGCGTCGATGGCCACAACGGGCAAACGCGTTTTTTGCGTCCTTTGCCTAGGATGCGAACACTTGCGCCAACGATGTCCAGATCGGCGATAACCAACTGTGCTGCTTCGTCGGCGCGTGCGCCGGAGTTGTATCGGGAAAATAAAGTGGACAGCGCTGAATGCAGAGGGAGAATAAAGTGACCGTTGAAGCCATCCCAAACTTCACCGGACCTGCCGCTAAGCTGTGGGCGACCCTGCCCAGCGACACAAAGAAGTTGCTGCTGGCCAATGTTTACTGCGGCCAATGCAGGAGGGCGGTCACCATCACCAATTTTTCCGGGGTAGTCCGATCTGGCGACTTGCTGCTGGTTGGCAAATGTGCAGAGTGCCACGGCGATGTTGCGAGAGTGATTGAGATGGGCTGAGCGCCGCTCGATTCGTTCAACGCCTTTTTCGGTCGTAATCAATTCATAGAGCCAGTCAGTGGAACGCGAGCAGCGCGTTAGCCAGAATGCCTGGGCGGGCGGCCACCTGGGGCAACTGCGGGAGTTGTCCATGTTGGTCAATGCCGAGGTAAGGTCGTCCCGAAAACTTGTCAAAAGACGCCGATTGTGAGGCGGACAGATTCTTTGCATTTAGTAGGGAAATATTTTATGCTGCGCCTTCGACCCCCGATGCAGGGGCCGATCAAGGGAGTGTCAATGAACAATAAATGTTTTCTTGCTGGCAAGGCCTGTCTTGCTGCGGCCTGCTTGGTAAGCCTGCTGGTTGCTAGCCCCGCCGCAATGGCAGCGCAACGAATGCTTATTGGAAACACTACCAATGCCGCATTAGACCAGCGTCAGGATAGCGATACTGTACAGACCATTGGCGCATTGCGCAGTCAGGTAGCCGACAAAGGAACCACGCGCATCATTGTGGGGGTGCGGGTTCCCTTTGCCGCTGAAGGCGATTTGTCGCAGGCCGATGCCGCGCTTCAACGCAACGAAATTGCAAGCACCAATTCACGCCTATTAGATAGGCTACCAGCCTTCAAACAAAAATCCAAAACTGCGAAGCAATTCGAGTCCATTCCGTTCATGGCAATGGAGGTGACTGCAGCCGAGTTGGAGGTTTTGCTTGCCTCCACCGACGTTACGACCATTGAAGAAGATCGACTGAACCAGCTTCATCTTGCAGAGAGCGTGCCCATTATTGGTGGCACAAGTGCCTGGAGTAGCGGATATACGGGAGTTGGGCAGACGGTGGCCATTTTGGATACGGGCGTAGACAAAAATCACCCTTTTCTCACCGGCAGAGTGGTTTCTGAGGCCTGCTACTCCACCACCTACGCGCCTGACTCTGCCACCTCGATCTGTCCAGGTGGGGTTGCCGCCTCTACCGCGGCTAACTCAGCGATGCCCTATACCTCAGGGGTGTGCCCGAGCGGCGAATGCGACCATGGCACTCACGTTGCTGGGATCGCCGCCGGATCTGGGGCAAGTGCAGGACAGAGCTTCTCCGGCGTTGCCAAAGGTGCATCCATTATTGCAATCCAAGTGTTTTCACGGTTTAACAACTTAGCTGATTGTGGCAACTACGCGCCCTGTGCGCTAGCATATACCTCTGACATGATCGCGGGAATGCAGCGCGTTTACGCGCTCAGTGGCACCTACAGCATTGCTTCAGTAAACATGAGTATTGGGGGGGGGAGCTACTCCAGTCAAGCAACTTGCGATGCAAACAATGCGAGTAGAAAAGCGATCATTGATACTCTGCGTTCAGTCAACATTGCCACTGTTATTTCATCGGGAAATGATGGTTACACGAGCAGTATGGGAGCGCCAGGCTGCATATCTTCGGCTGTAAGTGTTGGCTCGACTTGGGATTCGTCTTCCCCAGGTAGAGCTTGTCCTTTGGGTGGCATTGATTATGGCGGTGTTGACAATGTCGCCTGCTATTCCAATTCAGCCAGCTTTCTGAATTTGTTAGCCCCCGGTTCCGCGATTTACTCTTCAACCCCATACAGCACTTACGCAACCTACCATGGCACATCGATGGCTGCGCCCCATGTGGCTGGTGCTTGGGCATTGTTGAAGCAAGAGAAACCCAGTATTACGGTCACTGAAGCATTGGCCGCCTTGTCAAATACGGGTCAACCCGTCACCGACGCCCGAAATGGCATCAGCAAGCCTCGTATCAACGTGAATGCTGCCCTGGCTTCGATCCAGATAGCCCCAAGTGTGTTTTCCCTGTCGGTCAGCAAGGTTGGAAGCGGCACTGTCACCAGTAGTCCGGTGGGCATAAGTTGCGGCTCAACCTGCTCTGCGAACTTTAGTAGCGGCACTAATGTTGTTCTAACTGCCACACCGGATACGGGCTACTCTTTTGCAAGCTGGGGCGGCGCCTGCAGCGGCACTGCCTCACCCTGCACAGTGACGATGAACGCAGCAAAGACGGTCTCGGCCAGCTTCTCGGCCATAGGCAACACCGTCACCGCATTGAACCAAACGGGACTGGCTGGTGCATCTGGTTCAGATCAATATTTCACGGTCACGGTGCCGACTGGCGCATCTAACCTGGTGATCCAGACCAGCGGAGGGACCGGCGATATGGACCTGTATGTACGGGCTGGAAGCAACCCCACATTAAGTGCTTACGATTGTCGACCTTTTGTAGGCGGCAACACCGAAATTTGCACGATCCCATCACCGCTGGCCGGAACCTACTACATCATGCTGCATGGCTATTCTACCTACGCCGGGGTGAGCCTCACGGCAACATATGTTGGTGTCCCTTCAACTGCCCCAGCAGTCTCCCTCAATCCAACATCACTGACATTCACCAACCAAGCCGTAGGCACTACCAGTGCGGCGAAGACTGCCACGCTGACCAACACCGGAAATGCAACTTTGACCATCACCAACATCGTCAGAAACAACGCCGTGTTCAACCTGACCAACAACTGCGCCAGCACGTTAGCCGCCGGGGCCAACTGCACCTTTGGCGTGAGTTATACACCGACATCTGCAGTCAACACAGTCAGCTCCGTCACGGTAACCAGCAACGCCCCCGGCAGCCCACACTCCGTTGTACTCAATGGCACAGGTATTGGTGTGCCAGTCTGCACTTTGATCGCAAGCCCGCCGAGAGTTCCCGCAAGTGGCACTTCCGTGCTGACCTCCAGTTGCACCAACTCACCCACGTCCTACAGTTGGACTGGTGGAACCTGCGCTGGCACGACAGGATCTACCTGCACGGTTACACCTGCAACCACGACTACCTATACGGTGACGGGAACCAATGCTGCAGGCTCGGGTACAGCGTCAGCCACAGTCACGATTGGCGTAGTAGACCTGACTCCTATATTGTTCTTGCTGCTAATCTGAAGAACGACTGGATCAATCAACGCAAGCGATAAACGCAGCCGTCCATACTCAGCCAATTCACCCATACGCTATGCCTGCAACCTTCATCGGTTGTGGGAATTTTTTCGCCTGTACAAATCAGAAAGGATAAATCCATGCTCATCCCCTTCCTAGCCTGCATATTTCACGCATAGACCACTGTATGACCCTATCGGGGTGAATTTGTTGATCCGCAAGGTGAATCAGGGTATTACGAGGCCATTGCATGACCTTGCTGGTGCAATCAGCGCCGTATGAGCGCAATTACCCCAACCCCGGCTTGGGTTGCGGGCCGTTTTGGTATCAACGCGCAGGCCATGCACTGTATGGAGTTCTGGGTGAGCGCAGCTCGCTCATGGCGTGCGCGAAGATGTCCGCGCTGGGCCAGTTGGAGGCCAAGTACAGGCGGATGCGCCGGGTGTTGCGGGTCACCACCGCGGCGACCTTGAGCAGCTTGATGCGCAACGTGTCCACCTGGGCATTGGCCAGCGCCGTGCCCTGTAACGCCAGTGCGCGCAGCCGCTCGATGAGCACATAAGCCAAGGCAGCCAGCAACACGCGCGGCTGGTTGCTCTGGAAATGCTGGCAACTCGTGCGCGTGGCACCATCAACTTGTCCGCCATAGGTTCGGCATCAGGTCGGCAGGGTTCGGCACCCGCTATCGCCATGGCGTTGATTTGATTCAACTTTTCTATGCCCATGCCACCAACCGACCCCCAAGAGTTCGGCAGCAGGTTCGGTAGAGGGGCCATCCTCCGGTACCAAAACAGCAAAACCCGTTACGTTTCTTGGGCTTAGTGAGCAAGCACTTACAGGCGTGCCTTGGATTGAAAATCCTTGTGTCGGTGGTTCGATTCCGCCCCAGGCCACCAAATTGAATTTCCCATCTTCGCGATAGGTTTTTCATTGATCACTTCGGTGGTCTCCCCGCGGGAATAGCTCAGTTGGTAGAGCGATACCTTGCCAAGGTATAGGTCGAGAGTTCGAGCCTCTTTTCCCGCTCCAGATTTCACAGATTGCACCAAGCCCGTCCACAGTGACGGGTTTTTGCATTTCCCTTTCCGTTTGCTCAGGCATAGACGTGGCTTGGTTCCGCACAGTACGGTGGCGCACTGTATTTTGGCCCAGGGCAACGTAGTCTTGAAATACGGATAGGGGGAGCAAGTTAACGGCAAGAGTGCGCGGCACTGGAGTCGATGGGGGGGGGGCAACGGCCCGACAAAACGAGAACAATGGAGGATAAAAATGAGACTGATCAGACACAAGAAAACCAGCGACTTTCGCATTGAAAGCAATCGCACCCTGAAGAGTCCAGATTGGGCAACGTCTGGTGGGGAGCAGGTCAATGCAGCCAACCAGATCATGGTTCACGACCGCTCACTGGCGGTGGCCATGGCAGCCAAATCGAGGACTGTGCCGTGCGGAGGGGAGATTCGCGTGGTTCACACACCGACTGGCGAAGTGATCTTCAGGAAAACCAATGACTCGGACTGTGCACGGCATGGGTGAGAGCGTTCATTCAGGGGGGGTCTGAGTCAAGGATACTCAATGCACCGACGTCCATGGTCTGCTTAGTCGCCCATGGCCCTTTTATTGCACCAAACTATCGCAGAGTGGCGAAGTTTCGCCGGCTGGAGTAGCATAGGTGCAAATTACGGAGAACTTGTATGTTCAGTGGTTTTCTTGGCAAAGGTAAGAAGCCCGGCGCAGGACCGACCAAGGACGCTGTGGATTCGCGTGGACTGGAGGTCGTAGAGGATGACCCCGACACCAGTTGGGGCCTCTGGGAAAATGCCGTGGCCGAGCAGGACTCCCGTTTCAGTTCCCTGCCTGAGCCCGCAGTCGGTGACGTTTCCCCTGGCGTCTATCAGAGAACGGAACCCATGCCCCTGACCGGCCCGGATCCGGCGCCGCAACCCGCCTCTCTGGAGGAGCGGACCATGGAGCAGCGCAAGCAAGATGCCTTGCAGATTGTTGAACTGCACCACCACCGCATTGCCAACACGATTCGCACCCTGTGGGGCTACAAGGAATGCAGTGCCTACATTTCCAAGCTGATCATGAATGGCCTTGACGACTCCGGCCATGCGCGTAGTGGCTTCAACCAGGAAGCAGCCCATGCCATGATGGTGCTGGCCGATCTGCACGATGCCCAGTTTGGCCCCATGGACTCCATGAGCGGAACTGGCTTTGGTGACTTCAGCGTGCACACCGGCTACGACGGTATGCGCTAGACCTTCCTAACGAATCTGGGCCGCAGCAGCGGCTGAGGTGGCCGCCTTCTGGGCAAATTCCGCGCGCAGTGCTTTGAGTTTCTCCCGCGGATCTTCCTTGGTGGTGGCCTTGTCCAGTCCCATTTCGGCGATGAAGCGACTGGGCAGCGCGGTCACCATTTCCCGTCCTTTTTTGCGCCGGCGCGTCCAGCTCACCGCCAGGCTGCGTTGGGCGCGGGTGATGCCCACGTACATCAGCCGGCGCTCCTCCTGTAGGCGCTGCGCCAAATCTTCATTGGCTGATTCGTGCGCCTTCTCCGATCCTCCCTGTGAATCGGCCCCGTCATTCAGTTTGAAGGGCAGCATGCCCTCAGTCACGCCCACCAGCAGCACATGGGGCCACTCCAGGCCCTTGGATGCGTGCAGGGTGGAGAGCGTCACCACATCCTGGTCTTTCTCGCGCTCGCTGATGGTGGACAGCAGGGCGATGGTCTGGGCCACCTCCAGCAGGTTCTTGACCTCCCGGGTTGTAGTGACGCCGGCCGCGTCGTCGATCTCCCCGCCGCAGCGCTGGGCCATCCAGTCGCAAAATTCCAGCACGTTGGACCATTTGGCGGCGGCGACCTTGTCGCTGTCTTCCCCGTCGAGCAGGTGCTTCTCGTAGCCGATGTCCTTGAGCCACTCCATCATGAAGGCCTTGGCGGCCTGGGCGCCTTCGGTCTGGCGGGCCCGGTATTCCAGGTCGTTCACATAGCGACCAAATTCGTGCAGGCTGCCCACGGCCTTGGCTGCCAGCACCGCACCCAGCGAACTGGCGAACAAGGCCTCGAACAAACTGAGCTTGTACTGGCTGGAAAACACGCCCAGCGTGCCCAGTGTCTGGTGGCCAATGCCCCGCTTGGGCGTCGTCACGGCGCGCAGGAACGCCGGATCATCGTCGTTGTTGGCCCACAGACGAAACCAGGCGCACAGGTCGCGGATTTCAGCACGGTCAAAAAAACTCTGGCCACCCGACACCTTGTACGGAATACCCGCCTTGCGCAGCGCTTTCTCGAACGGCTTGGCCTGGTGGTTGGCGCGGTACAGCACGGCAAAGTCACGAAACTCCTTGTACTGCTTGCCGGCCTGGGCCAGTGTGCCCTCGGCGCGCAGGCTCTGGATGCGGGCCACGGCGCGCTCGGCCTCGTGCTCCTCGTTGTCGGCGTCCACCACGCGCACCGGCTCGCCTTCGCCCAGCTCGCTGAACAGCGTCTTGGGGAATAGCTTGGGATTCGGGCCAATCACGTTGTTGGCAGCGCGCAGGATGGCGCTGGTGGAGCGGTAGTTCTGCTCCAGTTTGATGACTTTCAGCGCCGGAAAATCCACCGGCAGCTTCTTCAGGTTGTCCAGCGTGGCGCCACGCCAGCCGTAGATGGACTGGTCGTCATCGCCCACGGCGGTGAAGCGCGCGCCATCTGGCGGGTTGCCGCCCGTTAACAGCTTCAGCATTTCGTACTGTGTGGCATTCGTGTCCTGGTACTCATCCACCAGCACATGGCCCATCAGCCCTTGCCACTTGTGCCTGACCTGCTCATGATTTTGTAGCAACTTGAGCGGCAGGCTGATCAGGTCGTCAAAGTCCACGCTCTGGTAGGCGGTCAGCCGCTCCTCGTAGCGGGCCATGACGATGGCGGTGACGCGAGCGTTGTCGTCGGCCGCCAGCGCCAGTGCCTGTTCGGCATTCAACCCCGCGCTTTTCCAGCCGCTGATGGTCCACTGCCATTGGCGGGCAGTGGCCGCATCGGTGCTGCCACCGGCGTCCTTCAGGATGCTGGTCACGTCGTCGCTGTCCAGAATGCTGAATTGGGGTTTGAGGCCCAGCACGGCCCCGTCCTGGCGCAACATGCGCACACCCAGCGCGTGGAAGGTGCACACCAGCACGTCCTTGGCCGCCCGGCCGATCAGGTCCTTGGCCCGCTCGCGCATTTCGGCCGCCGCCTTGTTGGTGAAAGTAATGGCGGCAATGCGCTGCGGCGCCAGTCCGGCCTGGATCAGGCGGCCAATCTTGTGCGTGATGACCCGGGTTTTGCCCGAGCCGGCGCCGGCCAGCACCAGACAGGGGCCGTGCATGTAGTTCACCGCCTCCTGCTGGGCCAGGTTCAGACCATGGGACACGGGGGAAGCGGGGGAGGAAGGGGAAGACATTCAGCATTGCTCGCGGACAAGCGCGCCATCTTAACGGCTGGCGAGGAAATGCCCTGACAATTGCCCCGTGCTGCAAATCCTCACCATCACCTTCCCGTTCTTTGCCCTGGTCCTGTGTGGCTTTGTTGCCGCCCACCGCGGCATGTTGCCGATGCCGGCTATTCCCGGCCTGAACGCCTTTGTGCTGTTTTTTGCACTGCCCTGCATGCTGTACCGCTTTGGTGCCAGCACGCCGATTGCCCAGTTGCTGGACCCCAGCGTGGCGCTGACCTACCTGCTGTGCGCGCTGGTCATGGTCGGCTTTGTCGTGGCCATCACGATGCATGGGCGCATCGGCTGGAATGATGCCTCCTTTGGGGCTCTGGTTGGCGCCTTTCCGAACACGGGTTTCATGGGGGTTCCGCTGTTGGTGGCGCTGCTAGGCCCCAAGGCGGCCGGCCCGGCCATCGTGACGATTCTGGTGGACATGGTGATCACCACCTCGCTGTGCATTGCGCTCTCAAGGCTGGACGGCCACGATGCAGCCTCGGCCGGGCGGGCCGTCAAGAACGCACTGAAGGGCATGGCGACCAATCCCATGCCCTGGTCCATCCTGTTGGGTGCGGTCGTCTCTGCGCTGCAGATTGAGTTTCCCAAGCCGGTGCAGCAGACCGTGGGCCTGCTGGCCGATGCCGCCTCACCGGTGGCCCTGTTCACCATTGGCGCCGTGCTGGCCCGCTCGCAAATCATGGCCCGCGCGGGCGAGGCCCACCCGGTGCATTGGATGGAGGTGGTCCCGGTGGCCGCCATCAAGCTGTTCCTGCACCCGCTGCTGGTATTGCTGGTGGGGGCGGGGGCGATTCAGTTGGGCGTGCCGCTGGACCGCTTCGCGCTCACCGTGCTGGTGCTGCTGGCAGCCCTGCCCAGCGCCAGCAATGTCTCGCTGCTGGCCGAGCGCTTCGGTGCCGACAACGGCCGCATTGCGCGCATCATCCTGGTCTCCACCGCCGCCGCCTTCTTCACCTTCTCCGGGGCCGTGGCCCTGATGACCTGACTCAGACCTCGCCAAGCTGCTCGCGGTAGCTGCCGGGGCTGATGCCCGTCCACTCCTTGAAGGCGTGGTTGAAGGCGCTCTGGTCCTGGTAGCCCAGCGGAAACGCAATGTCCACTGACTCAGTTTGCTGCGCTGGTGCAGAAATTCCCAGACTGATAGCAAGGGTATCGAATTGGTCTCCAGTCCTCGTGGAATATGCGTTAAAAGCTATGTTTTCTATAGCAAATAACCAGATGCGGGACAACCAAATAAGCCGGATCAACCCGCGGCCATCACCCAGGGACGCAGCCTGCGCAGGCGGGCCGTCATGCGCCGCCACAGCTGCAGCAGCGCAACGGCAGCGCCCATGCCAGCGGTTGCCGCGCCGATTGCCAGCAGCGTACCGGCCACGGCCCACCCCCCTTGGGCGGGCGCCTGCCGGGCCGCACGTGCCGGTGATGTCAGGCTCAGGCCAATCTGGGTGTGCGGCGCTCCGTACACTGCCACGTCGATGTCCTTCAGGATTTCGGGCCTGAATTCGTCGGCGAGGCTCAGCAAGCCGTAGTCCAGGTCCTGCCCCCGGCGCATCAGCATGTTGTCAATGCGGTCCACCAGCGCCTTGCCGTGCAGTTGCAGCAGGACCGCATCGGGCTTGCCCAGGCCCACCTGGGCCATGACGTAGGTGTGGGCCACCGGGTTCTGGCTGGTGGACGACAACTGCTCCACACGGGCCCATTCCTTGGCGCGCACGGCCTTGACCAGATCGCGCTGGGTCGGATGCCATACCGAGCCGATGTCCGACTGCGTGTAGGTGATGAAGAGTGCCAGACCGCACAGCACCGCCAGCCATAGCCGTATTTGCACCGTGCTCAGAACCTGGCGCGTCATCTGTGCAATGCCGCCGACGCCAATCGCCACAAACGCCAACTGCAACAGCACCGGGCCGCGCGCCCACGATGTGTCCGCCGGAGCCTGGAACAGGTTGCCGGGCACGTGGAAACTTTCGGTGTTGAACACCAGTGCCTGCCCTGCCAGCTTGAGCGCCTGACTGCCATAAGCCAGCAGTGCCACCAGGCCCGCCACCAGGCCCACGATGCCCAGGGTGCCCACCAGCAGCGTGCGCAGGCGCAGCAGTTCCAGCCGGTCCTGCAGCAGTTCGGCGTCGGCCTCGGCCACCTGTGTCATTGGTTCTGTGCCAGTTGCAGGCGCATCTGTTCGCGCATGTGTGCCAACTGGTCGACCACGCCGGCGCGTTGCTTGGCACCTTCCTGGTTGATCTTGATGACCTCCTGCACGGTGCTCAGCAGGGTGTCCTGCACATCCTGCAGCGTGGCGATGTCGATCACCATGCGCTGGTTGCTCTGTGCCGTGCCGATGGTGTTCTGCTTGAGCAGTTGCGCGTTTTCCTTCAGGAAGGCATTGGTGGCGTCGTCAATGGTCCGGGCCAGATCCACCGCATTGCGTTGCTCGCTCAGCGACAGGGCCAGCATGAACTGGCGCTTCCATGCGGGCAGGGTCAGTTCCTTGATCGTGTGGAATTTCTCGATCAGCAGTGCGTTGTTGGTCTGCACCAGGCGGATCATGGGCAGAGTCTGCAGGGCCGAGTGCTGCAGCATGCGCAGGTCGGCAACGCGCTTATCGAGAAGGCCTTCGCCGGCAATCTGGTCGTGCAGGGTCTGGCTCTGCAGGCCGTTGAGCTGGCCCATGCGCGATTTTTCCTGTCCTTCGGCCACGGCCTGGCGCAGGCGGTGTTGCGTTGTTTGCGCCGCGGCAATGTGCAGGCCCAGCTGGCGGTATTCGGCCTTGACGGCACCAAAGCCTTCATCCAGCGAGGCGATGCGGGCCTGCAGCCCCGTCTGCATGGCACTGACTTCGTTCATCAGGCGCTCGATATTGCTCTTGACGGTGCTGAACTGGTTGACCAGCTCGTCCTTGCTTTGCCGCATCTTGTCGATCAAGCCACCCAGCAGCGGCACCCGCGACTTCTTCTCGCCCAGGGCATGCAGGTTCAGCGACTGGGCAGAGGCCACGATCTCGGTCAGCTTGCTGCCCAGGCCTTCCACGTCACCCGCGCGCACCTGGCTCAGCATCTGGTCGGCGTAGTGCGCGCTTTGCTGCGCGGCATCACGGCCAAAACGCATCAGTGCGTCGCGCTGCGACCAGTCCAGCCCCTCGGCCAGGGCCAGCACCTCGGCCTGGTCCGTGGTCTCCAGGCCCAGTGCCTCCAACTCTTGGGGCGGTAGTACCAGGGCATCGGCGGTGGCCGATGTGGTGGGCAGGTTCGCGGGTGCGGATGTCGTCATATGTGTTCCTTCAAGCTTGCTAAGAGGCCACCGATTTGGAGAAGAGTTCAAAGCCCATGCGCTGGCGCCACAGTGGCACCAGCACGGTCACGATTTCCGTGTGCCGGTCCAGCACGGCCTGGGCGTGGGCGTCGGCCAGTTTGAACTGTTCCACGCTCAATACCAGGGCGTGCTGCAAGGCGTTCAGATTGTCCACGCGGCGACCGAACCGGGCCCAGTAGTCGGGCTGCGCCGCAAAACAGGCCGTGGCACGCGCCGCAGCATGCTGCGCGCCCAGCACCGTTTGGCCGTTGGCCACGACCTCGCCCAGCCACTGGGCCTGGCGGCGCACGTCTTCGGATTCGTCGCGCAAACCGTCGCGCAGGCCCTGCACCTCCACCGCCAGGCGATTGGCGAGCCGGGCCTTGCCTTCGAGTTCCTGGCAGGCGTGCATGTAGGTCACCTCCCGCTCCAGCGCCTCGCCGGTGAAGCGTCGCCACCACGTCTGCCGGCGCGAGACCGGGTTGCGAAAGCTCTCGATCATGGGCACCAGCTCTTTGAGCAGGCGGCTGAGTTGCTCCATGGGACTGCGCTGGCCTTGCAGCAGGCGCATGGGGTCTTCATCGCGCTCTGCCAGCGCACCCCAATCACGCAACTGGGCGATGGGCGCGGCCAGCAGTTCGTCGATGCTGGGGATGGCCGGCAAGGGCCGACGCCAGTGCGGCTGGTCCCTCTCTTCGATGGGCACCAGTGACCACTGGGCGGTGGGGTCGGCATCGGCCATGGGATTCACCTTCATGGTGTGCCGCCTCCCGTGCGTGCGGCCAGACTGACGGGCAGGCCGGCCTTGAGCCAGGGCTGCGGAACCAGCAGCGTGCGGGTGGATGCGCCCAGCAGCGGCCGGCTGGGCTTGGGGCCCTGCACGCTGGGGCTGCCGTAGGCGCTGCGGAATGCACGCGGCAGGGCGGCCCAGTCTGCCGGGCGCAAGGCCTTGCCGGCAAACACCGCTCGTTCGGTCAAAGCCAGGTCCCCGCCCGGCAGGGGTTGCACGCTGACCTGCACTGGCACGGCAACCCCTTGCAACATGACCCAGACGCAGGAGTGGGAGGGAGCGGCCGGTTCTGCGCACGCAGGGGCCAGGGCGGCCGCTGGCGCGCGCATGACCTCGACCTCGGGCAGCTTGAAGAATGCACGCTCCAGCTGCCACCAGTCGGGTGTGGCGCCCAGCATTTCGCTTGGTTTGAAGAACACCGCGCGCACGTCATTTGGCAATACCTGCGCATCCGGTGCCACGCCATCCAGGCGCAGCCACAGCCAATGCCCGCTGCCGTAGGAACTGGTGTGCGGGATCTGCACCTTGATCCGGAGGTACTGGCCCAGTTCCTGGACCTGGGTGACCACGCCCAGCAGGCTGCGTGAGGGCACCGCTTGGCTTTGCCTGCCGCCCAAGATGCCACCGGCCTGCCAGTCCAGGGCCATCGCATGCCCCACCGCAACAGGCTCCAGCAGCGCGCCACGCAGCACGTCCATCTCTACGACTGGGGGCACGGGCTGGAAGCGGATGCTGCGCATCTTCATGGCGCGCCATTGGCGGCCGCGTTCAATGGCCGCCGCCTGGCTGTTTGCGTGGTAGTCCGGTGCGGCGGGCCGTGTCCAGGAGGTCAGCTGGTCTGCGCCGTCGCCCTCCTGAGCCCAGGCCGAGACAAAACCTTCGCTGGCAACCACCACGGGGCGCGTGCGGCCATCCTTCTGCACCTCATAGGCCAGCAGCAGGGGGCTGGTGTCGCTGGCGGGTTCGTCCGTTGGCGGGGTGTCGGAGGGGCGCTGGACCAGCGGGTGCAGTCCGTCAATAGCGCCGACCACCTGCAGATGGGTGCCAGGGCTCGCGTCGATGACCTGGGGCGCGGGCCACAGGATGTGTGCTGTCACCGTGACGCTGCCTGCCCCGCCCACTTGCCGCCCCATCTCCAGGGGCAAGGTCGCCATGCCACAGGCGGCGGCCACGCAGGTCGGGGGCGGCGCATCGAAATCCTCCCATACAAAGGGCCGCACGCCACCGGCCGTGCCCTCCCGGTGCTTGAGCATCCAGTCCGCCATGGCGCCCACCATCGGTACCGCCAATAGCATAGCAAACAGGGCCAGGCCCGTCACCGCCAACTGACTCATGCCTGCCGTCAGGCGGGCCATCAGCCGCAGCGGCGAAAACCGTGCGGCACGATCAGCGGTTGGTGCGCGCATGCCGCCTCAAGGCTTCAGGGTTGCGCGCAGCGGTGCCGGCGCAGGGCAGGGGTGCAATCGTCATGGAGAGGTGCATCGTGCAGTGGTATCGCGGCCATTGTGGCCGCCGCCGGTATGGTAACCGGTCCCGCTTGGGCACCCTCGCTATTGGTGAAATAGGTCTCTAGCCCTCGTCGATATTGCGAAGGCAGCTATAAAAATCATAGTAAATCACGATGGGGTCGACGCCGCTGCGGTGGCGTCCCATGCCCCAGCACCCAGTCGCGAAACGCCTCCACCGGCAGCGGGCGGCTGAAGCAATAGCCCTGCAACTCGTCACAGCCCAGCGCCGTCAGGGTCTGGGCGGTGGGCAGGTTCTCCACGCCCTCGGCTACCACCTTGAAGCCCAGCGTGTGGCCCAGCGCGATGACTGCGTGCACGATGGCGGCGTCCGCCGTGTCCTCCAGCATGTCGCGCACAAAGGACTGGTCCACCTTCAGGATGTCGATCTCGAAGCGCTTTAGGTAGGCCAGGCTGGAGTAGCCGGTTCCAAAGTCGTCAATCGCAATCTGCACGCCCAGCGCCTTCAGCGCCGACACCCGTTCCTGCGCGGCGGCGGGGTTGTCCATCAGGTGCGACTCGGTGAGTTCCAGCTCTAGTTGCCCGGCCGGCATGCCGGTGCGCTCCAGCACCTGCTGCAGCTGGCCAACCAGGTCCGGATCGGTCAGCTGCACCACCGACAGGTTGACGGACAGTTGCATGCTGTCGAACAGCTTGTCGCCGCGGAACTGCATCCACTGGCTACAGGCCTGCTCCAGCACCCACAGGCCGATGGGTTTGATCAGGCCGGTCTCTTCGGCCAGTGGGATAAATTCGGTCGGCGCGATGGCGCCCAGCAGCGGGTTGTTCCAGCGCAGCAGGGCCTCGGCTCCCAGCATGCGCCGCGTGCGGGCGCACAGGCGGGGCTGGTAGTGCAGGCTGAACTCTCCCTGGGCCAGGGCCTGGCGCAACTGCGCTTCCAGGATCTGGCGCGCCTGGATGCGCTGGTCGGTCTCGGTCGAGAAGAAACGCGCCATGTCGCGCCCGGCGGCCTTGGCCTCGTACATGGCGGCGTCGGCGCGGCGCATCAGGTCTTCCTGGTTGGCAGCATCATCGGGGAACAGGGCCACCCCCACGCTGCAGGACACCGCAATGGTGTGCCCCTCGACCACGGTGCTCTGGCGGATGGAGGGAATCATGCGCTGGTTGACGATGGCGTCCAGCTCCTCGCGGTCGCTGATGTGGCGCAGGATGATGACGAACTCGTCGCCGCCCAGGCGGCTGACGGTGTCGTCCTCCCGCACGGTCTGGCACAGCCGGCGTGCCACCACGCGCAGCAGGCCGTCGCCAATGTGGTGGCCCAGCGTGTCGTTGATCAGCTTGAAGCGGTCCAGGTCGATAAACAGCACGGCCACCTTCTCGCTGCGGGTGGTGGCCTCGTCCAGAGCCTCGCCCAGGCGCTGCTGGCAAAGGGAGCGGTTGGGCAGTTCGGTCAGCACGTCGTGGTGGGCCAGGAAGTGGATGCGTTCCTCGTGCACCTTGCGGTCGGTGATGTCGATGGAGGTGGCGATGAAGTTGACCACCTCACCGCCGGTGGCGCCCTTGTACACGGTGGAGAGCATCAGCCACGCCGGATAGGTTTCGCCGTTGTAGCGGCGCATCTGCACCTCGCCCTGCCAGACGTCCTGGTCCTTCTGTTCCATCCATTGCAGGGCCTGCGGGCTGTCCACCAGGAAGGCAAAGTCCTCGCCGATGACCTCGTGGAAATCGTAGGAAGTGCTGCGGCAAAAGGCCCGGTTCACGCTGATGACCTGGCGGTTCACGTTCATGATGATGATGCTCTCGCTGGAGGCCTCAAACACCTTGGCCCAGAGCTCCAGGCGCTGCTCCAGCAGCTTGAGCTTGTTGATCGGTGCAAATGCGGTGAGCACCGCGTCGCGCCCTTGATAGCGCAGCCGGCGGGCAGACAGCACGGCCCAGGACGGTGCGACGCCGGCCAGCCAGCGCACCTCGAATTCGTCCACCGCGTCGTGGTCGGCCAGGCGCTGGAAGAAGCGGGCCCGCACGTTGGAGTCCAGGCCCACCAGCCAGGGGTCGCGCCGGCAGTCGCCCAGCCAGGGCAGGGCCGGGGCGTTGGCGTGCAGCACCTCGTGGTCGGGGACCGAGGTCACCACCATGGGGATGGGAAAAGCCTCCACCAGCTCGCGCTGCGCCTCGGCCGCGCCCGCCCGTGCGGCCTGCTCCTGCTGCAACAGGCGGTCGTGGTCCAGCTGGGCCAGCATGTCATTGAAGGCCGTGACCAGCTTGCCAATCTCGTCGCGGCTGTGCCAGTGGGCGCGGTGCGTGTAGTCCGCGCTGCTGCGCACCTTGTCGGCCACACCGGCCAGTGCCTGCAGCGGGCGCGCTATCTGGCTGGCCACCAGATAGACCAGACTCAGGATGCTGCCCAGCAGCAGCAGGGCCGTGCCCAGGTGCAGCCACATGCGGGAGAACATGCGGTCCACGCGGGCCTCCAGTAGCGTCGCAAGCTCTGCCACGGTGGTGCGCCAGGTAGCACTCAGCGCCGCCAGCGTGGCGTGGAAGTGCGCGTCCAGACGGTCGCTCTGGTGGTCCCGCTCGGGGTTGTTGGCCACTTCCTCCAGTGTGCGCTGGAAGGCCCGCGCCTGCTGGTTCAGGTCCTGGCGTGTGGCCTTGAGTGCCGCGCCCAGTTGGGGGGAGCCGGCCGCCCCGGCCTGGTCGTAGTCCGATTCCATGGCCACCACCACGGCGTCAAAACGGCCCACCAGCGTCAGCAACTGGGCGACCTGGTTCCTGCCATTGCTGGCGTGGCCCCAGCCCTGCATGAACTCGTGTGCGTCGTGCAACACCTGCAGCAGTTCGGGGAAGCGCAGGATGGACAACGACATCACGTAGTAACTGTCCAGGTCCGGGTCCAGGATCAGGTTGGACTGGTTGCCCACCGTGGTCAGCAGGTCGCGCCCCTGCGTCAGCAGTTGACCCTTGGCTGCACCCAGGCTGGCGCTGGAGTCGGACTTGCGCGCCAGGGCCTGAATGTCGGACAGGGTCTGGGCGAAGCGCCGTGCCGCCTCGCCGGTGCGCAGCTCCTCGTCGTAGCGCTCGCGGGTACCGTTCAGGGCCGGCAGTTGGCTGACACGCCCGGACGGGGAGGGCGCGCCCAGCGAGAACGCGTCCATCAGGCTCTGGCGTACCGTTTCGGTGTAGGTCGTACCGACGATTTCCTTGCGCGCAAAGTCGATGGCCAGGTATTTTTCGTGGATCAGGATGCCAGACACATAGATGACCGCGGTCAGATCCAGCAGGTAGATCAGCGTGAGCTTGCGGCCAACGCTCAGGCGGCCCAGCCAATGGGACAGTTTGGAAAGCATGGGTGAGATTTCCTCCTCACCGGGGTGTATGCAACTTTCGCACCAAACTGGTGATGGCCCATGCCTAATTTCAATGGCACGTCTTGTGCTTGGAGGATGGAGGATCCACCACGACAAGGAACACGATGCACCGAATCCGCAGGGAATGTTTATGACATTGGTAGCGCAGCAAACACTCAATGCCGCTGACACGGCGTGGATGATGACCAGCACGGCGCTGGTGCTGTTGATGACTCTGCCGGGCATTGCCCTGTTCTACGGCGGCATGGTGCGCAAGAAGAATGTGCTCAACACCATGGCCAGCGTGGTCGCCGCGGCGGCCCTGGTCAGCCTGTTGTGGTTTGCCGTGGGTTACTCCCTGGCCTTCACGCCAGGCTCCGAGTGGCTGGGTGGAACCAGCCGCCTGTGGTTCAGCGGTCTGGATTATCTGAAGGTGGCTGGCAAGGTGGCGGTGAGCCACGTCGCACCGAATGTGCCGGAGTCGGTCTATGCCATGTTCCAGCTCACCTTTGCCATCATCACCGCTGCCCTGATCGTGGGCGCAGTGGTGGAGCGCATGCGCTTTTCCGCCCTGCTGTGGTTCATTGGTCTGTGGTCGGTGCTGGTCTACGCGCCGATTGCGCACTGGGTCTGGGAGCCTGGTGGCTGGCTGGCACAAATGGGGGTGCTGGACTTTGCCGGTGGCTCGGTCGTGCACATCAACGCCGGGGTCACCGGGCTGGTGTGCGCCCATGTGCTGGGCCCGCGCCGGGGCTATGGCCGCGAGTCGTTTGAGCCCTTCAACCTGGGCCTGACCATGGCCGGTGCCGGCCTGCTGTGGGTGGGCTGGTTTGGCTTCAATGCCGGCTCCGCCGTGGCCGCCGACGGGCGCGCCGGCCTGGCCATGGCCGTGACACACATTGCGGCTGCGGCCGGAGCCATGTCCTGGATGCTGGGTGAGTGGATCGTGCGCCGGCGCCCCTCGCTGCTGGGTCTGTGCTCGGGGCTGGTGGCGGGGCTGGTGGCCATCACACCTGCGGCCGGTTTTGTGACGCCCAAGGATGCGCTGCTGATTGGCGTCGTGGCGGGTCTGGCCTGCTATTGGGGCGCCACCGGCCTGAAGCGCCTGCTCAATACCGATGACTCGCTGGACGTGTTTGGCGTGCACGGTATTGGTGGCATTGTGGGCGCACTGATGACGGGCCTGCTGGCCAACCGCACCATCTCCGGCGTGCAGGGCGACCTCGGTGTGCAGGCGCTGGGGGTGTTGGTGGTGGTTGTTTACAGCGCGGTGATGAGCCTGGCCCTGCTGTGGCTTACCAAGGTGATCGTCGGCATGCGTGTCGATGACGAATCCGAAGTCACGGGGCTGGACCTGACCCAGCACCGTGAACGCATGGGAACCTGAAGGAGTGCGCCATGCTACCCAGTGAAAAACTTGCCATTGCCGCCCACCTGCACGTGCTGCTGCGCCGCAAGACCGGGCGCGTGACAGATACCGAGTGGATGGCCAACAACCTGGAATACGCCACGGAAATCGTGCGCTTTGCCCGTCACAGCGCCAGTGAGGACGGTCACGTCGATCTGGCCGAGTGGGCCGACAAGCTGGAGCACGCCATGTCCTACCAGCCGCGCCCACGCGTGCCGCCACCGCGTGCCCGGGATGTGGCGCCAGTGCCTGCAGACCCAGGCCCGGTATCGGTGCCCGCCGTCACCGAGCTGCCGCGCTATGTGCGCGGCATCCGCTAGAACGCGGGTCTGCGGGCTGGTGGCTTCACACCCCGCCCGCTGCTGACACCTTGATTCCCGCGTTCCGTCGCGTGCATGCGGGCGGGCGCTTGACCGGCCCTGGGGCGCTCAGTATCGTCACTGCATGACGCCAACCACCGATTCCACTCAGCCCGGCGCTGCCCCGGCGCCCCGGACCTTTCTGGTGCGTCACGCACGCTATGTGGCCGTGGTGCTGGCCACGACGCTGATTGGTGCGGTGGCTTTCTACCCCATCACCCACAATTCCTTCCCCGAGCTGCTGGGTGAGACCTTTCTGGTCTCGCTGATCCTGTTGGGTGCCTACCTGCTGGCCGGTGCCTGGCAACAAACCTGGGTGCCGCGCTGGGTGGCACAGGTGCTGGCGGTGGCCGCCGCCGCTCCGCTGGGTCCGCTGATCGTGCAACTGGTTTCGGTGCAGGGGGACATTGGCGCCTTCATGGACTCGCGTTCACGGGTGGTGGGCTTCTGGTGGGTGACCGTCAGCGCCGCGCTGGTGCGTGAGCGTGATGCTCAGGCACGCGCCCAGGCCCTGCAGTTTGCGCTGGAGCGCGAGACGCTGATGCGCCAGGCAACCGACGCGCGCCTGAACCTGCTGCAGGCGCAGATCGAGCCCCATTTTTTGCTCAACACCCTGGCCAATGTGCAGGAGCTGATCGAGAACGGCTCGTCCCGCGCCGCGCCGGTGTTCAAAAGCCTGATTGCCTACCTGCGCGCGGCCATGCCGCAACTGCATCAGCACGGCGCCGCACTGGGCCATGAAGCAGATCGGGTGCGCTCCTACCTGGAACTGATGCTGATGCGCATGCCCGACCGCCTGCAGTTTGCGGTGCAACTGGACCCGGCGCTGCGCGGACTGCACTTCCCGGCCATGGCCCTGCTGACGCTGGTGGAGAACGCGGTGCACCATGGCATTGACCCGTGTTGCGATGGCGGACGCATTGACGTGGGTGCGCGCGCGGAGGCGGCAGCCGACGGGAGCACGCATCTGTATGTGTGGGTGACCGACACCGGCATGGGAATGTCCGAGTCAGCCCAGCCGGGCATTGGTCTGGCCAATCTGCGGGCGCGCTTGCAGGACTTCTTCCACGGCCGGGCACGCCTGGAGTTGAGCGAGAGCCCGCCGCAGGGTGTGCGGGCCGAGATCGTTGTCGAAGGGGTGGATTGAGATGCACACCTGCACGGCCCTGGTGGCTGATGACGAACCGCTGCTGCGCGAACGCCTGGTGGCCATCCTGCACCGGCTGTGGCCCGAGTTGCAGATCGTCGCCACGGCGCGCAACGGGCGCGAGGCGGTGGAACTGTTCGACGAGCTGGAGCCGAGAATCGCCTTTCTGGATGTGCACATGCCGGGCATGAACGGCATCGAGGCTGCGCGCTGCATCGGCGAGCGGGCCGAGCTGGTGTTCGTCACCGCGCACGAGCAATACGCGGTGGAAGCTTTTCGCCAGGAGGCCATTGACTACATCGTCAAACCCTTTGACGAGGCGCGCCTGGCAGAGACTGTGCGCCGCCTGCGCGAGCGTCTGCTGGCCCCTGCCGTGCCCGCGCCGTCCGCACTGTCCACGGCGGCGCTGGACACGCTAGCCGAGCACCTGCGCGGCCAGCTGGCCGACGCGCTGGACCCGGCCCGATTTGCCCAGATCCACCGGGCTGCCATCGTCAACCTGATGCAGGTGCAGCAGTTCAACCACGGGCCGCACGATGGTGGCGAGGTGCAGATCAAGGGCCGTGGCGAGTGCCTGCCCGTGAGCCGCAGCTTCGTGCACCTGTTTCGTCAGATGTGACGAACCCAAGCCACGGGTGGCGTGCGGAACGCCATGTCCGTTGAGGGGTTTCCGGCATGATCTTTGCGTTACAGTGCGAAAGCCAAACCATTCATCTCCACCATGCGGAACCCCGATCCCCTGTCAGGCCGACTGCGCTCCCTGAGGCTGCGTCTGCATTCCCTGCGGGTGGTGATTGCGTTGACGGTGGTGGCCGGGGTGGTGGTGGCATCGTTCTTCTCCTATGTGGAGCAAACGTCCGATTTGCGCGAACAGCACATTGCCCAGATTCACACCGAAATGGGCCATCTGGGTGCGCTGACGGCCCTGGCTTTGCGCGAACCCTTGTGGCAGTTTGAGGCCGAGCAGGCCAACTCCATCATGGAGGCGGCCTTCATCAACCCGGACGTGGTGTCCATCGCTATCTGGGACGACAAGGGTGCCCCCTTTGCCACGCGCAACCGTGATCCGGAAGACCCGAACCTGGTGGAGAGCGCCACGCGCACCGTGGAGCGCAACAAGACCATGGTTGGCAAACTGGAAATCCGGATGTCCACCGCCGGCTATGTGCGCAAGGTCAACGATGTGCGCATGCAATACGTACGCCAGGGCCTGCAAATCTCCATCGGAGCGCTGCTGGTCATTTTGTTTTTGATGCACTGGCGCCTGGTGCGCCCGCTGGAGGACTTGGTCACGGCGTCGGGCCGCCTGGAGAAGGGGCAGCTCGATGTGCCGATTCGCCGGGTCTTTCAGGACGAGGTGGGTGCGCTGGCCGACAGTCTGGAGGCAACCCGCTTGGCATTGATCCACCTGATTGCGCAGTTGGAGAGCCGCAACCAGGAACTGACGGACGCCAACGAGCACCTGGAGCAGCGGGTGGCCGAGCGCACCGAGTCGCTGGAGACGGCCCTGTTGACGCTGGAGCGCGCCCAGGAGGAAATCATCCAGACCGAAAAGTTGGCATCGCTGGGGCGTGTTGTGGCGGGTGTAGCGCATGAGCTGAACACTCCCATTGGCAATGCGCTGACCGTGGCATCTACCATTGAGGCGGACCTGGAGGTCCTGAAGGCGGAATTCACCACCGGAACCATGCGCCGCTCTTCCATGAGTGCATTCCTGGCGCGGGCCGAGGAGGGCCTGACCTTGTCACTGAGCAACCTGCAGCGCGCCGCCCATCTGATTTCCGACTTCAAGCAGGTGGCGGTGGACCAGACCAGTGACCAGCGCCGCGAGTTTGACCTGGCGGAAGTGACCTCGGAAATCCTGAACATGCTGCAGCCCACGATCCGCAAATCGGGGTGCGAGGTGCAGAAGATTCTGTGCCCCGATCTGGCGTGCGACAGCTTTCCCGGCCGCTACGGGCAGGTGCTGACCAATCTGGTGATGAACGCCACCATCCATGGCTTTGCACCGGGCACCACCGGCCGCATTTCCGTGCACATTGGCGCGGTGGACGCGCACACGGTGGAACTGGTCGTGGCGGACGACGGCGTCGGCATGGAAGACACCGTGCGGGGACGCATCTTCGATCCCTTCTTCACGACCAAGATGGGTCAGGGCGGCACCGGCCTGGGCATGAACATCGTGCATGGCATTGTCACGCGCGTGCTCGGCGGGCAGATCTCCGTGCACAGCGCCCCGGGCGAAGGCACGCGGATACGGGCGGTGTTCCCGCGCATAGCTCCAGGGGGAGCGCTGCCAACCGGGCCGGACGAACTGGTGTAAGTCAGTGGTTGCTGCGTGTTGCCGGCCCGTCAGATCGCCAGCGGGTCCACGTCAATCGCCCAGCGGATCAGGCCCTTGCCTACCGGTTGCTGGCGAGTCGCATGCAGCACCGATTGCCAACCGCCCAGGAACTGCTGCAGTGCGTTACGTGATGGGCTCTCCACCAGCATCTGGGCCCGCTCGATGTTCGCCACGCGCTGGATGGACATGGGCACGGCCGGGAACAACGTGATCTGCGCCACGACCTGGGCCCAGCCTTCCCACTGCGCCATTTCGCTGTGGGCGGCCGCGCTGGCGGCGTTCAGAAAGCCCTGCGCCACGTCCTGCGCGCGGGCCTCGGCGCGCACCAGCGCCTGGGCGGTGAACGGTGGCAGGCCGGCCTGCTCGCGTTCCTTCAGCTGGGCATTGGCAAAGCTCGGGTAGTCGTGGCGCTTGAGTGCTGCATACAGCGGATGGGCCGGCTGGAAGGTCTGGATCCAGACTTCGCTGCGCTCGCCCAGTGCGGCATCACGACCGGCGCGGCCCGCCGCCTGCATCAGCAGGCTGAACAGGCGCTCGGGTGCGCGGAAGTCGCTGGAGAACAGCGCGCCATCCGGGTTGACCGCGGCCACCAGCGTGATGCGGCGAAAGTCGTGCCCCTTGGCAATCATCTGCGTGCCCACCAGCACGTCCACATCGCCGGCGTGCACGGCGGCCAACTGGCTTTGCAGCTCGCCCTTCAGGCGCGTGGTGTCGGCGTCGATGCGGGCCACGCGCACTGCCTCACCGTTGGGTCGGCGCACGTCGGCCAGCAACTCTGCCAGGTGCTCTTCCAGCCGCTCGGTGCCCCGGCCCAAAGGGGAAATGTCGGGGTTGCCGCAGGTGGGGCAGGCACGCGGCACGCGTTCGGTAAAGCCGCAGTGGTGGCAGCGCAGCGTGCGGTCGATCTTGTGGAACACGCGAAAGGCGCTGCAGTGCGGGCATTCGCTCTTCCAACCGCATTCGGTGCAGTGCAGCACTGGTGCATAGCCCCGCCGGTTCAGGAACACCATGCTCTGTTCGCCACGCGCCACACGCTCCTTGATGGCCTCCAGCAACGGGATGGAAAACACCGCGTTGCGTGGCTGGTGGTTCATGTCGACCCGGCGCACCAAGGGCAGGCCGTCGGGTGTGCCGGCCGTGGCTCGGGTGGTCTGGTGGGCGGTCAACGCCTGTTTGCCATCGGTAGGCGGCGCTGTGCCAATCCGACTGGGCATGTGCAGGCGCAGGTAGCGCCCGCCCTCGGAGGCCGGGCGGCTGTGGTGCCAGCTCTCCAGCGAAGGGGTGGCCGAGCCCAGCAGCACCTTGGCGCCTTCAAGGCGGCCCCGGTACACCGCCAGGTCGCGCGCGGAGTAACGGGCGCCCTCGCTGCTCTTGTAGCTGGGGTCGTGTTCCTCGTCGACGACGATCAGGCGCACTTTAGGCATCGATGCAAACACCGCCATGCGCGTGCCCAGCACGATGCGGGCAATACCGCTGTGGGCAGCCAGCCAGCTCTTGAGGCGCTGCGGGTTGGTCATGCCGCTGTGCAGCGACACCACCGCATCGTCCCCGTAGAGCGGTGCAAAACGGGCCTTGAAACGGGCCTCCAGTTGTGGGGTGAGGTTGATCTCCGGCACCATGACCAGGGCCTGTGCCTGTGGTTCGGCGGCCAGCAGGGTTTGCACCGCGTGCAGATAGACCTCGGTCTTGCCGCTGCCGGTGGCGCCAAACAGCAGGAATGGCCCCGTCTGGGTCTGGATTTGTGCAATGACGCTGCCCTGTTCGGCACTCAGAGGGGGCGGGGCGGATGCCGACCGGGTCGGGTCGTCGCTGCCGTCTGCCACGGGCGCCGATGGCTTGGCGCGCTTGAGGCGGCGCTGCATCTGGGTCGGCGAGAGTTCGCGCAGTTGCGGTGGCAGCGCGGCGAGCGCGACTTCACCGAGGGAGCGCTGGTAATAATTTGCTGCAAATGTAACCAGTTGTTGCCAGGCGGCGCTCAGGGGGGCGATGCCCTCCAGCGAGCCGGCCACGGAGCGAATCTTGCCCGGATCCAGTTCCCCGGTGGCCTGCTTTGACGCCGGGTCCCAGACCACGCCCAGCGTCTCGCGCTGGCCCAGTGGCACGCGCACCAATGTGCCGGGCGCGAGTATCGACTCACTTCGATAGCTCAGCACCGATCCCAGGGCGGCGTGCGCCGGGGTCTGGACGAGAACGCTGAGCCAATGGGTCATGGGGCTGGAATGCGGAGCGTGGGCGCGCAGGAAGGGTGAAAAGCCACTTGGGGCACGATATTAAGGTGGATCTGCGAAAACGACGCTAAGTACTTGATTTGAAAACACTTTGTGTCATACCCAGTATTTCTGTGGATAACTTTGTTGATATCTGCTCTTCGGCCTCGCCAAAGCCTTGAAAATCAAGGCTTTGGCTGAAATGCCCGGAAAAAAAGCAAAATTCGTTTCCCTTACAAATCAAGCACTTACAGGCGCTATGGGTTTAATAGCGCCCATCCCCCGAATGGAGGAGGTAATCGGGAGAGTCTTCCCACTTTTGTGCATAAGTGCGTCAGCACGCGTGCAGTGGGGTCAAAAAAAGTGCTAGGAACTTATGCCCGCAATGCACGGGAATGGCGGTTCACGGCTTCCACCAGCGCGGCCACGTGTTCCGGCGGTGTGTACTGGCTGATGCCATGGCCCAGGTTGAAGATGTGCGTGGGGCCGGTGCCGGTGCCCATGTAGGGCTTGCCAAAGCTGTCCAGCACGCGCGCCACTTCGGTGGCAATCTGCGCGGGCGGGGCAAACAGCACATTGGGGTCGATATTGCCTTGCAGCGCCTTGCCGGGGCCGTTTTCGGTGCCGCCGACCAGCGCGCGGGCCTTGCCCAGATTGACCGTCCAGTCCAGGCCCAGCACTTCACAGTCCAGTGTGGCCATCTCCTGCAGCCACAGGCCGCCGCCCTTGGTGAAGACAATGCGGGGAATGCGTACGGTGGCACCACTGGCATCCTTCGATGTGGTCTTGAGTTGGGCCAGCACGCGGGCCGTGTAGGCCAGCGAGAACTCCTGGAATGCGCCATCGGCCAGCACGCCACCCCAGCTGTCAAAAATCATCACGGCCTGGGCGCCGGCGTCGATCTGGGCGTTCAGGTAGGTGGCCACGGAGTCGGCGTTGATGGCCAAGATGCGGTGCATCAGGTCGGGGCGGCTGTACAGCATGGACTTAACCAGCCGGTAGTCATCCGAGCCCGCGCCCTCGACCATGTAGCAGGCCAGCGTCCAGGGGCTGCCAGAGAAGCCAATCAATGGCACGCGGCCCTTGCCGTCGGCCTGGGTCAGCGCCTTGCGGATGCTGGATACGGCGTCAAACACGTATTGCAGCTTGGCCATGTCCGGCACGGCCAGCTTGTCCACAGCGGCTTCGTCGCGAACGGCCGTGGCAAAACGTGGGCCTTCGCCTTGGGCAAAGGTCAGTCCCAGGCCCATGGCGTCGGGCACGGTCAGAATGTCGCTGAACAAAATGGCCGCGTCCAGCGGGTAGCGGTCCAGTGGTTGCAGCGTGACTTCGGTGGCGTAGTCGCGGTTGGTGGCCAGACCCATGAAGCTGCCAGCCTTGGCGCGCGTGGCGCAGTACTCGGGCAGGTAGCGACCGGCCTGGCGCATCAGCCACATCGGTGTGTGGTCGGTGGCCTGGCGCAGGCAGGCTTGCAGAAACGAGGGGTTCTGCAGGTTGGCGAAAGTGGGGTCTTGGGCGGCAGTGGCGCCGGGGGTGGTGGTGTGCTGTGCGTTCATCCTTCTATTGTCGCAGTTGGCGACGGTGCTCCACCTTCAGGCATTTGTCCTGTACAACGGCTAGGCCCGCAGCGCGCGCCTTCTGTGCAGCTTCCTCGTGCACAACACCCAGTTGCATCCAGATCGCCTTGGCGCCCACGGCAATGGCATCAATCACCACGGGCGGCACCTCGGCACTGTTGCGAAACACATTGACCAGCTCGATGGTGTGGTGGCGCGCGGCCTCCTGCAGGCTGGGGTATGCCGTCTCACCCAGAATCTCACTGGCATTGGGGTTGATGGGAATGATGCGCCAGCCGTGTGACTGCATGTACTGCGCCACCTCATAGCTGTCGCGGTGGGATTTGGGCGATAGCCCCACCACGGCGACGGTGCGGTACTGGCCCAGGATGCGGGCCATGGTGGCGGATTCATCGGTGTGGTTCATGGGTTTGTGTCTCAGAGTTGCGCCAGGCTGGCGCGCAGGGCATGTGCGTCCAGGATTTCGGAAAACACCACCGGGGGCTTGCCGGCCTGGTGCAACACGTAGACCGGTACGCCGCTGCGGCCCAGTTGTTCCAGTGCCACGGTGATGGCCGGGTCGCGGCGCGTCCAGTCGGCGCGTAACAGCGTGACGTTGTGGGCGCGCATGTCGGCCAGCACCTCGGCGTTGCTCAGCGTGGTCTTCTTGTTGTATTGGCAGGTGATGCACCAGGCGGCGGTGAAGTCGACAAACACCGGTTTGCCCGCGGCCAGTTCGGCCTCCACACGGCCCGGCGCCCAGGCCTGCCAGTTCGGGCCACTCCCATTGTTGGCCGTCGCACCAGCGGCACTGGGAGCGTCTTCCATCTTGATGACCAGTGGGCCGACAGTCCCCGCCAACAGTGCGAGGAATGCGACGGAAACCGTGGCAAATGCCAGGCGGCTGCGGCCCTCCAGCCCCAGGGACCAGATCAGCAGCCCCAGGCCCAGCAGCAGCGCCAACAGGGCGCCGGCACCGTCCACACCACTCAGATGGCCCAGCACCCAGACCAGCCAGACCACGGTGGCCAGCATCGGAAACGCCATGAAGCGGCGCAGCGTGTCCATCCACGCACCCGGACGCGGCAGCCAGTGGCCAACCGCAGGCACCCAGGCGGCTGCCAGGAACGGCAGTGCCAGTCCCAGACCCAGGGCAGCAAAAATGCCCAACGCTTGCCCGGCCGGCAGGCTGATGGCGTAGCCCAGCGATGCACCCATGAACGGCGCCGTGCAGGGTGAGGCAATGGCCACCGCCAGCACGCCGGACAGGAAGGCGTCCACCACCGGATGGCGTGCCTGCAACGACGCCAGACTGTGCGGCAGCACGCTGCCGATTTCAAACAGGCCGGCCAGGTTCAGGGCTATCAGCGTGAACAGGGCCGCCAGCACCGCCACCACGGCGGGGGACTGCAGCTGAAAGCCCCAGCCCAACTGCTCACCTGTGGCGCGCAGCGCCAGCATCAGGGCACCCAGGCTGACAAACGACAGCACCACGCCCAATGTGTAGGCCAGGCCCTGGGCGCGTTGCGAGGCCGGTGTGTGTTCGCTGTGGCGGGAAAAGCCCAGCACCTTGATGGCCAGCACCGGCAGCACGCAGGGCATCAGGTTCAGGATCATGCCGCCGAGCAGCGCGGCAGCCAGGGCCAGCCCCCAGGCGCCCCAGCCGGAAGGCGCACTGGTGCTACCGGCGGAGGGTTCCTGCGCTGGCTGTGCGCTGCGGGGTGCAGCCGCTTGCGGCAAGGGGGCGGAGCCCAGTTCGGCGAGCGCAGGCCACTTGCCACTGAAGTTGGCCACGGTGCGCACGCTTTGCGTTCCCAGTGCCAGCACGATGGGCAGCGCACCCGGCGCGGACTCCCGCATGACCGAGTACGGAAAGTGCGCACGCCAAACCCCATTGCTCCAGCTTTGGGTGCCGGCGCGTGGCGTGTCGGCACTGGCAGCCACCGCGTCCCCGGCGTGCGGGGAGCTGATGGGTTCGGCGATACCGGCGGTCTCCGGGAACGGCTGCAGTGCCTTGCCGGCCCAGGCCGCAGGCAGGCCGCTCACGCTGAGTGTGAATCCGTCATCGCCCAGCACGGCCTTGGCGGCGCCCGTCGCGGCGACGGGGCTGGCGGCACGGCCGGCTTCAAAGTCGGAGCCATGCGAGGCGGTGGAGCCGCGCACGGGAACGCGCAGAACGAAGTTGCCGTCCTGGGGAATGCACTCTTGGCGGCAGACCAGCCACGAGGCGCTCAGGCGCACTTCCAAATCGCCCGACGCGCTGGCCTTGAACGACGGCGCGATGGTCAGCGGCACCGGCAGCAGCACCGTGCCATCAAAGCCGTAATTCGCCAGGTTGCCGATAACGATGCGGTGCGGGGCCGGCCAGTCGATCTCGCCGGCGGTCACACCGGCCGGCAGCGTCCACTGCAGCACGGTGGGCAGGCCAGAATCGCCGGGGTTCTTCCAGTAGGTGTGCCAGTGCGGTTGGTGGCGGATTTGCAGCCCCAGCCACACCGGCTTGCCAGGCGACACGCCGTCCGGCGCGTGGGCAAACAGCTCGGCGCGAACTTGCTCGTTTTGCACCACGGTCGTGGCGGCGCCGGATTGCGCCGAACCATTTTGAAGAATTTTGGCGCTAGCCCTCGTCGATGCTGATGATGTAGCTATAAATAATATAGCAATAAACAGGCAATGAGAGAGCAGGCGCAAGGCCGCTCGGCTGCGCCAGGGGAGTCGGGAGGTGAAAGTCATTGCCAAATGGGAGCCGCAATCGGCTGAAAAGTTCCGCCACACCACAGCTGGCCGGCGGTCCCCCGATTGTGGCATTGCAGGCCCTTGGGCCGGGCTATGCCCCTACGGACTGTGCCGTTGGGCACCCTCCTGCTACAGGTCCAGCGTGCCCTGGTTGAAGACCGCCGGCAGCTTCTTGGGCGCCTTGATGCGCAACTGCTTGTTCACGTTTTCCTGGCCAAACACCACTTCAATGTCGGCCACCACCACGCCAAACAGCGGCGCCAGAAAGCGCACCATGTGGTCGGTGGCCTTGCCGCCCTTGGGGGCCGCGGTGACGCTGATCTTGAGCTGCGTGCCCTTGGGCTTGCCGATGGCGTCTTTGCTGGCGGCGGGCTTGCCCAGCACGTTGAGGATCAGGACGTCGCCGTCCCAGGCAAAAAACGAGTCGCCGGTGGCATTGCGGGGGCGGGATGCGGACATGCCGGGATGATACGGCCCCCCTGCCACACCCGGCTAGACCGCGTTACCATGGGCCGTCCCACGCACGCCTCCACCACCATGACTGCAGCCGCCCGCCCAGACACTGTTCCCGTATCCAACCCTTCGCGCTACTGGGCCGACTGGAGCACGCGCGACTTTGCCCAGTCCCGCGCCGCAGGCATGCTGGAGCACACCATTGCCGTGCTCCCGGTAGCCGCCACCGAGCAGCATGGCCCGCACCTGCCACTGCGGGTGGACAGTGCGCTGGTCGATGGAGTGGTCAGCGCGTCGCTGGCGCACCTGCCCGCCGACGTGCCGGCCCTGTTCCTGCCCACCCAGGCGGTGGGCCTAAGCCCGGAGCACGCCCGGTTTGCCGGCACGCTGACCTTGAAGGCCGAGACCATCATCCGCCTGTGGACCGACATTTGCGAAAGCGTGGCGGCCAGCGGCGTGAAAAAACTGGTGCTGCTCAATAGCCACGGCGGCCAGGTCGGGGTGATGGACATCGTGGCCCGCGACCTGCGCGCTCGCTTAGGCATGCTGGTCTACAGCGTGAACTGGTTTGGTCTGCCGTTGACAGGCCCCAACGGCGAGGATGTGGATGCCCTGTTCAGCGACCATGAGCACCGGTTCGGCATCCACGCCGGCGAGATCGAGACCTCCATGATGCTGGCGCTGGCGCCCGAGCTGGTGGACATGGCGCAGGCGCAGAACTTTGCCTCGACCTCGGAAGAACGGGCCCGGCGCTTAGACATTCTGGGCAATGGCCGAACCGCCAAGCTGGGCTGGCAGATGCAGGACTACAACCCGCTGGGTGCGGTGGGCAACGCCGCTGCGGCCAGTGCGGACAAAGGCAGCGCGGTGATCGACGCAGCAGGGCGCGCGCTGGCCCGCTTGCTGGGTGAGGTTCATGCGTTGCCGTTGACGGTGCTGAAGGATAGTGTGGGCTGACGGGTTTTCGGCATCCATCGAAAGGAGGGCATGCAAATGACACGTGTTCGGGTTGAGGGCTTTACCATCTCGCTGGACGGATTTGGCGCCGGTCCGAATCAGGACCTCAGCAATCCGCTCGGTGTGGGCGGGACAGATTTGCACCAGTGGTTGTTTCCAACACGCACGTTGCAGCGGGCCCTGTTCGGAAATGAAGGTGGCACAACGGGGATCGATGACGATTTCGCCGCGCGGGGCTTCCAGAATGTGGGCGCCTGGATTCTCGGACGCAACATGTTCGGACCCGTTCGCGGCCCCTGGCCCGACATGAACTGGAAAGGCTGGTGGGGCGACAGCCCACCCTATCACGTTCCAACTTTCATCCTGACACATCACGCGCGCCCATCCATCGAGATGGAAGGCGGGACGACATTCCACTTTGTCACCGGCGGTGTCCACGACGCGCTGAACCGGGCGCGCGACGCAGCTGGCGCAATGGATGTGCGCATTGGCGGCGGGGCTCACACGATCCAGCAATATCTGCGTGCGGGCCTCATCGATGAGTTGCACGTCGCCATCGCGCCGGTGCTGCTGGGCGCAGGAGCGCGACTGTTTGAGGGGATTGACATGCGCGCTCTGGGATTTGAGTGCGTTCAGTTCGTTGCGTCGGAGAAAGCCACGCATGTGGTACTCCGGCGCGGTTGAATCGGAACGTTTGGAGCAAAACAAAAGTCCGCTATCAGCGTTGAGCGGTGTCAGGGTTGGGGCGTAAGCCGACGTACACCTGAGTGATCCATTGCGCTGTGGTACTGTGAAAATTAACTCTTTAATTGTCCGTTTGAGCGAAAAAATGCGAGTGTTACTTTTGCCGATTTACTTTGCTGTTGCCTTGGTTTTCTCAGGTGAGGCGACCGCAATTGGGTCTGAATGTGATTCCCCCAAGGAGGGGAGCACCTTACAGGAGTCGTGTCTCCTTCAAAGAGAGCTTCAGGAGCAGAACCAGAGGCTCAATAGCATCCACAAGGAATTGCTACTCCGTTGGAGTACGGCCAGTTTCAAGAATGAACGTGAAGGATTGATCAATGCTCAACGCACTTGGATCAACTATCGAGACAAGACTTGCAGCTTTGAACAAGCTGTGCGTGGCGGCATCATTTCGATTTCGTACTCTCGTTGCGTTGCCAGACTTACATATGAGCGAGTCGAGTACCTAAAAGGAATTGACCAATGACGAGGGTGAGAGTTGATGAGGGAGCTCTAACCTGGCATTTCAACTGACTCCTGCCAGCTGTGCTGGATGGTCGGCCGAACTCCAATGTCACGTCTGGTTAAGAGCAAAGCAAATGTCGGCAATGCGTCTGAACCGGAAATCGATTCACCTTAGCCCAATGTGATCTTCAATCCCCCCGACACTGCCCAACGCTGTTATCCCCCCGCCTCCAGCAAGGGCCGACCGTAGACCGGTCCAGCGACGGAATGCCATCGAAGCTGATCTTGGCAGTGCGGGTGTCGAAGCTGCTCACACCCTGTTTGTCCAAGCGCAGCCGCAACACCCAGCCACGGCGCTGGTTGTCGTTGTCGGTTTCCTTCATCACGAAGTTGCCCACGCTGTAGATGATGGGCTTGCCGCGGTAGTGCTCGATGTCCTGCGTCACATGCGGGTGGCCGCCGATCACGGCGTCGGCACCGGCGTCCAGCATCACGCGGGCCAGTTGGCGCTGGCGGGCGTTGGCCACCAGCTCGTTTTCCCAGCCCCAGTGCATGATCGGGATGACGATGTCGGCACGGTACACGATGCGCGCCTTGCGGATGTCGTCCACCACCTGCTCGTCCTCGCTCCAGGCCACGCCGGGCGCGTCGAAATCGGCTTCGAAGCTGCGCGGCATGAATTCGCTGTAGCCCAGCAGGGCAATGCGCAGGCCCTTGCGCTCGACGATCAGCGGCGTGTGCGCCTCAGACAGGTTGTGGCCGCCACCAAACTGGCCGATGCCGGCACCTTTCAGCAAGCCCAGCATCTCGGCAAAGGCCTCGCGGCCATAGTCGCCGGAGTGGTTGTTGGCCAGTGCCAGCGCGTCGAAGTGGCGCTTGAGCACCGGCAGCGTGCGCGGGTGGGCACGGAAGGTGAAGTTCTTGTCGCCGGCCGAGCCGGTGGTGGCCACCACGCATTCCAGATTGGCGATGCGGATGTCGGCAGCGGCAAATACGGGGGCAAAGTCGGCAAATGGGTCACCGCCGCGTGCGATCAGTTCGCCAGCGGAATCGTCCAGCACCACATCACCGGCAAACACCAGACTGACGGCTTCGGTGGCCTGAACCGGGGCGGCCAGGCAGCAGCCCAGCAGCAGTGCAGCCACCCAGCGGCGCAGGGTGGTGCGTGTCATGGCTGAAGGCCCTCCAGCGTGCAGCTGTAGATCAGCTCCCGCTCCACCGGGCCGGCATACAGATGCTGTTCGCCGGTCAAAGGGTAGGGCTTCTCAGTCACGCGAAAGGGTGGCAGGTATTTGGCCTGCTGCACCAGGATGGGCTGGCGTGCGGTGTCCAGGTAGGCATAGATCAGGATGCGCTCCACGCGGGTAGCGTCGCCGACCACTACCGCCTTAAAGCGAAAGCGCCCGCCAATGTCCACCGATGGCACCGGGTACGGATCCATCACCGGCCGGGCTTCAATGCTGTGGGTGGTGCCGGCATAGGCCACGTCGCAACGCAACAGTGGCGTGGCGCAGGCGCATAGCGGCAGGGCCAGCGTGGCCAGCGCGCACGCGGCCCACCGGGTGGTGGCGCCGCTCATGCTTCAGGGTTCAGGAGTAGGTGATCCATGGTGCATATTCTGCACCGTCCAGATGGGCCAGGGAGTTGAAGGTCAGCAGCAGGTGGCGCTTGGGCGTGAACAGGAACTCGGTCACCGCGCTGTTGCGGATCTGCATGTTCAGCTCAATTGTCTTTTCGGGCACGGTGCCCAGGATATGGCCGATGGCGGTGGAGATCGGCCCGCCGCTGCTGACGATCAGCACATTGCCGGTGTAGTGCTTGCGCACATGGTCCAGCGCGCTGGTCACGCCGGCCACAAATTCGTTGTAGCTGGGCATGCCCCTGGGGCTGACCACGCCATTCATCCATTGGGTGAGGCCATCGCGCAGCAGGCGGAAGTGGTATTTGTACATCTCCGGCGTGTCGGTCGGCCCCAGTGGATCGGGGTGGATGGCGGCAATCACCGCTGCGCTGTCGAACTCGTTGAGCCCGGGCCACAGCAGGGGCTGCAGGTCCAGGCCCGCACCCTCGGCAATGCCGGCCCAGGTCTGCGCGTGGCGCTTCAGGGTGCCGGTCAGCACGGCATCGAATTGCAACTTGCGGTCCGCAAAGTATTGGCCCAGGCGCACGCTTTGTCGGTGCCCGAGTTCGCTCAAGTTGTCATAGTCCGCAGCGCCAAAAGAGGCCTGCCCGTGTCGTACCAGATAGAGATTTCCCATGCAAGGAATCTAAGCCAAGCATGGCGGACGCGATGTCGTCAGGGCGACAATGGCAGCATGTTTGTGGTGTATGACCTTCTGGCCCTGGGCGCTGCGGCGTGTTGGGCGTCTGGCAGCCTGCTGGCGGTGACCCCCGTGCGCCACCTCGGTGCCTTTGCCTTCACGCGCTGGCGCATGCTGCTGGTGGCGGCCATGCTGTGGGCGGTGGTCGCCGCCACGGGTAGTTGGCACAGCCTGTCCGCGGACGCTTCGTTGACCCTGGCGCTCAGCGGTCTGGTCGGCATTTTCATTGGCGACACGGCGCTGTTTGGTGCGGTGCAACGCTTGGGGCCACGCCGTGCCAGTGTGCTGTTTGCCACCCATGCCGCCTTCAGTGCCGCCTTGGGGTTTGTGGTGCTGGGTGAGCGCATGGGTCTGCAGGCAGCACTGGGCGGCGCGCTGACCATGGCCGGTGTCATGAGCGCCATTGTTCTGGGCCGACACAAGGAAGATGCGCACGCGTGGGAGGCCGACCATGGCTCGCTGCGCCTGGGCGTGGCGCTGGGACTGGTGGCCGCCATGGGCCAGGCGGCCAGCACGCTGATTGCCAAGCCGGTCATGTCCGCGCACGCGGGTGCGCTGGCGGTGGACCCGGTTGCGGCCTCGGCCGTGCGTGTGTCGGTGGCCTGCGCCGCGCACTACGTGGTCCTGTGGCTGGGCGTGGGCGCTGCCCGTGCGCACCAGCCGCCCACCCGGCGAATTTTGCTGCAAACCGCGCTCAACGGTTTTGTTGGCATGGGGCTGGGCATGACCTTCATCCTGATGGCGTTGCAGAAGGGCGATGTGGGCACGGTTGCCATTCTGTCGCCGGTGTCACCGGTTCTGGTGCTGCCGTTGCTGTGGTGGCAACTGGGCCGCGCACCGGCCTGGGGAGCCTGGCTGGGCGCGGGCCTCACCGTGGCCGGCACGGTGCTGATCCTGCTGCGCTAACCCCGTTCATCAACGCATCTCAAACGCCTCCTGGTGGAAGCGGGGCCGTGCACCCAGGGCGCGCAGTCCCTTGCGCAGCGAGTTCGCCAGCCCGTTGGGGCCGCAGAACCAGATCTCGGTTTTCCCGGCGCCTTGCAGCGCAGTCGCCTTCAGCGAGTTGCCCTGGCGGGCACCGTGGATATGCAGTTGCACACCCGGCAGCGTGGCGCACAAGGCCAGCAGGCGGGGCACAAAGGCGTCGCCGTCCTGGTCGCGGGTGCAGTAGTGCAGTTCAGCCGCGGGTGCCTGGTCCGGTTGGGCTTGCAGGGATTCCAGCCACGCCAAAAAGGGCGTCACGCCAATGCCACCGGCAATCCAGATCTGGCGTGCCTTGGGGTTGCGGCGTTGCAGGTCGAAGCGGCCGTAGGGGCCTTCCACGCGCACGGTCTGCCCGGGGTGCAGGCGCTGCGCCAGCGCACCGGTGTAGTCGCCCAGCGCCTTGATCTGGAAGCTGACCGTGTTGTCTCCGCGGTTGGCACTGGCAATGGTGAACGGGTGGGCGCCCTCGCGGTCCTCAAAGGTCACAAACGCAAACTGGCCCGCCTGGTGGCCGCGCCAGCCGCGCTCCAGCTGGCAACGCACCGTGGTGACGTCATTGGACGGGTGTTCGATGGCGACGATGCGCCCCGTGGCCTCGCGGCTGCGGCCAATGTTGCCCAGCAGCGAGTGGATGGCACCGTACACACCGGCCACCAGCAGCACTGCGAGCAAAGCACCGGCCGGTTCCAGCCAATAGGTCCGCGGTGCGAGCAGGGCCGCGTGGAAGGCCAGCGTCAGGTAAATCACGGGCATGGCCTTGTGCAGCACGCGCCAGGTTCGGTACGGAAACTTCTTCCACAGCGTGATCAGCAGCATGACCAGCACGCCATAGATGGCCCATTCGCCCATGTCACCGGCCAGGTCCCGCAGGACCTCCAGAAACCCCGTGTACTGCTCCTTGGGCACACGGCCCTCGCGGCCGATCAGCGCCTTCAGGATGTCGCTGGACATTTCGATCAGCCAGTGCAGCGCGGCAAAGACGACGGCCAGGATGCCGGCCCACTTGTGCGTGCGGTAGATCCGGTCCATGCCGCCCAGTGGCGACTCCAGCCAGGCCGGGCGGGTGGCGAGCAGCATCACCAGCGACATCAGGGCAATCGACAGAAAGCCGCTCAGGGTCAGTAACTGCTGGCGGGCCAGCCACCACGGGTGGGCGCCGGCGGGCGGCACCGCCTGCACCAGGTCCCAACCCCAGGCCAGGCCAACCAGGCCCAGCAGCAGCGTGATCAGTGTCTTCATGGTGTGGCGGCCTTGGGTGGCAGGTCGTCACGGCAACGGCGCTCGTTGCACTCGACCGCCGGGCGCTGGCGCCGCTCCGTGCTGTCAATTGCCGGCCGGCGCGTGCCGCGTTCCAGAATGGCACCAGTCTGCGGATGCACGTTCAGCCGCACGCGTGCGCCTTGGCGGTCGGTGGCGCGCACTTCATAGGTGCCGTGCTCGCGCTCGATCTTTTCGATGTTGCGGTAGCCGGCCGCTTCCAGCTTGGCGTAAATCTGCGGGATCGGCAGCCACGGCTGTTCGGTGGTGACGGCTGTTCGGTGGTCACTGGCCCTGGCGGGCAGGGTGACGGCCATGGCGGTCAGCAGCGTGCCAACGATGGCCAGCATGGAAAGGGTGAGGGGAATGCGTTTCATGGTGGGGTCCTCCAGTTTCATTCGTCGTAGTAGCCGAGTTCGGCATTGGTGTGGCAGGCCGTGCAGTTGGCCTTGGTGCGCACGTCCTTGTGTTTCCACTCCCAGTCGGGCACTTTGCGGTGCTCGCTGACCCACTTGGGCAGTTCGGTGATGCGCAGCGGGGCGTTGGTGGCCGAGACGCCGCGCAGCAGCTTGGCGCCATAGCGCTGACCACCCTGGTCGCCGGCATTGGCCACCAGGTAGGCGGTGATCTCGGCCGCCAGTTTGGGATCGACCGAGGCATCGTCACCAAAGTGGTCCTTCAGATTACCCATCATGCGTTGCCAGGAACTGGCGGGCAGCATGGATGGGGCAAACGGCAAGTGGCATGTGCCGCACTCTTCCTTGACCACGGCATTGGCCACCGGTGCAAAGAAATGGTTGCCGCCGGCCTGGGCGCGGCCCAGGACGAGCGCCGAGAAGCCCAGCACCAGCAGGCCAAGGATGATGGGGCGGTAGGCGATCTTCATGTTATTGGCCCAGCATGAAGGTCAGCCAGTCGCCTTTTTCCTGGGCTGTGCAAACGCGGCCCAGTACTTCGGTGCAGTTGCGCTTGAACCACTTCTCCACCTTGGCGGGGTCGGTGTAACGGGCCGGGGTCACCGAGGCGGCCATGGCGTCAATGGATTTGCCGGTGGGCGCGCGGCCGGTGCTGCGCGTGTCCTTGCCGTGGCAGGAGGTGCAGGCTGGTGTGTCGGGCTTGCCGCCGGTGAAGCTTTGGGTGTGCAGGGTCTTGCCGCGCTCAGCCGAGAACCCGGCAAACGCGGGGTTGGCCGCCTTGGCGGCGCTGGCGTATTGCGCCAACTGGTCTTCGCGCACACCGGCTTGGGCTGCGCCGGCCAACAGGATCGTGAGACCGGCCAGGAGTGCGGGAATGGTGCGTGTGGTTCGGGTCAATGGCATGGAGTGCTCCTTCAAACAGTGGATGTGGGAGCGACTATGCTTGGGCCCTACTGAACAGAAGGTGAACCCCGCGTTCATCGGACGTTCATATTCGCGGGGCTATAAACAGGACCTGGCTACCCCTTCATCCGAAACGCAACGCATGGCACTCTCCCTCTCACCATGGCGCTGGTTGGCGCTACCGCTCAGCCTGGCCCTGCTGGCCGCAGGCGGCATGACCCATGCCGGCGAAGAAGACCACGAGCGCGCCCGCAAGGCGCTGGAGGCCGGCGAGGTGCTGCCGCTCAAGACCATCCTGGAGCGCGTGGAGCGCGCCTACCCCGGCCAGGTGATGGACGTGGAGCTGGAACGCGAGCATGAGGGTCGCCGCGAGCGCTGGATCTACAAGGTCAAGGTCTTGCGCACCGGCGGTGCCCTGGTCAAGCTCAAGGTCGATGCCCGCGATGGCACGGTGCTGGGTAGCAAGTCCCGCAACCACCCCCCGGCTGGAGAACGCTGATGCGCATCCTGATAGTTGAAGACGAACCCACGCTGCAATCCCAGCTGGCCCACAGCGTGCGCGAGGCCGGCTATGCGGTGGATGTGGCCGGCAATGGCGTGGACGGCCATTTCCAGGGCGACACCGAACCCTATGACGCCGTGGTGCTGGACCTGGGCCTGCCGCAGATGGATGGCATCACCGTGCTGCGCAAGTGGCGTGCTGCCGGGCGCAGCATGCCGGTGTTGATCCTGACCGCGCGCGACGGTTGGCACGAGAAAGTCTCCGGCATCGATGCCGGAGCGGACGATTACCTGACCAAACCCTTCCACATGGAAGAGCTGCTGGCCCGCCTGCGTGGCCTGATCCGCCGCGCCGGCGGCCACGCCAGCTCGGAGCTGGTGTGTGGTCCGCTGACCATGGACATCCGCAATGGCCGCGCCATTGTTGATGGCCAGGCCCTGGCGTTGACCAGCCACGAATATCGCGTGCTGGCCTACCTGATGCACCACCGCGACGAGGTCGTCTCGCGCAGCGACCTGGTGGAGCATATTTACGCCCAGGACTATGACCGCGACTCCAACACGGTCGAGGTCTTCATTGCCCGCCTGCGCAAGAAGCTGCCACCGGGCCTGATCGCCACCGCGCGCGGTCTGGGTTACCGGCTGACCGACGGCAGTTGACGGCATGCGCTTGTCGCCCTCCGTCTGGCGCCAGTCGCTGCGCATCCGCCTGCTGGTGGGCACCCTGTTCTGGATTGCCGGCACGATCCTGGTGGCAGGCTGGGGCTTAAGCACGCTGTTTCGCCAGCATGTGGCGGCCCAATTCCATGCCGAGCTGCGCACCCACCTGGACCAGTTGACCGCCCAGCTCTCGCTCGATGCGCAAGGCCGGGCGCAACTGGCCCTGCCGCTGAGTGACCCGCGCTTTGGCCGCCCCTACTCCGGCTACTACTGGCAGGTCGATGCCATTGGCCCCACGGGTGTCAGCATCAGCCCGGCACAACTGCGCTCCCGCTCGCTGTGGGACGTGGCACTGGCCGTGCCAGAGGACGCGCTGGCAGAGGGTGACATGCACGTGCACCAGATCGCCGGCCCGCAGGGCAAGCCCTTGAGCGTGGTCGAGCGCAGCGTGCGCATTGACGACGGCCCGGACGGCAAGCCCCACACCCTGCGCCTGCTGGCCGCCGCCGATGCCGACCTGATGGCCGACCCGGTGAGCCGCTTCAACGGCGCGCTGTGGCTGGCGCTTGGTGTGCTGGGCGGTGGCCTGGTGCTGGCGGCGGTGGTGCAGGTGTCGGTCGGCCTGTTCCCGCTGCGCGCCATGCGCAAGGCGCTGACCCGGGTGCGCGCTGCCGAGACGCAACGGCTTGAAGGCGATTTCCCCATCGAGGTGATGCCGCTGGTGGCCGAGTTCAACACCGTGCTGGCGCAAAACGCCGACGTGGTCGAGCGCGCCCGCACCCACGCCGGCAACCTGGCACACGCCCTGAAGACGCCGTTGAGCGTGCTGGCCAATGCGGCCCAGGCCAAGGAGCCCCAAGGCCCGGAGCTGGCCCGTCTGGTGGTGGAGCAAATCGGCGTGGCACGCCGCCAGGTCGATTACCACCTGGCGCACGCCCAGGCCGCCGCCGCCACCCGCGTGCCCGGTGCCAAGACCGTGCTGCTGCCGGCAGTGGATGGCCTGGTGCGGGTGATGCAGCGCATCCATGCGCAGCGTGAGCTGGCCATCACTGTGCAACCCTGGCCGGCCGCGCTGGCGTTTCGTGGCGAGGCGCAGGACCTGCAGGAGATGCTGGGCAACCTGCTGGACAACGCCTGCAAATGGGCGGCACACCGGGTGGAGGTCCATGCCCACACCGATGGCGCCACGTTGACCATTGCGCTGGATGATGATGGCCCGGGGCTGGACGCGCCGCAGCGCGATGCGGTGATGCGCCGCGGCGTGCGAGCCGACGAGCAGGTGCCGGGCTCGGGCCTGGGCTTGGCCATCGTGGATGACCTGGCACGGCTCTATGGCGGCAAGGTTGAGCTGTCGGACTCCCCGCTGGGCGGCTTGCGCGCCGCGCTGACGCTGCCAGCGGTTGCGTAAGCGGACGTGGCTGCGTGCTTTCAGGATGGGGCATTAATCCCAAATGCCAACCCACTATTCAGAAAGCGTGCACACTCGGGGCCAACAGGAGACCCGTGATGTACCCAGTTCCAGCGCCATCGGACGACGCCAGCGCAGACCCGGTGCTCGGGACCACGCCGCCACCCGAGCCGCCCCGCGTGCTGTTGCACATGCCGGTGGACGTGCGTAGTGTTTCCCTGGTACTGTTGGCCACGCTGGCCAGCGTGTTCATGTTGCGCTGGGCCAGCGCCGTCTTCATTCCGGTGCTGGTTGGGGTGCTTTTCAGCTATGCCCTTTCGCCGCTGGTGGACTGGCTGCAGGTACGCCGTATTCCACGCGCAGTGAGCGCGGCGCTGCTGATTCTGGGCCTGCTGGGTGGCGTGAGCGCAGCCGCCTATTCACTCAGCGAAGACGCCAGCAAGCTGGTCGAGTCGTTGCCGGCAGCGGCACAGAAACTGCGCGACTCGGTGCGCGCCCTGTCAGGCCATCGCGACAGCACGCTGACCACGGTGCAAAAGGCTGCGACCCAGATTGAGCAGGCGGCCAACGAGACGACACAAGCCGCGCCGCCGGGCCGGGGCGTGCAACGGGTGCAGATCGAGAAGCCGAAATTCGATATCAAGGACCATTTGTGGAGTGGCACCCTGGGTCTGCTCGGAATGTTGGGCCAGATCGGAATGGTGGCGCTGATCACTTTCTTTCTGATGGCCTCTGGCGACACCTTCCGACGCAAAATGGTCAAGCTGGCCGGACCGACATTGAGCAAGAAGCGTGTCACGCTGGAAGCACTCAATCAGATCCACGACCAGATTCAGCGTTACATGCTGGTGCAGCTGTTCACCAGCGCCCTGGTCGGACTGGCCACCTGGTTGTGCTTCATGGCGATTGGCCTGGAGCATGCCGCGGTCTGGGGCGTTGCGGCTGGCGTGCTGGATCTGGTGCCCTACGTTGGCAGCGTCATCATTGCCACCGGCTCGGCGCTGGTGAGCTTCCTGCAGTTCGGCACGCTGGAGATGGCGCTGCTGGTGAGCGGGATCTCGCTGGTGATCCACGCCATCGAAGCCTTTCTGCTGACACCCTGGCTGGCCAGCCGCACCAACAAGATGAATCCGGTCGCCATTTTCATTGGGGTGCTGGCCTGGGGCTGGCTCTGGGGCATCTGGGGTCTGTTGCTCGGCGTGCCGATTTTGGTGGTCATCAAGGCCATTTGCGACCGGGTCGACGACCTCAAGCCGGTGGGTGAATTCTTGGGCGACTGAACCGGCGACAAATCGGCTTCTAGCCCTCGTAAATATTGCGTAGATAGCTATTGATTTCGTAGCACATCGGCCAGCATCGCACTGTCCACATTGCCACCGCTGAGCGCCAGACCCACGGTCTGGCCGGCCAACTGGGCGCGTTCCTGCAGGGCGGCGGCGTAGGCGGCAGCACCGGCGCCCTCGGCCACGTTGTGGGTACAGGCAAAGATGTCGCGCATGGCCTGGGCCACCTCGGCATCCGTGACCTTGACGATGTGGTCGATGTTGCCTTGCAGGATGGCCAGCGCCTCGGCATCGGCCACGCGGCAGGCCATGCCGTCGGCCAGCAGCGTGGTTACGGGCGCCTCCACCACGCGGCCAGCGGCCAGCGAGTCGGCATAGGTGGTGGCGTGGGCGCTGACCACACCGACGATGCGGGCACGGTGACCCAGCGCGCGCTTGGCGGCAATGGCCGAACAGGCGCCCGAGCCCTGGCCAATCGGCACGTAGACCACGTCCAGTTCGGGCACGGCCTTGAACAGTTCCCACCAGTAGGTGGCCACGCCGCGCAGCAGGTTGACGTGAAAGCTGGGCACCATGTGGGCGCCGCGCTGTGCGGCCAACTGGATGGCGAATTCGCGGCTTTCCTGAAAGTCACTGCCGTGCTCGATGAGGGTTGCGCCCAGCGCGCGCATGGCGGCGTTCTTCTCGGTCGAGTTGCCATGCGGCACGACGATGGTGCAGGGCACGCCGTGGGCGCGCGCCGCCCAGCCGATGCTCTGACCGTGGTTGCCGCGCGTGGCGCTGATGACCTCGGCCGGTAGGCTGTTGGTGCGCGCAAGCTGGTCGAAATAGGTCAGCCCGCCACGGATCTTGAAGGCGCCCACCGGCGTGTGGTTCTCGTGCTTGAGCCAGCAGGTGGCGCCCAGCTTGGCGCTGAGCTGGCCCCAGGTGTATTGCGGGGTGGCGGCAAATTCGCGGTAGACCACTTGGGCGGCGTTTTCGATGTCGTGCAGGCTGGGCAGGTTCATGTGTGGATCTCGATCAGTCCCTTGGGGGTTTGCAGGGTGGCACTCAACAGCGCCGGGCCGTCGGTGACGGCAATGGAAGCCAGGCCGATGCTCGCCAGCGCCTGGCGCAGCGCATCGGCTTGGGGGTGGCGCAGGTGCAGGCTGTGCAGCGTCACGCCACTGCTGGGCATGGTGTGGGTTGGATGGGTGTCGCCCCACTGGATCAGCGTCGGCAGGCAGCCATCGAACAGGCGCTGGCCGTCGGGGCGCACGCTGATCTGCCATTGCAACAGGCCATTCGGAGTCTGGCGTGAGGCTTGGATGATTTCGCCGCGATCCACGCCCTGCGCCACCAGCGCGGCGACCGTGGCGGCGATGTCGGCAACACCGGCCACCCAGTGGATCAGTTGCGGGCCGTCACGCTGCACGCGTTCGCGCACAACCGGATCATCCATGTCAAACCAGCGTCTAGCCCTCGTGGGTACTGCATGAGAAGCTCCTGAATTGATAGCGATTATTTCCAGATAGGCCTGGGGGAAGCCCTTTGTTGCGATGGTCATCAGCCGGTTGTGCGTGCCCATCAGCGGGTGTTCGCCGCCGGGGCCGGGCGTCACACCCAGCGTGGCCTCGCACCAGGCCACGCCCTGCTCCAGGCTGGCGGCCATCACCACCAGGTGATCCAGGGTCGGGGCGGCGACGGTCATGGCGCGCCTACAGCGTGACCGTGCCGTCCACGCAGGTGACGGACTCGCCACCCACCCAGACCTGGCCAGCGGCATCGCGGCTCAGTTGCACGCGCCCGGCACGGTCCAGGCAGGTGCCCTGGCTGGCGGTGTAGGTGGTGGGGGCGTAGCCGTCGGCCATCAGCCACTGGGCCAGGCTGGCGTTCAGGCTGCCGGTGACCGGGTCTTCGGCGACGCCCACCGGCGCGGCAAAGGCGCGCACCTCGACGCTGGGTGCCTCGGTGTGGACAAAAGCGCGGGCCTCGCGGTTGGAGCGGGCGATCAGGGCCGGGGCTGCCTCGGGTGCTTCCTCCACGGCCACCACACCCACCTTGACGCCCAGGTTTTTCAAGGCCAGGTGATCGGGTTGCAGGCCGAGCACGGTCTGCACGCTGTCCAGCAGCAGGCCCAGCCAGACCGGGCCGTTGTCCAGCGTTTGCGCGGCAATGATCTGCTGCGACTTCAGGCCCAGGGCTTGTGCGATCAGCGCCAGTTGCGAGGGGCTGGGCGCGCTGCGCGTGAGCGGTGGCGCGGCAAAGGCAAGCTGGCTGCCATGGGTACGGATCTGCACCAGGCCGACGCCGCACTCCTGCTGAATGGTTTGTTCGGCTCCGGAGCCGGCCTTGGCGCGCGGCTTGCCGCCGGCCTGCAGCCACGCGTGGCAGGTGCCCAGCGTCGGGTGGCCGGCAAAGGGCAGTTCGGCGCCGGGGGTGAAGATGCGTACGCGGTAGTCGGCACCCTTGGCTGCACCCTCGGGCGTTGGAGGCAGCACAAAGGTGGTTTCCGACAGATTGGTCCAGCGGGCAAAGTGCTGCATCTGGTCATCGCTGAGACCCGTGCCGTCCAGCACCACGGCCAGCGGGTTGCCGTAGTACGGGGTGGCGGTGAAGACGTCAACTTGTTTGAAGGGGCGTTGCTGCATGGCGGACTTCGGAGTCAGAAAGGTTGGAATTCAGGAGAGGGCAATGTCCAGCACACCGCGCGCGGCGGGGCGCTGCTGCAACTGGCCAAACCAGCGCTGCACCTGGGGGTAGGTCTGCAGCTCCTGGCGCTGCACGCCAACCGCTTCAAACAGATGGCTGGGCATGCCCCACCAGCGGTGCATTTCACAGCCCAGCGGAATGTCGGCCATGCCAAAGGTGTCGCCACCCATATAGGCGTGGCGCTGCAGGTGGGCCTCCAGCATGGCCAGCAGCGGCTCGGTGGCGGCCACCGACTGGCGCACCAGCTCGGCGTCGCGAGCCTCGGGCGCCGTGCGCACCAGTTGCAGAAAGGCCGGGCCGCCAGCGCGGTTGAAGGTGGTCTGCTGCCAGTCCATCCAGCGCTCGGCGTCAAAGCGCTCGCGCAAGTCGGTGGGGTACAGGCCCTGCGCCTGCCCGTACTGGGCGCACAGGTAGCGCACGATGGCGTTGGATTCCCACAGCACGAAGTCGCCGTCTTCGAGCAGCGGCACCAGGGCATTGGGGTTCTTCTGCAGGTACTCGGGCGTGCTGGTCACGCCAAAGGCGGCGCCGGCATCGGTGCGCTGGAAGTCCAGGCCCAGCTCCTGCGCGGCCCAGACGGCCTTGCGCACATTGAGCGAGCTGATGCGGCCCCAGAGGTGGATGATGTGGTCCATAGTCGTTAGTCCTCAGGTGGGAGCGGGGCGCTCCAGGTAGAACAGGCGCAGCGCCAGTGCTAGCAGCACACCGGCCAGGAACCAGCGCTGGGTCTGGGCGAAGCGTGGGTTGCGTTGCAAGTACTGGCCGATCCAGCCACTGCAGTAGCCCAGCGTGGTGTTGAAGACCACCGATGCCAGGCTCAACACCAGGCCCAGCTCCAGCAGTTGCAGCGCCATGCTGCCGCGCAGGGACGTTTGCACCGCAGCGCCGGCCAGGGCTGCGCCTGGCGTGCGCAGGGCCTTGATGGCCAGCCACACCAGGTACAGCGCGCCCACGGTGCGCAGCAGGTCAAAGGCCGGTGGCCAGGCCGCCACCACAGCGGTGACGCCGCAGGCGGTCAAAACGGCCATCACCAGGTCTGCCAGACCAATGCCCAGGGCCGCGGCGAAACCGCCACGCGGACCATGCGCCATGCCGTGTGACAGCACGAAAGCCATGTTGGGGCCCGGCGACAGAAACAGCGTCAGCACCGCCAACAGAAAGACCAGCAGCGTGGCCAGGCTGATCATGGCTTGCCCCGGAACTCCGCAATGGCCGCCGCCAGCGCCGCCACGCCGGTGCGGATTTCATCGACGTTGGGGGTCACGAACGACAGGCGCATGGTGCGCGGGTCGGCATGGTCGTTGTAGAAGGCCGCACCGGGCACAAAGGCCACGCCCTTGTCCACCGCGACGGGCAGCAGTTCCTGCGCGTTCATGCCCTCGGGCAGGCGCGCCCACAGGAACATGCCGCCATCCGGGGTGTTCCAGCTCACATCGCTGGGCATGTCCTTGGCCAGTGCCTCCAGCATGGCGTCGCGCTGGGTCTTGTACAGGGCACGGATGGTGGGGATGTGGCGGTCCAGGAAGCCGTCCTTCATGACCTCGGTGATCATGCGCTGGTTGAAGCCGGGGCTGTGCAGGTCGGCCGCCTGCTTGGCCTGCAGCAGTTTGGGGAAGATGGCCTTGGGCGCCACCAGAAAGCCCATGCGCAGGCCGGGTGCCAGCACCTTCGAGAACGAGCCCAGGTAGATGCAGCCCTCGGGGTTGCGCGCGGTCAGCGGTGCCGGTGGCTCCTTGTCAAACCACAGGTCGCCGTAGGGGTTGTCTTCGATCAGCGGCAGGCCCAGTTCGGCCGCCTTGGTCGCCAGTGCGGCGCGGCGCGCCTCGCTCATCGTGCGGCCGGTGGGGTTCTGGAAGTTGGGCAGCACGTAGAGGAAGCGGGCCTTGTCGGCACCGCTGCCGACCTTGGAGGCCAGGTCGGCAATGTCCACGCCTTCATCGTCGCTGGCCACGCTTTCGATGACCGGCTCCATCGGCGTGAAGGCCTGCAAGGCGCCCAGGTAGGTGGGGGTTTCGACCAGCACGCGGCTGCCCGAGTCGATCAGGATCTTGGCGACCAGATCCAGGCCCTGTTGCGAACCGGTGGTGATCAGCACCTGGGCCGGGTCCACGTCCCAGGGCAGGCGGTCGGCCACCATTTTTACCAGTGGGCCAAATCCCTCGCTGGCGGCGTATTGCAGTGCGGCCTGGGGCTCGGTGGTCAGCACATGGTTGCAGGCGGCGGTGAATTCGGTGATGGGAAAGGTCTTGCTCGATGGCAGGCCGCCGGCAAAGCTGATGATGCCGGGCTTCTCGGTGACCTTGAGGATTTCGCGGATCACCGACGGGTTCATGCGCGCGGCGCGGCGGGCCATGGTCCAGGGCGTGGCGGTGGGGAGGTCGTTGGGTTTCATGGTGGCGGGGCCCTTGTGTTTTGGTGAATCGGGAGTGTCGTTGATGAAAAGGAAAATCGCTAGCGCACCGGCATCTTCTTGCCAGCAAAGACGGTGGCAATGACGGCCAGGCCAAAGCCCACGGTCACGGCGTCCAGGTGTTCACCCAGCAGCGGCACGGCAAACAGCATGCTCAAAAAGGGCTGCACCAGTTGCACCTGGCTGACGCGCACCGTGCCACCCAGTGCCAGGCCGCGGTACCAGGCAAAAAAGCCCAGCCACATGGAGAACACTGCCAGGTAGGCAAAGCCCAGCCAGGCGCTGGTGTTCAGGGTGGCGGTTGGCCAGGTCCAGGCGGCCAGCGGCAGGGTGAGCGGCAAGGCAATCACCAGTGCCCAGCAGATCACATGTTCGGGCTGCATGTGCTGCGACAGGCGGGCGCCATAACCGTAGCCCACGGCCGCGCACAGCATGGCACCCAGCAGCAGCACATCGGCCAGCGCCAGGCCGCTGCCGGTATTGGGGCCGGCGCGCAGCATCGCAAAGCCCACCACCAGCGCGCTGCCCACGGCGGCACACAGCCAGAACCCCAGGGACGGTCGCTGGCGGTGCAGCAGCGCACCCACGGCGGCGGTGGCCAGTGGCAGCACGCCGACGATGACGCTGGCATGCACCGCCTCCACGTAGCGCATGGCCACCGAGGTCAGCACCGGGAATCCGAACACCACGCCACCGGCGGTAATGGCCAGCGGCGGCCAGTCGTCCCGGCGCGGCAGCGGTGCCCGGGTGGCCAGCAGCAGGACACCCGAGAGTACGGCCGCCACCACGGCGCGGCCAAACGCAATGAAGAAGCCCGACATCTGCGGCGCATCCGCCGTGCCCACGGCCAGCCGTGTCATCGGCAGCGTCACCGAAAAGATGGCAATGCCCAAGAGGCCCAGCCACAGACCCCGGGTCAGCGCATGGGTGTTGGTGGGTGTTGTCATAGGACCAGCATCCACAGAGCGGTGATGAACAGCACCCCGGCCATGCTGCGGTTGAACCAGACCAGGCGCTGACCCGTGCCATGCGGGCCAGCCAGCCAGGTGCGTAACAGCGAGCCGGCCAGCGCGTAGCTGCAATTGCTGGCAAACGCATAGACCAGCATGATGGGCACCACCACGGCCAGGCGCTGCATGGCATCGGCATGGCCGGTGATCCAGCCGCCCACAATGGCCAACGCCAGCATCCACGCCTTGATGTTGACGAACTGCAGCGCCACGCCCTGCCAGAAGCCCACGTTCAGGCGGGATGCGTCGGCCTCGCCCAGTTGGCGGGCCTGGGACAGTTTCCACGCCAGCCACAGCAGGTAGGCCACGCCGGTGAGTTTGACCGCCCAGTTCAGCAGCGGCAGGGCAACCACCAGCGCGCCCAGGCCCAGGGCGCACACCAGCAGCAGGGCGCTCCAGCCCACCGGCACGGCGCAGACAAAAGGCAGCGCGTGCCGAAAACCCCGATTCGCTGCCAGGGCGGTGGACAGGGTGGTGTTGGGCCCGGGTGTGAAGCTCATGGCCGTGGCCAACACCAGTAAAGCGGATAACTCTTGCCAGTTCATGGTCCCCACTTTATAGTTGAAACCAGCACACAAGCAATACAGTTTTGCGCTTCTGAATTCCATCTGTATTGCTTGCAGGGCTAACACAGACCTGTGCCCCACGTCCACGCTTGACCCCTTTTCCGGAGCCCGCCATGTTGATGAAAGCCGCTTCGCAATCGCTCACCGAGCAGCTTTGCACCCGCTTTGCCGAGCGCATTCGCACGCGGCTGCTGGCACCGGGAGCGCGCCTGCCCTCGGTGCGCCAGTGTGCCCAGCAGCAGGGCGTGAGCCCGTCCACCGTGGTGGCAGCCTATGACCAGTTGCTGGCCCAGGGTCTGGTCGAGGCCCGCAAGAACCGCGGTTTTTATGTGCGGGATATGGCTCCAGCCCTCGTCAATACTGCGCAAGACGCTACAAATGTAGTAGCAAATACGCCGCTGCGGGGGGGCTTTCAGGCGCAGCACATGCCGGTCAACGCCACGGCGCTGATTCGGGGCATGTTCCACCGCAGCTCGGACCGTCCACAGCCTGGCATGGGGGTGTTCCCGGCCGACTGGCTGGAGACCACCTTCATGCCCGCCGCCGTGCGCAAGGTCACCAGCAACCGGTCGTTGCAGTCGTTCTCGCTGCAATACGGGGAGCCAGCGGGCGACGGCGGCTTGCGCCAGGCCCTGTCGCAAAAACTGGCCGCCTACAACGTGCAGGCCTCCCCCGCTCAGATCGTGACCACGGTGGGTGCCACCCATGCGCTGGATATTGTCAGCCGCACACTGCTGCGCGCCGGCGACTATGTGATGGTGGAGGAGCCGGGTTGGGCCATTGAGTTTGCCCGGCTGACGGCCCTGGGCATGCGCATCCTGCCGGTGCCGCGGCGTGCGGACGGGCCGGACCTGGACGTGATGGCGCGTTATTGCGAGTTGCACAGTCCCAAGCTGTTCGTCAGCGTCAGCGTGTTCCACAACCCGACCGGCTACTGCCTGACGCCGGGCAGTGCCCACCGCGTGCTGCAACTGGCCAATGCCCACAACTTCCACATCGTCGAGGACGACACCTACAGCCACATTGCACCCGATCACGCCACGCGCCTGTGCGCGCTGGACGGTTTGCAGCGCACCATTTACGTGGGCGGCTTTGCCAAGATCCTGGCGCCGGGCTGGCGCGTGGGTTTTCTGGCCGCGCCACCGTCGCTGGTGGAGGCCTTCATCGACACCAAACTACTGGCCACGCTAACCACCCCGGCCTTGCTCGAGAAAGCGCTGGCCTGGTGCATAGACCAGGGCCAGCTGCGCCGCCACGCCGAGCGCATCCGCACCCGGCTGGACCAGGCGCGCGGCCGCAGCGTCAAGCTGGCGCTGGCCCATGGCTGCAGCTTTGCCACACCGCCGGCCGGCCTGTTTGGCTGGGTCGAAACCGGAGTGGACACCGACGTGCTGGCCCAGCGCATGCTGGACGCCGGCTACCTGCTGGCGCCCGGCGCCCTGTTCCATGCGGAGCGCCAGCCGAGCACACTGATGCGCATCAACTTCGCCACCACGCAGGATGCGCAGTTCTGGGATACGTTTGAGCGGTTGCGGGCGGAGCAATAGGGGCAAGTGCTGCCGCTGGGGGCCGATCCGTTTGCCTTCTACAACAACATGAACGCAGCGACCGCAACCAGGGTGGGAATGAGCGCGCCGACCAGCAATTCGCCTGCGCCAATGGAGCCATCGGCGAACCCGCGCCGGAGCAACGCCACTCCAGCAGGATTGGGGGCGTTGGCGATCACGGTCAAGCCACCGCCGGCCACCGCGCCAGCGACCAGGCTGTACTTCGCCTCCTCGGAGATGCCCATGATGAGCGACCCGAGGTAGGTCAACGCCGCGTTATCGGTGAACGCCGTCAGAGCGGTCGCGCCGAAGAACAGAACCTGGGGTGACATGCCGGACACGATGGGCTGCAGCCACCATTGCTGCATGCCGCCCAGCACCACCAGTCCGGCTAGAAAGAAAGCCACCAGCAGCGCCTCTTTGAGAATGAGGGGGCTTTGATGGCGCTCGTAGGCCTGTGTGAAGCCCAGAAACATCAGGAACAGACCCAAAAATGCCACCGGATGGTGAGCCAGTGCCACGACGCCAGCAAGGAATCCGAGGTGCACAGCGACCAGGAGATGGGGAACCCTGGATTGCGTGTGAGACGGGCTCGGCGCAGCCGCGTGATTCAAATACGGGCGCAGCAGGAAGACGGCGACGGTTGCATTCACCAGCACGGCAATGGCGGCCTTCCAGCCAAAGGTGGTCAGCATGAACGCGGAGTCCCACTGCCATGTTGCAGCCACCATGAGAACCGGCGGTGCGGCGAAAGAGGTCAGTGTTCCGCCAATCGAGATATTGACAAAGAGCACACCCAGGGCAAGGTACTTTGCGCGCTCCGGGACATCCACCCGGAAGACTTGTGGAGCCAACATCAATGCTGCGATGGTCATGGCCGCCGGCTCCGTGATCGCGGACCCGAGCAAGGGCACTGCCGCAAGCCCCAGCCAGGCAGAAGCCAGCGGGGCTCTAACGGGCATCAGCCTGGCGATGAAGCCGACCATGTCTCCAACCACTTGAAGAATGGGTCTGGAGGCCGCGACGACCATCACGACGAAGACGAACAGCGGCTCCGTGTACTGACGCGACTCCGCGTACGCCAGCGCTTTGTCCCCGCCACTGACCACTGCCATGACGAAGACCAGTACGATGGCCCAAAAGCCGAAGACGACCTCCACTTCACCCAAAAGATGAAACAGGCCTGCGTGTCGGGGGTAGAAGTGGGACAGCCGCTCCAGTTGCTTGGCTGCGAAGGTGTGGAGCAAAGCGACTGCAAACAGTGCAGCGGCTATCAACTCAATGGACAGGTGTGGCATAGAACCTCAGACGCAACAGGGCCGCGAGGCGGCCCGACCATCGCACAAACCTGTCGCGCCAACCATGACGGACACCCACATGCAGTTTAACCTGCCAAGCTGGGCCTGTGTGCGAGTTCCTTACAATCGGCGCGCATCGCGTCCACAGGGTATTTGCTGACCCGAGCAAGCCAACGCCAGCAGCCGGAAGGGTTAGCATTCGCGAGAGAATTCCAAATAGAGACAAAAAAATGACAACCATGCAGCTGATTGGTGCTTCGCTCTTTGGCATAGCGCTCGTACACACCTTCTCCACCAAGTTCTTTGAATGGTTGGCCCATCGTAAGCCTGACCATGCAGGGCTTTGGCACATGCTCGGCGAGGTGGAGGTGGTTTTTGGATTTTGGGCCATGGTCCTTCTGCTCGTCATGATGGCTATTGAGGGCACAAGTGTGGCAGCGACCTACCTGGATACCCGCAATTTCACCGAACCGATGTTCGTGTTCGCCATTGTGGTCATTGCGGGGAGTCGGGCGGTTTTGCACACTGCAAAGAAGGCCGTCAGCGCCATTGCAAGCTTTGTTCCGCTCAATGGGGGGATGGCGTTTTATGTTGTAGCCCTGTCGTTTTTGCCGCTGCTGGGTTCTCTGATTACAGAGCCCGCGGCCATGACACTTGCGGCGATGATGCTGAAAGACCGCATCTTCGGCGTGGAAGTGTCTACCAAGCTCAAGTATGCGACCTTGGGCGTGCTGTTTGTCAATGTGTCCATTGGTGGCACGCTCACGTCCTTTGCCGCGCCACCGGTATTGATGGTGGCAGCAAAGTGGAACTGGGACAGCTGGTTCATGCTGACCCACATTGGCTGGAAAGCGGCTGTGGCTGTTTTCGTCAATGCCATTGCCACAACGTTCATTTTTAATAGCGAACTGCGCAAGTTGCCGAAGGCACAAAAAACGGACAACTCGACCATGCCGATGTGGGTACTGCTGGTCCATGTGGCGTTCCTCGCGGGTGTTGTGGCTTTTGCGCACCACCCGGCGGCGTTCATGGGCCTGTTCCTGTTTTTCATTGGCTTCGCCCAGGCGTATCCCAAGTTTCAGGACAGCAGACTGCTTCTGCGTGAGGGCTTGCTCGTGGCCTTCTTCCTGGCCGGATTGGTGGTCCTGGGCGGGCAGCAACAGTGGTGGCTTGAGCCGCTCCTGCGCGGCATGGACGCCACAACCGTGTACGCGGGCGCAACCGCGCTGACGGCGGTAACCGACAACGCCGCGCTGACCTACCTCGGGTCCCTGGTTGAAGGGTTGAGCGACGAATTCAAGTACGCGTTGGTCACCGGTGCCGTGACCGGTGGCGGCCTGACCGTGATCGCAAATGCACCGAATCCTGCCGGATTCGCGATTCTGCGAGGAAACTTTGAGGACGAGGCGATTCACCCGCTTGGCCTGTTCATTGCCGCGCTGCCTGCGACCCTCATCGCCGTGATCGCCTTCAGGCTGCTGTGAGCTTGCGTGACCTGGCGAGTGCGCTATAGCGCGGCCAGCGTGCGCAGCAGCGCCCGATTGACCGTGTCCGCCGGCAGGGCGTGGGCCTTGCAGATTGTGCTGATCAGGCGGGTGTTGCTGGATTCCAGTGCAGCGGCCATTTCCAGCCAGGCAGCATAGGGGCCGGTCTGCCCGACCACGGCGGAGGCGATGCGCCCCGGCAAGGGCAGTCGGTGGATGGCGGCGCCCAAGGGCTCGCCCAGCAGCAGGTCCAGCTGCGAGAGGATGCCGCACAGGTAGACCTCCCGGCGCAGCTCATCTTCGGCGCCTGCTTCGGACAGCCGCTCCATGGTGTGGGCCCGCACCACCATGGCACCGCGAATGGGGTCCAGGTTGGGGTCGTCACTGGCGTGCGGAATCTGCTCCATCAGCCACGTGCGCAACTGGGCATAGCCCATGACCATCAGGCCTTGGCGCACACTGGTTACCTCGCTGCGGGCGCCCAGGTGGGCCGAGTTGGCATAGCGCAGAAAGCGGTAGATCAGCAGGGGTTCATTGCCCATCCGGTGCTCCAGTGCATCAAGCGACTCGTCCGCCTCCAGGGCCTTGAGGATGTCGCGTATGCGTTGCCGTGATGGCTGGATCTGGCGCAGGCGGTAGGCGTGCAGCACCTCTTCGGCTGGCCAGCCGGCCACGCCCCACACGCTCTGGCGGTCCAATGCGTGCTCCACCAGGGCCTGGCTGGACAAACCCTGGTACAGGCATCCGGACAGGACCGGACTGCGCCCCGCCTGGGGGGCGCCGAGGCCGCCATCCTGGCGCTGGCGCAGGGATACGCGCAGGGCATCCAGTGCTTCGTGCGGGGTGAGGGTGCGCAGGGTCTTGTGGAACCAGGCTTCGGTGTGTGGTGCCGGTGCATGGCCGGCGGGGCCGCTCCACACCAGGGGCCAGCCGCGTTGCTGGGCCTGGCGCACGCGTGCGGCAAATGCCGCATCGTCCAGCCAGGTATCCGGTATTTCCAGCCAGACGCCGCGGGCCGGGCTCTGCTTCAGCAGGTCGCCCAGCAGGGAGGCCGATTGTGCGTGCAGCAGCAAGGTGGGGGCCGATACCGGCCACAGACCGGAGAGGGCTTCCAGCAGGTGGCGGGCATCCACCACGTTGGGGGCCAGTGGCGCCACGAACAGGCGCACCCCGGCACAACGGCGCTTCTGGTTCCAGACCAGTTCGTATCCGAGTGTGATGCTGCCGAGAACCGAGATGGCCATGGTGTCAACAGGCCGGGGCCTGCCTCAACCGATGAAGTTGAACAACGAGAGTTTCTGCACCTGGGCGTACGACTGCAGGGCCGCCTGGTAGCCGGTCTGCTGGTTCTGGAAATCGGACACGCCCTTGATCATGTCCAGGTCTTCGGCGCGCGCACGGTCGTCCTCGACCTGGATGCTGCGCTTGTCCTGGTTGGAACTGATGCGGTCGGCGCGGTTCAACAGGTCACCAGCCTGACCGCGTACGGACGACACCTGCGCCATGCCGAGGTCCACGTTATTGAGCGCCTGGCCGACGGCCTGCATGGCTGCGTTGCTGTCCACAGCATTGCCGATGTCGCGAATGGCGTCGTCCAGCACGCTGAAGACGCTGGGCTTGGGGTCAATGGCCAGCGTGTCACCGACGACGGGCGCCCCCTTGATCGAGAGGGACAGTCCGGGTATCTGGGTGACCGCAATGTTGGCCACGCTGTTGGTGGGGTAGCTGGCCGAGCCGCTGAAGGGGCCGGTCACATTCGGGTTCTCGGCAATGTCCCAGGTCACCGTGGTGGTGCCGGGGACCGAGGTGGTGTCCACGCCGGTGATGTTGAGGGCGTAGGCCGAGCCGCTCACCAGTGCCGGGTTGGTCAGCGTGACACCGCTTGTGCGAATCTCGTGGGCAGGCGCGGCAACATTGGTTAGTGTGACGTTGAAGACGCCATCGCGTGCCGGAAGGTGCATGAAGGCGCGGTCACCGTCCAGTGTGTAGGGAATCGAGACTTCGTTGCTGGCCGTCTGCCCGGGCAGACCGGCAAAGGTGTAGTCCTGCGGCAAGGCCTGCGGTCCGACAAATGGAGCCAGCGCGCTGCCCAATGCGCTGAACAGCGGCAGCCCATTGGTGTCCTTGCGGTTGGCCAAGGCAAAGATCTGGTCCCGGTAGCCGCTGAGCTGCGCGGCAATGGACTTGCGCTCCAGTGCACTGTGTGAGGCGTTGCCGGCGGAGGCAGCCAACTCGCGGAAGTTTTGCAGGGCATCGTTGACGTCAGCCAAGGTGCTCTCGGCCTGGGTGATGGAGTTGCGCTGGGATTCCAGGGCGCGCTGGTCTGTTTCGATACGGGCCAGGCGGGTGATGGCGCGCTCGGCTTGTGCGGCACCGGTCGGGTCATCACTGGCGCGCACGACCTTTTTGCCGGACGTGAGGTTCTCCTGCAGATTGGACAGCGAGGACTGCCGGTTCATGATGTTGCGCAGCGAGGTGTCGTAGGCGTTGGCGGACCCAAGTCGGACGAAGGATGACATGGTGGTGACTCCTGTGGGGCCGCTTTCAGCGGCTCAGGTTCTGGATCAAGGTGTCAAAGATATTCTGCGCGATCTGGATCATTTTGGCCGATGCCTGGTAGGCCTGTTGATACTGCAGCAGGCTGGCGGCTTCTTCGTCCAGATTGACGCCGGAAACACCGGCCCGGTCGCGCTCTACATTAGTCGCAATCGAGGCCGACACCTGCGCCGCGTAGTCTGCGCTCTGGGTGCGGATGCCGATTTGCGAAATCAGTCCGGCGTAGCCGTCGGTCATCGCCGCGCCGTCGAACATGGCGGCATCGCGCAGGTTCATCATGGCGGTGGCATTGCCAGAAGACAGCGTGGGGTACAGGTTGGCGTTCACGGTGACCGTGTCACCGGCCTTGGGCGTGCCTTGCAGGGTCAGGGACCAGTCTGTCAGAGGCAGTGCGCCGCCCGTGGCTTCGATGGCCTGGCCCGGTGTGTAGGTAAACGGGCCGCCGAGGTCGCTGCGGGTGTAGGTGTTGGAGTCGATGAAGGTAATCACCACGCCCAGAGACGCGGGTGCCGGCGGGTTGGTCCGTGCCGACATGGAAACCTGCTGCAGGCTGCCGGTGTTGGCGGTTCCCATGGTCGCGGCCACCGGGCTGGCGACTGCGAGCGCGCGGGGCGTGGAGAACACGCTGCTCACGTTGCTGGCCGAGGTGCTGAAGGGCTTGATCAGAAAGCGGTCGCCAGGCGCCGCACCGCCGGCCTGGGCGATGTCCAGACCGTCAATGCTGATGGAGTTGGTGGGCGACAGGGAGGTGTCAAACGCGGTGACCAGGCCGTCAGAGCGGCGGGAAATCGTGCCTGTGGTGGCGCCATTGAACAGAATTTCGTAATCCGACGCGGCAAATTTGGTGGTGTCGGCAACACTCAGGGTCATGACCGCACCGCCGGTATTCAGCACGGCTGGCGGCTTGGGTTCCATGACGTTGCTAGTCCCGAAGACGGTGGGGCTGAACAGGTTGCCGCCCACGTTGCCATCCAGGTCCAGACCCAGCTTGTGCTGGTCGTTCATGGCAGTGGTGGTGGCCAGTGTCAGGCGGCCCAGCAGGTTGCGGCCCTCATTCAAGTCACTGTTTTGGAAGCGCAGCAGACCGGACACTTCGCCGCCGCCGAGCATGTTCTCGTCCAACTTCAGAGGGACGCCGGCGCGCATGACGGCGAGTTTGCTGGCGCGGGAGTCGCCGTAGTCATCCTTGACGATGGACACAGCGGTCGCCACGGTGCCCAGCACCAACTCCTGGCTGCCGGCAATATAGAGACCCACCGAGCCGTCATCGGCCTTGACCGACGTGGTTTGCACGTACTGGTTGAGTTCCTTGATCAACTGGTCGCGGCGGTCCAGCAGGTCGTTTGGGGGCTGGCCAGTACCCTGTGTGCGGGTAATTTCATCGTTGACCGCCGCGATGCTTTGCGCCAGGCTGTTGATGGTGGTGACCTTTTGTGCCAGCTCCTGGGCGACACCGGTCTGCATGTCGTCGAGTTGTTGCGACGCTGCCCGCATGCGCGAAGCGGTCTCGTCAATGCGTGTCAGGACCACGGTACGGGCGGTCATGTCGGTGGGGGCGTTGGCCACGTCCGAGAACGCGTTCAGCATATCGCTGATGGATGCGCCCAGACCCTGCTTGCCACCAGCAAAAATACCTTCCAGTTGGCGCAGTTTGTCGGCCCGTGTGGCGTCTGCAGCCTGGGTTGATGTGGCCAGCGTGGACTGGCGTGTGAGGAATTCACTGAAATTGCGCTGGATGGACTGGACCGAAACACCTTGGCCGATATAGCCCACGGCGGTGTGCTGCCCCGGCACGGTAGCCAGCACCACCTTTTGCCGCGAATAACCAGCAACATTGACGTTGGCAATGTTGTTGCCGGCGGTTTGCAGTGCCGCCTGGTTGGCCTGCAGGGCCCGGGCTCCGACGTTGAGTAAGCTTCCCATGGCGATCCCCGGTTAGGCCTGTGCGCGCCGGATTTGCAGCGTGGTGTTGATGGCGCGGCTGAGCTTGGCGGCGTACTCGGGGTCGGTCGCGTAACCTGCCTTTTGCAATCCGGTGGCAAAGGCCTGGGCCGAACCGGTTTGTTCGCGTGCCTTGGCGTAGCGCGGGCTCTCGGAGATCAGGCGGGCGTAGTCCTTGAAGGAGTCCGCGTAGGAGTCGTAGGCCCGAAACCGAGCCACCCGTTTCTGGGCTACACCGTTGACGAATTCAGTGGTGGTGACGTCAGCGGTTTTGCCGGTCCAGCCTGGGCCAGCCTTGATGCCAAACAGGTTGTGCGAGGGGGCTCCGCCCTTGATCTTGATCTCGTGTTTGCCCCAGCCCGTTTCGTGGCCAGCTTGGCCCAACATGAAGCCCGCGGGTATGCCGGTGGCCTTTTCGACTTCGCTGGCAACCTGGGAGTGTTGCTGCACAAAGTTGGTCTGGCCCTCGGTTGGAGGGCGACTGGGCTTGCCGGTGGGCGCCGCCAATGCGGCAGGATTGGATTGCCTCGTCACGCCAACCGCGCTCTTCACGGCTGCTCCCTTGTCGGCGGCCGCAGCATTGACCTGCGCCGTTGCACCCGCCATTTGGCGGGTCAACTGCAACGCAATCATGTCCGCCAAGCCGCCAGGTTGCCCCGACATCTGGACGGCAAACTGCTGGTCCAGCAGGTCGGTACCAAGATCACCCCCGGGACTGTCGAGCATGCCCGACTTCATGGTGGCTTCGCGCATGCTCTTCATCAGCTCGCGCATGAACAGGGATTCGAACTGCTTGGCGGTTTCCTTGATGGCAGCCGGGCTGTTCTTGCCGGCCTCCATTTTGAGTGCGCCCAGCGACTGGGCATCTGCCGCCAGTGCCTGGGAGTTGGAGATGGCCCCGTAGCTCATGTCAGATGACCTCCAGCTCCGCGTTCAACGCGCCGGCTGACTTGATGGCCTGCAGAATGGCCAGCAGGTCCTGGGGCGTGGCACCCAGCGAGTTGAGTGCCTTGACCACATCGGTCAACTGGGCTGCGCCCGGAATCTGAATGAGCTTTCCGGCATCCTGTTTGATTTCAATGTTGGACTTTTCAGTCACCACGGTCTGACCACCGGTCGACAGCGGATTGGGCTGGCTGATGACAGGTGTGGAGCTGATGCTGATGGACAGGTTGCCGTGCGCGATGGCACAGGCTCCCAGCGATACCGCTTGGTTCAGCACGATAGAACCTGTACGGGCATTGATGATGACCTTGGCGGCTGCCACGGTGGCCTGCACCGGCAACTCTTCCATTTCGGCCAGGAAAGTGATGCGGTCATGGGGGTTGGTGGGGGCCGTGACCTGCACGGTGCGTCCGTCCAGTGCCTGGGCGACTCCGGCGCCAAACTGCTGGTTGATGGCCTGCGCCACCTTGCGGGCGGTCTGGAAATCGGAGGCGTTGAGGCTGAGGTTGACGGTGGCGCCTTCTTGCAACGCCGTGGGGACGACGCGTTCAACCTGTGCGCCATCGGGGATGCGGCCGGCGCTCAAATGGTTGACCTGCACCTTGCTGCCACCAGCGGCGGCACCGGCACCTGCCACGATCAGGTTGCCCTGGGCCAGCGCGTAGATTTCACCGTCTGCGCCCTTGAGCGGGGCTGCGATCAGAGTGCCACCCTTGAGGGACTTGGCGTTGCCGACGGAAGAAACATTGACGTCGAGCAATTGGCCGGGACGGGCGAATGGCGGCAGTTGGGCCGTGACCAACACGGCGGCCACGTTTTTCATCTGGAGCTGTGCCAATGTGGTGGATGTGAGGGTGATGCCCAGTTGCTGCAGGTAGTTGCTCAAGCCCTGCGTGGTGTAGGGCATCTGCGTAGTCTGGTCGCCGGTGCCGTCCAGGCCCACCACGAGCCCGAAGCCGGTCAGTTGGTTGCTGCGCACGCCTTCGATGCTGGCGACTTCCTTGATGCGCATGGCGTTGACCGGTGCGCCAGTGATCAGGCACAGTGCCAGGAACAGGTAGCTCAGCAGCCGAAGGCTGGTGGATTTCGCTAGTGTGGTCCAGGTGGTCATGTGCAGAGTTGGTTGGCGGGTTGACCCAGGTGGATCTGTTACCCCTCGGCACTATTCTGGATAACTTTAGAACGGTTGAAAGCTTAAAAAGAACCGTGAAATCCAGCCAACTGTCTGCGCTTCACCCTGTGCACCGCGTCCGCGGGACTCAACCCGCACATTGGCAACCTGGGTGGAGCTTACGATGCTCCCCGGCTGCACCAGGCGGGGATCGACCGTTCCGGAGAAGCGCAGCACGTCCACGTTCTGGTTCACGCCGATCTGCTTTTCCCCGGCTACGACCAGATGCCCGTTGGGCATGACTTCGATGACAGTAGCGGTGATGGAGCCCGAGAAGGTGTTGGCGCTCTCTGTGCCACCCTTGCCGGAGAATGCGTTGTTGGTGCTGGCTCCTATGCCCAGCTTGCCCAGACCTGCAACGGTGTTGAAGGGTAGCGCGGTGGCGTTGGAATCGATGGAGCTGGTGCGGTTGACGGTCGAAGTTGACTTCTGGCTCGCCGTCACGTTTTCGACGATCTGGATGGTGACTGTGTCACCGATGGTGCGTGCGCGCCGGTCTTCGAACGCCGGCCGATAGCCCGCCGTCTGGAACAGGCTGCCGGTGGCCGGTCGTGCCGCCGCCGGTGTGGGCATAGGGGCTTGGTTGACGCGGGGTTCGGCAAAATCGACAACGACCTTTTGCGGAATCTGCTGGCAAGCCGTGAGCGTCAGTACGGCCAAGCATGTAGCAACAAAACGAGTCGTAGCCCTCGTTTTAACTGCATTAACTGCTATAGTTTTCATAGCTAACCTCACAATTGTCCGAGTTTTTGCAGCATCTGGTCCGATGTCTGGATGGCCTTGGAGTTCATCTCGTAGGCACGCTGCGTCTGGATCATGGTGACCAGTTCCTGCACCACATTGACGTTGGATGTTTCCACGAAACCCTGCATCAGCGAGCCCAGGCCGTTGGCGCCGGCGGTGCCGACGTTGGGCTGACCGGACGCGGCACTCTCTGCATAGATGTTCTGCCCTTTGGGCTCCAGTCCGGCCGGATTGATAAAGCTGGCCAGCGTCAGGGTGCCGATGGATTGGGGGGCGGTGTTGCCGGGAATGGTGGCGGACACGGCACCGTCCGCGGCGATGCTGATCGCTGTCGCGTTGGCCGGCACGGTGATGCCGCCGGCCAGCGGCAGGCCGTTGGAGTTGACCATGCGACCCTGGTTGTCAATCTGGAAGGCGCCATCGCGGGTGTAGCCGATGGTGCCGTCGGGCATGGTGAGCTGGAAGAAGCCATTGCCCTGGACCGCGATGTCAAGGTTGTTGCTGGTCTGCTGCAGGTTGCCCTGGGCAAAGCTGCGCGCCGTGGCAACCGTGCGCACGCCCAAACCGACCTGCAAGCCGGTTGGCAGCGTGGATTGTTCAGACGTGGCGGAACCGACCTGGCGCAGGTTCTGGTACATCAGGTCTTCGAAAACGGCATGCGCCTTCTTGAAGCCATTGGTGGAAACGTTGGCCAGATTGTTGGAAATGACGTCCAGCTGGGTCTGCTGGGCTTCCATGCCGGTTTTTGAGATCCACAGCGAGTTGATCATGGTAGTTTCCTGTCTGTAGGGGGCTGTTACGCAGCCGGGTTAGCCTTGCAGCCCCAGTAATTGGCCAGCGGAGCGGTCGTTGGACTCTGCGGTTTGCAGCAGGCGCATCTGGGTTTCAAATTGCCGTGCGGTCTGGATCATTCCCACCATGGCTTCAATGGGGTTGACGTTGGAGCCTTCCAGCGTGCCGGCCTGGAGCTTGGCATTTTCATCGTTGGGCAAGGGGTCGCCGGAGGTGGAACGGAACAATCCATCGCTACCGCGCTTGAGGGGATCATCTGCTGTGGGCGACACCATCTTCAGGCGCCCGATAGCGTTGGCCGGCTGGTTGCCGACCTTGGCCGTGATGGTGCCGTCGTGGCCCACGGCGAGTTCTGCACCGGCGGGGACCGTGATGGGAGCGCCGCCGTTGGACAGTACGGGCAGGCCACCGGGGCTGACCAGGGTTCCATCCGTTGAGACTTCCAGATGGCCATTGCGGGTATAGGCCTCTGTGCCATCGAGCCCCTGCACGGCAAACCAGCCACTTCCATTGGCCATGACGTCCAGGTTGCGGTCTGTGCGCACGGCTGCGCCCGGGCGGTCGAGGTAGCCAGCCGTGGCTTCCACGGCGAACACGCGCGTGGTGGCACCCTCGCCCTGCAGCGGAACGGCGCGGTAGGTTGATAGTTCGGCCCGGAACCCGTTGGTGGATGCGTTGGCCAGGTTGTTGGACAGGACGGCCTGGCGACTGGCGGCCGCGTTGGCGCCCGACATCGCGGTGTAGATGAGGCGGTCCATGGTGGTTTAGCTCCGTTGGTGGATGTGTTTAACGCATGTTGACCAGAGTCTGCAGGACGGTGTCCTGGGTCTTGATGGTCTGTGCGTTGGACTGGTAGTCGCGCTGGGCGGTCATCATCGCCACCAGTTCGGCGGTGAGGTCCACATTGGAGGCTTCCAATGCACCTGAATTGATGGCTCCAAAGTTGCCTTGGCCCGCTGAGCCTTGGATAGGCTGGCCGGACGACGAGGTCTCCACCCAATTGTTCTGGCCCACCGGCTTGAGGCCCTGAACGTTGCGAAAATCTGCCAACGCCAGCTGGCCGGAGGCCTGGCTTTGCCCGTTGGAATAACGGGTAGTGATCACGCCTTGCTCGCTGATGGAAAGTCCGGTCAGGGTCCCTGCGGTGTAACCGTTTTGGGTCAGGTCCGAAATGGCGAATGACGTGCCGTATTGCGTGGCCTTGCTGAGATCCAGATCTACGGAAAATGTGCCGTCCCCGTTTGGACCGACATTGGGGTTGCTGGACGTCAGTGTGACGGGGACTATTCCAGGGGCAGCGGGAGTCAGCAAATTGCCAGATGAGTCAAATGTCAGGGGTGTGATCAATGCGCCTCCTGCTGCGGGGTCGCCGTCATACACGTCCCAGGCGTCGGTGGCCGTCTTGATGAAATACAGCTTGACCGGCACCGGCACCCCTTGGGAGTCATAGCCATTCATGGTCGTGCCGTACGTGGTGTAGGGCGTCGGTGGCGTTGCAGTCGCTGCAACCGCAGCCCGCGCGTCCAGATTGAATTGTGCGGAGATGGCGTCCGTTTGCTTGGCAGCGATGGGCGCGCCGGTCGGGATATTCAATTTCGAAGGGGTCGTGCTGGTCGGTGTGCCGGATACATCGGTAGTGAAGCCCATGACATTGGCCCCTGAATTGGTAACCAGGTTCCCCTTCGAGTCCAGTTTGAATTGACCGTCCCGGGTGTAGGCAGCGCTGCCGTCCTTGAGCGTCAATTCAAAGAAACCACCCCCGTTGACGGCGCAGTCCAGGCTGTTGCCGGTGATGTTGATGGTGCCTTGTGAGAACTGCTGAGAGATGGTCGAAATCTGCACGCCAATACCCGCGCCACCGGCGCCTCCACCACTGCTGGCACCGAGGGCGGAGGCAACGACCGCGGAGAACTCTGCACGCGATGATTTGGCTCCCACTGTGTTGGCATTGGCAATGTTGTTGCCAATCACGTCAAGGTTCTTGGCCGAGGCGTTGAGGCCGGATAGTCCTGTTTGAAAGCTCATGATTCGTTCCTTCGTGTATCGCTGCGTACAAAAATATGGTGTTCTGCGTGACTTACAAGATTGCCTGAACGTCGGTATAGAAGACCGGGTCGCGCCCTTTGAGTTCGATGCCCTTGTTTCCAATGGAGACCACCGAGTCGCGAGCAAGAGCGGTTGTCTCGACGTTCTTGCCGCTGAGGGACGCCGTCACTTTGAACGTGGGGCTGCTTGTTCCTGTGTATTTGGAGGCGTCCCACTCGAAGGCGTGACGTCCTTCACCCATGCCGCCAAGCTCGAGGGTGTCGAGGACCTGGCCGCCTGGGGACAGGATCTCCACTTTGACCTTGTCCGCCTTGCCAGACAGATCAATGGATCCCTTGGCCTTGCCGTCATTGATTGACAGCGTGTTACTTTCAATCAGGACGTCATGACCGATCAGGGCGGTTCCCTGCAATGCCTGCATGGCGTTGAACTGCGCAGAGATGGATTTCATGGTTTCGTTCAGTTGACTGATGCCAGAAACCGTATTGATTTGCGCCATCTGGCTGGTCATCTGCGCGTTGTCCATGGGATTCATGGGGTCCTGGTTGTTTAACTGGGCAACCAGCAGCTTGAGAAAACGGTCCTGTTGCGCATCAGCACTGGTCTGGCCTGCTGTCTTTGTCGCTGCACTGGTGATGATGGTGGGACCGGCTGTTGCTACGCTATCGACCATGTTTCATTCTCCTTGGACTATTGACCCATTTGCAGGGTTTTGAGCAGTAGCGTCTTGGCGGTATTCATCACTTCGACGTTGTTCTGGTAGGACCGCGAGGCGGAGATCATGTTCACCATCTCCTCGACGGGGTTTACATTCGATTGGGTCACGTAACCCTCAGCATCGGCAGAAGGGTGCGATGGGTTGTGCACCCGGCGCATGGGCTCGTTGCTTTCGCGAATCGCATTGACGCGCACACCGGACGACGCATCGTTTCCCATTGGAACGGTCTCGAAAACCACCTGGCGGCTCTTGTAACCCTGTCCGTCGGGACCGGCCACTGCGTCCGCGTTGGCAAGGTTGCTGGCGACCACGTTGAGACGTTGCGACTGTGCACTGACTGCACTGCCGGAAACGTTGAAGATGGAAAACATGGACATGGTGTGACTCCGCCTGCGCTAGGTTCCGTGCTACTGGCCCTGTATCGCGCTCAAGATTGTTTTGGACTGTCCGTTAATAAAGCGAAGCGTGGCTTCATAGCGGACCGAGTTGTCGACAAAATTGGCCCGTTCACGGTCCATGTCGACGCTGTTGCCATCCATGGCGGGTTGTGTCTGTGCCGTGTAATCCAGTGTGGACGTGCCCAGGCTTGCGGTTTTGGGCTGCAACGCAATATGGCGCGCGTTGCTGATGCCGTTGGACGGCGTATTGGATGCCAGGGACGTTGAGCCCTCGCTGGTTGCCGCACTCAGGGCGTCCTTGAAATTGATGTCGCGGCCCGCATAGCCGGGGGTGTCTGCGTTGGCGATGTTGCTGGCAATGATGCGTTGCCGATCGGCGCGCAGCACCAGGGCTTTCGCATGAAAGTCCAGCGCGTTGGTCATATTGGCAAACATGGATTACCTCCGAATGGGTTTTCGAACCCTCTGGACGGGGCCAAGTGGTTCGACGTGGGGCAATTATGGGAAAAGCTTTAATGTTTTAGCAGCTAAATATGAGGGGGAATACCGGCCAATTGGAGGGTTTGCGGTTTGCGTGACTCTCTATAGTTGACTGGCCGAAAGGTCCTGGGACAGCGCTGTGTTTGTGGTCTGTCCAGAGCAATTGGAGAAATGCCATGCGTCCCCCTCTTTGTCAATCCTGGTCAGCAAGCCGGCGCGTGCTGCTGGTGTGCTGGCTGCTGGGTGTGTCGCTTATGGGAGTGGCCCGGGCGCAAGCCGTGAACGGACCTGACTTTCAGGCCCTGGCGCAAGACTGGCTGCGTGATGCGACAAATGCCGTGCAGTCAACGGGACCAACACCCTTGCGCCTGGAGGTGAAGGTGGGCAGCCTGGACAGCCGGTTGCGGCTGGCTCCGTGTGGCAATGTGGAACCCTACTTGCCTCCTGGAGCCAAGTTGTGGGGGCGAACCCGCATTGGTTTGCGTTGCATCGACGGCATCAGCCGGTGGAACGTTTCGCTGCCGGTCACCGTGAATGCCTACGGCAACGCCTGGGTGATCAAGGGAGCCGTGCCAGCGGGCGCTCCACTGACGGAAAACGATGTTGCCGAGGCCGAGGTCAATTGGGCTGAGGAGTCGAGTCCGGTACTCAGGGATCGATCGTTGTGGGTGGGACAGATCACAACCCGGGCCTTGTCAACCGGCCAGGCAGTGCGCCAGGGTATGGTCAAACCGGCTCAGGTGTTCCAGGCTGGCGCGCAAGTCCGCGTCGTTGCGCAAGGTGCGGGATTCCAGGTTTCATCCGATGCGCAGGCCCTGTCAGCTGGCGTGGTGGGCCAGATTGCGCGGGTTCGCCTGGATAACGGCAAGGTCTCATCCGGCCTAGTGCTGGATATGCGAACAGTAAAAATCGACCTGTAGATGATTAGTGCAGGTAAATTCCGGTGCAAATAACTCTAAAGTCCGTCATGATGCTGCCGATATCATTCGCACAAGGCAACACTTATTGTGGTTTTGGAGAACGCTATGAAAATCGGTCAACCCTCAGACAATTCGATCCAAATCCGCTCGGGCAATGCTGCAGCGACCCAGAAAGCAGGGCAGGGAGCCAGTACGAGTGGCGCGGCGACCACCACGGCCAACCAAGGTACGCGTTCCGCCGGAGTGGCTGTGACGGTGTCGACTTTGGCCCGCGGTCTGGAGAAAGCCGGACGTGGCGAGGCTGCGGACATCGATACCCAGAAGGTTGCGAACGTTCGCTCGGCTATCCAGCAAGGGACCTACGTGGTCAACCCGGAAGCCATTGCAGACAAGCTGCTGTCCAACGCGCAGGAAATGCTCAACCGCACTACCAGTTAAGCGGTTTCGGGGCCTGCGCAAGTATTTACGTGCAAAGGTCCTGATATGTCACATTCCACCCTCGATATTCAACTCGACCTTCTGGAGGCACAAATCCAGGAATTGGGCGGCAGCCTGATTGCTGGCAACCCGGAGCTGTTCCAGACTGCAGGCGCCAGGTTTCAACAATTGGCAGTTGAACTGATTCAAATGGCAGACCAGGTCGGACGTGTCCAACTGAACTCACCAAGTCGGGCTCGCCGGATTCGGGCCTTGTCCAGCGGCTTGGGTGCGTTGCGTGAAAACCTGTTGCGCCAATCAGCATATGTTGATCACGCGCTGGCCGTGGTGGTGCCGGCCACGCAACAAAAAGCAACTTACGCCGGAACCAGGGCCTACGGAAGCCCGATCCGCCAGTCAGGTGCTTTTTCCGTACTCTCCGCTTAATTCATCCGAAGATTGGGACCAAGCGGCCTGAAGAAGCCGCTTCGTTCAGTGTGAGCGCATCTTGGCCCGCAGACGGGCAATGGACTGGCTGTGCAGTTGGCAGATCCGGGATTCGGTGACGTCCAGCACTGCTGCAATTTCCTTGAGATTCATATCCTGCTCGTAGTACATGCTCATGATGTACTGCTCCCGTTCGGGCAGGCTCTTGATGGCTGTAACCAACGATTGCCGCAGGCGCTGGTCACGCAGCATGTTCATGGGGTCCGAATCCGTATCGGCTACATGGCGATCGAGGAAATTGTCGTCATCCTCATGGGAGCGCGCCATGTCTTCCAGATACACCAACTGGGTGCCCCGCACCTTGCTCAGCAGTGATTGGTAGTCGGCCAGGGTCAGGCCCATCTCCTTGGCGATTTCAGACTCGATCGGGCTGCGCCCCAAGCGGTGTTCCAGGCGCCGCATGGTGGTTTCGATGTCCTTTTGGCTCTTGCGGGAGCCGCGTGACATCCAGTCGTTGCCGCGCAACTCGTCCAGCATGGCGCCCCGAATGCGTTGGGTGGCAAAGGTTTCAAATTGCACGCCCTGGGACGCTTCGTAGCGGGACAGTGCATCGGCCAGTCCGATCAAGCCCACCTGGATCAGGTCATCCACCTCCACGCTGGCGGGCAGTTTGGCCATCATGTAGTGCGCCAGCCTTCGAACCAGTGGCTGGTACTGTTTGATCAGGGCTGAGCGGTCCAGTTGACCTTTCTCCGTGTACATCAATGGCTCCCCGCGAAATGGTCAATATGTCTGACGTGCGACATGTGCACACCGGCCCCCCCGGGTTGGTAGTCTGCATTCAGCGCCACCGCACTTTCCAGCAGACGCAGGGCCAGGCGCTGCGTTTCACCATACAAGGGCTCTTCACTGTGCTGTTCGGCGATATCGAAGGCCTTGACCTCATGACCCAGAAATCGCTTTGCGCACTCGCTCAAACTCGCAGCCACAGACTCCGTATGGGTAGATGGAGCGGGTGACGAATCGGGGATCATGTTGACGATGGTAGGCTTAAGTTTTCCGGCTAGCAATAAACGTTTCAATGCCAAATAGCTGGTCAGCAGGGAGTTTCTCATGGGAGAAACCGCCAACAGGGGTTCAATGGCGCAGTCGCCAAGCAAGGGGATCATCCATTCTACTTTGCAGTACAGAATGACAACGCTTCCCTGCGGGAACACGTGACCCAGTTGGCGAAGACTCTGTGATTGCTGTGAAGGTGCTGCACACAGGCTTTGAACGCCCACTGCGGCGGCCAGCACGGTCCATGCACCAGGCTGGCGGTCCTCATCGCCGCTCCAGCGGGGGTCATCCAGGAGTTGGGCCAAACCGGGATTGGACTCGGACTCCTGGGTGGTTGCGTCCAGTACGGTTACCGTGTAGCCACAATTCACCAATTCCAGACAGAGTTGCCATAGCAGCGGCAGTTCCGCCCGCTCGTCTCCGTGGCTGACCACGGCCATCATGCGCGGTCCAGGTTTGGCACCCAGGCCAATCAGGCCGGATGCCTGGTTGGCAAAATAGTCAAGCATCCAAGCGCCCCTTGACGGCTGACTGACCCGTGGGGTGACCGAAATAGAACCCGAGGTCGCTGACCTTGGGGTCGTAGGCCGAAATGCCAGCGGTGCGCATGGACTGGCGCACCAGTTTTGGGGCATTCGCTGCTTCCCAGTCTTCCGGAACGCGCTGACCAGTCGTCACGCCGCGCAGGACCAGTTGGTTGCGGATGGCGGCGTCAATCGCCGGACCCAGTTTCACCGCTTCGTCGGTCTTGGAGAATATGGTGTGTTGTGGTCCGGTGGACTTGAACGCCGCCACGGCTTCGTCCAGTGTGTCACCATGGCTGCCTGCATTCAGTACCAGCAGCCGCTTCACGTTGGGCAGGTCAAGCAGGTCCATGATCTCGCGTTTGCGCGGGTCGCGGGGTGCCAGGCCGGTGGTATCAATTAGCACCATCTTCCGGTTCGACAGCAGGCCCAGCAGATCCTGCAGGGCCACCCGATCATGGGCCAAATGGGCGACAACCCCCAACATCTTGCCATAGGCGCGCAGCTGCTCGTGGGCACCTACGCGGTAGGTGTCCAGCGTGAGCAGTCCGACGCTACCGGGGCCGTGCATGCGGGCGCACAGCCCGGCCAATTTTGCGGTGGTGGTGGTCTTGCCGACTCCGGTCGCACCGATCAGGGCAAAGATGCCGCCTTCCTCGTGCAGCAGTGGGCTTTCAGCATCCGTCTTCAGGTTGCGCTCCAGAACGTTGACCATCCACTGCACCGATTCTGCGGCGTTCATTTCCTCCGGCATGCGCTCAAGGATGGTGCGCGACAGGTTGGGCGAATAGCCCGCACGGATGAGTTTGAGCATCAGGTTGGCTTGAATCGGGTTCTGGCGCGCCTGACCCAGCCAGGCCAGCGTGTTGAACCGGTCCTCCATCAGCTCCTTCATGGCGTGCAGTTCGGCTACGATGCCTTGCGACACTCCCTCGGATTGCAACGCAGGTGCTGCAGTCTTGCGAGGCGCGACCGCCCTTGGCGCGATGGCTTCCTTCTTCTCCAGAATGTATTCCACCGGTATTGTGCGTGGCCGCTCTAGCTGCTGCTCGTGTTGGGGGCGATCGGCCGGAATGGTGGTTACGGCGGATTCATGGCGCTTGCGCATCATGCGTTCCCGCACATAGTCCTGGAAAGAGAGCGTGCTCATGGCCAGTTGGGCGGCGTCGTCTTCCACCTTGCTGGCCACTTCCTGGTAGCTGGGTGGGGTGGCCCGCGCGGGGGCACTCGCGCTTTTTTGAACAGAGTGTTCATGCGCCTGATCCAGCGCTGCAAGGGAGTCTTCCGCCGTTGCAACGACTTCCACACCGTTTTCAGTTGGGCGATTGGACAGAATCAGCGTGCCATCACCAAAGGCCACGCGAGCCTTGGCCAGTGCTTCACGGGAGGTGGCAGCTGTAAAGCGTTGAATGTTCATGATGTTGCGCCTCTGAGAATCGGACCGATGCGGATCGTGTGTGTTTCAGGAATTTCGCTGTGTGCCAGCACTTGCAGGCGGGGCGCCACGCGGCGCACCAGGCGCGAGATGGCGGCGCGAATTTGATCGGGCACCAGCAGGCAGGCCGGTACGCCAATCTCTTCCTGTTTCATGGCGGTTTCGGCTGCGCTGCGGGTCAGCATTTCAGCGACACCGGGATCCAGGGCCGGTCCGGAAGCGTTGCCCAGGGCTTGAACTAGCAGGCGCTCCAGTCCCGGGTCAATGGCAATCACATTGAGCTCGCGGCTGGGGCCGTAAATTTGTTGGACGATGGCGGGGGACAAAGCGACCCGCACCCGGCGCGCCAATTCTGCGGGGTCCAGCGTGGAGCCGGCATGTTCCGCAATGGACTCGATGATGGTGCGAATGTCCCGAATATGGACCGATTCGTCCAGCAGAAGCTGCAGCACTTTCTGGAAAACGGCAATCGAAACCATCTTGGGTACCACTTCTTCGATTAGTTTGGGTGCCAGTTTGGCCACGTGTTCCACCAGTTGTTGGGTCTCTGTACGGCTCAGCAACTTGGATGCTTGAACCTGCATCAAGTGTGACAAATGGGTGGCCATGACAGTCTCGGAATCAACGACGGTAAACCCGACCATTTGTGCCGTTTCCTTTTGCTGTTCGTCGATCCAGTGTGCGGGCAATCCAAATGCGGGGTCGGTGGTGGCAGTGCCAATCAATGGCGTGGTGATGCCTCCCGGATTGATGGCCAGGTACATGCCGGGGAATGCTTCGCCCTCACCAACGATGACTCCGCGCAGGGTAATGCGATAGCCACTGGGTTTGAGTTCCAGGTTGTCACGCACATGGACGGGTGGGGGCAGGAATCCCACCTCTTGTGCGAACTTGCGACGCACACCCTTGATGCGGGTCAATAGATCGCCTTGGCGGGTCTTGTCGACCAGTGCAATCAGGCGGTAGCCCAGTTCCAGACCCAGTTGGTCAACGGGCTGCAGGTCATCCCAGGACGCTTCACCGTCGGTATTGACCGGGACCACCTGCGTCTCTGGATCGACCGGAGGTGGCTTGTGGGCCAGTACCCATGCGCCGTAGGCAAGAACCGAAGAAATGGTCAGGAACACGAAGTGCGGCATGTTGGGGATGATCCCCAGAATGAACATGATGACGGCGGTGATACCCAGGACCTTGGGTGACACAAACATCTGGCCCACAATTTGCTTGCCAATGTCCTGCTCCTTACCGACGCGCGACACCACCATCGCGGCTGCGACTGAAATCAGCAGACCGGGTATTTGGGCAACCAGGGCATCACCAACCGCCAGCAGGATGTAGGTGTTGGCCGCCTGGGAGGCACTCAGGTCGTGTTGCAGAATACCGATGGCAAAGCCACCAAAAATGTTGATCAGCAGGATCAGGATGCCGGCAACGGCGTCACCGCGGACAAACTTGGATGCACCGTCCATGGAGCCAAAGAACTCGGCCTCTTCGCCCACTTCGGCGCGGCGGCGCTTGGCTTCTTTCTCGTCAATCAGTCCTGCATTCAGATCGGCGTCTACCGCCATTTGCTTGCCGGGCATGGCGTCCAGGGTGAAGCGGGCCGACACTTCGGCAATGCGCTCGGAGCCCTTGGTCACCACAACGAAATTGATCACAACCAGGATGGCAAAAACGATCAGACCCACGGCAAAGTTGCCGCCGATCAGGAAGTGGCCAAAGGCCTCGATCACGGCGCCAGCGGCGCCCGGACCGGTGTGGCCTTCCAGCAGCACGACCCGGGTGGATGCCACGTTGAGCGACAGCCGCATCAGGGTTGTGAGCAGCAGAACCGAGGGAAACGCCGCGAAATCCAGGGGGCGGATCATGTAGGCGGCAACCATCATCACCATCAGGGCCACGGCGATATTGATGGTGAAGAATGCGTCCAGCAACAGGGGCGGCAGCGGCAGGACCATCATGGCCAGAATCGCGACCACCAGCATGGGCGCAGAGGCGCCCTGGATCAGGGAGCTATTGCTGCCGAACCACTGTTGCAGGGATTTGATTTGGGCGTTCATAGGGCAGCCGCCTTCACGGTCTTGGCCAGGGGATCAAGCTCCGGCGGCACAAAGGGTTGGGGCAGTTCGCCGGGCATGGGGCCGTCGCCGCGCATGGCAGCACGCAGCTTGTAGACATACGCCAGAACCTGAGCGACGGCGGTGTACAGGGTAGATGGAATGTCCTGGTCCAGCTCCGAGTTGGCGTACAAGGCGCGTGCCAGCATAGGGGACTGCAGTACGGGAATCGCGTGGTGTTTGGCTACGTCGCGGATCTTCATGGCCAGCAGGTCGGCGCCCTTGGATACGACCTGGGGCGCACGCATGGTTTTTTCGTCATAGCGGATGGCGACCGCAAAATGGGTGGGGTTCATGACGACAAAATCGGCCTTGGGCACAGCGTTGACGCTGTTTCTCTGCGCCATTTCACGTTGTTTCTGGCGCATCTTGGCCTTGACCTGTGGATTGCCGTCGGACTCCTTGCCTTCCTGTTTCACTTCCTGGTGCGACATTTTCATTTCATCCCGGTGCAGAAATTTCTGCAAAGGCAGATCAACCAGTGCTGCAAACAGAACGACAAGTAGGAGAAGGCCCATTCCACTGGTCAGCCACTCAGTCAAATGCCGGATGGCTGCGCTGGAAGGCTGCAGCACCAAAGATGCGACGGTATGAATTCCGGAGCTGAGGAACATCGCGGCGATGGCAAACAAGACACCGGTCAGGATGGCCATTTTGGTGACGGAAAGCAGCTTCTTTTTCGTGAAGAGGTTGCCAAAGCCTGACAGAGGGTTGAGGCGGCTAAGGTCCGGCATCACGGGCTTGAGGCTGTTGACCCAGCCACCGGATCCGACGGCGGCCGTGATGGTGGCCGCGGTAATTATGGCGGCGAATGCAACGCAACCGGCAATGCCAACGGTGGTGGCCTCGGCCAGCCGGGTCAGCATATAGCCGGTTTGCATCACGGTTGCTGCGTCAAAGGACAACTGCTTGCCCATGCTCTGCTGCAGGCGTTCAAAGAGGATGGGAGCGAGAGCCAGAACCGCTGCGGCACCTGCACCCAGGACCGCGAGGTGCGACAGGTCTTCCGAGCGGCTTACCTGGCCGTCTTCACGCGCCTTCTTGAGCTTGCGCTCTGACGCCGGGAGGTTGCGATCTTGACTGCCTGATTCCATGGTGGGGCTCTGTAGTTGCCACCATTGTCGCGAGCCCCCCCTGAAACTAAAGGCTCAAAAGAAGGGGAATCCCCGTCTACTTCAAACCCATTTTGGTGAGGATGTGGTTGACCTTGTCCTCCAGGGTCGCCTTGGTGAACGGCTTGACGATGTAACCGGCGGCACCCTGCTGGGCCGCCAGCACGATATCTTCCTTGCGGGCTTCAGCTGTCACCATCAGGACGGGCAAGTGTTTGAGCTTTTCATCTTTCTTGATTTCGGTGAGCAACTGGAACCCATTCATATTGGGCATGTTGATGTCGCTGACCACAAAGTCGAAATTGGAGCTGCGGAGTTTTTGCAGGGCGACAACACCGTCTTCTGCTTCGTCCGCGTCAACAAATCCGCTTTCCTTGAGCAAATTGCGCACGATCCGTCGCATGGTGGAGAAATCGTCGACGACTAAAAAGCGTAGTTCTTTTGACATGGATTACCCTTTCGCGGGTGATTTTTGCATAGCGTTAAGTATCACCGAATTTTGAACCGAATTAGTGCAATGGCTGTGCAGCGGCAGTGGCTGGTGGAGTTTCGATTTCGCTTTCCAGGTCCACCGGCACGCGTTGGCCGCCCAGCAGCCGTTCTTCGGCATCCTTTGTCATCACCAGAATGCTGATACGGCGGTTACTGGGGCTTAAGGGATCGGCCGGGTCCAATAACAGGCTGGATGCCATGCCAACCACGCGGGCCAGTTTGTCTTCCGGCATGCCAGCGCTGGCCAGTTCCCGGCGTGTAGCGTTGGCGCGGTCGGCGGAAAGCTCCCAGTTGCTGTAGCCGCGGTCAGCATTGCCATAGGCACTGCGGTCGGTGTGGCCATCCAGGCTGATCTTGTTCTCCACATCCAGCAGTGCGGTGCCGATTTCGCGCAGGATGTCGCGCATGTAGGGCTTGAGCACGGCGCTGCCGCTGTCAAACATCGGTCGTTTTTGATCATCCACGATCTGGATCTGCAGTCCATCGGGGGTTATTTCCAGGCGGATCTGGCTGGCGAATTCCGCTAGCTTGGGTTTGCTGGAAATCGCTGCGGCGATCTTGGCGCTGAGTGCAGCCAGCATTTTTGCATCGCGCTTGGCGGCTTCGGCTTTGGCTTGCTCAGCAGATAGTCGCTTGGCCTTGCGATCAGCGCCCTCTCCGCGTTTAGCCTGACCTGTGGTTTGGGTAAGGTCGCTGCCGCCGCCGTTGACCACGCTGCTGCTGGCTCCGGCTCCGCTGCCACCCTGCATGGCGACTTTCATGGGCGACTGGAAATAGTCGGAAATACCCTTTTTGTCTCCTTCCGAGGTGCTGCCCAGTAGCCACATCAAAAGGAAAAAAGCCATCATGGCGGTCACGAAGTCGGCGTAGGCAATCTTCCAGGCGCCCCCATGCACAGCGTGGCCACCCTTCTTGACCCGCTTGATGATGATCGGTTGCAGTTTCTTGGCGTCTCCCGCCATGCTCAGATCCCCATGGGCTTACTTCTTGCCCTTCACGTAGCTTTCCAGCTCGATAAATGTTGGGCGCTCGGTGGAGTACAGCACTTTGCGGCCAAACTCAATGGCAGTGGACGGGTTGTAACCCTGCATGCTGGCCAACAGCGTGGTGCGAATGCACTGCAACTCCTTGCCGGTTTCTTCCGTTTTTTGCTCCAGCAGACCGGCCAGCGGTTCGGCAAACGCGTAGGCGAGCAAAATGCCCAAAAACGTACCCACCAGTGCGGAACCGATCATGCCACCCAGAACGGCCGGTGGTTGTCCCACGGAGCCCATGGTGTTGACCACGCCCAGCACCGCGGCCACGATACCGAAGGCGGGCAACCCGCCTGCCACGCGTTGCAGGGCCGCAACCGCAGCGTGGGCCTCGTGGTGGTGGGTTTCAATTTCGCTGTCCATCAGGGACTCGATTTCGTGCGCATTCAGGTTGCCGGAAACCATCATTCGCAGGTAGTCGGTGATGAACTCCACTACGTGGTGGTCGCTTCCTACGGCCGGGTATTTTTTGAAAAGCGCGGATTCGTGGGGTTCTTCGACATCCTTTTCAATGGCCATCAGGCCTTCCTTGCGGGCTTTTTGGAGGATGTCGTACATCAGGGCCATCAGCTCCATGTACCGCTCCTTGGTGTATTTGCTTCCCTTGAAGCACATACCAATGCCGGTGATGGTGGCCTTGACCACTTTCATCTGGTTGTTAGCCAGAAAAGCGCCGATCGTTGCGCCGCCAATGGTGATCAACTCAAACGGAAGCGCCTTCATGATCACCATGATGTTTCCACCATGGAAGATGTATACGCCAAAGACGCAAACCAAGACGATAAGCCAGCCGACGATTACAAACATAGGCGCATTGTGACAGGGAAGCAGGACGCTTCAAGGGTTGAACAGCGCGGCTTTTAACGGCCTGTCATTATCATATCGGCGTCGCCCTCTTGGGCTTGAGAAATTTGGCCCTGGCGGGTGTCAGACCGTGGTTCCGGGGGCTCGGTGTCTCAGGTTGCAGATTGGCCCAAGAGTATTTGATAAAATTGGCTCCTAGCCCTCGTGGATACTGCGTAAGCAGCTATCGAAGTTATAGCTATTAGTGCAGCAGGATGCCGCCGGCTGCAGCGCCCTTGCCGGCGCGGGCAGGCGGGGTGCACAGGCCGCACTCGAAGTGGCGGCTGTTTTCATAGGCTTCGCTGACAAAATGGCCGCCGCACTTGCAGCACTTGGTCATGGACAGCATGTTGTTGTCGATGAACTTCACCAGGCGCCAGGCGCGTGTCAGGGACAGCAGGGGTTCCACGCCGCAGGCGGCAATTTGCTCGGTGTAGAGGCGGTAGGCCTTCATGATCGCGTCAATGTCGTCCAGGGCGCTGACCTTGGTCAGGTACTCATACGTGTTCTGGAACAGGGATGCATGGATGTTCGGCTGCCAGGTCAGAAACCATTCAGTGGAGAACGGCAGTTGGCCTTTGCTGGGGGAGCGACCGGCCACTTCCTTGTAAAGGCGCAGCAGGCGTTCGTACGACAGGTCGGTTTCGCTCTCCAGGACCTGGAGGCGGGCGCCGAGTTGAATCAGCGCAACGGCGCGCTCTACCTGCTTGGAATCGTTTAGTACGCTCTTGGTGGCCATGGTCGTTCTCCGGGAAATTGGGGTGTCTGCTTAAACGGCTTCGGCGTAACGGCCGGCCATCAAAATGCTGGCGTGCAGCTTGGTGGTGGCGTCGTTGTCAACCTTGTTCACCGAGTGGTTGGTCAGCAGGTTCCACACGATGTCGTCGTCCACACGGAAGCGGCACAGCAGCATGTTGCCGGATGCAATCTTCATGATCTGGGCGGGCGACAGTGCGCCGATCAGATCAGCGGCATCTTCGGACATACCCAGGCGGAACAGCGCTTCGGCCTTGTCCTGGCGGATCAGGTTTTGGGCCAGCATCAGGTAGGTCATGTTGGCTTCCCGGATCTCGGTCAGCATTTGTTCGTTGGTCATGTTGGGCTCCTGGTATCAGCGGTTATTCGTGTGAATCACCATGGAGTCAATTCTGGGCTGGAGTGCCAGAAACTTAAATCGGAGAGCGGCTAATCCGGATGTCGGAAAAACCTGTGCTGCCTGTAGGGCAAATTCCTACAAGTGCCAAATCTACTGCGCAGATGGGTATGGCCGCTAACTGCGGTCGTGCATACCCCGCGTGCGAAATACACCAATGATCCGTACTTCTAAGCCTAAAGTTCGGTCGATGTCGGCCGATATGGAATGCATGGCAAGACGCAAAACAGTGCATGCGGTTGCGGCGGTCTACGCCGGTTCGATTATGGATAGGCGGGCGCGTTCAGCAATCAGCAGATTGCTGGAATCCCAAACCCATTGCCAGGTTTATTGACGCAACAGAGCCAGCACGCCCTGGGGCATCTGGTTCGCCTGTGCAACCATGGCGGTTCCTGCTTGTTGCAGAATCTGCGCGCGGGACAGGTTGGCTGTTTCCTTGGCGTAGTCGGCGTCCATGATGCGGCCACGGGATGCGGCCGAGTTTTCGGCGGCGACACGCAGATTCGCAATCACCTGTTCAAAGCGATTCTGGGAGGCGCCCCAAGTGGCTCGAATGCTGGTCATGGTGGTGATGTCCGCGTCCAAAAACGCCAATTCTGCCGATGCACTCAGATTATCGACCCCTAGCGATGTAGCCGTTTGCGCTGCCATTCCTGCGTTGACGATGATCACGTCGAGGGTGTTGGCGCCCACCTGGAATTGGGCAGCGACTGCAGCGCTCAACAATGGGACATTGTTGAAGGCAGTAGAGGCGATAACGCGGTCATTCTCTTGCTTCAGCAGCACGTATTCCTGATCCAATGACTTAATGTCGTCGGGCGTATTGGTTCCGTTGGCTGCCTGCACGGCCAGTTCGCGCATGCGTTGCAGGTTGTTGGTGATCGCGCCCAGTGCACCTTCAGCGGTTTGCGCCATGGAGATGGCGTCGTTGGAGTTGCGGATGGCCACATTCATGCCGCGGGTCTGTGTGTCCATACGCTCGGCAATGGCCAGTCCGGCAGCATCGTCCTTGGCGCTGTTGACGCGCAAGCCGGATGACAGGCGTTGCATGGATGTGCTCAGAGAGAGTGCCGAAGTCGACAAATTACGCTGCGCGTTCAACGAGGCAATGTTGGTATTGATACTGGTTGACATTAGATGCTCCTTTAAAGCTGTTAAGCCCGGGGTAATTCCCGGTTGGAGTCAGCTCACTCGCCGACTTGGCTACACGGTCAGCAAATTGTGGAGAAACTTGAATTTTTCAGTTCTCCGATAAAACCGGTAAAACCACGCCATTTCCCGCGCTCCAAGGGCGTGCAATTGAAATAAGTCCTCAAGTACCGACTTCAGGTGGCCGAAAACAATCTCAACGGGTTCTGGTTCAAGGGCTCGTCGACCAGAAGGCGTCTCAGAGGATGCCCCGGTCATGGCAACCAGCCTTGGGGCTGGCTATGTAAAGGGCAGTGATGCCTGGTTGTAACGATCTTTAGGAGAATCAAAATGTCATCTGGAATTAACACCAATATCACGTCGATCAATGCCCAACGCAATTTGGCTGCGTCGTCTTTGTCACTCAACACCGCCATGCAGCGCCTGTCCTCCGGGATGCGCGTTAACAGCGCCAAGGATGACGCCGCTGGTTTGGCCATTGCCGAACGCATGGATGCGCAAACCCGTGGCATGAATGTGGCCATCCGCAACTCCAACGACGCCATCTCGATGGCGCAAACGGCAGAAGGTGCCTTGGGCGCGATTTCCAGCAATCTGCAGCGTATGCGTGAGTTGGCTGTGCAGGGTGCAAACGGTTCTAATAAGGATGCCGACGTGGTTTCTCTCGAAGTAGAGTACAAGTTGCTGGCAGCCGAAAATACCCGCATTGCGACCAATACCAAGTTCAATGGAGTGGCTGTCATTGCCGCCACAAAATTTGACTTCCAGGTGGGAGCAAACAACGGGGATACGATTTCCATTCAGGGTGCTACGTACACCGGAACTTCTGCGGACTTGGGTGGCACAGTAGCTACTGCCGGTGCTGAGCTCACCAAACTGGACACTGACATTGACGCGGTAACAACATTGCGTGCCACATGGGGTGCTTCGCAAAATCGCTTTGAAAGTGTGATCTCCAACCTGCGCGTCGGTGCTGAGAACTCTGCCGCAGCACACGGGCGGATTGTGGATGCCGACTACGCCATGGAAACCGCTGCCCTGACGCGTGCCCAGGTGCTGCAACAGGCTGGTACGGCGATGGTGGCGCAGGCCAACCAGGGGCCTAACGGTGTGCTGGCTTTGCTGCGGTAAGTCCGGCTTGGTTCGAAGCGCCGGTTTCCCCGGCGCATTCGATGGCGGCGTTTGGCACAGCCCAACGCCGCTTTTCGGCGTTTTGAAAAATGGGTAAGGCGCTATAAACTGACGATAGGAGGCCGCAATGGCAATTTCATCACCGGGTGTCGGTAGTGGGCTGGATGTCAACAGCATCGTTTCGCAGTTGGTAGCGATTGAGAAGCAGCCCATCAAAACGCTGCAAACCAAGGCAACGACCCTACAAAGTCAGTTGTCGCTGTACGGCACGATAAAGTCCCAGGTTTCGGCCTTGCAGGATGCCGCAACCGCCCTTGCGTCGGCTAGCAATTGGTCTGCGCAAGCGGCCACTTCGTCAAATACCTCGGCTGTAACCGTTACCGCTGGTTCTACGGCGACTTCCACTGCTTTTGGCTTGGATGTAACCCGATTGGCACAGGCGCAGACGACCGCCTCAAGCAGCGTTGCGGTGGGGGCGGGTCTGGGGGCTGGGCCCGGAACGGGTGTTCTGACCATCCAGTTGGGTAGTTGGGGTGCGACCGGGGCAGGTCCATTTGTTCCGGGGGCTGCCACCGCTTTGACGGTCAATGTCAAGGAGACCGACACGTATTCCGCTATTGCCAGTGCGATCAATGCACAAAACGCGGGGGTCACGGCGACGGTCCTGCGCAGCGGAAATACCGAACGGCTGTCCCTGCAATCAACTACAACAGGGAGTGATGCCGGTTTTACCATTGCTGCCAATGGTGACTTCGCCGCCTTGGACAGCCTGTCATACGGGTTCGGAGTGGCCGGCGGCATGGAGCTGGGTCAGTCGGGGCTGAATGCGACGCTGAAGATCAATGGCGTGGCTATTGAGTCGGCGACCAACACGGTGGCCAACGTGGTGCCGGGAATAACCTTCAATTTGCTCCAGACAACCCTCCCCGGCTCACCGGTCCAGATTTCGGTTTCGCAGGATAAAGCGGCCATTCAAAAAAATATCCAAACCTTTGCTGACACCTATTCGGCCCTAAGCAAGACACTGGCGGATTCCACCAAATATGTGTCGGGCGGCAAGTCAGGCGTATTGCAGGGCGACTCAACAACGGTTGGATTGCAGAGCTTGATGCGCAAGATTATTGGCTCCAGCAGCGTGGGGTCAACCTTTGCCAGGCTGTCGGAGGTGGGGCTGGAGCAGCAGACGGATGGGGCGTTGAAGCTGAACACGACCAAGTTGACGACAGCCATGGGGGACATGAGCAACCTGCAGAAGTTGTTCACAACCGACAATGCCGATACCGCGACAAATGGTTTTGCCCTCAAGCTTCGCGATTTCGCCAAGGGGCTACTCAAGGCGGATGGAACGGTGGTCAACAAGTCAACTGCGCTGCAAGGGGCCATTTCCCGCAATGGTGATGAACAGGACAGGATCACGGAGCGCGCGGCCCGTATCGAGACGCAATTGCGCAGGCAATACTCTGCACTTGACGCCCAAATGGCCAAGATGAGTGGTCTGAGTTCCTATGTGACGGCGCAACTGGCGCAGTGGAACAAGACCAGCTGAGTACCGGATGGGTGGCGTCGTTCCTTGCTCCAACTAATACCGCCTATGTAGCCGAATTGCCCTTGAGTTACCTGTAGGGCTGCCGATAACTAATATATCAAGCAGCTACACGAGACTCAAAATGTACACATCAGTCAACATGCGCTCCGCAAATGCTTACAGATCCGTTGGGGTTGAAACCGCAGTAGCGGGTGCCGATCCCCATCAATTGGTGGGACTTTTGTACCAGGCTTTGATGCAGTCCTTGGGGGCAACAAAGCTCTCCATGCAGGCAGGCGATATTCCTGGAAAAGGCAAGGCGATCTTGCGTTCGGTTCGGTTGATCGAAGAAGGCCTGAAAGCTGGGCTCAATGACGCTAAGGGCGGTGAACTGGCTGTCAATTTGCGTGGTCTGTATGACTATTGCATTCTGGTGCTCACGGAGGCGAATTTGAAAAACGACCTCAAGAAGGTGGATGAGGTGATCAGTTTGATTCAACCTGTGGCGCAGGCTTGGGCCGAGATCAAGGCCGAGGTGGCTGGTCTTCCGCAGTATTCCATGTAAGCGGGAGTCCGATATGTCACAAATGCTGATCGACTATTACAAGTCCATTGAGGAAAGCAGCCTCAAGATGCTGGATGCGGCGAAATCCCAGGACTGGGAGCAGGTGGTGCGCTGCGAAGGCGTATGTGCTGTTCTGATTGAGCAACTTCGTCTGCGTAGCCATTCCGAGCAGCTTTTGCCGGAGCAGCGCAGCGAAAAGTCCAAAATCATGCAGCGCATTTTGTACAACGACGCACAGATTCGCTACTTGGCCGAGCCCTGGCTAGAGCACCTCGACGAAAAAACTACAGGGCAATCGCCGTTCTTGCACTAATTGAGTAGGGCGTACAGACGGTCGAGTTGGGCCCAGTCCGATTGGGCCAGTAAGTCCTCCGCTTGCTTAGCAAACGCTGAGTTGTGTTGATAGGTGCGGCAGAAGACTTGGATGGTCTGCACCATTTTTGCTTCGTTCAGCGCAGTTCCCTGCGCCGCAGCAACCCCGGATAGCATGAGGCGCAGTATTCCGTAGCGGGTGAGCAGGCGGCGGTAATGCTCCATGGTCGTGGTCTGTGTCCAGGGAAAGGTTTCCCGCACAAGGTCATTGAGCAAGTAGTGAGCCATCATTCCTTCGTATAGCCCCCCATCCTGTTGTAGCAATTGGATGCCACGGCCGTAGCTGTCAGAAATCTTCGTTAAATCAAGGTTTCTATCGATTTCCAGTCCGGTGCGGACCTGTTCGAGGATCTCGCGCTGGTTGGGTGATTGACTGCTGGCGGTCTTTGTTTCGAACAGGATGGAAAACACGGTGGCACTGGCTTCGTGTTGCCTGTTGAGTTGGTCAACGATGGCGTGGATGTGTCCACTCTCCACCATTTCCCGCATCTCAGCCAGGAGCGTGTCCACTTTGGCCTGCTCGTGGGCTGAGACCAACGCATCCAACTGTTGGCACAGCCAGCCTGTAGCGGCCAAGCGCTCGGTGTTGGATAGCTCAGGAGTCTGAAAGAGCTGAATGAGGAAAATATGGACCTCGTCCATCGCTTCCATGGTGTAACCCCGAATGGGGCCAATTACCGTGGTGGTGGCTAGACGCGTTGTGAACTCGGAGCTGACAAATTCAAATGCGTCAGCTTGCGTTAGTGCCAGTCGGGCTGCCTCCGGGCATGACAGAGTCAAGCTCTGCTCAAAGCGATCTCCAAACCGGACCACCGAGCGGGGATAGATGTAACAAGTGTCGGAGAGTGCCTCTTCGCCAAGCTGCTGTTGAACCATGCACAGTCCCCCGCTTGAATGCATTCCGCAGTGGGAGTCTGCTTCGCGCAGCCCGATCATTGCGTGCTTGGCGTACGACGCCTTGTCTACCTGAATCAAATACTGTTGCAGCAACGGTTTGAGCTGGGGTTGTACGACTCGACGGTATTCCTGAAAGGTCTCCTTGTCGATTGTGATCGACCAGCCGGCACAGCAGGTGTCCGGGCACTCATTGCCAAGACACTGAAACTGGGTGACGTACTTGGGAACCAGCATGGTGTCTGTTAAATACCTGGGTTTCGATACAGTTTTTGAAGTGTTCTTGGTCATGATGAAAGTGCCAATGGAATCGGCATACTCCGTATCGGTGATGGGTTTGGGATATTAGGCGACTGCATAAGTAGGCCTTTCTTGGCATGATATTGCTGAATATCCGCGTATTTTGGTGGAAATTGCCGGAATTTTACCTTTTGTTACTGAAGTATTGCAATAACTGTGGATTCTGAATCCGGTGGTATTCAGTCGTTTTTGTGACCACTGGATGTGCTCGCAGCGTGCTTCATCAAAAGGAAAAAATAACACCAACAAGCTGTTCAATTTTTCACATATTTTGCCGATAGTTACAGGATACTGGTATTCCGTAAGTGAAATTGCTGGGCTGGCCTATTCTTTAATTAGGTGCGGCATCTTGTAGGAGAAACATTCATGGCCTCACCTTTTCTGGGACTAAGTACAGCGAATATCGCTGTTCTGACGACGACTCAACTCAATAGCTTGTCTACGGCAGACTATATTCTGCTGACAACGGATCAGGTGAGGGCGCTCACAACGGACCAGTTTGCTTCCCTGCAGACTCAATTTGTCGCTGCTTTGACTACGAGTAGTGTTGCTGCGTTGACCACCGATCAGGTGGTGGCGTTCCGAACCGACCAAGTCGCAGGTCTGAAGACCAACCAGGTAGTGGCGTTGACCACGGCTGGCATAGCAGCGATGGAGACGGGCGATGTGGCCGCGCTGACGACGGCGAGCATTGCGGCGCTGACGACCAACCAGATCTCCAAGGGTCTGACGACAGACCAAGTAGCTGCCTTGACGACAGGACAGGCGACGTCGCTGACCACAACCGGTATTGCAGCGTTGACGACAGACCAGGTGGTGGCGCTGAGAACCGACCAGGTTGCAGCGTTGAAGACCAACCAGGTAGCTGCGTTGACCACGGCT